>CAWDPL010000021.1:0-244521 GCA_963804105.1 uncultured Alphaproteobacteria bacterium
AAAAAATTGTCCCAAACCAATTTGCTGCTCGCGCCAAGCGCGCCCGAACTGTTGAACTGGATTTGCCCGGTCGATCCGGCGGCGGCAGCAGGCTGGTTCACGGCAGCCCATGCGCTGGCGACGCATTTGATGATCTGCCCTGCGCTGCTCGGCGCGGCATAGGCTCCGTTTACAGCGCATGCGTCACCGACATTCTGCGCGTTGGCGCTCGCGAGAATTGCTATGGAGCCGACGAAGGCCAAGGCTATACGGCAAGCGGCGCGCAGCATCACGGCGTCACCGCGCAACAGCGGCAGAACTGGCCTGCGATCCCGCTTTCACAGGTCGCGGGAGGATTGAAAATGCCTGACGCGCCCGTGCAAACCGCGCCTTTGTCGCTGCAAAGGTCGTTGCAGGATTTCGAGTGCGTTTGGGCGTCCGTGTCGAGTTCGACCGTGAAACAGGTCATGCCTGCATGCGTCTGGCGCGGCGACGATGCCTCGCTGGCATAGATCACCATGCCGCCAAGCAACACGATGGCAAGCACACGTAGAGATATGACATGCTTAGATTTAATCACAGGAAATGGGAAGATAGAAACGCATTTAGTAGCAATTAAATCATAGTTGTTTCAAAAAATACATAGTCTTTACACGGGCGCGATTTAATATAATCGCAGCACCGCTCAACCTATCAATGGCGCCGACGGCGATTAGCTTCGCCTCGATCTGCGCGCGCATGTCGATAAGCTGCTCGCGCGAGTAGCCTTTTGGCGAAGGGTCGGGAACGTCTGCAAGCATAAGCCGAAGCGCGGCTTGGGTGGCGTGCGAGGCGCTGGGATAAGAAAGAAGCCCCGAGTTCGGGGTTCCTGAAATACTCCAGAACAATACAGGAGGCATTCGAAGCGAAAGGCTCCAGAGGGCAGCCGCTCGATCGTCGCCGAAGCGACCGCGAACCCGTTGCCTCCATGTTCGCCGTATCTCGCCAAACGGACGTAACGAAGGTTTCGCTTCGGGGTGTCCGGCGGTTCCCTCGTGGTCAAGAGGCATTCCGGCACGCTGCCCCCGCATCCGAGGGCAAGGGTTTCGTGCATCGCCTCGCGGCGCGTTTTTTCGAGTTTAACACGCATGTGCATGACCGCGCGAAACTCGCCGCGCGTCTGAACCTCGAATAGGCGCTCATGAAGCAACCGCTCCTGCTCGCGGATGCCCTCGATTAGGTCGCGGATACGCGCATGTATGGCGGAACCGATCATGGCTTCGCCCTCTCGGTCAGTGAGGTGCAACGGCTCGGGAGGTCTGGATGGCGGGAATTTATATCTGCAGGACTCCCGTGTGAATCCCCTTTCTGAAAAATCACCGGGCGCGGCGCTGACCGATCCCGACGTTGCGGATTTGCGCCGTTATCTCAATGACCATCCGACGCCGGGCGACGCGGAGCTTTCCCATGCGTTCGAATTGTTGCGGGGCTTGGGGGGCGGACATTCCGTCGATCCCCGGCGCGACCTGCGAGCTGTTGGGGCGCGCGGGCTGGTTCAAGAAAGCGATTGCACAGGCCGAAGCTGGCGGGATGCCTGAAAAGGCGCTCGAAATCGCGGTCCTACGGCTCGACAATTACGTCCCGCTCGATCATCTGCGCGGCGTCATGAGCGCCGGCAAACGCACGGAAAATGAAAGACAGTTCGCGCGCAAGATCGTCCGCATCATCAGACAGCACGGCTCTGAACAACAATCGCCGCGTGCAGCCGATGCTCTGGCAAAAATCTCTTGGCTCAAAGCAGGCTAACCAAGCGTTTTCAGGGATGCGCCGCCTTGTAAGCCGCGAATTCGGCACGCAGATCGTCGTTGTCGACCTTGAGTTCCTTGACGGCTTCGATGAGCGGCGCGAACAATTGATCATACTCGACGGCTTTCATATTGTTGCCATCCGCCCGCACAGCGTTAGGGAGCACTTTCTCAACTTCTTGAGCGATCACGCCTGAGCTTTTTTGTTTGTTGTTCTTCCAGGTGAAGGTAACACCCCGTAATTTTGATACAATAGCGAGTCCTTGGCTTGTCTTAATGTTCTCCTTGAGCCGCGCGTCCGAGCTGTGGAAATACACCTGGGCACGAATATCTCCGTTAACATCAAGTAGAGCTTGTGGATAGGCAGTTCCTATTCCGACGTTGCCGTTAGCGACAATAAGGCCATTGTCGGCAACCCCCGTGTAGCCGCCATTTGTGAAGCTAGGATTGATATAAAGGCCGGTCAACACGTCATTGTTCGCTGATGCAGTCAATGCTTGCTGCTCACGTACGCCAAAGGCCGCGCCAGAACTCGATGTGACCGATCTCTGCACATCGAGACCGGCTACCGGCACCGTTGCTCCAATCCCCACTTGGCCACTGACGATTAGCGAATTGCTTGGGCCGGACGCGGTTCCCGCATAGGTGCCAACCGCTAATGAGCCGTTGACGTCGAGTGCATTGGCTGACAACATTGTCCCGATCCCAAATCCGGTTGTTGTGAGGCGTGCCACTTCGTTGCCCCCGATGGCGAATGGCAGATAGTTGGTGCCCGGCAGAGTATCGAAACCGCTTGTTGTGGAGGCATCAGCAGCGTGGGACAATAGCGCCAAGCAAATAGCAAACATACAAAGTATCTTTTTAATCATTGGCCACCCACGTATAGTTGTATGCGCAATCTATACTGTATTAACAGTTAATATTCTTTGAATATTTTATGACTTTAATCCGTAGAACCGGAACTAAGCCGCGCGAGCGGTGCTGGTGTAGCCTCAGGCGAGCTACGGTCGCGTCTGAATACACGTAGGCAGCCGAACTAAACGGCGGCTGGGCCTGCGACACACGCGAGGCATACGACCACGCCTTGCCAATCGTAAGAAGTTCCTCCCGGCAAGCGACAAGCGGCCTGAGTGGTCGCAGTCACCACGGTGGACATGTGCACATGTAGCTTGCCATCATGACACGTCGCGCGGATTCCTCGCCTTTCCTCTCGCCCGCTCCGCCTTGCGCCGCGCCCGCATGGCGCGAAGCTCGGCCGCCTGCTGCTCACGCAAGGCTCGGATCAGGTCCTCGATCTCGCGGCGGGATTTCGGGAGGCGCTTAACGGCGTCGATCGCCGCGCCGTAGCGCCCGCGAATTTCCGCCGCCTCGGCCTCGTAGCTCCATGGCTCCGGCGCGGGCGGCAAGCGCCGCGTGGTCTGGCTGGCCGCGTCCCGAATGGCGGTGCGCGCGACCGAAGCGACGAAGGAATAAAGCGGCCGCTCGAAGTCGCCGATGCGCGCCGTGGCAAGGCGCGCCTGGTGGCGAAAGGTTTTCGACAGCGACGGGCCGCGTTGGCGGCGTTCCCCGATGATCGTTTCTGGCGTCCCGCCGCGAGGTCGGCGGTAAGCCGTTATCGTTCCCGCTCCCTCCCCCAATCGAGATAGCGTTCGCGGCTACGGCCGGCGCGTTCGGCCAGGTCGCGGATGTAGTCGTCGCCGCGCAAGCGGATATTCTCAAGGTGCTGGTCGGTGAGGTTCTGAATGTCTTCCGGCTTCAACCCCTCGCCGCGCTCGATGCTCTCGCGGATATTTTCGACGGCCTCAAGCGCTGTGCGCTGCTGAGCGATTTCGTCGGCCTCGCGCTGCTGCCGGGTCGGTTTGACTTCGCCGCCCAAAAGTCCGCCGACAAAATCGATAACAGTCATCCCGACGCCGCCGACGCCCTTCGCCATTCTGAGCGGGGTTTTCGCCGCCCTAAGCGGCGTTTTGATGCCGAGCGGGCGCTTGCCCTTTTTGTCGGCCCATTTGAGCGCCTGCTTCCGCCGCTTCAGCCACGCCTTGTGATCTTCAGCTTCTTTCTCATGCTTGCGCGCCAGCTTTTCGCCGATATGCCGCCCATTTGCCGCCTGCTCGGCTGCGCGATCTTCGGCAATGAAGGTGCGGGCGGATGAAAGGGTCGGGACCGTGCGCGCGCCCTCGTTCAAGGCCGCGTAGAGGTCCACGCAATCGACCTTTTTCGGATTGAGTTGGTGCACGCCGCCGCTGCGGTCGATCGCGACAAGCTCATTCTCGGTGAGCGTCTTCGGGCCGCGCCAAGGGCGGTCATCATACTCGGCGGACTTCCGCTCGATGCGCAGGTCGAGGATTCCCTTCACGTCGACAATCGCGATTGTCAGCCCGTCGCGATAAAGGGCGGCGGCAAAGGCCCCATTGGTCCGGCTCTGCCCGCGAAGCTCGTTGATGCGTTTCTCGATCGGCGTCGCCGAACGTTCGGCCTGCTTCTTTTCGATGAACGCGTTGCGCGAGGCCTCCTTGGCCGCGTCGCGGGTGTCGGTCAGGTTCGACAGTGCCGCCTTGTCGAGCGCCCCCAGCCGCTTCGTGATTTCGGCCGTGCTCTGCCCGGTCGTGCGCTCGTCGAGCCTCACGACATTGCCGGAACCGTTGACAGCGACGAACTCGCCCTCGGCATAGCGCGGGGCGTAACGCCCGACCTGCTTCGCGAAGGCGGCGACCCGCTGGCTCGTCTCTGCCTCCTGGGCGTCGACGCGCGCCATTTTCCACCCCTCTGCTTCAAGGGTGGCCTTGAAAGTGTCTGCGCTGCGGGTCGTGTTCCATGCCAGGCGGACTTGCGCCGCAGCCTCGCCAAGTTCCGGGGCGCGCCTGGCTTCGGCAAGAGCTGCGCGAGCGGATGAAAGCGTCGGGACCGTTCCCGTGCCCTGGTTGAGGGCGGCGAAAAGGTCCACGCAATCGACCTTCTTCGGGTTGAGCCGATGCACGCCGCCCGCCCGGTCGATCGCCACAAGCTCGTTCTCGTTGAGCGTCTTCGGTCCGCGCCAAGAGCGTTCTTCGCGCGCCGCCTCCTGACGTTCGCTGTCGAGCGAGAGGATTCCGGCCTTGTCCGCAATCGCGATTGTGAGGCCCTCGCGGTGAAGGGCAGCAACAAACGCGCCATTGGTTGGACTCTCGACACGCAGCTCGATGATGCGCTTCTCGGTTGGTGTCGCCGAACGCTCGGCCTGCTTCTTTTCGATGAACGCGTTGCGCGAGGCCTCCTTGATCGCGTCGCGGGCGTCGGTCAGGTTGAGCAACGCCTTTTGGTCGAGCGCCCCTAGCCGCTTTGCGACTTCGGCCGTGGGCTGCCCGGTCGTGCGCTCGTTGAGCTTCACGACATTGCCGAACTCGTTGACGGCGACGATCTCGCCCTCGGCGTAGCGCGGAGCATAGCGGCCGACCTGCTTCGCGAAGGCCGCAATCCTCTGGCTCATTTCGGCCTCCTGGGCGTCGACGCGGGCGAGCGTCCAGCCGTTCCCGTCGAGCGTTTGCGCGAAGTCGTCCGCGCTCCGGGTCGTGTTCCATGCCAGGCGGATTTGCGCCGCAGCCTCGCCAAGCGCCGGGGTGTGGTTGGCGCGCTGCATCGAGCGGGCCTCGACGACGCTCGGCAAGCTGTCGCGGTCAACATCGGCCATGCGCTCGCGAACGTCCTTGGCCTTCACCCCGTCGAGGCGGCGGGCGAGGCTGTGCGCGTCGCCAGCGCGGTCGATGACGCAAAAATCCCGGCGGTCGCCTTTGGCGAGGATATAGCCGCGCCGCTCGATCTCGGCCGCGAAAGCCCGGCCGGTTTCGGTGCTGCGCCATACCTCGGTCAGCTCGTCCTTCATGGCCTTCGGATCGATGCCGCTGCGCTCGCCCGCGCGTATCTCCCACAATTCCGGCGCGGGGGCCTGGGCCGCCGTCGGCGTCGGGGTCGGCGTGAGGTCGAAGCGGTCCTCAAGCTCACGGGATGTCTTGGTGTGAATCCGGTAGTTCCCGCCCATGTCGGCGACAAGCAAGCTCTCCACGTCGACGCGGTTCCAAATCACATGCCGGTGTGTGCGGCCTTCCTTTTCGTGCTCGACGACAATGCGCTGATGGCCCTCAAGCCCAAGGTTCTTTTCGAGGATGTCGACGGCCTCGCGCCACTGGTCCTGGGTCAGGTGCTCCCATTCCTGCGGATTGATGTTGGCCTGATACATGAAATTGCCTTCGCTGCGGCTCTGCGCAGCGATAAGCTCCATTTCCCTGAGAGCCTTCGGCACGTCCGCGCTCAGCCGCCCCTTGATCTCCATCACCTTTACGCTGTCGTTCGTATCCGTGCGCAAAAGGTGTTTCGACCAAAAGCCGACATTTCCGGCGGGGTCGCCTTTGATGATCATGGGCCGCGCCGTCCAAGGGCTTCAAAAATGACCGGCAACAGCGCGCGCATTTCGGCGACGGTCGACACAACCTCGCGACGGTCCTCGTAGCCGAGATGGGCCGCGTGGGCGATCTGGTTCATGTTGCTGCCGATCTTGCCGAGCTGCCCAAGGATCATGGCGAGCGCCCGGCGTTCGACCGGGGCGCGGCGGACGCTGCGGGTCTTGGGAACCGCAAGGCTCTGCACGCGCTGATAGCTGGCGCGGGTCAGCCCTGCCCTGCCGGCGGCGTCGTTCAGCTCCGCGAATTCCTGCTCGTCGTAGCGGCTCGTGACCGGAATCGTTTTCTTCCGGTTCTCGGTGCCACGGCGGCTTTTGGGTGGGCGCTCCTTTTCCATCGACGCTAGCCTCGGTTTTTTGACCGTCCAGAGGCGTTTCGGCCCCCGGCGGGTAGGTAGGTAGCTTCAGCTGAACGGACGCGCTCCTGCGCGTCCTAGGGGGTCAACGGGGGCAACGCCCCCTTGCAAGACAGGATGAAATTCGTGCGCCAAATCGGGCGCGCGGATTTCATCCGCTGGCTTGCCAAGCGCCAAAACTACCCAAAAGCACTGTATCCCCCAGTTTCTAAGAGCCCATGAATTTATGGTTAAGGAAGTGCTACCGGGACGGGTTTAAGGGCCTCCTGCGCATACGGGTATGTGCCGCGTGACGAGTCGCATACAGGCGTATGCCACATGTGCACATGAACACATGTGTAACGACCGTGCAAGAGGGGAAGCGCAAGCCTCTACCGGCCTTTGACCGGCAGAGGCGCGCGCTCAAAACGAGCCGTAATAAATAACCTCCCTGCCCTTCGCGAGATAGGCGCGGGCCTTGGCGATGAAGCGCAAGTCGTCGTCGATCGCCGCGATCCGGTGACCGGCAGTTCTTGGCAACCGCCCTGCGCGGACGGTGATTTCAAGCTCGTCGAGGTCGACGCTGCCAAGCGCGACCGAAACGAGATTGAAATCCGGATCGGTGCCGCCCCGGCGGCGGTAAAGCGCCCCCATCCAATCGTGCAAGGCGTAGTGCTTGCGCCAGTAGTGGAAGTGCCCGCCCGGCTTTCCGGGTTTCGTGAAAGCATACATATCGAGTCCCATGTGACCCCATCTTGGTTGGTGTTGAAATGCGATGCCGGA
The DNA here is from genome assembly GCA_963804105.1 of uncultured Alphaproteobacteria bacterium. Lineage (GTDB taxonomy): Bacteria > Pseudomonadota > Alphaproteobacteria > Caulobacterales > Caulobacteraceae > BOG-938. The sequence goes on from CAWDPL010000021.1 coordinate 7,314, forward strand.
GAGCATCGTAGGTGCTGGGGGCGACGGGGCGCGGCGGCGTCAACGGCGCTTCGCAGGGACCCGGAACGAAAGAAAATGCCGTTGCCGCCACTGTTTGGCGGCAGGCGGTTTCTTTCGTTATGGGTGGAAGCGCCTTGACGCCAAGAAGCCGCGACCGGGCGCACACTGCACCTACGCTCTGCCCCGAAGCTCTCGACGACGCGTCCCGCTGCTGTGGGAACTGAACGAAATTTCAACGCGTCATGTAAAGGTTACATGTTCACATGTGCGCATGTTGCCATGTCGCAAAAAAGGCTGGCAGGGCGTTCCTGCCAGCCTCTCGCGGTGTCAGACGACCTTGGGGGACGGCTTGACCTCTGCGGCTGCCTTGCGGAACTCGCGCTGCGGTCCGCCGCCGGATTCGCCGCCCATCATTTCCTCGAACGGCGTCCAGTCGATTTCCATGCCGGGCGTGATGGCGACGAAGAGCGGCAGAACGCCAACCTTGTTCTCGCCGACATGCTCCATCAGCACGATAGCGACGCCAGGCTCGCCGTTGACGTAGCAACTCGCCAGTACGGTTTCGCCGTAAAGGCTGGTCGTGACGGCTTGATAGGCCCGGACGTGTCCGGGGGTGATGAACGATTGCGACATGGGAATTTCCTTTCGTGATGAGAAAAACCCCGCCGGGCGAACCCGGCGGGGCGTAGGTCAGTATTCGGAGGGCAACAGGAACGTCGTTACGCTCCGATCGGCTTCGGTGATGATCCAGAAGCAATTCTCGCCGTAGCCCTTGGCGGGCTTGGCCGGATCGATCGGATAGGCCGACAGGATGCGGTCGCCGTTCTTGATGGCGTCGCGGTTCAACGCGGCGTCGTCGCGACAGATGGTGCCGAAGTCGCCGCGAACATGGCGCTTGAGACACTCTAAGCGTTGATCGCCGGTCGTGGCCTCCATAACGCCGGGCGTCGCGAGGAGTTGGCCAAGGGCGAACAGCGCCTTGCGGGCGGGGGCGCTCATGGCGCACCCCCTTCCCCGGCGTCGGCCTTGGGCTTGCGGATCACAATGTCAGCGCCGTTGAGCGGCAGATAGTCGAGCTTCAGGCTGAAGCCGTCGCCGTCGGGATGCGCCCAAACTGCGCCGATCTCGCGCCAGAATGATTTGTCGCCGTTCTTCGTGACCGCATAGGCGCGGTGCGTGGGTTGTTTCGACTGTTTGCTCATGTCGTGTCCTTTCGCTTGATGACGCCCCGGAATGGGGCCTCGATGCGGTTCGGACACGGACGGCAGCGGCGCGCGTCCACGGCCTTCTCAGGAACCGAGAACGAAAGAAAATGCCGTCGCCGCCACTATTTGGCGGCAGGCGTTTTCTTCGCGTTCTTGGTGGAAGGCCGTTGACGCATAGGCGACGCGCCGGCCGTAAAAAACCGCATCAATTCGAGGCCCTCCGGGCGTCACGCGAAGGGCAGGGCAGGGGCAACGGGGGAAACGAAACGGCCGGGACCGCGCGCCGTCACGAAAAGCAACGGCTTCGGCGCATGGGGTCGGGCAAGCTGGCGAATCTGACGGCGCGCGAGCCTCGCGCCTCAATGGCGTTGGATCGGCGATCCCGCCGAGCCGTCGCCGGGGAAGGGGGTGCGCCATGAGCCGCACATTTTCTAAGCGCCTGTTCTGAATCTGCTTCGCGGCGCTTGGGGTTAAAAAATTATTGCCACGCCTAGTTGACTCAACCCCGGCCCGGATGGATCATTTGCACATGTGGTCATGCGGTGAAATGCACATGTAAACATGTGACCTCACTTCGAAGGCGGGGGTTGGCGATGGCTAAGAAGGATATCCAACGGCTCCTTGCCGAAATCGCCGGCTTGGAGATGGGGACGGAAAAGCCGAAGCGCAAGCGCAAGCCGCCGGCCGCTCAAGCGGCAAACTCCGAGAACGCTCCCGCGAAGGCACAAGCGCCCCGCAAAGCCGCTGCCAAAGCGCCCGCGAAAACCGCCGCGCCGAAAAGGTCGAGGAAAAAGCCGGCCGCTCCGCCTGCGGGGATAACTGCCGCACCCAAGCTGCCAGTGCCGGTCCAAACCTACCCGCTGCCGGTTCTGTCGACGGGGGCCGCTCGCCCTCCTGCGCCGCGACCTGACAACGGCCTTGTCCCGACACGCGCCGCAGAAACGCGCCCTGCGCCCGTGCAAACGCCGCGCGCGTCGGCTCCCCCGCCGCCGCCGCGCAAACAGGGCTTCGGCCTCGATCTGCTGACGAACGCGCCGCCTCTGTCGAAGCCGGTCTATGTTTCGGGGTATCCGGGGCAGGCGGGGACGAAGCCGATCGAGTTCGAGCGTCCTGCCGGGGTATCTTCACGATCCCGTGACCGGGCAAATCCTGCATCGCGGGCTTTTGATCATCGATCAACCCGGCCTGAGCTGGGACAACCTCAACCCTGCAATCGACGTGAACGCACCCCAGCCCGCAGCGGGCGGCGGCGCGCCGCCGCACGGGAATCTTCCCGACGATTTCGACTACAATTATTACGGGGACCCCGATGATTTTGACGCCTTGCCCGGTCCTTATCGGGGGCAAAGTGACGATCCGTTGCGCGAGGTGGAATTGCTTACGCGGCCGGCCCTGCCGGCTCCAGATGACGAAGTCTACGACGAACAGGAATACAACGAAGACGCTGAATACGAGGATGGGGGCGATTACGTCGAGGATGACGACGACGACGTGCCTTCTCCGCCGGGCATAGGCGCGGGCGGATTCACACCGCCCCGGCCCCGGCCGCCTGCGCCGCCACGGCCCGGTTCGATCCCGTTCGACTCGCCGCGCATTCCGATCGACCAAGGCTGGTCGTCACGCGGATGGGGACAACCCCAGCCCGAAGAGGACGAAGCGCTTGAATTCGACGGATTCGATCCTGTGCTCGGCACCATGACGCTTGAAAATTTCGAAGAGCGCCGCGCTCTCGGGCTCTTGGTACTCTTAGGCGATGCCTTCGGAGAAGTATCTGATCGCGTCATGGCGGGGTGCCTGCCGAATTTCCCCTGGTTTCACTGGGCGCTGGTCCTATTGGCCCTGCCGGCTCTCTATCTCGTCGACCCTTCCCGCTTCCCATTGACGGGACCTCTGTTTCTCGTCCTCGGCGGCTTGTGGGCGAAGGCGTTCTCCGACCTGCAAATCGTGTTTGCCGGAGGACGGAACGCGTTGTTTGCAGGCCCTATCGACCCCGACATGCCATTCAATACGGCATGGTTCGTCGGCGGGACTTTGGCCTGCATTCCGATCTGGATCGCGGTGCTGATCGCGCCGCATGTGGAAGGGACTTACCCCGCGCTTTTCTTCAGCACGCTCGTTCCACTGTTGATCTGGGGCGGGCGCGAAGAGGACAAAAAGAAGCGGCAAGCCGCCGCAGGCGCAGGCAACCCCTACAGCGATTTCGTGGAGCCTGGGCCTTACGGGAGCGCAACACTTGGCACGCCCCGCGATGCGGCGCGGGGGCTACGTGGTGGCCGCTCCGCGCATCCCTTCTTCGAAGAATAGGACCGCAATGAATGCGTTGATGCTCTCTCACGGCGGGCGCGATGTTGGTCCCCCGCGACGGCGCGAGCCCATCATTGGCTCGCCGGCTCCGGATGCAATCGCACTCGGACGCTTGCTCGATCCCGAGCGCGGGATAACCGAAAAAATTCGCTACGGCGGCGACCAGCACATTCTGGTCGTGGGGCCGAACGGGAAGGGCAAGGGGACCGGAATCCTGATGGTCAACCTGCTCTCGATGTCGGGCTCGTCGATCGTCGTCGTCGACCCGAAAGGCGAGTTGGCGGCCGTCACCGCGCCTTTTCGCCGAACCCTCGGGCCGGTCGTCATCATCAACCCGTTCGGCGTTCATACCGATCTGCCGGGCTATGAGGATTTGCGCAGCTGCGGCTTCAATCCGCTGGCGCGGCTCGATCCGGCCTCGCCGCATTTCAACGCCGACGTGTCGCTGATCGCCGAAGCGCTGATCACGACCGGCGAGACGCGCGAACCGCATTGGCCGCAGTCGGCGCGCGCTCTCGTGGCCGCGCTCGTCATGTATACGGTGCTCGAAGCACGGCATTTGCAGATTTATCCGACCTTGGCGCGCGTGCGCGAACTCCTGTGCATGGCGAGCGAAGAGCGCCACGCGGGCAATAACTTCAAAGGGTCAGGTATTCCAGCCCTCGCCGTGCAAATGATGCGTTCCTCTCTGATCGGCCTGCGGAACAAGGCGGCGCAATTCACGGACTGGAACCGCGAGATTCAGTCGATAGCGTCGACCGCGCGGATTTAGACTGAGCCTTTTGACGACACTCCGATCTATTACGATCTGTGCCGCGACGGCTTTGATTTCCGGGCGCTACGCTCGCGGCCGGTGACGGTCTATTTGATGCTGCCGCCTGAATATCTCCATCGCCATTCGAAGTGGCTGCGGCTGGTGCTGACTTCGGCGCTGCTGAGCGTGATGCGGGCGCGACGCCCTGGCGAGCCGAAAACGCTGTTCATGCTCGATGAGTTCTTCGCGCTCGGCCACCTCGAAATTGTGTCGACCGTATGGGCCTTGGTCCGTTCCTACGGCATACAGCTGATGCCGGTGCTTCAGGACTTCAACCAGCTCAAAAAGCTCTATCCCGACATGTGGGAGACCTACATCGGCATGTGCGGCGCTGTCGTGAACTACGCGCCGAACGATCTCACGACGGCCGACTGGCTATCGCGTCGCGCCGGCGACACGACGCGGCGAACCGAGACCGTGACCTTTAACGAAAATGAATCGTCTGGCGGCGGTTCCGGAAGCAACAATTCCTCGTCGTCGAACTGGTCAAAATCTTTCGGCAAATCGACGGCCTTCAATCAGGTGCAATCGCGGCTTATTCCGCCGACACGTTTGATGGGCCTGCGAGAGAATGCGGCGCTCCTGACGCTCGATAGCGTCTCGAACGTGCTCCCGATCTACACGCCGCCTTATTTCAGGATCAACGAGCTTCGCGCCCGCATGCGCGACAATCCCTATTACGTGAATGGCTAGCGGGAGCCGCGCCGTGAACGCGACGGCGGTTCGACATGCACGACGGGAACTTTGTATTTCTCGAAAAGGTCGTTGAGCGCTTCGACATAGAGGTCCTGAAAGCTCTTCTCCGGGGCCTTCTGCTGGATCGCGCGCAAGCTGCCCTTGAAAGCCGGGTCGAGCCACGCGGACATGTGGAGCTTTCCTTCGCGGCTCGGCGCAACATAATAATCCGGGCCTTCTTTGTCGGCGGCGCGCGCCGGCTCGCGCTCCGCGACCGTGGCAGTCTTGGCCGCTACCGCAGGTCGGTGAGCCGCTTTGCTGACGGCTTCAAGAATGGCGCGATTTCTGTTGCTTGACATTTTCCCTCCACTGTGTGGGCATGTTCACATGTGCCCTCACAAATTTCAAGAGGTTTGATAGCTCCTCGACGGCGTGGTTAAGCGGGCTGAGTTCCTGCGGCGCTCGGCCTAGGGCTTGAGCTTCGGGATGGATCGCGCGTTGCGTGAGATGCACGGGGCAGGGTTGCAAATCGTAAGTTTCGAAAGTGATCTGTTTGAGCTGTTCGATGAGGGTGTGGCCCTGCGGGTGAACGCAGTTGTAGACAACGAAAGCAGGCGGGTCGTCGGCCGCGCGGATCAGCGTGCGCACGGACTCCAGGGTTTCCATGTCGAACATGTTCGGCCTGCTCGGAATCAAAACCACGTCCGCGAGTTTCGCGGCCTCGATCGCCGTCGACTTCGGCCTTGCCCGGCGTGTCGATGATGACAACATCGACGCCGTTAGCGCGCGCGGAATCGAGGCTCTGGCGCAGCCGGCTTGCTTGGATCGAAAGGACCATGGGGTCCTCGTTCTCGCGCCGGTCCTTCCACTTCATCGCGTTGGCCTGAGGGTCCGTGTCGAGGATCAACGCGGTCAAACCTTCGTCGGCTGCGGTCACGGCCAACCCAACCGTGACAGAGGTTTTTCCGGTCCCGCCTTTCTGGCCGATGATGGCGATTGTGAACATGTGGACATGTGCCCTTTCTGCATTTCTTACATTATAGGTTCCGTTGGAGATTCTAGGCAATGGCTTGTTTTTCGGCCGGCCGCCCCCGGCATATTTTCCGTGTGGCCCTCAATTGGTCTGGCAGCGCGATCGCTGTCGTATGAGCGGTCACTGTCGAAGAGGCATCCCGAACGCCGGTCGCTTAAGCGCAATCTCTCGGCTGCCGCATTCTTTCATCGCCGAGCAAAAAATAAAAAAAGTTCGCGCCCGCTGCGCGGGCGCGTCCGGTTAGCTTTGCCAGAGGTGGGGGAGGGCGCGCTCCGTCGCGCCCGTAGGGGAGGGGATGAGCAAATCATCCCCTCCCCCCTTCAGGGGGTAAAGTTGCGCCGTAGGCGCTCCGCGTATGCTCTCTTAGCGACTTGGTGAGTGCGTCGGAGTCTATCCACGGCCCGGCATTGTTCTACTGTTCTATCTGTTCTTCTGTTCAGGGCCGAATAGCTCAAGCCAAACAATATGTTGCGAGCCTTGCGGGGGAGGAAATCAGCGGTGCGGGGGAGGAATCCAGCCGTCCGGGGGAGGAAATCAGCGGTGCGGGGAGGAAATCAGCCAACTATGCACAGGGGTTTACGGGGAGGAATCCAGCCGTCCGGGGGAGCGATTTAGCCTGCGGGGGAGGAATCCAGCGAGGCCTGTCCCCCGAAAAGGGGAGGCATGATTTGTCTTTACTCCCCCGCAAAATTCGGCCAGCCTTGACTGTATGAACGAATTCGCCCGCGCAACTGCCGCTCGAATCTCACGAACGGGCCGAAGCCGACAGGAGATATCTGGAAGCCGTCGACGACGCATCCGGCAAGTGTCCCCGTGCCTCTGCCGATCGTGATGGTTCGCGTTGAAGGACCATTCACGGCGCTCGATCGCAAGCTCTGGCTGCTGTTGCTGCACAACGCCTGGGACGATCTCGGTTCCGACAAGCCCTATCATGAGATTTCAGTGTCGGAACTGTTGCGGCTCTTTCGCAGATTCGGTCGCACTGATCTCGGCACGCGGGGAAAAGTCAAGGTCGGCAAGTCTGAAGAGGAGACGGAAGCCGCAGCGCTATGGGACAGCGTGCGGCGTCTCGTCAAAACGACGGTCGAATGGGAAGACGATGAATATCAGGGTATCAGCGCGCTCGTGAGCGAAGCGTTGTTGAGCAAGCGCTATCGCGATACGGGGAAAATCTACTACCAGTTCGGCAAGGGTCTATCGCAGCAAATCCTTGCGCCGCGCGCCTTCGCGCGTCTGCGCTGTCACGTCGTGTTGGCCTTGCGCAGCAAGTACGCGGTGACGCTGTATGAAATTCTTGAAGCCTATGTGAACCGTCGTGAAAACAGCTTCACGATCTCGCTGGATGAGTTCCGGTCCTGGCTCAAAGTGCCGGAGGGGTCTTACCCTGACTGGAAAGATTTTAAGCGCAACGTCGTTCTTCCTGCCGTGAACGAAATCAACGAACGCGCCGAAGAGGCCGGGTTCTTCGTTGCGTATGAAGGCGTGCGCGAGGGCAAATCCTTCACCAAAATCAAATTCACGCTGTCGAAGACGGCTGCGCGGGACGAACGCGACGAAGTGCTGCAAGGCAAGGCGAAGCGCGCGAAGACGTTCAAAGCGGCGGCGACGGCCGCGCCTGGTCCCGCCTATGAACCGTCCGACGCCGTGCTCGATCAGCTGCGGACGATCGCGCCGGGTTGGGACCGGCAAGCGCTGCTCGTGCGCTATCGCGAATGGAGCAAGGGCAAGACTCCCGCCGCAAATCCGCACGGCGCGTTTTTGGGATGGGTCAAGCGTTTCACGAAGGGAAAGGCGGCGGCATGAGGTGCCACGGGGCGCGGCTATGCGTTCAAGGGCGCGCGCTGCGCTTGGCCCTTGAGCGCGCCGCTTTCCGTGGCAGGGGGAAAGTGTCGGGACGAAGGGCGTCCCAAGATTTCGACGGCCTGCGGCGCGTCGAACAAAGGGCATTGCGAGCAGGCTTAAGAGGTCGGGCTCATTCAGAACGGCACGCGGTTCAATCGGGGAAAGGGGGCGGACAGAATGCTAGGTGAGGTTTCGTCAGTAGAAGAATTGTTGCGTCTGTTGGGAAAGTCCCCAGCAAAACGGGCCGTTGTCTGTATTGAGCGCGAGAACGGTCTTGATTTCGATATGGTGATTGCGGAATTCACCGATGGCAACCCGACATGGCCGCGCCAAGGGAAGCGAATAGCGAGAGTTTTGGAAGCGAGCGAGGCGGCGAAGCTATTGGATATGGCCATGGAATTTGATGACGGCGGCGACCTGACCGCTTGGTCAGGGTTGCCGGTGCGGTATGGGCCATATTGCTCGACGTGGGTATTGCCGGAACACCCGAAGGCTCCCCGCTCTCCCGGTAGCGCGGAAGAATGAATCGGCGGAAAAGAAATATCAGAAGAGAATTTCCGGACGTGGCGCGGGAGCTGGTGCGGTTTGGCGCACGGCGGCTGTCCGCAAGGCAATTGCGCTGGATTTGGTCGAAGGCGTTCTTAAGCTCGAAGGCGTGGAAGAGCGTTCGTTACGACGTGCTTCGGCGTGACGGCGGCCGCTGTCGCGCGTGTGGTCGACCGGCGACGAACGGTGCCATGGTCAACGTGGATCACATTAAGCCGCGAAGATTCTATCCCGAACTCGCGTTCACGAAAAGCAACCTGCAAGTGCTGTGCGCCGACTGCAATCACGGCAAAGGCCACAGGGACCAAACCGATTGGCGTTAGGGCGTCAGGCGTCTTCGTCGCCGCGCTGCTCGCGCAACGCCTTGATTCTGCCTGTCTTTTTTTGGAGCCTAAAAAGCGCGAACAAAATGAACATCAAGCATCCGCCGACAATGAGGCTAACAGCCTTGCCGTGAATGTAATCGAACTGGGGCATAAGCCCTGCCGGCGCGGAGTTGCGAGCAACCTCCAGCGCTCCTATGAAGACCAAGGCAATTAAAAAGATTCCACCAAAGTAGCTGTATTTAACGTGCATCGAGTATTTCGTTTTCAACCCAAAGAACAATGCAAAAAATGCGCTCCACGCGACGAATAAAGCAAATGCCATAAACACGGCCAAAGACAGGAATTCCAACGGGGAGTTGAGTAAATCGGCTATGTGCATGTCGCACCTGATGGAGGCGGGAGGCTCGGCGTGAGGGACGTTCGAGACGCCAATACACCACCCGGTGCGAGCATGCGAGCCGGGATAGTTCCACCTGAAACAGGATCGTCGCTACGGCCATTTTTCCGGCCGCCTGTAAGTTTTCGCGTCAGGCGCTGGGGGGGGGGGGAGAGTGGGTAACGGGTGGGCGGCTCCGCCTGCCGTGCCGCCAGATAGCGCGTAATTTCAAGCGACGAGGTATCACCTCAAATAATTAAATGATTGAATGACTAACCGCCGGGGGCAGGCGCTGCGCTCGACGCCGGGTTGCGGTACAGCCGCACGGGCACGACGGCGGACCTAAGGTAGCCCTTAGTGTTCCAGCCGTAGTCTCCGTCGGTAAGGCTGACGTGATACACGCTTGATGTATAGACAGAAGGCTCGGAACCGGAGACGGCCCAGCGCTCGTCACCTCGGCCAGTCTCAACAGCCGCCGCGATCTTCGGCAGCTTGCCGGCTTTCATAAGCTCGAACACATTCTGGACAGGGCACACGGTGTTGCCTCTGGCGTCGCGGCCATGGAGCAACTCCTTCGGCGGCAACACGCGGTCGCCGTCCCGATAGACGCCGCTCTTGATCGCCTGACGAAGCGAACGCTCGGTCCCGTCGCCATAGGCGCGACCATCATTGCGCTTGGCGAGTTCCGTCACAGCTTCATTGAAAGTCAGAACAAGCTGCTCGCCCGTGTCGTCGCGCAAAAAGTCGTCGTCCGCGTACGCCTGCACCACATGGCCCGGTGCCGCCTGCCATTCGCCAAGATAGACGCCGCGCGCCGGGTCGCAGTCGCCGACGGTAATGCCGCGTAGCGATTGCGCCGCCGAAGCAATCGAGGCGGGCGGCTGGAATCCTGCGGCTGCTAGTCTCGCAATGATCTCGACGGACGCGCCGGAGTCGTTTGCCGCGACAAGTTTCAAGGTCTCAATAGCAAGCTCGATATGTCGTACGTTCTGTGCTTCCATCTATTCAAACAACGAATTCTCGTTCTTCTCCCAAATAATTAAATGATTGAATGACTAACCGCCGGGGGCAGGCGCTGCGCTCAACGACGGGTTGCGGTACAGCCGCACGGGCACGACGGCGGACCTAGGGCCGTCCTTAAGGCCCCAGACGCTGGCTCCGACGGTAAGTCTGACGTAATACACGTGTGACGCCTTGCCAGAATGCTCGGAACCGGAGACGGCCCAACACTCGTCGCCTTTGCGGCTCTCGACTGCCGCAGCGATCTTCGGCAGCTTTCCGGCCTTCAACAGCGCAAAGATGTTCTCCGTTTCGCGTGTCACGTTGCCGCGCGCGTCGCACCCATGCAGCAATTCTTTCGGCGGCAACACGCGGTCGCCGTCGCGATAGGCTCCACTCTCGATCGCCTGTCGCAGCGCACTTTCGGTGCCGTCGCCATAGCTACGACCCTCGTTGCGCTTCGCCAGCTCTTTCACCGCTTCATTGAAAGTCAGGACAAGCGGCTTGCCTTTGCCGTCGCGCAAAAAGTCCTCGTCCGCATAGGCATATACCACATGGCCCGGTGCCGCTTCCCATCCGCCAAGATAGACGCCGCGCAACGGGTCATGATCCCCGATTTGGAGTCGTGCCGGAGCGCACGGCACAGGGGCTTTCAGCGCATCGGAGGTTGCGTGAACGATCTGCGCGAAAGAGGGGTTCATTTGCGAGGTTCGAAGAAGAGTGTCTCTAACGACTTGCTCATCACGCCTCGCTAAATCGGTGAGAAACTCTCTTAGATTGATACTAACGCCTTCGGCGACTTTGATAATCATAAATACCTCAATACTTTTTGTCTCAAACATTGTTGGTATAGAACAGAAACAGGCCGCGTTCTACGTACAAATTACTCGCTGTATCCGCGTTAATATTACGGAACAAATTATGCAGGATAAACAGCGCAAGAGCGCTTGTCACTCCTGCGATTGGAAAATTCATGAACGGTAGTCCGGCCGCGCGGCGGCGACGTTGGACAGGACCGCGATCTAAAAATAAACGTCGTCGTCGCTGAGCGTAGCGGGGTCGATATTGCCGGGAGGCTGAAAGCGCCATGATTGGTCGTCCAAGAGTTGGCACGCCCGTTCGTGTCCGGGATGGCTCTTGTCGAGTTTGGCTTCAAGGGCTTCGATCAAGCGGGTGGCGAAGGACAAATCATCGGCAAGGGAGACCGGCAAATCTCCGAGGCCAGGATGCTCAGGGAGAGCGTCTATTATTTGAAGGAGCGCGCGACCAAGCACCTCGAATGCCATTGTTTCCGCGTCGATTCGTTCTTGGGTCATTCGATATACCCTCGTCGCTTTTTGCGTTCGGCCTGGCGCTGCAAGGCGGCGCGTGCGTCGTCCTGGTCGTCGAAGAAATCCGAGCGGATGCGGCCGGGCTGTCCAATACGGCCCCAGCTTCGCACTACCGCGACCGGGCCGAAAAGGGTCGGCTGCAATTCGAGCGCATAAAACCGCGCCATGTTCTTCGCAGGATCGATGCGCGTGAGACGGATCGGCGTCATGGCGTCTTCTCCGCCACGTTCGCGCGCGCTGCCGGAAAATGTCGGTAGAGCGTCGCGGGTGAAACGCCGACACGGCGGGCGGCCTCCGCGACAGTGAGTTCGGTATTGGCGAGAAGAGCCTTCGCGGTCTGAATATCCTTGTCGGTGATTTTCACGGGGCGACCGCTGAAGCGGCCCTTGGCGCGCGCGGACTCTAGCCCGGCGCGTGTGCGTTCGCGGATCAGCCCGCGCTCGAATTCCGCGAGCGCTCCGAAAATCTGAAAGACGAGACGGCCGCCGGGCGTGGTGGTGTCGATCGCCTCGGTGAGCGACCGGAATCCGATTTTGCGCCGTTCAAGCTCTTCGACCGTTTCGATGAGCTGCTTCAGGGAGCGGGCGAGTCGGTCGAGCTTCCAGACGATGAGCGTGTCGCCGGGGCGGAGATAGTCCAGAGCGGCGATGAGCTGCGGCCGGTCGCGCTGCGCGCCCGATGCCGCTTCCTCGAAAATGCGTTCGCACCCGGCGGCGAGAAGGGCCTCGCTCTGCAAGGCGGGGTTCTGATCGCGGGTCGAAACGCGGGCGTAGCCGACAAGGGACATGATTTTCTCTCAAAAGTCAGCGAATTATAGCAATAATGAGAGAACAATTACAAGAGACTTTATGAGAGACAGAAACACGAGAATTTGATCGGGGAACGGCGCGGGCGCTGCGCTCTCTCAAAAACGGTCGTTTATGAGAGAGCGAAGGCAAACAGTCACGCTCACGCTTTTTCTTGTCTTGTACGGATTTTATCCGTATGATGTTTGCAGAGGTGAACCTATGCCCCGTGAACATGTCGAGAATGGCCGCGTCGAACTGCGGCTCAAACCAGAGGACAAGGCCGTTCTCGCGCGCGCCGCTGCGCTCGAACGCCTTGACCTTACGAGCTTCATCCTGCGCGCCGCACTCCCGCGCGCACAGGACGTGATCGCGCAATCCGAAAAACTGCTGCTGTCGGAACGCGATTCGTTGCGCGTGCTCGATCTGCTGGAACACCCGCCACAGCCTACAGCGCGTCTCGTGCGTGCAGCGAAGGCCGGGTTCGTGCTTGAATGACAAGCCTGATCTGGGAAGAGAGTCCGCTCGGGAAACACCATGACCGCAACGCCTTTGACTGCGGCGAGGACGATCTCAATACCTATCTCAAGCGCTATGCCCGCCAGAACCACGAAAGCGGCGGCGCAAAGTGCTTCGTGGCGACGCCGCGTGAAAGTCCGGCGCGCGTTCTCGGCTTCTACACATTGAGTCCAGCATCGATCGAATTCGCGCGCGCCCCGGCTGTCGTGACACGCGGCCTCGGTCGTTATGATGTTCCGGTCTATCGGCTTGGTCGTCTCGCTGTCGACCGCAGCGTACAGGGGCGTGGTCTTGGAGGAAGTCTTCTTTTGCGCGCCGCTGAACGTTGCATCATGGTCGCGCAACAGGCGGGAGGCGTTGCCCTGTTGATCGACGCGAAGAATGATGCAGTCGCGCAATGGTATGAAAGCTGTGGAGCGGCCCGTCTCCTCGACGCGCCGAATTCCCTAGTGCTGCCTTTCGCCGTTGCGCTCGCCGCTCTGAAACAAGGAAATTAGCGACCGTTTTTCAACCGCCGGGGGTAAAGTATAGTTATGCTCAAAGTCACTGCTGCCGATTTCCAGCGCAACATCGGGCATTATCAAGACCTCGCGTTGCGCTAGCCGATCGCCGTGACGCGCGACGGGCGCGAAAGCTGGGTGCTGGTTTCAAGTGACGAATATCGGCGGCTTAAGCGCCGTGACCGTCGCGTTGATCTGACGACGGAACTCCCCGAGGAATGGGGCGAGGCGGTGCGCAGCGCTAAGGTGCCTGAGGAATTCGCGTCACTCGACGACGACAGCGTGGACCTGGTCCCGCCGAAAATCCGCGCGCGCGTTCGCGATGTCGAGATTTGAGAGAAGCCAAGCCTGTCTTTCGGGGAACCCGGCCAATAGAAATCTGGGGACCATCTTGTCCGCGCGGCGATCACTTCTTGTTTTTCAACCTCAAATGAGGCAGAATTTTCGGAAGTAACGAATCGCCCTATGAGGTTGGCATGATGCTTCCCAAAATTCACAGTGAGCCCGACGAAGTAGAACTCCGCGCTCGCAGCCCTCGGACTCACGCGTGATCCGATTATCAACGCCGTGACGGCTGGCCTGCTGGCGCGCGATAGCTGCACGGAAAATGATCCGCCGTTCTTCCCCGGCATTTTTCAATGGGGCAGGACGGTGCGCGCGCTGCGCGAAGAGACGGCCCCCCTGGGCTGGACCCGCTCCGACGAAGGGAACTTCTGCACCGCCGTCGAGCCTGAGGGAAAATTCGCCATTGCTGTCGCCTCCGGATGTGAAAACACGGGGCGGCCGCACCATTCGACGACGCCGACAACAAAGCGGCGAAAAGGACCGAGCACGGCGGACGCGGTGAACGCCAATGCGCAACTGTATCTGTTCGCCGAATTTGCGCCGGCGGTTCCGGCCGGCAACCCCGACCGCGTGACGTGGATATTGCTCTTCTATCGTGACCGCGAGGAAATCCGGGTGGAACTGTCATTGCCCGAACTCGATCGGCGACGACGGCCTGATCAACGGCTGGCGCGAGCGCATCATCCTGGGCGCGCATCCCCTCGACAAAGAGTTTGTACCAGTCGCGCCTGACTTCGGTCCCGATCCAGTCATTGACGTGCGTCGTCGAGCATGACTGGCCAACATTCATTCACGCCATCGCGCTTAACCCTCGCCCGTAAAAGGCGAGGCTTTACGATGACCCGATTGGGCGAACTGGCGGGCGTAACCTCGAAAGCGATCAGCGACTACGAAAAGGGAGAATACCCGCCGGCGTCAGAAACCCTTGACCGGCTCGCGACGGCAACGCGTTTCCCGTGCGGGTTCTTTTTCGGACATGATCTTCATGAGCCAACTCCCGACACAGCGAGCTTTCGCTCAATGTCGCGCATGACGGCGGGACAACGCGACGCCGCGCTCGGCGCGGGCGCGCTGGCCTTCATGCTGAACGATTGGGTGGAAACACGCTTCGATCTTCCCGCGCCTGATCTGCTCGATCTGCGGGACGAAGACCCGGAGGCCGCCGCCATGACCCTGCGCCAGCATTGGGGATTGGGGAACGGCCCGTAAAAAACATGGTGCATCTGCTGGAGTCAAAAGGCGTGCGCGTCTACTCGCTCGCGGAAAACTCCGTCGAAGTAGATGCCTTTTCGCTCTGGCATAGCAACACGCCGTTTGTGTTTCTGAACACGCTGAAGTCGGCGGAGCATGGTCGTTTCGACGCGGCCCATGAGCTGGGACACCTTGTGTTGCATCGCCATTGCGGGCCGCATCAGCCGAACGCCGAAAAGCAGGCGAACGCTTTTGCATCGGCCTTTCTGATGCCGCGCGCAAGCGTTCTGGCAAACGCCCCGCGCATGGCTACGTTGAAACATCTCGTTCAGTTGAAAAAATTCTGGGTCGTATCCGTGGCGGCGCTGGCGTATCGCCTTCACACGCTCGGGATGCTGAGCGATTGGCATTACCGGACGCTCTGCATTGAAATGGGCCAGCTCGGCTACCGCAAGCGCGAGCCTGAAGGCGCGCAGCGTGAACGGTCACAGGTCCTCGCCTTGGTTTTCGCGGGCTTGCGGGAAGAGGGCGTCGGCAAATCCGCTGTCGCCGAACAGCTGCAAATCGATAGCGACGAACTCGACAAGCTGGTCTTCGGGCTCATGCTGACCGGACTCTCTGGGGGAGGCCAAACCTCAGCACGAAACCCGTCGACCGCGCCACGGCTGCGCGTCGTCAAATAACGGCGCGCCATCATGTCAGACAAAAGCATTTTTAACCTCGCCCATACCGAAGCCCTGTTCAACGATCTCCGCCGGGCCAACACAGAACAGGCAAAGAAGGAGCGTTTCCTACAGTATCTCACTGTCGCGTTCTCGAAAGACCAAGGGGCGCAAAGCCTGATCTCCGCTATGGCGCTCGGCGCGGAACGGATCGTCGCCAACATCACGCGCAAGGGTCGCGTCGCAAAGGGGCGAGCGGACAGCCAAACCGAAACGATCATTATCGAGTGGGAAAAGGACCTGAGCAAAACGGGCGAGCACGCGCGCGAGCAGCTCGAAGAGTATCTGGAAGGCAACTGGAAATCCGGCCAGGAATATCGGTTCACGCTGTTGACGACGGACGGAATCCGTTGGCGACGTTACGCGCCGGACTGGTCGGAAGTCGAATTCGGGAAGCTGAGTTTCGGCCGCAATTTCAAGCTGCGGGAAATCCGCCGATTCGACCTTGCCCAAGACACTTTTTCAGAATTTCCCTTCTTCCTCGATGAGGTGCTCTTCGCGTCGCAGCCGCGCGCGGCGACGCTCGAAAACATACAAAACGATTTTGGCGATACCTCCAGCGTCTTCATCAATTCGATCGCGTGCCTGCAAGATTGCGCCGACGACGTGAACAAGAAATCGGAATTGCAGGTTGCCTATGACCAATGGAAGCGATTCCTGTCGATCGCCTACGGCAAGTTCGACGACTCGCCGACGATGTTCCTGGTTCACACCTATCTGTCTGTGTTCGCGAAATTCATCGCCTATGCGGTGATCACGAAAAAGCCGATCGCCGACGACAGCACGATAACGGGGATTCTCGACGGCTCGGTCTTTGAAAACCTAAACATCGAGCGCTTTGTCGAAGACGACTTTTTCCATTGGGTGGCTGCGGACGCCTATCTCAAGCGGCTCCGCCTTATGTTCCGGGAGCTGAATCAACAGCTCAACCAGTACGATTTTTCGGATGTGCGAGAAGACATTCTCAAGGGCCTTTATCAAGAGCTGATCGATCTCGAAACGCGCCACGCACTCGGCGAGTATTACACCCCGGACTGGCTTTGCGAGCACATCGTCGATAGCCTCGAAATCGAAGCGAAGGCTGCGTTCCTTGATCCCGCGTGCGGCAGCGGATCGTTCCTGCGGGCGATCATTGCCCGGATGCGGCGAGATTTTCCAGAGCTGGGAGCGGAAGCCCTGGCCGAACAGGTGGTCGGAATCGATATTCACCCGTTGTCGGTCCTGATCGCAAAAACGACCGTGCTGCTGGCCTTGGGCAATAGCGTGGTCGAGGCGAAGCGGCCCGTCGTGCTGCATATCTATCTTGCAAACTCGCTGCTCGTGCCGCGCGGCACGGCGGACCTGTTCAAGTCGAATTTCCAGATTTCGGTCGACAACAAAAATTACGTGCTCGACGTGAAAGGTATCGAAGGCGCAGACGCGTTCGATCAACTGATCACGTTTTGCGATGAAATGGTCGGGCGCTACGAAGAGCCGTTGGATCGCGAGCGTTTCGGGAAGCTGCTTCGTCCGGTGCTGAAAGGGGCGCACGCCAAGGAACTGCCGGGCCAACTGTTCGACGTGTATCGCGGGATGAAAGTCGCCCATGCGCAGGGCCGCGACAGCATTTGGAAGTTCATTCTGCAAAATTCCTACAAGCCGGTGTTCCTCATGAACCGGTTTGATTTCGTCGTCGGCAACCCGCCATGGTTGACCTATTCCGCGATCTCGAACGGAGAATATCAAGGACTGCTGCGGCAGGTCTCGGACGGCTATGGCGTCACGCCGGAAAGGGGGGCGAACATGCCTCACCTCGAAATTGCGGCGATTTTCCTGGCGCACGCGGTCAACTATTTCCTGAAACTGAGCGGGAGACTTGCCTTCGTTCTGCCGCGTAGCTTCATGTCTGCCGACCAGCACGAGAACACGCGGGCAGGGGCGGTGACCGGCGTCAAACTGACGGAAGCGTGGGACCTTGAGGGGGTGTCGCCGCTTTTCAGGGTGCCAAGCTGTGTGCTGTTCGCGGTGCGGTCTGAGGCAGACGCGGATATGCGGCAAATACCGGCGACGGGCCTGCCAGGCTTCGCCTTGTCTGGTCGCCTGCCGCGATCGCAACTCCATTGGAGCGAAGCTGGGAAGCATATTGGCAGTGAAGCGCGGCGCTGGTTCTATTCGCGTTTGGTGGGCGGACGGGGCGCAGCGCGTTCGGCATTGACGGCTACCTCAATGGAAGCGATGACCGGGACAAACGCCTATGCGTCACGGTTTACGCAAGGCGCGACGATCGTTCCTCGCAATTTCTACTTTGTCGATATCGATCAAAAGCTGAAGGAAAACGCGGATGTGCGGGACCGGGTTATCTCGATCCGCACGTCGGAGGCGAGTGATCGGGAGGCCAAGCAGCCTTGGAAAGGCCAGAAGCTCTCTGGCCGGACAGAAGGGGCGCTGCTCTTTCGCACGGCGATTTCGCGGAACATCATACCCTTCGCGCTTGTCGATCCGCCGCTCGTCGTGCTGCCCGTGATCCTAAAAGGTGGCGCGAGAGCAGACGAACAATTTGGGATACTGAACTCGGACGGGCTGCTGGAAAACGGCTTTCGCTATGCGAGCGCCTGGTTCGCGGATGCCGAAAAGCGCTGGGAAAAGAACAAGACGGAAAGAAACGAGGCGGCGGGAATGACGCTTCAAGATCGCCTCAATTTTCAAAGGGGATTGACCCTCCAGAACCCAAAAGCGCGGTATCTTGTTCTTTACACGTCGTCGGCCACGGACGCCTCGGCCGCCGTCGTCGATCGACGGTCGTTCGATCATCCGTTCATCGTCGACCACAAAACCTACTGGTGCGAATGTAAGACAGAAGCCGAAGCGCAGTACCTGTCGGCCTATATCAATTCGGACTACGCAAACGAGAAAATCAAAGAATTTCAATCGCGTGGGCTTTTCGGTCCGCGCGATATTCATAAGCTGATCGTCAAGCTGCCCTTCCCGAAGTTCGACAAGGATAATCCGGACCACGTGGCGCTGTCGGCGCTCGGCCGGAAATGCGCGGGTCTGACGGCGGATTTCGTCAAAGCGACAAATGTCGAGAACCTTCAGGCGCGCGCGCTCGGAACGGTGCGGGCGCGGCTCAAGGAGCAGCTCGCGGCGGAGCTGGAGGAAATCGACCCGATCGTCGAGAAGCTGTCGACGGGCCAAAACGTCACCAAGACACGTGTGCGCAAAACATCGCGCCGCAGCGCCGGGATGGGCAAGCTGTTCGACTGACGCTCAAGTTAACGCTTCATGTAACCATGTAGACATGTTCACATGTGATTTTTCTCATGAAGCGATCGCTCACTGAAGCGATCGCTTGTAGACCGCAAGCCGTCGGTCGAAGGCTTTCAAAATGAATTCGCGGGTGTCCGGACCGCCGTGGAGCGCCAGCATGCGGTCAATGGCCGTTTCCAGAAGCGCCGCTGTGATCGCGACATAAGGGCCACGAAATTTGCCGTCGGGTGCCTCGGCCATGTTGGGGCCGCTGCGTTCTGCAATCCAGGCGTCGAGGTCCTTCCGCAGCTTGGCAACTTGCTCGTCGATGCGCTGCTTAATGATCGCGATGTTGCGTTCGGTCTGATCCATCTTCGATCTTCGTCGGCTTCGCTGCCAGGATGCGGTCAACTGCGTCCTGGGCGGCGCGGCCACGCTCAATGAAATCGGTGAAAGCCTCGGCGAGGGGTCGGCGGTTGTCGCCACCATAAAGAGATTGTGTCAAAACATCTTAAGCGGCACATTTCACAAAATCCAGAGAAAACCGGTTCGGGAAGGCACCGACCATGACACTTGAGCGCATATCGCTTCTGCGGAACGTGGGCCAGTTCAATTCAGTGAATGCCGGCGCTCAAATTCCGCTGGCGAAGTTTTCTCTCGTTTATGCCGAAAACGGACGCGGCAAGACGACTATCGCGGCCATACTTCGTTCCCTCAATACGGGAGAACCAGGCCTAATCGACGAACGGAAGCGCCTCGGCGCTCAGCACCCGCCGCATATCGTCCTCACTGTCAATGGCACACCTGCCGTATTCCAGAATGGGGCCTGGTCGGCACCGCTGCCCCGCGTCGCTGTATTCGACGACGCCTTCGTCGCAGCGAACGTCTGCTCCGGGATCGAAATCGAAACGGCGCACCGGCAAAACCTGCATGAGTTGATTCTTGGTGCACAAGGTGTGTCTCTTAGCGCGGCGCTACAAAGGCATGTGGCACGGATCGAAGTTCACAATCGGGATTTGCGGACAAAGCAGGACGCGATCCCAGCCGCCGCGCGCGGGGCACTGACGGTCGATGCCTTCTGCGGTCTCGCCGCCGATCCCGAAATCGACGCCAAGATTCAGGAAGCGGAACGTAATCTGGCCGCAGCGCGGTCGGCCGACGCCATTCGGCAGCAAGCGGCCTTCGCGCAGATGTCGTTGCCCGGCTTCGATACGACTGCGATCAACGCGCTCCTCGCGCGGAACCTGCCTGATCTGGAAGCAGCCGCAGCCGCCCGCGTTCGGGCGCATATCCAAAGTCTGGGCCGGGGAGGGGAGGCCTGGGTCGGCGACGGCATGAGCCGCGTCGCCAGCGCCTCCGAGGGCCATGATCATGAGGTCTGTCCCTTCTGTGCGCAGAACCTCAGGGACTTCGCCGCTCATCCGGCATTATCAGGCGTATTTCAGCGAGGCCTATGAGGGATTGAAGGCCGCGATCACGGCAGCTGGCCAAGGTGTCAACACGACGCATGGCGGTGACGTGCCGCCGGCCTTCGAAAGGGCGGTGCGGGTCGCTGGACAAAACCGCGAATTCTGGCGCGCCTTCATTGATGTTCCCGATATCGACGTTGACACTGCCGCAATCGCACGCGCCTGGGGGGCGGCGCGGGAGGCCGTGCTGACGGTGCTGCGTGCCAAAGCAGCGGCCCCCCTCGAAGGGGGAGCGCTGCCCCCAAACGCCATCACCGCGATCGCCACCTATGAGGCGCACCGCACCGCAATCGCGAACCTCTCGGCTGCGTTGCAGGCCCGCAACGCCGAGATAGCGATCGTGAAGGAGCGGGCTGCCGGCGCAAATGTCGCTACGCTTACCGCCGATCTCACTAAGCTGAGGGCAATCAAAAGCCGCCATGAAGCCGAGATCGCGGCACTCTGCGAGGATTACCTTGCGGAGAAGGCCGCGAAGACGGCGACGGAAGGCTTGCGTGTCCAGGCCCGGGCGGCGCTCGATCAATACCGTCAGAATATCTTCCCGGCCTATGAGGCCGCGATCAACGCCTATCTTCAGCGTTTCAACGCCGGATTCCGGTTGGGATCGGTTACCTCTGTAAATAACAGGGGGGGATCGTCCGCCACTTACAATGTCCTAATCAACAACGTCCCCGTCGCCCTGACGACGGATGCAGGCCCATCCTTTCGAAACACGCTCAGCGCCGGCGATCGTAACACGCTCGCGCTCGCCTTTTTCTTTGCATCTCTCGATCAGGAACCGCAATTGATGCAGAAAATCGTTGTGATTGACGATCCCATGACTAGCCTGGACGAACACCGTTCATTGACGACGGTCCAGGAAATGCGGCGGCTGTTTGACCGTGTAAACCAGATGATCGTGCTTTCCCACTCCAAGCCATTTCTCTGCGCGCTTTGGGAAGGCGCGGATAGCCTGCGGCGCTCGGCCATGAGGATCGCCCGCGATGGCGCGGGCTCAACGCTTGCCGTCTGGGATGTGAGGCAGGATTGCATCACTGAGCACGATCGGCGGCACGAGCTGGTGACGGAGTATCTCCGCGCTAGCGACCCCACAATCGAGCGAGCCGTCGCGGCCGCACTGCGGCCAATCCTAGAGGCCTTCATGCGGGTGGCTTATCCGGCTGCTTTCCCTCCTGGCACCATGCTCGGGCATTTCCATAACATCTGCCAGCAACGACTCTGGGGCTTCGAACCAGATCTTCTAGCCGCCGGCGACACGGCGGAATTGCGGGCACTGCTCGATTATGCCAACAGAATTCCATCACGACACGAATGCGGCCTGGGAAACAGCAGCGATCAACGACCAGGAGCTGACACATTTTTGCAGGCGCACCTTAAGTTTCACGCAGCGCGCCCCGTAATGACGCTTGCTCAAAAAGGAACGTCGTCGGGCAACCCGTCGCTCGTCAAAGGAGATTCGTCTGCTTCTGCATCGAAGGGCTCGCCTGTCGCGGGAGAGCAGTTTCAGCTCGTCAGCCGATAGGTCTTGTTGCAGCCACCTCCGAACGTCGATCACGCCCATGACGTCTTTTTCAGAGGCCTCCGGCGTCGCTGCCTCGAACGCAGCCATACGGGCCAGAACAACACGACCAATGGCCTCGCGCAACATTTCCAAATCGCGCGCCTCATGAAACGCGCGCAATTCCTCCGCCTCTTCGGCGTCGTCGAGGGGTCTTGGCATGGGCTCAGGCCTTCGCCTCCACGGTTGCAATTGATATAAAACCTCTTGGCGTTCTTCCTCTGTAAGAGGCCGGAACGCGAATTGCGCGATTTTCTGCACATCTTCAGAGGCCCATGGCCTGTGATCGTCTACGTGCAAAAACGGCACCCGGACTAACTGCGCTGGGCATTGCCAAAGGTCGGCATAGCCCTGCGCAAGGGCTTCCGCCTCTTGCTGCGTCATTTCACCGAGGACAACACCTCCGCTTTCGGAGGCGACTTCAGAGGACCGCTTTTCTGTGTTGCTCATGCGCGTCATCTCGTCGGTGCCGACGCGCCCTTAGGCATTACGCCGGGACCTCGCTCCAGGATAAGCGGCGATGGTGGCGCACGAAAGCCCACGGACAAGAAAGCTCTATGATCGCACGGGCGCGCCGAGATCACGCTCGATGAGGTCGAGCGCATTGCGATTTAGAGCCCGCCTTTTTGCACCTGACTTTTGCACGTAAAATAGCTTGGAAATTCTGTGGCTTTGATCGATAAATGGCGCGGTTTTTGAGCGCTAAGTGACACCTATGACAAGGGCGCTGCGGGCGGCCTCAACCACCTCGTCGGTGATGAGGGTCAGCTCGTTGATTTTCATGATCCGCTCGATCTGCGTGAATAGCCGATGCAGAAGGCGGAAGTTGCCGCCAGTGAGGCGAGCGATAGAGGCTACGGCTTGGCTATCGGTAAAATCGGCGGCGTCGAGATTGATGCCGAGCGAGCGCCAGTGGCGCGTCAAAACGCAGGTCAGCTCGTCGCCCGTCAGGGGCCGGTAATGATGCGCGAATCCCACGCGGCTATAGAACTGAGCGAAGCGAGAGAAACGTTTTTCCATGCCGGTCATGCCAATCAGAATGACGCCGACGCCTTTCCGGTCAAAGATGTCACGAACGAATTCGATTGTGTTCATTGACAGGCGTTCAGCTTCGTCAAATATCAGCAGTTCGATATCTGCGGGGTGATCGTGAATTTTCCTGAATTTCTTATTGTAGTTTAGGTGAGTGTCGATACTATCTTCCGCTTGCACGAGTTGATCGCCAAGTGATTTACGCATGTCCCGAAGCGTTTCCGAGACACTCGGCGTATAGAAAAGGGTGCGTGTCTGCGCCAATGTAACCGAGGCTTCCGGGATATATTTATCGTTATGGGGCCACTCCCGAAAAAACGGTTCGACAGTATCCCAATGCGCGTAACGGCGTGCCGACAGGGTTTTGCCGACGCCAGCCGGGCCGTAGCATAGGCCGATATAGCGGTGTTTTTTGACGGCGTTCGCAAATTCGACGAAGCGCCGATGCTCCTTTGTGGCGATGAACGTCCCTATATCGCGCCCGTTCTGCTGCATATTTCAATCGTCCTCGAAATACGTGCGCAGCTTCGATTTTTTGGCGGAACCGCGCGGCGGTTCGGCAGACGCTGGCGCGCTCGCTGGCAGAAAATCCAGCACCCGCCCGACGCGCTCACGGATTTGAGAGCGCAGCGAGCGACGATACGCTTTCCGGGCTGTTTCGATGTCTTTCAGCGTCACTGTGCGGTCGGCATATTCGGGGCTGACGGCGCGACAGAGAAAACGGTTTTGGTGAAAGACACGGATTTCGGACACGTCGCGCGGATCGAAACGGATGGTGACGGATTTGCCGACAAAGGCCGCCAAGGTCGTGTCGATGTAGCGCAGCCCCTGAAAGCGTATGCCGTCGCGCTGCACCATGCGCGGCTTGGCGACGGTTATCAGCAACAAGTCGAGGGCGTCGAGGCTATCCGGCATGCGCGGCAGCCATCCCGCGCCACGCCATGCGGCATGCGGCGCTTCGTCGATCTGACTGTGCGGGCGCTGATTATAAATTCCGACAATGAACGCCATGAGCGCGGCGTCCAATTCGGCGAGCGACAAAGCGGGCGCGCTTGCTGGTTTGCCCTCGATCAGATGGCCCGCCAAGCTGGGCAAAAGCTCGGTGTTGATGGTGCGAAAGAAACGCTCGACCTTGCCACGCCCTTGCGGTCTGGCGACGGTCGAATGGATAAGTTCGATCCGCAGCGCCGCCGCGACTTGTTCGAGGTGATTGCTGGTGAAGTCGCTCCCGTGATCGACGTAGAGAACATCGGGAATCCCTTGCACCGGCCATGAAGGATTTGCCTTTCGCCAGATCGCTTGCCGCAAGGCCAGAGAGGTGTGAAGGGAAGATGGTGCGTCGAGGAACGTCATGTATCCGGCAATGGCGCGCGAATAATCGTCGATGACGATTGTGAGCCACGGCCTCGCAGGCTTGCCGCTCTCATCCACGATCAAAATATCGAGCGGCGTGTGATCGGCTTGCCAAAGTGCATTCGGTGCTTCGGCACGGTGCCGGTGAATGAGTTCATAGCGGTTGCGAAAGGCTGCCGCTCCCTCATGCGCCAAGGTCGTCAGCGCCGGGTCGAGCCCGCGCACAATGGCGTGGACGGTTGTGGACCACGGCGCGGCGATCTCGCGCTCTGCCGCGATTTTTGAGACCTCACGATAAACCGCCGCAACAGAGAGGCGCGGTTTGCGCAACGCCAGCCCTTCGATCAACGCCGTCAAGTCCCTCGACAGCTTGCGCCGTCCCGCATCGTTGCGGGCGGAACGGACGAGACCAGCCAGCCCTTCGGCGCGATAGCGTTTCAACCAGCGGCGCACCGTGCGAAGGGCGACACCGGCAAGACGCGCGGCGCGCGCAAGCGGAACATCGTTTTCAAGATGAGGCTGAAGAACAGCAAACCGCGCCATGGCGTCCTTGCGCTGTTGCTCTGACAGGCAAGCGAGGGATGGCGGGGGCGTGGACTCGCTCATCGCTTCGTCCTTCACGCGTGGCGGTTTGGTCGAAAGCCTGTCCGTAAGGGGATCGATCAGCGGACAGTCCGACCGGACGGCCATACCCCGCTTAAACACGGGGGCTGGCATTGTCTCAATGAGATGGTACGACGATTTTCTCAATAAGGGTACCTTAATCGAACGAAAAAACCATGACGCCCCACATCACCATCGGCTACGCCCGCTGTTCGACCGACAAGCAAGACCTCGCTGCCCAAAAAGCGGCGCTGGAAAAGCTCGGCGTCCCGCGGGAACGCATCTATACCGATCATGGGATGACAGGGACGAACCGCGCGCGGCCCGGCCTCGACCAGGCGCTCGCCGCCGTTCGCTCCGGCGACACCCTCGTCGTGCCGAAACTGGATCGGCTGGCGCGTTCCGTGCCGGACGCGCGCGCCATTGCCGATGAACTGAGCGTACGCGGCGTCAAGCTGGCATTGGGGCCAAGCGTCTATGACCCTGCCGACCCCATGGGCAAAATGTTCTTCAACATCCTCGCCACTTTCGCCGAGTTCGAGGCCGATCTTATTCGGATGCGCACGCGCGAGGGCATGGCGGTCGCCCGCGCCAAGGGGAAGCTGCGCGGAAAGCGGCCGAAGCTCTCCGACAAGCAGCAGAACGAACTGCGCCGTATGCACGACACCGGCGACTATTCCATCAGCGATCTGGCCGAGGTCTTTTCCATCTCTCGCCCGACCGTTTATCGCACGCTGGCTCGTCAATTACCTCGAATTGGGTAATGAGATTGATGGTCAGAATCTCTATCGAGTTTAAACTGGCAAAGAGGAGCTTTTCTCTTGAAGAATACGAAAATGCTACTGCTGATAGCCATGATCCAGCTTTCGGCCTGCACGGTGCTCGTCACGCCTGAGAACGTCCTGTTCCATGATGAAGAACATCCTGCCTTCGACTTGGAAGGATTCGACCGACGCTTGTGGACGCTCGTTTAGAGCCTGTGAGCCTACGCCACGCCGATGGCATGTGAACCGCCCCGGGTTTGCCGGAGGCCATTTCGTTTGAGTTACGCCGCCATGGCGGGCTCGTTGATTTGCGCATAATAGCGAGCTTCGGCTTCGGCGGGCGGAATGTTTCCGATCGGCTCCAGTAGTCTCTTGTTGTTGAACCAGTCCACCCATTCGAGCGTGGCGAACTCCACGGCCTCGAAGTTGCGCCATGGCCCGCGCCGCCAAATGACCTTGGCTTTGTAGAGGCCGTTGATCGTCTCGGCGAGAGCGTTGTCGTAGCTGTCGCCGACGCTGCCGACAGAGGGCTCGACGCCAGCTTCCCTCAGGCGGTCCGTGTATTTGATCGAGACGTATTGCACGCCGCGATCGCTGTGATGCACGAGGCCGCCGCCGTGAACGGGACGGCGTTCGCACAGCGCCTGCTCGAGCGCGTCGAGCACGAAGCCGGCATGCGCCGTGCGCGAGGCGCGCCAGCCGACAATCCGCCTTGCGAACGTGTCGATGACGAAGGCGACATAGACGAAGCCGGCCCAAGTGGCGACATAGGTGAAATCCGACACCCACAGCGCATTCGGGCGCGGCGCCTGGAACCGCCGATTGACCTTGTCGAGCGGACACGGCGCCGCCTTGTCGCTCACCGTCGTTCTGACCGACTTGCCGCGCATAACGCCTTGCAAGCCCATGGCCCGCATCAGCCTCTCGATCGTGCAGCGGGCCACGGTTTCTCCCTCGCGGTTCATCTGCCGCCACACCTTGCGCGCGCCGTAAACCTGGAAGTTCTCGTCGAAAACCCGCCGGATTTTTCCGCGCAAAACCGCATCGCGACGCGCCCTCGCCGAGCCCTTCGCGGGATCGCGTCGCCGCGCCGCGTGGGCTCGATACGTCGATGGGGCGATCGGCAAAACATTGCAGACCGGTTCGACCCCGTGCGCCTCGCGGTGATCGTCGATGAAGGCGATCATGGCTTGTGTCGGCGGTCGAACTCCGCCATCGCAAAATAAGCCGACGCCTTGCGCAAAATCTCGTTGGCTTGCCGCAGTTCGCGGTTTTCCCGCTCCAGCGCCTTGATCCGCTCGCGATCATCCGTCGTCGCGCCCGGGCGAGCCCCCGAATTGCGTTCCGCCTGGCGAACCCAATTTCGCAGCGTCTCGCCCGCGCAGCCGATCTTCGCCGCGATCGATGCGATTGCCGCCCATTGCGACGCGTGATCGCCCTGGTGCTCCCGCACCATCCGAACCGCCCGAGACCGGACTTCAGGTGAAAATCTGTTCGACGTCTTCTTCTTCGCTTCCATGACCCCATCCTCTCAAGAGTTGGGGCCTCCGGCAAACCCGGGGCGGTTCAATGATTAGCCGAGGCGTGCATCTGATCAAGCCCGGCTCACAAGCCGTAATCGTCTATCTCAGCGGCAACAAAATGCGTCTAGCTGATCGGGCAGCGATGCTCTTGCCGCGTTTTGCCATGTTGGACGCCGATCTATTCTGGTTGGATTACCGAGGTCAGGGATCGAGCGAAGGACAGCCCAGCGTGGACGCGCTGCAGAGCGATGTTGCCGATTTGCTAGCCTTGGCAGCGCGTGAACGAAAGCCCGTCATCCTCCACGGCTTATCCATGGGCAGCCTACTGGCTGGACGCGCCGCCAAAAACCCGCACGTCGTCGCTTTGGTTCTCGAAGGTGGAATCTCGACAATGTCACAGGTCGCCGAGGTAACCACTCCTGAATGGCTACGGACTTTAATTAGCGTCAAATTTGATCCTCAGTTGGCTGCTTTTGACAATCTGGCGTTGTTGGCCGCCTATGAACGGCCCCTGCCGTTGCTGGTGGGAAGTAGAGACACGGATACGCCGCCTATTGTTTCACAACGTCTATACGACGCTGCCAGCAGCTCCAGTAAAATGCTGGTTGTGGCTCCAGATAAAACGCATGACGACACAATGACTTCAGACGAGGCAATCGGTGCTTATCGTAGGCTGCTCGCATCCCTGCGCTAAAATTGGTGGACGTTCACATTTTGTTAAAAGCGGCCATTGAGCGATCAAAAACCGCGCCATTTACCGATCAAAGCCACAAATTCAATAACCTGCTCTGCGTGCATAAGTATTGATTTTTATACGGTTCGATGCAAGGTTAGTGCCATGTCGAACAACCACAAATCCGACGATCTTCGCTTTCAAGCGGTCAATCTGCATCGCCGTGGGGAGACCCAAAAAGCTCTATCGGTCATGAATTCAGCTTTGGCAGCTGCTGATAATGATGAACAACGATTAGCTTGCTCAAACGAGAAACGAAACCTGCTTCTACATTTAGAGCCTCGCACCAAAACAGATGGGATTCTCGCTATATGAGTCACCCGCTGATGCAGTTTTGGCGGCGCGATAGCTTTGCCTTGAGCCATTGCAAAACGTGTAAAAAAGGCTGGGCGCGAAGCGGAAAATCTGGCAGCGAAATGATCGCTTGTCTGATCGATCGGAAGCCAGTGCCTACCGACATAACGAACTGTGACCACTACAAACCGCGTACAGATATTTAGGAACAATCGCAAAAACTGCTGTGCCCATCACGTCAAATCGCTCGCGGCGCGACGGCGCAGCGAAGCCACGCCGTGCGTCCGAGCGCCGGATGTTGCGCTGCGCCTTGGCGCGGCGCGCCGCTTCCCGCGCGCGCAAAATCCTGCCCTGTCCAGCTGCGCGCCGCCCTGCGCGGCGAGAAAAGACCGCGCCTCGTCGGCGCGGCCCTGCCTCGATCCCTTATGCCGCCTCCCGCATGGCGTCGCCGGTCGCGGCCTCGGCCTGCGGCTGCAAGCTGTGGAGATAATCGGCGGCCTTCTGCGCGTGGCTGGCGGCGGTGAAGATCGCCCGCTTGTCGTTCTTCAAGACTTGCAGCCATGAGGCGATATAGGCGGCATGGTCGGGGCGGGTTTCGGGGGTGATGCCAAGATCGGCGCACAAGAACGCCGCGCCGATTTCGGCGACAAGTTCCTCCATCGCATAGCCTGCATCGCCAAAGCGCTTGCGGCCTAAATCGCGGTCAAGGCGGCTGCTGTGGCGAGTCGCGTGCGTCGTTTCGTGCGCAAGGGTGGCGTAATAGCTCTCGCCGTCACGGAAGGTCTGCAACTCCGGCATTTGCACAAGGTCGCGGTCGTAGCTGTAAAACGCGCGGTTGCCGCCGTGCTGAATGGTGATTTTTGTCGCGGCAAAGAAACGCTCGGCGGATTCGAGCCGTTCAATCGCGTTGTTGTTCGGCGTGACGGTCGCATAGAAGTGAGCGGGCAAGCCGTCGATCTGCTCGGCGTTGAAAACCGTGTAGCCCTTCATGAACGGGATTTCGGTTTCGACCTCCGCGCCTTGCTCGTCGGTTTCGCGCTTCGTGAAGCTGTTGGCGTAAACGACAAGCGAGCCTTTCTCGCCTTTGCGCACCTGTCCGCCAAGCTCGGCGGCCTGCTTGTAGGTGAGCCACAGCGGGCAATTGTAGCCCTTCTCGATGGCGGAAGCCCAAAGCATCAAAACATTGACGCCGCGATAGGGGATGCCTCCGGCGCGCAAGGGGCGCGACACTGCGCCCGCCTTATGTCCTCCGGCCTGCCACGGCTGCAACCATGTCAGATTTCCGGCCTCGATGTCGGCAATGATTTTGTTGGTGATGCGGCTATAAACGTCGAGCTTCTCGGTCATGTTCCCTTCTCCTTTTGGGCTGCGGTTGCAGCTGCTGCTGCAACCCTGCCCTTCGGCGAGAACGGGGTGTGCAAGGCTCAAGAAGAAAATTCGGAACGTGGAATAAATAGGGGGCAGCCCGTAGGGGGTCCCTGTTTATGCCGCGAAAGTCCGAATTTTGTTCTTGAGGCGCGCGAGGGGCTGGCCCCTAAGCCTTCTTCGCCGCGTCTGCGGCGGCATGACTCTTTTCGTGACGGATCGTCACCCGCATGGGCGGTGACGCGAAGCGGCTTCGGGCGCGCGCGCCTAGAATCTGACAGCGCGCCCTTGCGCGGTGTCAGGCCAAAATTGTTGATTTTCGCGCGCAATGGCACGTCTTGGCTATTTGAACTTTGGACGATTTAAGAGCGCAAGGCTGCCTATGAGCAGAAAGCCGGCATCGCTTAGTGCGTCTCCCTCCAAGAAACCAATATCACCGTGCAGCACGGCGGCCCAATTCCACGCATAGCCGCCTCCGATGAATATTTTCAGGTATATGTAGGCCGCCAAAATCCCGTAAGCGAAACAACCAAGGGCAGGGAAAAGAAACCATCTCCGAATGACCCGTATGTTGAACGCTAAGCTAAGCGCGATGACAAAACTGATCCCTGCCTTGATGGCATCTAAAACGACGTAAGCCGGAAACATGTCGGCGTCTATTCTGCACAAATACACGTAATACGCAGCTTCAGCCATAAGTATTGCTGAAAAGATAATTATAGTCACAGTTATATTATATCCTAACACCATTTGCGAGTTTACAGCATTGAGATAAATGCAACGTCTGCACCGACAACCAACATAAGGACGTGGAAAACATATGTTCCCCAAAACAGGATGGGAGATTTTTGCCTGTAGAAATAACGTGCGCCATTCGCGCCCCAGCTATATGGTATTTTGTGCGACACGCGGGCGCATATTATGGCGAACATGCAATATAATGCCAGCGACGATGAACATATGTTTGTTATATTAATATATAGACCATGGCACATACAAAAAATTAAGCGGCTTGGCGTCATTGCAAAGTTTCCGTGCGATGCAGATAAACAGCCAAGCCACTTAACGCTAAAGTCGATATCGAGTGCATTTTGCCTCGATTCACAGCAATCAAACTGCTTGCTATAATTTACAGCGCGCGCGCGAGGCATGCAATACGCGATATTAACGTTTTGTTATTCCGTGTTTGTTACAATTGTGCGTGTATATTTGTTTAATGGATTACGCAAAATGCCTAGCCGCGAAACTAAATTAGCATACTCTTACCTTGATGGCCGCTATTCACAAGACACGATTTCATCGCTTAAGCAATTATCACCCTCACCGGCGTCCCGGTCGGCCCCGCCATCCCGCTCGTCATCCAGCTCGGTCGCTGGCGACGGCAGTTCACCATCCCCATCACGACGCCGTGCGGCGCCAACACCGTCCCCGCCGCCACGGTGCTGTCCATGCCGCAGAACCACTCGCAGGGGGACCTGCCGCGCATCGCGTTCGTCACCGGCACCCTCGACCCAGTCGAGTGTGTGCTCCAGAAGATCGGCGTCGACCAGAGCGAGTTCACCGACCCGGGGGGCGGCGGGTACATGAACTTCTTCCTCGCCACGGGGGACGGTCCCGGGGCACGCATCGACACGGCGACGCCGTCGCAACCCGCGCTGTTCGCGACGACGGGCGGCCCGATGAACGGCCCTGTCATCAACAACTACGACATGGTCGTGATGGAGTGCGAAGGCTACGAAGCCCAGCAGCCCGTAGCGCAGGAGCAGGCCCTCGCCGCGTACGCCGGCAACGGCGGCCGCGTCTTCGCGAGCGACTTCCAGTACACGTGGTTCTTCGAGTCGAGCCCGCCGGCCGGCTGGATGCCGGCGTTCTCGGGGGTGGCGAACTGGGGAGGAAACCGAGCGATACGCCCAAGCACCACGACGGCGGCCATCGACCAGCCGCCGGGCAACCCGGTGGGGCTGGCCTTCGAACAGTGGCTCGTGAACGCGCAGGTGGCAGGCGCGGGGTCGGGGTGGTACGGCGATCGACCCGGCCTTCCACAACCTGGCCGGCGTCACGGCGCCGACGCAGGAGTGGCTCCACTACGCGAGCGGCGCGGGCCAGCCGATCCAGCTCACGTTCAACACCCCCGTCGGCGCGCCCGCCGCGAACCAGTGCGGGCGCGTCACCTTCAACGACTGGCACGCCGCCGTGACGTTCGGCATCAGACGGAACGACCTTCCCCGCCGAGTGCCCCGCCGGCGCGCTCACGGCCCAGGAGGCGATCCTCGAGTTCATGATCTTCGACCTCTCCGCCTGCGTGCAGCCCTATACGCCGCTCTGCACGCCGAGGACCTGCGCCGCGCAGAACATCGAGTGCGGCCCGGCAGGCGACGGCTGCGGCAACGGGGGTCCAGTGCGGAAGCTGCCCGAGCGGGATGTCGTGCGGCGGCGGGGGCCCGGGCAAGTGCGGGACGAGCGGTCGTGTGCCAGCCCGAGAGCTGCGCGAGCCAGAACATCGCGTGCGGCCGGCCGGCGACGGGTGCGGCAACAGTCCTGCAGTGCGGCAACTGCGCCACCGGCGAGATCTGCGGCATCAACACGGCCGGGCAGTGCGGGTCGGCGTCGAAGTGAGCTGACGCCTGCGCCGCACGCCGCGGTCGGTGGCATGTCGGGGGCCAGGAGACCGCGTACCCGGCAGACGGGATGTCCGAGCTCCCGCGGAGGTCACCCTCGAGACGGCGTCGCTACGCGAGGGCGCGACACCGCTCGAGGCCCCCCCGCGGGGAGGAGCCGTGCCGACGCGGCAGGTCGGCCTCCCGCCCCACCCGGCTCGCGCGTCCCCTCCGACGGCAGGAGCCCCACCCATCGCACCGCACCGGCCAGGACGCCCGCGTCCTCTCGCAGGACCGCGCGGCAGCACCGTGGTGCCACGCGAAAGGTGAGCCCAGGAGAGGCGTGTCCTCTCGCAGGACGCGCGGCAGCACCGTGGTGCCACGCGAAAGGTGAGCCCAGGAGAGGCGTGTCCTCTCGCGGGACGGGCTGGAGCGCCGTGGTGCGACGCGAACGGTGAGCCTTCTCCCTACGGTTGAGATGAAGTAGCGTGGTCAGATTGCCCTTTGCCAGAGTTCTCCGCCGCGTGACGTCACCCCGCCCGTGAACCAATCTCCCTCCCAGCCACCGTGCTCCGCGTGCGGGACCCGACACGGGTCCGCCGACGCCTGCCCAGCCGTGAACGGCGTCCGTATCGGCACCGTCCTCGAGGGGAAGTACGAGCTGGTCCGTCTGCTCGGCCAGGGGGGGATGGGGGAGGTCTACGAAGGGCGCCACCGGGTCATCGGACGGCGGGTCGCGGTCAAGTTCCTGCTCGGCGAGTACGCACGCCACCCCGAGGTCGTCGCGCGGTTCGAGAACGAGGCACGGGCCGCAGGGGGCACCGAGCACGAGAACATCGCCGGCGTCTTCGACGTCGGGTCGCTGCCGGACGGGGCGAAGTACCTGGTCATGGAGTTTCTCGACGGCGAGGACGTCGACAAGCTCGTGGAGCGGGAGGCGCCCCTGTCCATCCCGCGCGCCGCGTTCATCCTCATCCAGGCGTGCCGTGGGCTCGACGCGGTGCACCCGCGCGGCATCGTCCACCGCGACCTCAAGCCCGCGAACCTCTTCCTCGTGAAGCGGGCCGACAAGACCGACCTCGTCAAGGTGCTCGACTTCGGCATCGCCAAGCTCCGGACCGCCGACGGCCAGGGGGGGACGAAGACGGGGGCGGCGATCGGCACGGCGCACTACATGTCTCCCGAGCAGGCGCGCGGCGAGCGCGACGTCGACAGCCGGAGCGACGTGTACTCGCTCGGCGTCATCCTCTATGAGCTGCTCTCGGGGAAGAAGCCGCACGACGGCGATTCGCTCCTGCAAATCCTCCACAAGGTGATGACGCAGCCCCCCGTCGAGCTGCAGGTGGTGCGGCCCGGTTTGCCGCCCGAGCTCTACGCCGTCGTGCGCCGGGCCATGGCCCCGGTCCCGGCCGAGCGCTACCAGACGGCTGCCGAGCTGGGAGACGCGCTGCTCCCCTTCGTGGGGCGGCCGCTTCCACCCATCCGCTCGCAGCCCTCCGCTGCATTCGAGGCGACGGCGATGGCCACCCCCGAGATGGTCGAGGCCGCGAAGAGCGGCATCGGCGCGCAAGGGTCGGTCGCAGGGGTCTCGCGCACCGAGCCGAAGCCTGCGGGCACGGGAGCGTCCTCGGGCCGTCGGTCGAGCCTCGTCCTCGGCGCAGCAATCGGCGGCGCCGTGGTGGTCCTCGGCTCGCTCGCGTTCCTGGTCCTCTCCGGAGCACGAGGGACGACCGCGACCGCTGGGATTCCAACCCAGGCGACGGCCGCGACCGCGAACCCGACCACGACGCGAACGCGAACGCGAACGCGACCACGACTCCGAACCCGACCGCGACTCCGACCGCGACGGCGACTCCGACCGCAAGCGCAACAGTGACCCCGACCGCGACCGCAAACCCAATCGCACGACGCCCCGCCCCTCCCCGCGCGCCCGCAGTGACGTCCGCCGCGCCGCCCACGGCTCCCCCACCCGCGAAGCCTTCTTCCACGCCCACCAATCGCGGCGCCAACCCTTTCTGACCTCTCTCCCGCGCGAGACCCATGCCTCAATCTTCTCTTCGCAGCTCCGTCCTGCTCGCCCTTTCCCTCGCCCTCGCGTCGGGCGTGTCGACGTCACCCGCGCACGCGCAGGGCGAAGACCGCGCCGTCGCGCTCGACCTCTTCGAGCAGGGGCGCGCGCTCGTCGCGCACGGCGACTACAAGGGCGCGCTCCCGAAGTTCGAGGCCGCCGCCAAGGTGATGCGGACGTTCGGCGTGCTCCTCAACGTCGCGGAGACGGAGGAGAAGCTCGGGCGCACCGCCAGCGCATGGGCGACCTGGCGCGAGGCGCGCGCAATCGCGGCGGACGCGCACAGGGCCGCCGATGAGGCGATGGCGACCGCGCGGCAGGGGGCGCTCGAGCCGAAGCTGAACCGGCTGACAATCGTCGTCCCTTCCGTCGCCGACCTCCCGGAGCTCGAGCTGCGACGCGACGGTGTCCCGGTCCCGCGCGCGGCGTGGGGGAGCGCGCTCCCCGTCGACCCGGGCACGCACGTGATCGAGCTGCGGGCCTCGGGCCGGACCACGAAGAGCCTCGAGGTCGTGGTCGACGCGGGCACGCCCAACACGACGACGACCGTGCCTGTCCTCAATCTTGCGGGGGCTCCGCCCGCGCCTCCCGTCGTCGCCGCGGTCGGCCCGGTACCGGTGGAGCC
Source organism: uncultured Alphaproteobacteria bacterium (assembly GCA_963804105.1). Classification (GTDB taxonomy): domain Bacteria; phylum Pseudomonadota; class Alphaproteobacteria; order Caulobacterales; family Caulobacteraceae; genus BOG-938. The sequence goes on from CAWDPL010000021.1 coordinate 42,036, forward strand.
GGCGCGCGTGCTCCTTCCGGCGCCGCAGCCGCCCACGGAGACGACAGGCTCGGGACAGCGGATCGCAGGCTGGGTCGTCGGGGGGATCGGGCTCGCGACCGCCGTCGCCGGCATCGCCGTGGCGCTCGAGGGGCAGAGTCAGCACAACGACGCCGTCACGCTGGCGAACAGCGCGCTCGCAGCGAACCCGAGCCAGACGACGCCGGCGTATGAGGCAGCGGCCGCGGAAGAGTCCGGCGCGAGCTCCACGAAGACCGCGGGCTACGCAATCATCGGCACGGGGGGCGCCATGGTGGTGACCGGCGTCATCCTGCTGCTGGCCGCGCCTGCCTCTGCGAAGACGGGCACCTCGACGGTAGCGCTTCGACGATGGGTAACGAGGACGGGGGCCGGCGGCGGCTTCTCGATGAAGTGGTGACAGATGAGAGCGAACGCGCGCGAAGGTCTGGTTATCCTCGGGGTTCTCGGTGCGACCGCGTGCGGCAGCGGGCTGCCGACCGTGGGCGGTTCCGACGGCGGGGATGGAGGGTCGCGCCAGCAGCGCCGGCCACGATGGCGCGGCCCCCGGACACGACGCGACGCGCGGCGAAGACGGGAGCTCGGGGTCAGGGAGCGGGTCGAGCGGGACGGACGCGGGCTCGGGGAGCGAATCCACGTCCAGCAGCAGCGCGGGGTCCGATGGCGGGTCGGGCTCAGGCTCGGGCTCGGATGGCGGGACGACGGCGAGCAGTGGGACGTCGTCGAGCAGCGGGACGTCGTCGAGCAGCGGGACGTCGTCGAGCAGCGCGTCCGCGTCCAGCGGGTCGTCCTCGAGCTCGAGCAGCACGGCCCACGATGCCAGCGTCGACGCATGCACGAACGCGTCCGGGTGCACGACGGAGGGCGAGCAGGTCTGCGCGACGGGCATCGAGCTCGGGACGTGCACGAAGGGGGCGAACGGCTGCTTCTCGCTCGCGAACCTCTCCACGTGCACCGTCGCGCACGGGACGGCGGCATGCACCGGTGGAACCTGCGGCGTGGGCTCGTGCGCCGCGAGCTTCCAGACCTGCGGCGGCACGACGTGTCAGAGCGTCACGGATGTCGCGGCGTGCGGACTGTCCTGCACGGCATGCCCGGGTGCACCCGAGCACGGAACCGAGAACTGCAGCAACGGCACGTCGTGCGCCTTCACGTGCGCCGCGCCGTACGTCGTCGACGCGACGCACGGCCTCTGCTCGCCGCCGCCGCCCCAGCTCGTCGCACCGCTGAGCGGGAATGCCGTGAGCACCAGCATCCCGACGCTCAAGTGGGCTCTGCCGGCAGGCTTCACCGCCGTCCACGTGGAGGTCTGCGCCAACACGGATCCGTCGTGCAGCGCACCGGTCTGGCAGCAGGACGTCACCGGGACCAGTGTTGCCGTAGCCGCGAGCGCGAACCTCGATGGCCACATCGTCTTCTGGCGGGCGGTCACGATCGACGTCGACGCGAGCAAGACGCGCGGCACCGTTCCCAGCTTCACGTGGGAGTTCGATGGCCACGGGACGACGAGCGCGCCGATCAGCACTTCGTGGTGGGGGTTCGCAGACATCGAGGGGGACGGGGTCGCGGACGTCCTCGCCGGGACGCCCGCTGTGGAGTTCCAGGGCATGCGCGGCACCGGCGTTGCGAACACGACGAACGGCTCCGTCGCCGCGTCGGCGCTTGGCGTTGGCGACTTCAACGGCGACGGTCTCTCGGATGTGCTGACGAGCGGGGGCATCGTCGCCGGCTCTCCGGGGGGGCTCGGCGGCCCGTTCCTCGACACGACCCTCACGACGAACTGCGTCGCGCTCGCCGACGTGAACGGAGACGGCTTCGCGGACGTTGCGTGTGACGACGACAGCCTCTCGACGATCGACGTCTTCTTCGGCTCTCCGACGTGGTTCGGCAGCAGCCCGTCGCAGTCGATCGCCGCCCCTGCGAGCTCGGTCGGTTTCCGGATTCACGCCGTCGGCGACGTAAACGGCGACGGGTACGACGACCTGCTCGCGACTGACTACGAGTACGGCGGGACAGGCCGCGCGTACGTCTACCTCGGCGGGCCCGGCGGACTGTCGGCGACGCCGCGGAACGTGAACGCCCCCGGAGGGTCGGTCCACTTCGGGCAGATGGCCACGCGGCTCGGCGACATGAATGGCGACGGGTACGCCGATTTCGCGATCGAGGACTTTGGCGCAGAGCGGGCATCCAATCTACGTCTACTCCGGGAGCGTATCCGGCTTCGTCGCGGTGCCTGTCGTCGTGACCGGCGCGGCGGAGCTCGGCAACACCGACACCGTCGGCTTCCCGGAGGGCTCCGACCTGAACGGCGACGGATACTGCGACGCAGTCCTCTGGGGCCCGTACACAGCTGCCAGTTGCCATCCACCGTGGTGATCTGGTTCGGTGGCCCGAGCGGCGTCACGTTCTCCGGCGGCGCCGTCACATCGCCGACCGCCGTAATCCCCAGGCTGGGGCTCCTATCCTGCTGGAGTCGGCGACGTGAACGGCGACGGAATCGCCGACTTCGCTGTGCCGAACTATCCGGCATCGACGCTGCGCGTGTTCTCGGCAGCGCCGGGTCGTTCCCGACGACCCCCTTCGTCACGGTCGACGCCACCACGGCCGCGGGTTCCCCCGTCTGGTAGCCCGATGATTTCGGAGATTCCGTGCAGCGCAGCGACTGAAGCAGGCCGAGAGAATCGAAGCCGGAGCGCGCTTCTCCGTGGAGAGCTAGTACCTCGGTTCCATTGAACCGAGGGGTTTCGCCTTCCATCCGGGCACATCCGTGCTCCATGGTGGGGGATGAAGAAGCGGTACATCGTCAGCCTCACTCCAGAGGAGCGCGCTTCGCTGGAGGACATCGCGAAGCGTCAGCGCGTGTCTGCCCTGAAGCGTCAGCGCGCGCTGATCTTACTTCAAGGCCGACGACGACCTCACCGACGTGGAGATCGCAGAGGAATTGGAGGTCGGGCGGGCCACGGTGGAACGTGTTCGTCAGCGGTGCGTCGAGCGCGGCATCGCTGCCGCGCTGGAGCGCAAGGCTCAGCAGAATCCGTCGCGCCCGCGGAAGTTCGACGGAGCGTCGGAGGCGAGGCTCGTACAGAATCGCCTGTTGCGCGCCGCCTGAGGGGCGTACTCGGTGGACGCTCTCGTTGCTGGGGGAGCGACTGATCGAGTTGAAGGTCTTCGAGACGGTGAGCAAGAGCTCGGTCCAGCGCACGCTAAAAAAAACGAGCTCAAGCCCTGGCGAGTCGAGCGCTTCTGCATCCCCCGGAGAAAATGCACCGTTCGTGAGTGCGATGGAGGACGTTCTGGACGTCTACCATCTGCCGTACGACGAGATGCGCCCCGTCGTGTGCTTCGATGAGACGAGCAAGAACTCGTCGGCCATGCGCGCACGCCCATCCCACCCCGACCCGGGACCCCCGCGCGTGTCGACGACGAGTACACCCGCGAGGGCACGGCGAAATCTTCGCGGCCATCAATCCGTCACGGGCAAGGCTCTGGTTCAGGTGACGGAGCGCCGAACCTCGATCGACACGGCCAGGTTCTTCAAACGCTTGTCCGACGAGGTCTACGCCGCCGCCACGACAATCGTGCTGGTCATGGATAACCTCAGCACACACTCGATCGCGTGCCTCTACGAAGCGTTCCCGCCCGCCGAGGCCCGTCGCATCGCGCGACGCTTCGAGATCCATCACACCCCCAGGCATGGCAGCTGCTCGACATCGCCGAGACTTTCCCTCCACCATGTCCATCGAGTGCCTCGATCAGCGCGTACCCAATGCTCCGACCTCCGAGCGCTCATCGATGCGTGGCTGCGATCAAGGACCAGCGGCAAGGTCAGGTGGAGGTTTCGTGCCGAGGACGCTCGGATCAAGCTGCATCGCCTCTACCCATCGCTTCCGTAGATTCGAGGTACTAGGCGATGAGAACGTCGACGTACGCAGGTCTGGTTGCAGTCGCGCTCCTCGGTGCAACGGCCTGCGGCAGCGGGCTGCCCACCATCGGCCAAGCGGACGGCGGAGACGGAGGCTGCCGGCACAGCGCCGGCCACGACGGCGCGGCGCCCGGACACGACGCGACGCGGAGCCCTGACGGCAGCTCGCACTCCGGCAGCGGGTCGAGCCGGAACGACGCGGGCTCGGGGAGCGGGTCGACGTCGAGCAGTGTCGCTGGCTCCGACGCCGGTTCGGGCTCAGGGTCGGGCTCGGATGGCGGGCCGTCGTCGAGCAGCGCGTCCGCCTCCGGCATCGGGTCCGCATCCGCGAGCGCGTGGGGAGCTCGCGCAGCGGGACGAGCTCCAGCTCGTCGAGCAGCGAGCATGATGCCGGCCACGGCGAGAGCGACGCCCGCGCTGATGCGTGCACGAGCGCCCGGATGCACGACGCAGGGCGAGCTGGTCTGCCAGAACAACAGGGAGCTCGGCACCTGTACGAAGGGGTCGAACGGGTGCTTCTCGCTCACCGATGTGACGACCTGCAGCGTGGCGAACGGCACGGGCGCGTGCAGTGCCGGCGCGTGCGTCGTCAAGGATATCTGGTGCGACGCCACCTTCCAGACGTGCGGCGGAACGGGCAGTCCCAGAGCGTCACCGACGTCGCCGCGTGCGGGGCGTCGTGCACGGCGTGCCCCGACCGCCCCGCCCGAGCACGGCACCGACAACTCCAGCAACGGGACCTCCTGCGCCTTCACCTGCGCGGCGCCGTACGTCGTCGACACGGTCAACGGAGTCTGCTCGGCGCCGGCGCCTCAGCTTCATCGCCCCGTTGACCGGAAACATCGTCAGCACGAGGACCCCCACGCTCACGTGGGTGGTGCCGACCGGGTTCACGTCCGTCCACGTCGAGGTGTGCGCCAACTCGGACCCGGCGTGCTCCGTGTCCCGTCTGGGCGCAAGATGTCACGGGCAACAGCGTCTCGGTGGGCAGCAGCGCAAACCTCGACGGCCACCTCACGTTCTGCGCGCACCCTCACAGAATCGACACCGACACGGACCTGACGCGGGGCACCGTCCCCAGCTTCACATGGGAGTTCGAGGGGCACGGGACGACGAGCGCGCCGATCAGCACGTCCTGGTGGGGCTTCGCGGACGTCGAAGGGGACGGGGTCGCAGACTTCATCGCCTCGACGGGCTCCGGAGTCGCCGAGTACCAGGAGCCCAGGGGACTGGCGTCTCCAATGGCAATGTCGGGGGTTCGTTCGCGGGCGGCGGCTATCTCTCCGGCATCGGCGACTTCAACGGCGATGGTCTCACCGACGTCGTGACCACCGGCGGCGTGATTCCGCGGGCTCGCCGGGCGGGCTCCCCGCGGTGCTCTCGTACACGGCGCCCGCCTTGTTCCAGAATCCCATCGCGCTCGCCGACATTAACGGCGACGGCTTCGCCGACGTGGCGTGCACGGACGAAGCGACGACGCTGTGGGTCTTCCACGGCTCCGCCAGCTGGCTCGGCGCCACGCCGGCCGAGACGATCACCATCCCCGCAGGGTCGACCACGTTCCACATTCTCCCCATCGGCGACGTGAACGGTGACGGGTACGACGACATGCTCGCGATGGACAGCGGGTATGGCAGCGGCGTCGGGCGGGCCTACGTGTACATGGGGAGCAGCACGGGCTTCTCCGCCCCCCCGCACACGCTCAAGAACCCCGGCACGTACACGGACTTCGGCAGGGTCGCCACTCGCCTCGGTGACGTGAACGGCGACGGATACGCCGACGTCGCGATTGTCGCCACCCAGAACTCCAACGTCGACCTCTACATCTACTACGGCAGCGCGAGCGGCCTCACGACGCCGCTCGTGACCGTGACAGACGGCACGAACATCGGGTCGGCAGGGACCCCCGGGATCGTGGAAGACGGCGACTTCGACGGCGACGGCTACCAGGATGCGCTGGTCCTCGAAACCTACGCGACGGCTCTCGTGCTGTTCGGCGGGCCAAACGGCATCACGGCTCCGAGCGGGACCATCACCTCCCGGACCGCGACCCTCGCGCACAGTAGCAGCGTGATCGGTGTCCCTTGCAACCTCAGCGACCTGAACGACGACGGGATCTCCGACTTCGGGATCCAGAACATCAGCCCCGACTGGGGACCGACCCTGATCTACTACGGGAGCGCAGGGACGTTTCCGACCACATCGGCGACGTCGATCACGCTCGGCGGCTACCCGGGCTACTAATACGAGGAACCCCTCGCGCTCCCTCAGTGCGCCTCCCCCACCAGGAACGCGAACGCAGGCACGAGCACTTCTTCCGGAGACGATCCCCCCGAGCAGGGCAAGCCGTCGCGCCCGATCGTGAACCCGTGGTCGCCGAACACGAGGAGCAGCGTCCTCGGCGCGAGCGTCACGGCGTGCTTCGCGATCGCGGCGGCGACGTCCTCGGCGATCGACGGGAGGAGAGCCAGCACGCGATCGCCGGCCTCGCGCACGCGGACGTCGCACAGGTCCAGGCGGTAGACGTCCCGGGAGCCGATCTTCACGCGACGAATCGTCTGGGCCGTGCGACCGCGGATGGCGCCGTCCTCGCGCTCCTCGGGGCCGTCCCCTTCCAGCGCAGCGACCCCCTTCGTCAGCGTGGCGAGCTGGTGGGTGGTCGTGGTCGGCAGCGCGCTCCAGAGGACGAGCTCGTTCGTCAGCGCCGCCTTCTGCGCGAGGGCCTCCGCGAGGCGGTCGCGCACGAGGATGCCGACGTCGTAGCGGAGGCTGTCGACGAGCAGGATCTGCGACGTCCGGGCGCTCGTCTGGCGGGCGATGCGGGCGGCAATCGCCGGAGCGTCCAGGACCATCTTCGGCCGCTTGCCGGTGACCGCGAAGGCGTGGAATGCCTCGAGGTAGACACGGCTGAAGTTGTCGCGGAACTCGTCGCGCGCGTGGACAGCGCGAGGGTCGGCGACCTGCGTGGGGTCGTGGAGCGCGGCGTCGAGCGGGAGGTAGCTCGTGGCGAAGAGACGCTCGAGCGCGGCGAGGGGCTGGGGACCGCGCGCGGCGGTGAGAGCGAGGGTGGCGGTGCGCCAGGTGTCGCGTTCGGGAGCTGGCGGGGTTCGGGTTGGGGTCGGCGGCGGCGGGTGCGGGTCAGGGGTCGGGTCGGGGTTCGGCGGTCGGGGTCGGGGTCGGGGTCCCCGGTACGCGCAGCGGCGACGCGGGGACTCGCGAGACATCGAGCGCCAGGCGAAGCGGAACGGGTCGACGTGCCGCAAGCGCCGTGTCCGCGGCGTCGAGGCGCAGATCGACCGGGCGCTCACGCGTCGCGCGCGCCCAGAAGAGCAGCGTCGCCGCGTCCTCCGCACCGAGCGCGCGCACGCTGCGATACGGCGCGATCGGCGCGAGCTACGTGAGCGTCAGCACGAGCCTCGGCACCCCCACCTGCCGCGCGCGAAAGAGCTGGTCGCTCAGGTTCGCGTCCGCGTCGCGCGTCGCGCCGATCCCCTGGCGGCGCGGCGTGGCGTGCGTGCAGCTCGCGCTCGATCGCGTCGTCGATCGCTTCCGCGAGACGACCGCGCGCCGACGAGCCACCCGCTCGACGACCACGTGAAGCACCGACTCGCCCGCGACCTCGAGCAGCGTCGCCGTGTCGACCCATCGCACGCAGCCCGGCCCCGCTCCCCGGTCGACGCTCTCGCGGTCCACGCCGGAGAGGGTCCGGCTCGCCAGATCCGCCTTCCCCGACGGGGTCCGCTTCGACAGGAACGTGCTGCATGGCGTGTTTCGTAGAGGAAGCGCGACCGGTTGGCCCACTTTCCGGCCGGACGAGCCCTGGACGGACGCCGGAGATGCCCTGAACGAAGCAAGGAGAGTGCCTCGGAGAGCGCGCCGCAAAGCGTCGTCGCGGCGGCGTCGGCCGTTGACCGCCGGGGGGTCGATGTTACTTTTGGTGAGTTCCCTCTGCGAGGCACGACCAGCGATATTCGCATGGATCCCTTACAAGCACGAACCAGGAGGGTGCTGACCGTTCGGTGTGCAAGCCGGGCCTGCTCGCGAGAGCTCGGATTCTCGGAAGCCTGAAGCGCGGTCACAAGTGCCCACCACCTAGCCGGCTGGCTAGGGGTTCATGCGAGTCGCTCCCGTCCTCTGCGGTACGGAACACTCTTCGCGGGCGAGACCTCTTCTGGGGTCTCGCCCGTACTTTTTGCGGGCCCACTCGGAGACGTTCACTCGAAGACGAGCACCTTCGGCTCGCCGTCGCGGGCGATGCGGGCGTCGATGATCCGGAGCGCCTCGTCCCGCTGCTTCGCCGCCCCGGCGACCGCCTTCCCGGCGAGGAGCGGCACGCCGTGGCGCTCGTCCCCCATCGCGGCGGCGAGCGCCTTCGCGTCGAGCGCCCGCAGCCTCCCGACGAAGCTGCGCGAGAAGCGCGCGACCGCCTCGAGGCGCTTCGTTGTCCGCGAGCGGACTCGCGCGGCGGCGTCTCGTAGAAGGCGCCGTCGTTGTCGATGAAGAGGACCGTCCCGCTCTGCGGGTCGTGTCCGACGTTCCCCCCGCTCCAGCGGTCCCAGTTGCCCGTGATGTAGTCGAACACGATCATCGTGCTCACCTGGGCGGCGACGCTGCGCTTGTCGGCCGGGACCTCGCCGCTCGCCCCCAGCCATCCCTTCCACTCGCCGAGCAGAGGCTCGGCCTCGAGCGCGAGGAAGCCCAGCCGGGGGATCCAGGGAATGAGGGCCCCGGCGACCTCCCCCTTCTCGTCGGGGAGCGCCTCGCGCGCGAGCAGCCCTCCGGCGTCGGTGTCCTTCCCCCCGAGCGCCGCCAGGAGCCCCGCGAGGGGGAAGGAGCGCGGGATTGCGGGTGGGACGTTCGGGAGCCCGAGCGCCGTCGCGAGCCGGTACGCGGCGATCTCCCCCTTGTAGCGGGAAGGACCGCGCTTCGAGCTGGGCTTGTACGCCACGACCAGATCCTGCTCGAGCTTCAGCTTGAAGACGACGGAGGTGTGGCCGATGCTCTTCCCCGAGAGCGGCTTCGCCACCTCGTAGAGAGGGAGCTTCGAGGCGTCGGGCGCGCTCGCCTCTGCGGCATCGAGCCGCGGCGCGCGTCCGTCGAGGCGGAGCGCGGCGTCCCTCGCGGCGGCGTCGGCGGGGGTGACGACGGATGCGCTCGGTCGCGGCGAGGCTTCCGTGTGCGCGGCGTCGCGCGTCGCGGCGCTCGCCGGCGAGGGGGCCGCGTCGGGCTTGCAGTGCACCGCGGACGCGAGGGCGAGGACGCCCACCGCTGCCCATCCGCCGCGTCCGATCACGGAGCGGGGCTCGGCGCGCCCGGAGCGCCCGGCTCGTGCGAGGCGCCCGACACCCCGACCCCCACGCGCCCGCGGAGGAACTGCGCGATGCGCTCGTTCACCAGCCCCGGCTGCTCGAGCGGCGCCACGTGCGACCCGCGTTCGACCATCAGCATCTCCGCGCCCGGGATCTTCTTCTGCATCGACTCGGCGAGGACCGCCGGCGTGAAGGTGTCGCGCTCACCTGCCACGACGAGCACGGGGACGTCGATCGTCGGAAGGAGATCCTCCGCCGTGTGCTCGCCCGCCGCCTGCAGCATCCGAAGGAACATCGGCACGTCCACCTGGGTCATGTGCGTCAGGTAGGGCATGAGGTCCTCCGGACGGACCTTCTCCGGGTCGACCTCGCCCATCTTCAGCGCCACCTTCAGGGCCATCTCGACCGGGAGGCGGCTCCACACGGCCCGCACGAGGTCGGGGCTCTTCGTCGCGAGCTCGAGGAGCTTGGGGAGGATCAGCTCGAGGAGGGGGCCGCCGTGGAAGGTGCTCGTGATCTTGCCGTAGCTCCCGCAGAGGAGCACGAGCCCGCGCACGTTCTCGGGGTGCCTGCGATAGTTCTCGAGCAGCACCTGGCACCCCATGGAGTGGCCCATGAGCACGCACGGCGGGTTGCCCATCGCCGCGCGGACACGCCACAGGTCGGACGCGTGGTCGGCGATGGTGATGTGGTCCGGGTCGGCCGGCGGCGCGCTTCGCCCGTGCCCGCGGTAGTGCCAGTGGGTCAGCGGCAGGACGGGCGCGAGGTCGTCCCAGAGGTACTTCCAGATGAACCCGTCGCAGGCGACGCCGTCGCTGAGGAAGGCGCGCACGTCCCCCTGCGCGTGCGATCCGTTTCGCGAGTGTACGAAGAGGCGGGTCCCGTCGTCCGCGACGACGGTCGTCTTCTGGCTACGGTTCGTCTTCGTCTCCGCCGTCGACTTCGTTCACGCTCGGGAGCTTCTTGATCTCGACGCGCGAGATCTTCCACGCGCGCTGCACGACCCAGGAGAGCGAGCGGTCGAGGCGGGCGGCCTCCTCCTTGATCTCCTGCAGCATCGACTCCGGAAAGTAGAGACTTTGCTTGCGTTTGTCCGTCTTCGAGTCCGCCTTCGCGGCGTCGCTCCGCGCGGCCGCGGCGGCGTCTTTGTCACCAATCGCCAAGTGAGCCTCCTTTGCCGGCCGAAGGTCGAGGACCCTCGAGGTGAGAAGCAGACAGCCAGGGGACGTAGCCCTGCCTCCTGGATCCGAAACGCCAGCCGAGACGCGAGATTAGCAGCGTCCATTTGCCCCTGCCTATGACAATCGCAAGGGCCGTGCCCCGGGTTCGCGATTAGCGTTGGAGTGCGCCCGCCGTACCCCGCCCCTCCTCGACCCCGACGTCGCCCCCGCCTCTCCCTCCGCGCTCATCCTCCCCCGCCTGCGCTCGCTGGCTCTCCTCGGTCTCTCCACGGGCGCGGCCTTCCTAGGCGGCGCCACCTGGGGCGCGCGGAGCTCCCTGGCGACCACCCACGACGAGAGCCCGTACGCCGTCGTCGGTCAGCTCGCGCGCGTCCTCGTGCAGGTCGAGAAGGACTACGTCGATCCGGTCGATCGCACGAAGCTGCTCACCGGCGCCATCAAGGGGATGGTCGAGGGGCTCGACCCGCACTCGAGCTACATGACCCCCGAGGAGTATGACGCCTTCGCGAACGAGACAGAGGGGCAGTTCGGCGGGCTCGGCATCGAGGTCGACATGCGCGGCGACAAGCTCACGGTCATCGCGCCCATCGAGGGGTCGCCGGCCGCGCGCGCCGGCATCCACAGCGGCGACCACATCCTCGCGGTCGACGGCGAGGAGATCGAGCACGTCGCGCTCGACAAGCTCATCAAGCGGATGCGCGGCCCCGTCGGCACGCACGTGAAGCTCTACATCCGGCGCGCGGGGGTGCGCGATCCGCTCGTCTTCGACCTCGTGCGGGCCGTGGTCCACCTCGCGAGCGTGTCGTCGCGGCTCCTCGAGGGAGGGGTCGCGTACATCCGCGTGAAGCAGTTCCAGGAGCACACGCACGAGGAGCTCCTCCGGGCCGCCGATCCGCCTGCGGCAGCGCGGCGCGCTCACGGGCGTCGTGCTCGACCTCCGGAGCGACCCGGGCGGGCTCGTCGACCAGGCCGCGGAGGTCGCCGACGAGTTCCTCGTGAGGGGACAATCTACACGACGCGCCACCGCGGCGAGATCGTCGACGAGGTGAACGCGCGCCCGGGCGGCGCGTTCGCGCGTTGCCGGTCGTGGTGCTCGTCGACGAGTGGAGCGCCAGCGCCGCCGGAGCTCGTGGCGGGCGCGCTGCAGGACCAGAAGCGCGCGCTCGTCGTCGGCGCGAACACGTTCGGCAAGGGGAGCGTGCAGTCCATCTTCCCGCTGCCGGGGGGGGCCGGGATGCGCCTGACCACGGCGCGCTACTACACGCCAACGGGCGCTCGCTGCAGGCGGAGGGGGTGCACCCGGACGTTATCATCGACTCGCAGGTGCCGGACGCGCTGCTGGTGCACGAGCGCGACCTCGAGGGGCACCTCGCGGCAGAGCCGAACGGCCCGGACGGCACGCTCGAGACGACCGACCCGGGCCACGCGAAGGTGCCCGTCGTGCGCGCGCCGCGCGAACCGGAGACCCCCGAGCCGGCCGACCCGGACAACGTCGACGGGGTCGAGGCGCGGAACGTAGCCGTCGACCCCGCAAGGGGAAGGACTTCGGGGTGCGGGTGGCCTACGAATCCGCGGGGGCAGCCGGTCTACTCGGCGCCGGTCACGCCTCCGCCGGTGCGGGCGGCGAGGTAGTCGCGGGGGTCAGCGGTGGGGGGGACCGTCCGTGGCGGCGTCGTGCCCGGCATCGGTTGCCGCGGGCCACGGCGCCGGCGACGGCGTCCAGGTTGTCCCGACTGGACACAATCCCTGGGGTCAGAGGTAGAGCGCCCGCTCAGCAAGCGGTTCCGTGGGCGGGTCCCGGGTGAGGCCGAGGCAAATCGCCGACGTCTCGCCCGGAACAAATGTCGCCACCACGACGCGCTCTCCGCCTGTGTAGTGCCCCGCATTGTTCCGGCCGCCGTCGATAGGCAGGACTTGCTTCGTTGCTTCGAGCGACCGCACGTCGAAGCGGAGAAAGAAACCGCGTCCAAGGGGCCGCATCAAGGTCTTCCAGCCCGGTTAAGCGAGTTCGTGCGGGTCGGGCTGCGCTCCGACGAGAACGACGTCGCCATCGTTCGAGGGGATCGGCGTCGCGACCTTCACGAACGACGCGCCCCCGTCCGTCGACCGAAAAAAGGATGCACCGAACGACCAGGCAATCTTCCCATCTGCGGCAAGGAACAGCTCCCCGGCGCGAGCACCTCCCGTTGCCACGACCCACGAGCGGCCACCGTCCCGGCTCACCTGGATGGGGGGTGGATCGAGTTGCACCGCCGGGAACAGAATCGATCGCGACTGTAGAGAATGTGATCGAGGTCGTTCCCGGCAAACGCGAACGGAGCATGCTCGAGGATGGGCCCCACGTCGCCAATCTTTCGCCAGGTCTCTCCCGTGTCCGTGGAATCAAGGACGCCGTCGGGCCCGATGAATCGCAGGTGATTCCTTTCGGAGATATCCGCGACGAGGTGGCTCATGAGCCCGGGCGGTCGGCCGGAAGGCCGGCTCCCGGCCGTCGTGATGACATACACCCGTTCGCCCGCCGCGTAGGCGACGCCGTCCCGGCCGCTGGTCAGGCTGGTGGCATTGATCGGCCCGCGAGACGTCCAGTGGCAACCGCCGTCGACGGAGATGAACAGCTCGCGAACACCTTCGAAGGCTAAGGGGCCAGCGATCGCGGGCAGTGCGTAGGGCGTTCCCAGCGCCACGAGCCCGTAGACCTGCGCGTACGCGCGTCGCGGCGTCCGGCTCTGCACCAGCGTCCCCCGGCCGTCGAACGTCAGCGCGACCGTAGTCGAGCCCGACGACTCCGTGCATACGTGCCCGCTCGCGGGGTCGGTGGCCGTCGATGGCGGGAGCGGCGGATACGCGGTGGGCGAGGTCGGGGCACCCGAGGGGACTGACGTGATGACCGCAGGCCCAGGCGGCGCGGCCGCAGAGCAGCCGACCGACGGAGCTGTGCTCAGGAGGATCGCGACGATGACGCGGGAGATGTGCATCGTCGAATCTCGGGGAGGAGGCGTCCGAGGGTATCACGGCGCAAGCGGAAGGCCGGGAGAGCCGGCCTGCTGGTCACGACTGTCCATCGGCACCACGCGGTGGTCGTTGCGCGGAAATCGGTCGCCCTCGCGCGCGGCCGACTGTCCCCCTACCCTCCCGCCCGCTCCCCCACTCCCGCTCCGTGCCGAGCGCCGCGAGCCACGCGTGCGCGACCCCGCGGCGACCTCCCCGTCGGCGAAGAGCCCCGGCGCTGCGCCGCGGACCTCGCCTCCGTCGTCGACGAGTATGCCGGCGTCGATCGAGCGAGCGGCGTCTCGGCGAAGGGCCAGGCGTGCGACTCGGGGCGCGCCGAAGAGCGAGCTCGGGTCGTAGAGCGGGTGGCCAAACGCGCCGAGGCGAACGGGGGCCTCGCACGTGGCACGCAGCAGCGGGCGCGGCTCGGTCGGAAGCGCGCCGCGGCGGAACGCCGACGCGGGGGTGTACTCGAGCCCTCCTCCCAGGAGCCCCCCCGTCGCGAGGACCGCGGCGTCGCACTCGAGGAGCGTCGTCTCGTCCGGCAGACCCCCGCGCACCGCGACGTGGACCCGCCACGCCCTATCGCCGCTCCCCTCCGGCGCAGCGTCATGCGCGTCGGCGCATCCCCGCATGCACGACTACGCCCGCCGCGACGAGCGCCCGGTCGCGCGCGTGCTCGAAGCGGGCCCGCTCGGCCGCTCGACGCCCCCGAGCGCCTCGCCGCACGGACACGCCGACCTACGCCGAGAGCGCGGCGCGAGCTCCGCGAGGCCCCAGCCACGGTGGGAGCACCAGGCCGCGAAGGGGCGCCCCGCGGCGGAGCGCCTCGCGGAGCCTGTCGCCGAGCCAGGCGAGCCGGGACGGGTCGTCGTGACGGGCGGCGAGCTCGCTGTCGGGGAAGGAATGCTCCTCGGTAGAGCGCGAAGCGTCGCGGGGACATGGACGAAGGGAGCCCTGAGCCCCGCGCGCGAAGGGCCGACGCGCTCGCGCGCGGGCGAGGCTCGCGTCCCAGATGAGGTGCCCTGCCGACGGGACGAGGACGCGGGCTCGCGAGTGAAGCGACGCGAAGATCGAGCAGGGCGCGATCGGTCCCGCGCGCGGGGCGCAGGGTCCGGCGTCGTCGCGACGAGCGCGGGCGTTCGCCCACGGGAACGCTCGAGCCGTCGAGGACGTCGCGGAGCTCCCCACCGAGCGGCGCAGGCGGCGCCCGTGCCTCCTCCCACGGCGCGAGGTCGAGCGCGCCCGTCGCGAGCACCGACGCGCCTGGCCCGCGCGGCGACGAGCGTGACCTCCGCCCCTCGCGCGCGCGGCCGCGAGCGCGGCCGCGGTGCGGCGACGCCGGACCTCCGACGACGACGTGCGGCTCACGGCTCGCCTTGCGCCCCATGGTCGCGTCGCATCTCGGCGAGCAGCAGCGCCTCCTGCCTCGCCTGCGCCGGGCCCATCGCGACCGACGCGCTGCGGGCCTGCCGAAAGAGGAAGCGCGCGCGGCCTGCGCCTCCCCGCGCCCGCGGGAAGGTCGAGCTCGTCCTCGAGGATCTGCCCGCAGCGCGCGGCGCAGCGCATCCCGCCGCAAGCGCCGAGCCCGAGCCGCGTCCGTCGGGCGACGTCGTCGACGGTCCGCGCCATCTCGGCCGATGGCGTGGCGCACCTCGGCCTCGAGCACCGGCTCGCACGCGCAGACCACCGCCCGCTCGGCGGGGCGCTGCGCGATGCGCTCGAGGACCTGCGCCGGCGCGCGAGCCGTGGCGGTAGATGAGCCGTCGCGCGGCCACGGGCGTGATGCCGCCGGTCCGCGTGAGCGCGGCATCGGACGCGGCGCGGTCGCCGCCGGGCAGGGGCGTCGTGTGGGTCGTGCAGACGGAGGAGGGGGCGAAGTCGCGCGCCAGGCGGTCGGTCATCTCCTCGGCGAAGAGGCGGTAGCTCGCGAGCTTGCCGCCGAGCATCGAGTAGACGCCCGGCGCGCCGTCCGCGGCGTGGTCGACGATGGCGTGCTCGCGCGAGAGCTTGTCCTCGTTCGGGCCGAACGCGTAGAGCGTGGGTCGGACGCCGGCCCAGGTGCCGACGATGCGCGCCTCGCGGACGGCGGGGAAGATGCGGGCGACCCCCTGCACGAGGTAGCGGACCTCCTCGCTCGTGGGGCGGACGTCGTCGAGGTCGCCGTAGTAGTCGTCGTCGGTGGTGCCGATGACGCTCATGTTCTGCCACGGCTCGAGGAAGACCTGGCGGCCGTCGATGGCGGTCGGTGATGAGGCCGTAGTTGGAGAGGCGGCGGTCGAAGACGACGTGGATCCCCTTGGCGGGGCGGATCTGCACGCTCGCTCGTGGGGAGGCCGCCGAGCGCGGCGGTGAGCGGACCCCAGGCGCCGGTGGCGTTGACGACCGCCCTTCGACCGGACGCGCGAGTCTTGCCCGTGAGCGCGTCGCGGACCGCACCACGTAGCGCGGCGATCCGGCGGCGCCCTCCCGGGCGGCGCCTTCGCGACGGACACGACCCGCGCGTGCACGTGGACGCGGGCCCCGCGCTCGATGGCGTCGATCGCGTTCATCGCGCAGAGGCGCGCGCCGTCGACGCCCCACTCGTCGAAGGTCATGGCCGCCCCGGATGTCTGCCGGTGATGCCCGGGCTCGAGCTCGAGCAGTTCGCTCGACGGACAGGCGGGTGTGCGGCTCGCCGCGCTTGAGGGGCTGGAAGTCGTCGTAGGCGCGGAAGAAGGCGTCGAAGAGCTCGAACATGATGCGCCCGTGCGCGCCCTCCATGATGGGCATGAGGAAGGGGATGCGAAAGAGCAGGTGCGGGGCGATCTTCTGGATGAAGCCCGAGTCGAGGCAGGAGCTCTTGGTGACGCCGGGCGTGGTGAGGAGGTAGCGGGGCCGCCGTGGATCATGCCGCTCGAGTTGCCGCTGGCGCCGAAGCCGAGGTCGTGTCGCTCGATCAGGGCGACCTTGAGCCCGCGGAGGGTGAGGTCGCGGGCGACGCCGGTGCCGTTGACCCCGCCGCCGATGACGGCGACGTCGACGTCCTCGTCGACGGGGTGGCCGTCGAGGGCATGCCGGGCCCCGGGGCGGGTCGGTCGCAGTCGGCCACGGGCTCCTTCTAGTCCAACTGCAGGCAGGCAGGCCTCGACTTCCTGCTCCACGCCGCCCCCCTCCCCCCAGTCCCGCGCCCAGCCCCGCACTCGCACCCGCACTCGCACCCGGACCCGCTCCCGCCTGCGTGGACGGGCGGTTCTTGCTCGGGAGCTCGGGCTCCAATTCGCGATCGCTTTCGGAAGCGGCGACCGCCAGACGGCAGGGGGGGTCACTCGATGTTCTCTCACCCTGCCGGTTGGCGGTCGTCGCTTCCGACGCTCCTTGCTGCGTCAGGGCGCGCCGAGTTCGACGGCTGTTCCGGACGGTTCATGCGAGCTACGCGGGGTTCGTTCGACTCTCGCTTTCGGAAGCGGCGACCGCCAGACGGCAGGGGGGGTCGCTCGATGCTCTCTCACCCTGCCGGTTGGCGGTCGTCGCTTCCGACGCTCTTTGCTGAGGGAGGACGCGGGGTTCCTTGGTTCGTCCGCGGACGGTTCCTGCTCGGGAGCTCGGGCTTCATTCGCGATCGCTTTCGGAAGCGGCGACCGCCAGACGGCAGGGGGGGTCGCTTGATGTCTCTCACCCTGCCGGTTGGCGGTCGTCGCTTCCGACGCTCTTTGCTGAGGGAGGACGCGGGGTTCCATCGCTTCCCGACGCACCGGGTAACGAAGGACCTCGACGTTGTTCGCTTCCTCGCGCGGGTTGTTCCGTCGTTCCTGAGCTTCCTTCGCTTCCCGGCGCGCCGGGTCACGAAGGAACTCTGGGTTGTTCGCTTGCTAGCGCCGGTTGTTCCTTCGTTCCTGAGCGTCCTTCGCTTCCCGACGCGACGGGTTGCCAAGGAACACGAGGTTGTTCGATCAACCGGCAGGTTCTTCGCTCGTACCTGAGCTTCCTTCGCTTCCCGGCGCGTCGGGTAACGAAGGAACAGGACGTCCGTGGCCTCCCGGCGCGACGGGTTGCCAAGGAACATGAAGCTCTTCGGATCAACCTGCGGGTTGTTCGCTCGTACCTGAGCTTCCGTCGCTTCCCGGCGCGCCGGGTTGCCAAGGAACATGGCGACCTCCGGATCAACCGGCAGGTTGTTCGCTCGTACCTGAGCTTCCTCCGCTTCCCGGCGCGCCGGGCTGCGACGGAGCATGGCGACCTCCGGATCAACCGGCAGGTTCTTCGCTCGTACCTGAGCTTCCGTCGCTTCCCGGCGCGCCGGGCTGCGAAGGAGCATGGCGACCTCACGGATCGACGCGCGGGTTGTTCGCTCGTACCCGAGCTTCCGTGGCAACCCGGCGCGCCGGGTTGCTTCGGAGAATGGGGTTGTTCGCCTCCTTTCGCGCTCGGCGAGGAAGGAACGGGACAGTCCATGGCTTGATCGGTGAGAGTCGACACGCGGACCCTCGGGTGGAGGCGACGTTCGTCGGCGAACGTCGGTCGCAGCCGGGCGCGGGTGCGGCGGACAGGAAGGTCACTCGTCCCGATCACTGCGAACAACATGCGGCCTCCTGATCGACGTGTGGCTGCAATGCTAGGGCGTCGTCCATGAATGATCGAATGTCATCCTGAGGCCGAAGGCCGAAGGACCCCCTGGGCCCGGAGGCTTCCTCGCCGCGGCGCGCCTGGCCGCGCAGAATGACAACCATTATTTCCGGACGACGCCCAAGCAGCACGCGTCCAATCGTCCTCATCTGGGCACGGTTCCACCCGCGCGAGAGGGCACCGACCGCGACGACCTCGACCCGCTCGCGTGCCCAGCAAGGCGCGTGGCCGCCTGCACCCTCGATCAACGTGGGGAACGCGAGCCGCTAGGCGCTCACGAGGGGCGCGACCGGCTGCTTCGCCCCCCGCCGGGGCAACAGGGTCCATGGCTGCTAGAGTCGCGCCGTGGTCGCTCTGCTGAACGCGCCGATGCACGACGGCTCCCGACACTTTGGCGAGCTGCGACTTCGCGCCGATTGGTACGAGGTGCGCGCTCACGTCCTTCGGCTTCGCGGTGCGACTCTCAGCCACTTCCTTTGCGATGGCGTGACCGAGGCCTGGATCGACTTCGCATACGAAGGATACGCCTTCACGATCAACGACCAGCTCGGGGCGTACTGGTTCTTCGTCACCTCGTCTGCGTGCCCCGAGGCCATGCTGCGTACGGTCCTCGACCACTTCGAACAGCTCCCGAGCCTTGCGACGGACCCACCAGCAGACAGCCGCAATCCGGACGCGGCGCGCACCGCTGGTGAGCCTGCTGCGTCCCACGCTCCGTTCTCCAGCTCCCGCGAGGAGAGCGCGGGGAGAGCGGGGCGTTCGACCGCGGAGAGAACGCCCCTTCACGCCATTCCGACGAGCACCCTCGTCGGGCGCGGCCCCGGCCTCGTCCGGCGCGGACACCACCGCCTCCTCCTTCGGCTGCGATGGCCTCCACACCGAGCACGGCCACGAGGTACGCGAGCACGCCGACGACCATCGTGATGGTGAGCCCCGTGACCATCGCGACGGCCAGCGCGGCGGCGCTCGCGAGGACGGACGAGGCTCCGTTGACGGCCCAGAGCCAGCTCCTGTCGACGTCGTCGAAGCGGAGCATTCCGGCCGGGAACGGCGCGCCCATCGCGAACCCTAGCGGCAGGAGGAGCGCGAGGGCTAGGACGACGCGCAGCGGGAGGGGATAGGCGAGGGTCGCGGTGGCGAGCGGGGCGAGGGCCAGGCTCGCGGCGAGCGCGACGAGCGGCACGGCGGCGAGCGTCGTGAGGGTCTTCTTCGGCGGGAGCCTGGCGACGGCGGCCGAGCCGAGGCCGGCGCCAAGGAGGAGCCCCCCAGGACGACCGCGGCCCCGCGGCTGGGGTGGCCGAGGTAGAGCGTGATGCGGAGGATGGGCGGGATCTCGAGGAGCATGAACCCGGCGCCGATGAGCCCGAAGTAGGCGGTCCCTCGTCCGAGCCGGTCGCTCTTCGGCCAGCGTCGGCGCAGCGCGAGGGGGAGGAAAAGAGGGCACCCGTGATGCCGGCGAGGACGAGGACGATGCGCCGAAGGAGGAGCGCCGGGTCGTTGCTCGTGAGGCGGTCGCGCACCTCGGGGGGGGGCGGCGCCAGGAGGTCGATGGTCTGGAAGAAGAAGGGGCGGTCGTCGGTCGTCGGCGTGACGTCGAAGCCGCTCCGCGCGAAGAACTCCGGCCCGGCGATCAGCACGGCCGCGACGACCGACTCCTTCGTCTCGGGCGTGGGGGGCCAGAGGCGCAGGAGCCCTCGCGCGCGCGCAACCCTGTCGGCGCTGGCGAGCAGCTCGGCGTCGACCGGCGCGCGGAAGACCATCACGTTTGCGGTCGCGCCTCCTCGCATGACGATGAGGTGCATGAGCGGGTCTTCCACCCCCTCGTCGGCGAGCGCCTGGCGGGCGACGAGCACGAGGCGGGGCGCCTCGAGCAGCGACGGGCCGTCAATCCAGCGGGTGACGCTCAGGACGCCCGTGGGGGAGAGGCGCCGGAGGTAGAGCTGGAACGCCTCGACCGTGTAGAGCCCGTTCTCGGAGAGCGCGTACGCGCCGGCGGCGGTGGCGGTGAACGTGTCGATGAGGGAGATCTGGATGACGTCGTAGCGCGCGTCGCTCGCCGTCAGCACCGAGCGCCCTTCGCCGATGGTGGTGTGGACGCCCGGGAGGCCGTACGGGTCGCCCGAGTACGAGGCGAACTCGTTCCTCACGGCGCCCGCGATGTACGAGTTGAGCTCGATGACGTCGATCGCGCGCGCGCCCATGCCGGCCGCCGTCAGGATGTCGCGGCCGCCGCCGCCGCCGACGATCGCGACGCGGTCGAGAGGCCTGCCGAGCTGGTAGGCGACGGAGGTGACGTCGTAGGCGAGGAACGGGGGGACGGGCGTCCCGCGGCTCCAGTGGAGGATTGGCGTGCCGGCGCTGCCGTCCTGGTCGAGCCAGAGGCCGTCGGGCTTTGGCGCGACGAAGCGGCTCCCCATCCCCCAGCCGTAGAAGTCGCCGCCGAGCTCCGAGCCCCCCTCCGCCCCCTGCGGGAAGACGGCGACGCGCGCCGTGGGGGTCCACTTCTCGTAGAGCGGCTCGACCGTCTCTTCCTGGAACTTGGTGTAGCGGAGGCGGAAGGGGCGCTGGGAGACGAGGAGGGCGAGGATGACGGAGGCGATGGCGCCGGACACGAGCAGCACCTTCCGGTCGCGCGGCGCGAGGACGACCGCGGCGGAGAGCGGGAGGATGGCGAGGGCGGCGATGAGGGGCGGAGTCGGGATTCCCTGCATGAGCGGGATGACGGCGACGGCGCCGAGCGCGGCGCCGAGGAAATCGGCGGCGTAGACACGGGCGACGCGCACGCCGCGCGCCCGGACGAGGAGCGCGCACACGGCGCTCCCCAGCGCGAGGAGCGGCGCGAGGAGGGCGAAGATGATGAGGGTGATCGAGCCGCGCCAGATGGCGCCGAGCTTGACGATGGCGAGGATGCTGGCCGGCATCGCGACGGCCGCGGCGAGGAGCGAGACGCGCACCGCGCGCGCGCCAGGGGGCCAGATCGAGTACCAGACGCCGGGCGCACCGAGCCCGAGCATGGCGAGAGAGATCGCCAGGAACGCGAAGTGGTACTGGACGGTGACGCTGAGGACGCGGGTGACGAGCGTCTCGAACAGGAGCACGGCGGCCGACGCGAGGCCGATGGCGACGTACTCTGCCCGCGCGTCCGGCTCGCTCACGCGGCGACTCTACCCTGATCGGGGTGGGTGACCGGCAGGACTTCCTCCCGGCGCCGGCTCGTTTCAGGCGCTCCTCGGCCCGAATCGGGCGGAAGCGGGTGCCGCCAGTCGCCAGGGGGGGTGCTCGATGGGCTCTCACCCTGGCGGTTGGCGGCGCCCGCTTCCGCCCTGCCCGCTCCGGGCACGGGCGGGAGGTGGGTCGTCATCCGGATGGAGACTCTGAGGTATGCGCGAGACGGAACCTCGACGTGGTGCCGAGAAAGCTCCGGGAGGCGCGCAGCGGATGGCTGTTCGCTCCGCGCGCGACGCGCAGAGCGTGCAGGTCATGGGCTCGTGCATCCGGGCCTTCTCGGACTTGGCCCCCTCCCATGCATGTTGCTTGCCGTCTGGAAGACGCTCGCCTGGGCGGTCGGCTCCGTCTGGGCGGAAGCGGATGCCGCCAGACACCAGGGAGGGTTGCTTGAACTGCCCTCACCCTGGCGGTTGGCGGCACCCGCTTCCGCCCGGCTCGCTCGGGGTCGGGGAGGGCACGGTGCACTTGATGCGGAGAGGCGCGCGGCGTACGTGCCGGGTAGAGTGCGGTGCTACCGTCATGACTCGACCTCGCGCACTTGCGCTCGCGCTTGGCTCACTGGTCGCGCTCCCGCTTCTGCTCGACTCGCCCGCCGCGCTCGCGGATGAGCCTGCGCCCGCGCCCGCTGTCGCACCTCCGGCTCCGCCCTCGAGCGGCTACGTCGTCGCGTTCGAGAAGCCTCGCATGTGGACGGAGGGGTGGTCCGAGACGTGGCGGCTCAAGGACCGGGGGGGGCGCGTCGTCTGTGAGCTGCCGTGCACGAGCCGCGTGGAGCCGTCGAGCGGCTATGTGGTCGAGGGGGTCGCCCTCGAAAAGGGGGACTGGCGGCACAACGGGAAGCCGTTCGTCGTCGACACGCTCACCCGCCCGGTCGCGGTGGATGGGCTCGGCGCTCCTCCCGGCTCCGCGTTCGTCGCGCAGATGCTCCGTCCGAAGGGGAGCCCCGACGCGGCGCTGGGGCTCGGCGTGGTCTCGGCGATCGTCCTGTCCGCCGCGGCGGCGGTGTTCATCGGAGCGGGGGTGGAAGCAGAGACCGCTGCGCAGAAGGCCTCGGCGCTCATCCTCGACGGGACCATCCTTGGTCTCATCGGAGCCCCGCTCGCCGTCGGCTCCCTCGTGTGGGGACTGAAGAGCGAGAGGGCGAAGCTGACGATCATGCCCGGTGCTCTGCCGGTGACGCCGCCGGCCGCTCCCGCCGCGGTACAAGTGTCCTTCTCCCCCTTCGGCGTGCGCGGCTCGTTCTGACGCGGCTCTCCGCGCGGCGCCCACACCCGCGCTCCCGTCACGCCGTCCGCGTGGCCGCCGCCTTCGCGAGCCCCAGCTCGGTCACGGCGAGCTCTCGCATGCGGAACTTCTGGACCTTCCCCGTGACGGTCATGGGGAACGCCTCCACGAACTTCCAGTAGCGGGGGATTCTGAACGTGGTTGGCCGATCCGGCTCATGCAGGTTCTTTTCGCCCGGTTCGTCCTGCGCTGGATCGACGTCGAGGGTCTGGAGAACCTGCCGTCGAGCTCGTACGTCGTGGCGGCTAATCACGGATACAAATCGGGCGTGGACGGATTCATTCTGGGTCACCTTCTGGCAACGCGCGCCAACCGCGTGCCCCATATCGTGATAACAACGGACAGCCGGAACTGGAGAGTGCAGGCCGAACGCTGGGTGCTTCACCACTATGGGATCGCTCTTCTTGTCCCCGATGAAACGGCCCACCCAGCGGCCCGGCGAAGAGGAATGTCCGATATCATTGCGGCCTACCTGCGGGAAAGCAATCGGCACGCGGTTCTGATCTTTCCGGCGGGCCGCGCGATTGCGGATCCATCGCTGCAGCTAAAGAACTGGAGCACCGGCGCCGTGGTGGCCGCGCGGAAAAGCGGTGGCTCCGTCGTCCCCGTCGCCATCGGCGGCCTGCGGCTCGACTGGACACCCGAGACCGTGATTTCAGCGGCCATCGAGGCTGAGGGAACAGAGCCCCCTTTTCAAATCTATGTCCGCATCGGCCACCCGATCGTGCCTACCGGCGAGACGCTCGCGGATTTAGAACAGCTGCGTAATGCGATCGCAAACCTGATGCAGGAAATTCCCGGATTGCGTCCGGCGCCCGGAGAATCCGATCCGGCATTTGGCAAAGTAACCCTGCTGGACGGCCGCACTCTTGCTTACATGGATCGCGGACCCCGCACCGGAACGCCGATTCTGTACTTTCACAGTTTTCAGGGCTCCCGGCTCGAACGCTTTCCCGGTTTGGACGAAACATTGGCGAAGCTGAACATCCGGCTCATTTCTCCCGATCGCCCCGGCATCGGCCTGTCTACGCCGGCGCGCGGCCGGACAGTGGTCGGCTGGGCCCGCGATGTGCGGCAGCTGACGGACCAGATTTTGGGGCCCGATCAGCCTTTCTCCATTCTGGGGCTTTCCGCCGGCGCGACCTATGCGCTCGCCTGCGGCCAGCTTCGCGGACTGAAGGCGATGGCGCTGGTGAGCGGCCTCGGGCTGCCTCACCTGATCGCGGGCTGGCGCCGCTATTCCCGGGAAGCCTGGCAAATCCTGCTTTCGGCCAAGCTGGCTAACTTTCGTTCCGCCGTCTTTCTGCGCATCGAAAAGAAACACCGCGACCGCCTTTTCGACCATTGGGAGAGTTATTTCAAGGAAGTCAAAGAAAGCCTGTCGACCGACGACCAGCGTATTCTCTCGCAACCGGAAGTTGAAGAGTTGTTCCGCCAGAACCGCAGGGAAAGCTACGCGGAGGGTCCTGGCTGCCTCTTGCAGGAGGCGCAGGCACTCTATTCCGATCCGCAAATCGATCCATCGCGCATTCCCGGACCCAAAGTGTTAATCATCCATGGGACTGACGACAAGATCGTGCCTCTACCGGTGGCGCGGGATCTTCATGACAGAATCCCGGGCAGCCGGCTGATAGAGTTGCCTGGCCGCGGGCACTACTTTTTATATGAAGAGAAAGAAATGGAGAGCGTACTGGCGGAGCTGCTGAAGGCCCACACAGGGACCTAAATTCCTTCGCCTTCGAGCAGTTGTTCCTTATTCTCCACAAGGATGCCGCGACGTTCCAGCAGATTGACCGCGTCATGCGTGGCCAGCTTCCGCGCATCGATTATAGGCACGACATCGGCTGGCGGAACTCCGCCAGTGACAATCACAATTAATCCGGCCGCTTTGGCCAACCTGAGCGCCCCAGCGTCGGCCTCGCCCATGACCGCTGCCAGCGCGCCGCGGTCGAAAAGCTCCCGTTCCAGCAGCAGCGCCGCTTCCGCATCGTCCACCAGCACCGCCGCCGCCTTGTTTCCAAACCGCGTCGCGCGATCGGATGCCGACACCTGGCCGCGTGTCTCTTCCCTGCCCTCCACATCGACGATCATCCCCGCGCCCAGCGTTTCGTTGGACAACGGATCGATCACGATAAACGCGCCTGTGATGCGGTTTCGCGTATACGGATCGAAGAACAGCGGACGGTGCGTCTCAACTGAGATCTCGCCGATTTCGTTCAGTTCCAGACGCTGCGCCGGAACATGCTCCAGCGTGTTCACATCCACGCGATGGTTGATGCTCGGATGGCCGCGCGCACCTGATGCGTCGTGTGCTTGATGAAATAGCTGTGCCCCGGCTCCAGCGGCTTCGCGTTCATCCAAACCGCGTTGGCACGGAACCGGCGCGCCACGTGCGGAGCGTTGAGAGCCGGAACGATCATGTCGCCCCGGCTGATATCAATTTCGTCCGTGAGGCACAGCGTCACCGACTGTGGCGCTCGAGCCGCCTTCAGATCGCCCTCATAAGTCACGATGCGTTCAATGCGCGAGTGCCGCCGCGCCGGCAGTGCCAGCACCAGGTCGCCCTCGCGCAGGGTCCCCGAGGCGAGTTGCCCCGCATATCCGCGGAAATCCAGATTCGGCCGCTGCACATATTGCACTGGAAACCGCGCCGGTAAATCGTCGGATGCGGCATCCACGCGGACGTCCTCGAGATACGACAACAGGGCCGGTCCGTCGTACCAGGGCGTGCGCTCACTGCGCGTGACCACGTTGTCGCCATCCCGCGCGCTGATGGGAATGAATAAAGCGTCCGGTGCACCGATGCGGCGCAGAAACGAAGTGAACTCGTCGCGAATGGCGTTATAAACGGCCTCGTCGAAATCGACCAGGTCCATTTTGTTGATCGCCACCACAAAATGTTCGATCCCCAGCAGGTTGGCAATCAACGCGTGCCGCCGGGACTGCCGCAGCACACCGTTGCGCGCATCGATCAGAATAATGGCGAGATCCGAAGTCGACGCGCCCGTCGCCATGTTCCGCGTGTACTGCTCGTGTCCCGGCGTATCCGCAATGATGAATTTGCGCTTCGGCGTCGAAAAATAGCGGTACGCGACATCGATAGTGATGCCCTGCTCGCGCTCAGCGCGCAGCCCGTCGGTCAGCAGCGAGAGGTCGATGCGACCGCCGCTTCCGTTCGCCGAGGCTTTTTTGACGCTGGCGAGCTGATCCTCGTAAACGCCCTTGGAATCGTAGAGCAGCCGGCCGATCAGCGTGCTTTTGCCATCGTCGACGCTGCCCGCAGTCGAGAAACGCAGCAAACTCACGTCGTTCGTCCGGGCCGCGCCAAAGGACAGAGCGGCCTGTGCGCTCATCAGAAGTATCCCTCGCGCTTCTTGATCTCCATCGACCCTTCCTGGTCGTGATCGATCACGCGGTTTTCGCGCTCCGACCGCCGCACCAGTTTCATCTCGTCGATGATCTTCTCGATGGTGTCCGCATCCGACCGGATCGCGCCAGTGCACGGGCTGCATCCCAGCGACCGCATCCGGCACATCACCATCTCCGGCTTTTCCCCGGGAAGCAGCATGAATTCCTGCTCCCCGAAACCAGCGCGTGCCCCGCACGACCATTGGCCGGGGCTTGGCGTAATACATGGGCACGATCGGAATATTCTCGCGCTCGATGTACTGCCACACGTCGAGTTCGGTCCAGTTGGAAAGCGGAAAGACGCGGATGTGCTGGCCCTTGTCCACGCGCGAATTGAAAACGTTCCACAGTTCCGGACGCTGATTTTTCGGGTCCCACTGCCCAAATTCGTCCCGGAAAGAATAAACGCGTTCCTTTGCCCGCGATTTCTCCTCGTCCCGCCGCGCGCCCCCGAATGCGGCGTCGTAACCCCCCGCCGCCAGCGCATCGAGGAGCGCCCGCGTCTTGAGAAGACCACAGCACTTCTGCGTCCCCATCTTCAGTGGATTCGCCCCATCATCGATGGCCTGCCGGTTCGTATGCACGATAAGCTTCGCCCCGATCGACTTCGCGAATTCGTCCCGGAACTCATGTCGAGCAGAGTCCCATAGGCGTCCTCATCGCGGACCCCGCCGGTGGCATCATCTACGCCAATCCCGGGCTCGCTGAATGTCGAGTTATTCGCAGAACGAGATCACCGAGAACCGCCCCGAGTCGCACAGGATATAGAGGCCGAGAGCCAAAGACGCTATACCGAGGCGAAGACGGCCGCGCTGGCAGGAGAAGCCTGGAAAAGGCGAAGTGCTTGTTCCGAGAAAGGACGGTTCCTTCTTCTGGGGACGGATGACCCTCGTGCCGATTAAAGACCCTACGGACACGTGGAATCGACCGTGGCCCTTTTCGAAGACATTTCGGACGCCAAAAAGGTGGAGGAAGACCTGCGCGAAAAGGAGGCCAGCGCCCGGCTGCGAGGACAATGGCGGTGGCTGCCAACTCGGCGACCAACATCGAATCCATCCTGGCCGAGGCGCTTCGAAGCATTGCGGAATACGCCTCGTGGCCTCTGGGACACGTCTACCTGACGAGGCGCTCGGACGATCATTCGGTCACCCTGGCCTCTTCCGACATCTGGCATCAATCTGGGCCCGGAGACTTCGAAGAGTTCAAGCGCATCACCGCCGAAACGGTCCTGCCTGGAGAGAGCGTCATCAGGGAAGCCTTCAACATGGGACAAATCGGCTGGCTCGACGACGAGGAGGAGAATGAGCGATTCATCCGGAAGCCCAGCGCCGTAGAAGCGGGACTCGTCTCGGCTTCCTTTCTCCCCGTCTTCGTCGGAGACGCCGTCTTCGCCGTGCTCAGTTCTTCTCGACCGAACCGATTCAACAAAGCGCGCCTCTCCTGGAACATATCAATCAGGTTTTGCTGCCCTTGCAAGTCGCGCTGACGAGGCTGACGACCGAGGAAAAGATCCTGAAGCTTTCCGAGATAATAGAGCAGGGGCCTTCCGGCGTCGCGACCCTCGACGGGGCCGGGGCGATCGATTATTCGAATAAGCGATTCCATGATATCACCGGCTATGACGTGAGCGATCTCATAGGGAAGAACGCCGATTTCTTGGGGAAGGACCTTGAGGATCGGGAAATGGTCGACAAGATCAACGAGGTGGTCATCTCTGGCCAAGTTTGGAAAGGCGATCTCTATAACAAGAGGAAGGACGGCTCGAGGTTCTGGGAACGGACCTCGATTTTCCCGGTCCTCGACGAGAACCCACAGCGCCCCGCGCGGCTCCAGCCGCTCGAAGTCGGGCGATCCGGGCAGGGCGCCGGCCTTGACCAGGGTCAGCTCGCCCGAGGTGAGGGTGGCGTCGCCATACTGCTCCTCCTGCACCTTCAGCGCCGCGTTGAAATGAAACGCCATGCCTAGCCGCGCGGCGATGGCGTGCGCCTGATCCACCCCGCCCGTGCGCGAACGCCCGACATCCACCTCCTGCAGAGCCACGACATCGGGCCGCGCCTGGGCGATCACCGCGGCGATGCGACCGGGATCGAGCTTGCGGTCCACGCCGACACAGCGATGGACGTTGTAGGTCATGATGCGAAGCATGCGCCCTATTGAACGCCGGGCGAGGCGAAAAGGCGAGGCGGCGGGGACGAGACGACGACTGAAAAAGCGCGCGGCTCGACAATCGGGGTTGCGGACGCTAACTCGGCGGTCCTCGAACAAGGGTTCAGACCATGACCGCAGTCCCGGCCCCTCAATACGCCGGCCCCAAGCGCATCCTGTCCGGCGTGCAGACCTCCGGCGCCCTGCATCTGGGCAATTATCTCGGCGCCCTGGTCAAGTTCTCGCGCCTGCAAAACGATGCGGAGTGCCTGTTCTTTCTGGCCGATCTGCACGCCATCACGGCCTGGCAGGACCCGGCGTCCATGGTCCCGCAGATGCGCCAGATCGCGGCGGCCTATATCGCCTCCGGGGTCGACCCAAAAAGGCGATCATCTTCCCTCAATCGGCGGTGCACGAACACGCCGAATTGGCCTGGATATTCAACTGCGTGGCGCGGGTCGGCTGGCTTGATCGCATGACGCAGTTCAAGGAGAAGTCAGGCAAGGACCGGGAAGGCTCCTCGGTCGGCCTGTACGACTATCCGGTGCTCCAAGCGGCCGACATCCTCCTGTACAAGGCCACTCACGTGCCGGTCGGCGAGGACCAGAAGCAGCACCTGGAGCTGACGCGCGACATTGCCCAGAAGTTCAATCACGACTTCGGCGCCCCGGGCTTTTTCCTGCTCACCGAGCCGCTGATCCAGGGGCCGGGCGCGCGGGTCATGTCCCTGCGCGACGGGACGGCGAAGATGTCCAAATCCGACCCTTCGGACCAGTCGCGCATCAATCTGCTCGATGACGCCGACGCCATTTCCCAGAAAATTCGCAAGGCCAAGACCGATCCCGAGCCCCTGCCCGAAACCGAGGATGGACTGACCTCCAGGCCGGAGGCGAACAATCTGGTGGGCATCTACGCCGCCCTGGCCGGGCTGACGAAGGCCGAGGTGCTGGCCGAGTTCGGCGGCAAGGGCTTCGGCATATTCAAACCCGCGTTGGCCGAGCTGACCGCGCAGAAGATCGCGCCTATCGGCGCGGAGATGCGCCGCCTGATGAATCAGCCTGGGGAAATGGACGCCATCCTGCAGGCGGGCGTGGACAAGGCCCGCGCCATCGCCGCGCCCATCCTGGCCGAAACCAAGCGCCTAGTCGGATTCTGGACGCCGGGGAAAAATAGCGACTCAACCGCCGTCATCCCCCGGTTCGGCCTTCGGCCGCCCGGAGGATGACGGGCAAGAGGGGAACGGCGCCGTTTAACGGGGAAACCGTTGCGATCCGTTCGCAGGGGCGCCATCATCTGGAATGTTCATTCAGACCGAGACCACGCCCAACCCCAATGTGCTGAAGTTCCTGCCCGGTCGCGAGGTGATGGGCGAGGGCACGCGGGAGTTTCGCGCCGAGGACGCGGCGATCTCGCCCCTGGCGCAGGCGCTGTTCGCCATCGAAGGCGTGGAGCGGGTGTTTTTCGGCCCCGATTTCCTGACCGTCACCCGCGCCGATGACGATCTGAACTGGCGCCAGCTGAAAGCGCCGATCCTGGCGGCGATCATGGAGCATTTCACCTCCGGCGCCCGCCTGCTGGCCAGGGTGATGAAGCCGCCTCCCACGACGCGGACGTCTATGAGGGCGACACGGCGCAGGTCGTGGCCGAGATCAAGGACCTGCTGGACACCCGCATCCGTCCGGCCGTGGCGCGCGACGGCGGCGATATCCTGTTCAACCGCTTCGACCCGGCCACCGGGGTGGTGTTCCTGCATATGCGCGGCGCCTGCTCGGGCTGCCCCTCCTCCTCGGCGACCCTGCGCAGTGGGGTGGAGAACATGCTCAAGCACTATGTGCCCGAAGTGACGCGGGTCGAGGCGGCGCTTTAGCGCGCAACGAAACGATCCGCCCGGGCGTTCGGCAAATAATTGGACATGGCGCTCTTGATCTGACCGCTGGGAACGCTATCTGCAACAGCATCAGTTGCGGATATTCTTCAGGAGCCTTGCCATGACCGCCGTTCTCGACGCCGCCGCCCAGGACCTCATCTTTCGCGAGGCGCGCACGCGCAACGGCTGGGGTCCCGAGCCGGTCACCGATGAGCAGATCCACCAGATCTACGACCTGCTCAAGTTCGGCCCCACCTCGGTCAACGGCTCGCCGGCGCGTTTCCTGTGGCTCAAGAGCGAGGGGGCCAAGCAGCGCTTGGCGCCCTATCTGTCGGAAGGCAACCGCGCCAAGACCATGAAGGCGCCGGTGACCGTGATCGTCGCCCACGACTCGGAGTGGCACGAAAAACTGCCGTTCCTGTTCCCCCACGCCCCCGCCGCCAAGGATTGGTTCGCCGACCCCGCCGCGCGCGAGGCGCACACCTTCCGCAACGGCACCTTGCAGGGCGCCTATCTGATCATCGCCGCCCGCGCGATCGGGCTGGATGTCGGCCCCATGTCGGGCTTCGACAACGCCGGGGTGGACAAGGAATTCTTCGCCGGAACGACCATTCGCTCAAACTTCATCGCCGCCATCGGCCACGGCACGGAAGAGAACCTGTTCCCCCGAAATCCGCGCCTGTCCTTCGAAGACGCCAACACCATCCTCTGAACCGCCGAATTGAGGTAGAGCCTGCACAGATGATCGTGTTGGGGCTCGATACGGCCGTGGGGGCCTGTTCCGTGGCGGTGCTGGCGGACGATGAGCCTTTGGCCGCCCTCAGCGAGCCCATGCTGCGCGGGCATCAGGAGCGACTGGCCCTGATGGTGCAAGAGGCGATGGATCAGGCCGGTCTGGCCTTTAAGGCGCTGGACCGCATCGGCGTCACCGTGGGCCCCGGCTCCTTCACCGGCCTGCGCGTGGGCCTGGCCTTCGCCAAGGGGCTTGGCTTGGCCTTGGCGCGGCCGGTGGTGGGCGTTGGAACGCTGGACGCCCTGGCCGCGTCGGAGCCCGGCGCCGATCTGACTGTCGCGGCCATCGACGCGCGCCGCGGGCCAGATCTATCTGCAGGCCTTCAGCGGCGGCCGCGCCCTGATGGCGCCGGACGTCCTGCCGCTTGAAGTCGCGGCGGCGCGCGTGGCCGAGCTGAGACCGGCCGGCCGGGTGGACATCGTCGGCTCCGGCGCGCCCCTGCTGGAAGGCCTCGTTTCCGGCGCCCGCATTCTGACCCGCGCCGCGCCCGATCCTGTGGCCCTCGCGCGGCTCGCGCAGGTGAGGCCGCTCACCTCCGCCCGCCCCCTCTATCTGCGCGCGCCCGACGCCAAGCTGCCGGGCGGGCTGGACCTGCCCGCGTGAAGCTCATGGCGCTGAATGGCGAGCACGCGGGCGATCTGGCTGCGCTGCATGCTCAGGCCTTCGAGACGCCGTGGAATGAGCGAGGCGTTCGCCGAGCTGTTGGGCGGCCCAGGCGTGATCGCCCTGGCAGCCCAGGACGGACACGCGCCTCATCGGCTTCATCCTCCTGCGCGCCGTCGCCGACGAGGCGGAAATCCTGACCCTGGCCGTCGCCCCCGCCCATCGCCGCCAAGGCTTGGCGCGCGCCTTGCTGGATGCCGGGCTGACGCTCGCCGTCCAGTCGGGCGCGCGACGGGCGTTCCTGGAAGTGGCCACGGACAATCTTCCCGCCATCGGCCTCTACGAGCGCGCGGATTTCACCCGCCTCGGCCGACGCCCCGCTTATTACGCGCGCAAGTCCGGGCCGCCGATGGACGCCCTGGTCCTGTCGCGCGCCCTTGATCGCGCCCGCTCTTAACAGCGGAGCCCCCAGCGATTATTCTTTTGGCTAGTTTCAGGCGCAGGAGCTCCATTGGACCGCATCGAGAAAATTTGCATCGCCAAGGGCTTGCGCATGACCGGCCAGCGCCGGGTCGTGGCGCGCGTCCTGTCCGGGGCCAAGGACCACCCCGACGTGGAGGAACTGCATCGCCGCGCCCACAAGGTGGACCCGCACATCTCCATCGCCACGGTCTACCGCACGGTGCGCCTGTTCGAGGAAGCGGGCATCATCGAACGCCACGATTTCCGCGACGGCCGCTCGCGCTACGAGGAAGCCCCCGATGTGCACCACGACCACCTGATCGACATGCGCTCGGGCAAGGTGGTGGAATTCGTCGACACGGAAATCGAGGCCCTGCAGAACGCCATCGCCAAGCGCCTGGGCTTCAAGCTGGTGGACCACCGACTGGAGCTCTACGGCGTGCCGATCGAGGAGACGGAGCGGTGAGGGTCGCCACGGGGCCTACGGAAAGCAGCCTAAAGCATTGAAATATAGTCCGCTCATCCCCGCGCAAGCGGGGACCCAGCTTTCGCGGGGATGGGCGGACTGGTACGCGCAATGCGGGGTCCATGAGTACGCGCCGTTCAATGGACGTGCGTGCGCCGCCTTCTCCGGCCGCTGTCAGGACGAAGCTCACCGAGCCTGCCGCCGCATCCGCATGCCGAGCCTTCCAACTCGAGCGCGATCGAGGACGAGCGCCGACTCGCTCGCCATGCGATCGATGGCGGGTCTGATTCGAGGGTCCATTCTCGACCGCTCATCCGGGCGAACGCCGGGAGGAGCGGATTGGGTAAGGCCGCCGCGCTTGCGCCTGAAATGGTCCAACCCCATAACCTAACCCCATGACCACCCCACCCGCCCAAGCGGCTGTTCATCAAGTCGTACGGCTGCCAGATGAACGTCTATGACTCCGAGCGCATGGCCGAAGTGCTGCGCCCGCTGGGCTATGGGCTGGTGGATCGGGCCGAGGGGGCCGATCTGGTGGTGCTGAACACCTGCCACATCCGCGAGAAGGCCGCCGAGAAGGTCTATTCGGAACTCGGCCGGCTGAAGGAGATGCGCGAGGAAAAAGCCGCAGGCCGGCAGGGCGCATGGGCGTGGTCGTGGCTGGCTGCGTGGCTCAGGCGGAGGGCGAGGAGATCATTCGCCGCGCGCCGGTGGTCGATCTGGTGGTCGGGCCCAGGCCTATCATCGGCTGCCCGAGCTGATCGCGCGCGCCTCGCGCAAGGCCGGCGAGCGCCTGGCGGCCGATTTCACGCCGGAGGAAAAGTTCGACGCCCTGCCGCGCGCGACGCGAAGCGTCCGGCGTCTCGGCCTTCCTGACCGTGCAGGAGGGCTGCGACAAGTTCTGCAGCTTCTGCGTGGTGCCCTATACGCGCGGCGGGGAGTATTCGCGGCCGGCCGAGGCGATCGAGGCGGAGGCGCGCGGCTGTTGGCGCAAGGGGTGCGCGAGCTGACCCTGCTGGGCCAGAACGTCAACGCCTATGGCGGGCCCGGTAGGCTGGCCGGCCTCATGCGGCGACTGGCGAAGATCGAGGGCCTGGCGCGCATTCGCTACACCACCAGCCACCCGCGCGAGATGGACGATGACCTGATCGCCGCCCACGCCGAGGTGCCCGAGCTGATGCCCTATCTGCACCTGCCCGTGCAGTCCGGGCTCGGACCGCATCCTGCGCGCGATGAACCGGGCCATACGGTCGCGGAGTATCTGGCGCTGGTCGGCAGAATCCGCGCGGCGCGGCCCGACATCGCCCTGTCCTGCGACTTCATCGTCGGCTTCCCCGGCGAGAGCGAGGCCGATTTCGAGGCCACGCTCGGGCTGATGCGCGAGGTCGGTTACGCCTCGGCCTTCGCCTTCAAATACTCCCGCCGCCCCGGCACCCCGGCCTCGGCCCTGCCCGGCCAGGTCGACGAGACGGTCAAGGAAGAGCGCCTGGCGCGGCTTCTGGCCCTGCTCGAAGACCAACAGCGCGCCTTCAACGCCGCGCAGGTCGGCCGCACGTTGGACGTCCTGTTCGAGCGCGAGGGCCGCCACGACGGCCAGATCCTCGGCCGCAGCCCCTATCTGCAGGCGGTGCATATGGAGGGGCCGCGGAACCTGATCGGCCAGGTCGCGCCGGTGCGCATCGGCGCGGCGGCGATGAACAGCCTGACCGGCGCGCTTGAACAGGCGTTCGCTTGACCCGGGCCGCCCAGGAGTTCGTGCCCCTGTCCGATGTGGCCGCGCGCGCCGTGGCCGGACCCGGAAGCCGCCATGCGGCCCTGATCGAGGACGCCTTCAATGTGCTGATGGAGACGCCCGGCGGCGGCGTGTCCCTGCGCGGGGACGCCAAGAGCCGCGCCGCCGCCAAGCGGGCGGTCCGGACCATCGCCGAGCGCGCCTCGGCGGGGGCGGACATCGCCGAGGCGGACGTGCGCGTGGCCATTTCCGCCGCGCGTCAGGGCGAGGCCGTGCCGGTCGGAACGGGCCTGCCGCTCGGCCGGCGCGGGCCGATCGGCCCCAAGACGGCTGCGCAGGCGGCCTATCTGGACCTGTTGGCCGGCAATGACTTGGTGTTCGGCGCTGGGCCCGGCGGGCACCGGCAAGACCTTCCTGGCCGTGGCGCACGGCGCGTCCTTGCTCCTGCGCGGCGAGGTCGACCGGCTGGTGGTCACCCGCCCGGCGGTGGAGGCGGGCGAGCGGCTGGGCTTTCTGCCGGGCGATCTGACCGAGAAGGTCGATCCCTATATGGCGCCGGTGTGGGAGGCCCTGTCGGACATCCTCGGCCCCGATCAGCTGCGCCGCCGGCGCGACAAGGGCGAGATCGAGGTCGCGCCCATCGCCTTCATGCGCGGTCGGACGCTCAACCACGCCTTCGTGGTGGTGGACGAGGCGCAGAACGCCTCGCGCCTGCAGATGAAGATGGTGCTGACGCGGCTGGGCGAAGGCGCGCGCATGGCCGTGACCGGCGATCCCAGCCAGGTGGACCTTCTCAACAGCGGCGATTCCGGCCTGGCCCACGCCGTGGGCATTCTGGAGGGCGTCAAGGGCGTGGGCGTGGCCCGCTTCCGCGCCGAGGACGTGGTGCGTCACCCGATGGTCGAACGCATCGTCGCGCGCCTACGACGCCGATTCCGCGCGGCAGGCGGGCAAACCGAGCGGTGGTCGCGGCCGTGATCGAGGTTGAGGTCGAGGCCGCCGAGCTGGACCCAGGCGCTGCCAGGGGCTGAGGCGGTTGTGGTGAGGGCGGCGGAACAAACCCTCACCCTTCCCCCTCGATGGGGTGAGGAACGGTCGCCGAAGGCGAGCGGACGAACGGGCGGGGATGGGGGTGGTCGCGCTGAGGATTCCGGAAAGTCAAAAGAGGCGGCGTCGCCTCCAGCGCCTGACCTTCAACGTCCTGCCTTCACCCCCATCCCCCAACCCTTCCCCCATCGAGGGGGAAGGGAGACTCTCGATATTGCTGACCGACGACGCCACCCTCGCAGACCTCAACGGCCGCTTCCTCGGCAAGACCCTACCCCACCAACGTCCTGTCCTTTCCCGCCCCGCCCAACCCTGAGGGCGCATCTGGGTGACATCGCCCTGGCCTACGGCGTTTGCGCGCGCGAGGCGTCTGAACAGGGCAAAACCCTGGCTCAGCACCTGTCGCATCTGACGGTGCATGGCGTTTTGCATCTTCTGGGCTACGATCATCAGAGTCTGACGGCGAGGCCGAGGTCATGGAGGCCCGGGAGCGCGCCGTGCTGGAGGTTCTGGGCGTGCCCGACCCCTACGCTGCTGAAAGGCCATAAGCGCACGATGCCGAGCGCGGCAACGAGTCTGTATCCGATGGCCCCCATGTGGCCCCGCCCAGTTTGAGCCGGGGCGTGCGCGCCAGTTGCGCCGCTGGCGCCGGTCCTTGAAGGGCGAGTCTGACGCGCTCCAGCGCCGCGACGGCCGGCGCGCCGACCGCGCCTGTCGCGTCCCAGGTCGACATCGCGACCAGGCCCAAGCCTTCAAGACGCTACGCGTCAGCGAGGTAATGACGCCCCGCGCGGATATCATGGCGGTGGAAATCTCCTCGTCCTTCGAGGCGGTAGTGCGGCCAGTTCGCCGAGGTCGAGCATTCGCGCATGCCGGTCTATCGCGAGACCCTCGACGATCCGGTGGGCGTGGTCCACATCAAGGACGTGTTCAACTTTTGGCCGAGAACGGCGGCGGCCCGGCGGCCAATGATCCGGTGCTGCATCGCCTACGCCGCGACGCTCTATGTGCCGCGGCTCCATGCGCGCAGCCGATCTTCTTGTGCGCATGCAGGGCACGCGCATCCACTGGCCATGGTGATCGACGAATTCGGCGGCACGGACGGCCTGGTCTCCCTGGAGGATCTGGTCGAAGCGGTGGTGGGCGATATCGCCGACGAATACGACGAGGCCGGCGCCACGCAGATCGACGCGCCGCGCCGGCGGAATGTTCGAGGCGGACGCGCGAGCCTCGCTGGAGGCGCTGGAGGAGGCCATGGGCCGCGAACTGACGCCCGAGACTGGCCGATGAGGACATCGACACCGTGGGCGGGCTGGTGTCGGCCCTGGCCGGGCGCGTGCCCCAACGCGGTGAGATCATCGCCCATCCGGACGGGCTTGAGTTCGAGATCACCGACGCGGATCCGAGGCGGATAAAGCGCGTGCGTGTGCGCCCGACCACGGTGCCAGCACGGGCCGGCGCGAAAGGCTCGCAAGTCCGGCGCGTGTTCCGGCCGGCCGGCTTCAACCGAAACGCCGTTCGGGCCCTGACCGGCGGTGATCTGCGGCCCTGGCCCACCCGCCGTTCGGTATTTTGCCCGGATCTGCTCGGCTATGGCTGCTCTTGTCGGTCGTCGATCCGCCGATGCGGATCGGCCGCTGCGTTCGGCCTTTGGCGCGGGTGGCTGGCGGGGTCGGCCTATTTTCTGATCGGCTGCTGGTGGGTGGCCCAGGCCTTCCTGGTCGACGCCGCCGAGCAGGGCTGGATGGCGCCTTCGCCGTGATCGCCATGGCCGGCGGACTGGGGCTGTTCTGGGGGCTGGCCTGTCTGATCTACGCTTGGCTGAAGCCGGACAATCCCCGTGGAGGTGCTGGTGTTCGCGGCGCCCTGTCGGCCTGCGAGTGGCTGCGCGGCCATGTCCTGACCGGCTTTCCCTGGGACCTGCCAGGCGAGACCTGGCGCGCCGGCTCCGCTCCCTCGCAGGTGGCGGCCCTGGTCGGCGCCTACGGCCTGACCTGGATCACCCTGGCGATCGCCGCGCCTGGCCCTGTTCGTCGCCTTCGGGCGTCCGATCGAGAACCGGGGGCGCGGGGCTGGCCGCCTTGGCCCTGGCCGGCCTCTACGGTTTCGGATACGGCGCAGGCTCGCGACGCGCGGCCCCGATCCGCACGCGCCCATGCGATCCGCATCGTCCAGGCCGACGTCAGCCGGAGAACAATACTGGACGACGGGACGTTCAGCGGTATCGTCGATCGCTACTGCGCCTCACCGCACAGCCGGCCTCTCGCCTCGCCCGACATCGTCATCTGGCCCGAAGGCCCGTACCGGATGCCTGGAACGACTAGCTGGCGCCGCAGCCTGGGTTCCCGCGGCCATCGCCGGCGTGCTCAGGCCCGAGCCAGCCCTGCTGCTCGGGGTCTACCGTTATCGGACCTCCCAAAACGCCGTCCGGTCACCTTCAACAGCCTGGCGGTCCTGAGTCGTCGGGCGACGGCTGGAGATGAAGACCTTCTACGACAAGTATCGGCTGGTGCCCTTCGGCGAGTATCATGCCGGTGGACAAGCCTGATGGGCGCCCTGGGGCATCAAGAAGTTGGTGCATGTGGGCGACGGCTTCACGCCGGGACCTCGTCGCCCGGCGCCGATCCTGGCTCTCGGCGCTCCCGGCCTCCAGCCGCTGATCTGCTACGAGGCCTGTTTCCGGGCTTCACTCGCGAGGGCGAGGCCACGGTCTGATCGGCGCGTCCTGGATCGTCAACATGTCCGACGACGCCTGGTTCGGCCCCACCTCCGGACCCTGGCAGCACTTCAATCTGGCCAGTTACCGCGCCATCGAGGAGGGCCTGCCCCTGGTGCGGGCCACGCCCACGGGGGTCTCCGCGGTGATCGACGCCTACGGCCGAGCCCGAAGGCTCTTCGTCTGGGTCTGGGCGCGCAGGGCGTGATCGATGCGCCCCTGCCGCCGGCCTTGGGGCCGACGCTCTACGATCGGTTTGGTGATACAGTATTCGGCTTGATGCTGGCCCTGTCCCTGACTGCGGTGTTTCCCCGTCTTCGCCCCTTCGGCGCACGTCACTTGCAGACATAAAGATATCTTTATATGCTGGCCGCGATCGTTCGGCCGCCGATGTTGCGGCGCCTTGTCCATGGAGTCGCGCCCTTGACCCGTTCGTCCTACATCTTCACCAGCGAGAGCGTGTCCGAAGGCCATCCGGACAAGGTCGCCGACCGGATTTCCGACACCGTGGTGGACGCCTTCCTGACCGCCGATCCCTATGCGCGCGTGGCGTGCGAGACCATGGTCACCACCAATCGGATCATCCTGGCCGGCGAGGTGCGCGGGCCCGAGGGCGTGGTTGAAAGCCTGGAGGACAAGGTCCGCGCGGCGGTCAAGGACATCGGCTACGAACAGGAGGGCTTCCACTGGAGGACCGCCAATTACGCCTGCTATCTGCATTCCCAGTCGGCCGACATCGCCATGGGGTGGACGCCTCGGGCAACAAGGACGAGGGCGCGGGCGACCAGGGCATCATGTTCGGCTACGCCACCAATGAGACGCCCGAGCTGATGCCGGCGACCCTGCAATATTCGCAGAACATCCTCAGCGTCCTGGCCAAGGCGCGCAAATCCGGCGCCGAGCCGGGGCTGGAGCCGGACGCCAAGAGCCAGGTCACCCTGCAGTACGAGAACTTCAAGCCGGTGCGCGCGACCTCTATCGTGCTGTCGACCCAGCACAAGGAGGGCCTTACGCCCGCCGACGTCGCCGACATCGTCAAGCCCTACATTCAAGGTGCTGCCCGAGGGCTTCATCGACGACGCCACCGAATGGCACGTCAACCCGACCGGCAATTTCGTGATCGGCGGACCGGATGGCGACTGCGGCCTGACCGGCCGCAAGATCATCGTCGACACCTACGGCGGCGCGGCGCCCCACGGCGGCGGCGCCTTTTCGGGCAAGGACCCGACAAAGGTCGACCGCTCGGCGGCCTATATGTGCCGCTACCTGGCCAAGAACGTGGTCGCCGCGGGTCTGGCCGACAAATGCACCATCCAGGTCGGCTTCGCCATCGGCGTGTCCAAGCCGCTCAGCTTCTATGTCGATCTGGTGAACGGCCAGGTCGACCCGGCCAAGCTGGAGACCCTGCTGCCGCAGCTGGTGAACGGCTGCACCCCGCGCGCCATCCGCGAGCACCTGAAGCTCAACCGCCCGATCTACGCCCGCACCTCCGCCTACGGCCACTTCGGCCGCACGCCCGACGTCGACGGCGGCTTCTCCTGGGAGAAAACCGATCTGGTGGGTGAATTGAAGGGGTTGGCGTAATCGATACGTCATCCTCCGGGCGGCATCAATCGCATGATGAGCCCCGCCGACTTTGAGCACGACGGTTGCGCCAATCGCGAGCTCCCCTGCTTGCGGGGGAGCTGTCCCGAAGGGACTGAGGGGGCATAACACCGCGTTGCGGGTTCAATCGAGGTCGTTCGCCACGCGTATGCCCTCTCCACCACTTCGTGGTCCCCCTCTCCCGCAAGCGGGAGAGGTCGCAAAAGTCCATATGCGATTACCCTTCCCATCTCGAGGGGGAAGGAGCGCGACCTTGTTTAAGCCGCCGCCCAACCGTTGTCGGCTAAAGGCGCGGGGTCTTCCAGGGCCATTTCGTTCCAGTCCAGGTCTGGCGGCGGGCTGGCGGCGGCGGCGATCACCGCCTGAAGTTCGCCCGCCGAAGCCACGCCGACGATGACGCTGGACGCCTCGGGCCGCGACAGGGCGAAGCCGAGGGCGGCTTGCAGGGGATCGCTGCGACCTTCCGCGATCATTCGGCGCACGCGCGACAGCGGCCCGGAGGCGCCTTTCAGGGCGGTGGGCATGCGGTCCGGCGGCAGGAACAGCAAGCCCTGCAGGAAGATCGAGCGCAGGTGCACCTCAACCCCCAATGCGGCGATCTCAGCCAGGGCGCCGTTGACGATCAGGCGCTGGTCCAGCAGGGACACGGGCGCCTGGACCACGTCGGGCTTGAAGCGGCGGGTCAGGCCCACCGGATCGTCCGAGGCGAAGCAGGACACGCCCACCGCGCGGAACAGGCCCTCGTCGCGCAGGGTCTTCAACCGATCCCACACCGCCTGGCCGTGGACGCCGAACAGGTCGCCGGCGGACTGCACCATGATGGTGTCGGCCTTGTCCAGGCGCAGGCGCTTGAGGGCCGCACGGGCTTCGTCCTCGACAAAATCGGGGCCCCGATCGCAGCGGCTGGTCTTGACCATCACCCGGAAGGGGCACGGGCGGGGCATGATGCGGCCGATGGTGGTCTCCGCCTGGCCGAAGGAGACTTGGGCGTCGAGCACGTCGATGCCCGAGCGCGCCGCGATGGACAGAATGTCGGCGGCCTCGCGCTCGGGCGAGCGGCCGCGATAGGAAGAGGACGGCTGGTCCAGACCCAACTGGGATGCGCCCAGCCCGAGCTTTTCCGCATTGGTCTTGGCCGGCTTCGCAGATGAGGTCTTGACGCCGGCGGAGCCGGGTCCGGTCCTGTGCAAAACGGGCGTCGTCGGATAGTTCATGCGCCACCACCGTTGGGACCGGTCCGCGGCGCGCGCGGCCTGTCCTTCAATCCCGAAGGAAGGCCATCCTGGCGCAAATAGTTTAACGAAGCGGTATCGGTAACGGCCGTTAGGGCCGTGGCTCGTCGGGATCGACGATTTGACTTAGACTGGCGGTATGCACGCCTTTCCCGCCTTTTTCCCCTGGCCGGCCGCAAGGTCGTGATCGTCGGTACAGGCGAGGCCGCCAAGGCCAAGGCGCGCCTTCTGGAAAGCTCGCCCGCCGAGGTCGTGCTGATCGGCGAGGACGAAAGGGCGGCCGATCCGGAAACCTACGCAGGGGCGGTGTTGGCGTTTGTCTGCGTGGTGGACGAGGGCCTGGCCGAACGGGCGGCGGACGCGGCGCGCGCGGCGCACGTCCCGGTCAATGTGGCCGACCGCCCCCAGCTCAGCG
This sequence comes from uncultured Alphaproteobacteria bacterium, assembly GCA_963804105.1. GTDB lineage: Bacteria > Pseudomonadota > Alphaproteobacteria > Caulobacterales > Caulobacteraceae > BOG-938. The sequence continues at coordinate 83,062 of CAWDPL010000021.1, forward strand.
ACTTCTTCACGCCGGCCGTGATCGACCGGGACGAGGTGGTGGCCGCGGTGGGTACGGGCGGAACCGCGCCGATGATCGCGTCCCTGTTGCGCGGCGACATCGAAGCGCGCGTGCCGCCGGGCGCCGGGCGCATGGCGGCCTTGCTCGGACGCATGCAGCATGAGGTGCGCGCGGCCTTTCCCGATCCGGCCCGCCGACGCGCCTTTTTGCGCGGGGCCCTGTCCGGCCCCGCCGCCCAGGCGGCCATGGCGGGTCAGACCACGCGGGCCGAGGCCCTGCTGCGCGAGGCCCTGACCGCCCACGCTCCACCCGCCGGGATGGTGCGCTTCGTCGACGGGCGCGGGCCGGCCGAACAGCTGAGTCTGGCGGTTGCGCGGGTGCTGGCCGAGGCCGACGTGGTGGTCGCGGACTCCGACGCGGATAAGGCTGTAGTGGTCTTGGCGCGGCGTGACGCGCGCGGCCTTGACCCGGCGCAGGCGCACGCCCGCCGTCCTCGCCGAATTGGCCGAGCAGGGCCTGCAGGTGGTCCGCATCACCGGTGCGCGCGACGCGGGCGAGGAAATGGCCGCGTTGACTGAGGCGGGCGTGGAGGTCGAAGCGACTTAAGGTCAGGCCCCATGTGTCCTTAAGGCCTTGGAGGCGAGTCTGCTTGGGTGATCCGTCGCGTCAAGGCTCGCCTTCGGCGACCGCGTAGCGGCGGCCCTGGAAGGGCCGGCCTTGACCCGACGGATCGCCCAAGCTCCAATCTCACCAAGGGCTTAAGGGCATGTCCGCTTTCCGGGAAAGCCGACCTCGCGACAACGGCTCCGGGTTTCCCAGGCTGTAGACGCGGGAGACTTAGACCTCCAGCAACAGCCGTTGCGGGTCTTCCAGGGCTTCCTTGATGTGGACCAGGAAGGTCACCGCTTCCTTGCCGTCGACCACGCGGTGGTCATAGCTGACCGCCAGGTACATCATCGGGCGGATGACGATTTGGCCGTTCACCACCACCGGACGATCCTGGATCTTGTGCATGCCTAAGATGCCCGATTGCGGCGCGTTCAGGATCGGCGTGGACATCAACGAGCCGTAGATGCCGCCGTTGGAGATGGTGAAGGTGCCGCCCTGCAGGTCCTCGATGGCGAGTTGGCCGTCACGGGCCTTCTTGCCATAGGCGGCGATGGCCTTTTCCACCTCGGCCAGGCTCATGGCGTCGGCGTCGCGCACCACGGGCACCACCAGGCCCTTGTCGGTGCCCACGGCCACGCCGATGTCGTAGTGGTTCTTGTAGACGAGGTCCTGACCGTCGATCTCGGCATTGACCGCCGGCACTTCCTTCAGCGCGGCGATGGTCGGCCTTCACGAAGAAGCCCATGAAGCCCAGCTTGACGCCGTGCTTCTTCTCGAAGGCGTCCTTGTAGGCGCTGCGCAGGGCCATGACCGCGGTCATGTCCACCTCGTTGAAGGTGGTCAGCATGGCGGCGGTGTTCTGCGCTTCCTTCAGCCGGCGGGCGATGGTCTGGCGCAGGCGCGTCATGCGGACCCGTTCCTCGCGCTCATGCAGCGGGCGCGGCTCGGACAGGGTCGGCGCCGGCGGCGGCGCCTTGGCGCGCGCTTCCAGGGCGGCCAGGGCGTCGCCCTTGGTGATGCGGCCGTCCTTGCCCGTGCCCGCCACCGCGGCGGCGTCCAGCCCGGTCTCGGACACGATGCGCTGAACAGAAGGCGCCAGCGGCTGGGCCGCGGGGGTCGGCGCGGGCGCGGCGGCCTTGGGCGCTTCCTTGGTCGGAGCCGGGGCCGCAGCCGAGGCGGGCTTGGCGGGCGCGGCCTTGGCCGACGCCGCGCCGGCCCCGTCGGCGGTCACGACGCCCAGCACCTGGCCCGGGGTCACCGTGGCGCCTTCGGCGGCGGCGATGTCCTGCAGGACGCCGTCGGAGGGCGCGGAAACTTCGAGCGAGACCTTGTCGGTCTCCAGCTCGACCAGGACCTCGTCCTTCTTGACCGCCTCGCCCGGCTTTTTGGCCCATCGCGCGACAGTGGCCTCGGCGACGGATTCGCCAAGCGTCGGGGTGAGGATATCGGTCATGTCAAAGCTCCGAAGGTCGGGTCGTGCGCAGGCCGCAGCTCACGGCCTCAGGTCTGGGCGAAGGCGTCATTGAGGAAGGTGGCGAGTTCTTTCAGGTGGCGGCTCATCAGGCCCGCGGCCGTGGAGGCCGAGGCCGGACGGCCCACATAGCGCGCGCGCTTGGCCTTGATCTTCAGCTTGGTCAAGGTGAGTTCCAGCCACGGATCGACAAAGGACCAGCCGCCCATGTTCTTGGGCTCCTCCTGGCACCAGACCAGCTCGGCGGTCTTGAAACGGGCCAGTTCCGAGGACAGGGACTTCATCGGCCAGGGATAAAACTGCTCCAGGCGCAGCAGATAGACGTCGTCGATCCCGCGCTTCTCGCGCTCGTCCAGCAAGTCGTAATAGACCTTGCCCGAGCACAGCACCACGCGCCGAATATCGTCGTCGCCCTTCAGCTTGATGCTGGTCAGGCCGCTGCCGCGCTGGGCGTCGTCCCACAGCACCCGATGGAAGGACGAGCCCTCCGCCAGTTCGGCCAGGGAGGAGACCGCCTTCTTGTGCCGCAGCAGGCTCTTGGGCGTCATCAGGATCAGCGGCTTGCGGAATTGCCGGTGCAGCTGACGGCGCAGGATGTGGAAGTAGTTGGCCGGCGTCGAGCAATTGGCCACCTGCAGATTGTCTTCCGCGCACAGCTGCAGATAGCGCTCCAGGCGTGCGGAGGAGTGTTCCGGTCCTTGGCCCTCGTAGCCGTGCGGCAAGAGCACCGTCAGGCCGCTCATGCGCAGCCACTTGCGCTCGCCCGAGGAGATGAACTGATCGAACACCACCTGGGCGCCGTTGGCGAAGTCGCCGAACTGGGCCTCCCACATGACCAGGCTGTTGGGATCGGTCAGGGAGTAGCCGTACTCAAAGCCCAGCACCGCTTCTTCCGACAGGGCCAAATCGATCCCCTCGAAGTGGGCCTGGCCGCCGCGAATGTGGTTGAGCGGGGTGTAGCGTTCCTCGGTGGTCTGATCGACAATGTCGGCGTGACGCTGGGAGAAGGTGCCGCGGTTGGAGTCCTGGCCGGACAGGCGAACCGGGAAGCCCTCGTCCAGCAGCGTCCCGAAGGCCAGGCTCTCGGCGGTGGACCAGTCCAGACCGTGGCCGGTGGAGATGGCTTCGTGGCGCGCTTCCAGCACGCGGCGCAGGGTCTTGTGGGCGTCGATCCGCTCGGGAATGGTGGTCAGCTTCAGGCCGATCTCGCGCAGGCGCTCCAGCGGCACGGCGGTCGATCCGCGTTCTTCCACATCGGGCATGCCCATGTGGGACCACTTGCCGTCAAGCCAGTCGGCCTTGTTGGCCTTGTAGGTCTTGCCGGAGTCGAATTCCTTGTCGAGGAAGGCCTCGAACTCCGAAACCCAGCTGTCGGCCTGCTCGGCCGTGACCACGCCCTCAGCGACCAGGCGCCCGGCGTAGATCTCGCGGGTCGAGGGCAGGTCCTTGATCTTCCGGTACATGATCGGCTGGGTGAAGGTCGGATCGTCGCCCTCGTTGTGGCCGAACCGCCGGTAGCAGAACATGTCGATGACCACGTCCTTGCCGAACTTCTGGCGGAACTCGGCGGCCACCTTGGCGGCGAAGGTCACCGCTTCCGGATCATCGCCGTTGGCGTGGAAGATCGGCGCCTCGACCATCAGCGCCACGTCCGAGGGATAGGGCGAGGAGCGCGAATAGCGCGGGTCGGTGGTGAAGCCGATCTGGTTGTTGACGATGAAGTGAATCGTGCCGCCCACGCGGAAGCCCTTCAGCCCCATCAATGCGAAGCATTCGGCCACCACGCCCTGGCCGGCGAAGGCCGCGTCCCCGTGCAGCAGCAGCGGCAGGACATGGCCGCGCCCGGCGTCGGGCTGATCGCGCAGAGTGAAGGCCTGCTTGGCCCGCGCCTTGCCCAGCACCACCGGATTGACGATCTCTAGGTGGCTGGGATTGGCGGTGAGCGACAAATGCACCGAGTTGCCGTCGAATGACCGGTCCGAGCTGGCGCCCAGATGGTACTTCACATCGCCAGAGCCCTCGATGTCCGAAGGCAGGGACGAGCCGCCCTGAAACTCGTGGAAAATCACATGGTAGGGCTTGCCCATCACGGCGGCCAGCACGTTCAACCGACCGCGGTGAGGCATGCCGAGCACGATGTCGCGCACGCCCAACGAGCCGCCGCGCTTGATGATCTGCTCCATGGCGGGGACCAAGGACTCCCCCCCGTCCAGGCCGAACCGCTTGGTGCCGGGGAAGCGCTTGTGCAGGAAGCGTTCGAAGGTCTCCGCCTCGATCAGCTTCTTGAGGATGGCGACCTTGCCCTCGCGGGTGAACTGGATCTCCTTGTCCTTGCCCTCGATCCGTTGCTGCAGCCACGCCTTCTCCTGAGGATCGGAGATATGCATGTACTGCACGCCGAAGGTCCCGCAGTAGGTGCGGCGCAGGATGGAGACGATCTCGCGGACCGTTGAGGTCTCCAGACCCAGCACGAAATCCAGAAAGATCGGCCGGTCGTAGTCCTCCGGGCCGAAGCCGTAGGTGGCCGGATCCAGTTCGGAGGTGTCGTGCTTTTCCTCCAGGCCCAGGGGATCAAGCTTGGCCGCCAGATGTCCGCGCATCCGGTAAGCGCGGATCATCATCACCGCGCGCAGGGAATCCAGCGTGGCCTTGCGCACCGCCTCGGGCGAGGCCTGCGGCTGGGCGGTGGCGATGGCCTTGGCCAGCTTGGCCTCCACCGCTGGCCACATGCCGTCGAGCGCCGACAGCCAGTCCGGGCGCGCCTCGGGCGTCGCCCTGACGGTCCAGGCGGGTTCCTGCACCGAGCGGGTCACCTCATCGGCGCGTTCGCGCAGGGTGGAGAAGAAGGCCTGCCAGGAGGGTTCCACAGACCCTGGATCGCTCGCCCACTTGGCGTAGAGCTCCTCCACGAAGGCGCCGTTGCCGCCGTAGAGGAAGGAGGTTTCGGAGAGAACCTGGTTCAGCCCGCTGGAATCGTCGGCCATGATATTCGATCCTTCGACAGGCCATCCCGTCCGGGGTGGCCCGTCGCCCTTTGTCAGGCGCCTTTCAGCACCTCGATCAGTGTTTGCCCCAGCGTCGCCGGAGAGGGCGAGACCCTAATGCCCGCCGATTCCATCGCCGCGATCTTGTCTTCCGCCCCGCCCTTGCCGCCGGAAATGATGGCGCCCGCGTGGCCCATGCGACGGCCGGGCGGCGCGGTGCGGCCGGCGATGAAGCCGACCATCGGCTTTTTTACCTTGGAATGCTTAATGAAATCGGCCGCGTCTTCTTCGGCCGAGCCGCCGATCTCTCCGATCATGATGATCGATTGGGTATTCGGGTCGGCCAGGAACATCTCGAGCACGTCGATGAACTCCGTGCCCTTGACCGGATCGCCGCCGATGCCGACGCGGTGGTCTGGCCGAGGCCGACATTGGTGGTCTGGAACACCGCTTCATAGGTAAGCGTGCCCGAGCGCGAAACAACGCCGACCGAGCCGGGCTTGAAGATATTTCCCGGCATGATGCCGATCTTGCACTGGTTGGGCGTCAGCACCCCGGGCAGTTGGGTCCGATCAGGCGCGACTTGGAGCCCGACAGGGAGCGCTTGACCTTGATCATATCTTCCACCGGGATGCCCTCGGTGATGCACACGATCAGGGGAACCTCCGCGTCGATGGCCTCCAGGATGGAGTCCGCGGCGTATGGCGGTGGCACATAGATCACCGAGGCGTCCGCCTTGGTGGCTTCCATCGCCTCACCCACGGTGTCGAACACCGGCAGGTTCAGGTGCGTCTGGCCGCCCTTGCCGGGCGTTACGCCGCCGACCATCTGCGTCCCATAGGCGATGGCCTGCTCGGAATGGAAGGTGCCCTGGGCGCCGGTGAAGCCCTGGCAGATGACCTTGGTGGATTTGTCGATCAGAATGGCCATTGAACTAGGCGGTCCCCTTAACGGCTTTGACCACCTTCTCGGCGGCGTCGGACAGGTCGTTGGCGGCGATGACGTTCAGGCCGGAGCCGTTGAGGATCGCCTTGCCCTGGGCCACGTTGGTGCCTTCCAGCCGCACCACCAGGGGCACCTTCAGCCCCACTTCCTTGACGGCTGCGACCACGCCCTCGGCGATGATGTCGCAACGCATGATGCCCCCAAAGATGTTGACCAGAATGCCCTTCACGTTCGGGTCGGAGGTGATGATCTTGAACGCCGCGGTGACTTTCTCCTTGGACGCCCCGCCGCCCACGTCGAGGAAGTTGGCCGGCTCGGCGCCGTACAGCTTGATGATGTCCATGGTCGCCATGGCCAGGCCGGCGCCGTTGACCATGCAGCCGATCTCGCCGTCCAGCGCGATGTAGCTGAGATCGTAGTTGGAGGCCTCGATCTCCTTCTCGTCCTCCTCGGCGATGTCGCGCAGGGCGCGGACGTCGTCGTGGCGGAACAGGGCGTTATCGTCGAACGACACCTTGGCGTCGAGTACGCGCAGATCGCCCGAGCCGGTGACGATCAGCGGGTTGATCTCCAAAAGGGCCATGTCCTTTTCGACAAAGGCCGCATGCAGCGCCTTGAGCAGGCCGAACGCCTGCTTGGCGGCGGCGCCCTCCAGCTTCAAGGCCTCCACCAGATGGCGTCCATGGTGGGGGAACACGCCGGTGGCCGGGTCGATGGAAAAGGTGATGATCTTTTCGGGGGTCGAGTGGGCGACCTGCTCGATGTCCATGCCGCCCTCGGTGGAGGCGACCACGGCTACGCGCGAGGTCTCGCGGTCCACCAATAGCGACAGATAGAGCTCGCGGGCGATGGCGGCGCCTTCCTCAATGTAGAGGCGATGCACCACCCTGCCCTTGGGTCCGGTCTGGTGGGTGACAAGGGTCATGCCCAGCATGCGCTCGGCTTCCTTGCGCACGTCCTCCAGACTCTCGACCACCTTGACCCCGCCGCCCTTGCCGCGGCCGCCGGCGTGGATCTGGGCTTTAACCACCCAGACCGGGCCGCCGAGCTCCTGGGCCACGCGGACCGCGTCTTCTACGGAAAAGGCCGGGAACCCGCGCGGGACCGGGACGCCGTACTCCTTGAGGACGGCCTTGGCTTGGTATTCGTGGACGTTCATCTGTACCCGTCGCAACTTGCGGAGCGGGGCGAGGGGCCGGTCCCCGAAGGCCCCGACCGATCACCTCGGCGTGATGGCCTGGGGGTTATAGTGATGCTCGCCGGGGCGTTCAACCGGCGTTCGCCCTCATGACGCAGGAAAAACAACGCGCGCCGCGCGGCTCGCTGTTCGCGCTGCAAATTATCGGAATCGCGCCCTCATAGTGGGCGCCGCCAAGCGCTGGGCGGCTTGATTCGCGGTGCGGAGGCTGGAAGGCTCGAAAATGCGTTATAGGCCGCCGCTGTCAGCCCCGGAGAGTCCATCCATGCCCTCGCATTGGACCACATACCTCGTCATGCTCGCGGCCCTGGGCATGGTGATTGCGCGCAATCGGCGCGGCCGGCGCCTGAGGGTGGAAGCGTTGTGGGTGCTGCCGGCGATGCTCATCGCCGTCGCCGCCTTCATGATGAGCGCCGAGCCGGCGCCGGGCCCCGCCCTGATCGCCGGCCTCTTCGTCGCACTGGCGGCGGGCGGAGCCGCGGGCTGGCAGAGAGGCCGCTTCACCCGCATCGCCCTCGATCGGCAAACCCACACCTTCACCAGCCAGGCCTCGCCGGCCGGCATGATCTTCCTGGCCGTGCTGTTCGCCGCCCGCTTCGTCCTGCGCGCGTTTCTGGCGTCAGGCGCGCGCGGGGCCCTGGCCACCGTGGCGGCCACCGATGTCCTCATGGCGTTCTCGGTGGGCCTGGTGGTGCTGCAGCGACTGGAGATGTGGCTGCGCTGTCGCCGGATGCTGACCGAAGCGAAAGCGCAGCCTTGAACCGGCGGCGGCCGACCTGCCGCCTTAAGGCAGCATCGCGGTGATGTTGCGCTTGGGCACCTGACCGACCGGAATGCGCGCCACTTCCTTCAGATTCACCACATCGACCACCGACACGTCGTTGGATCCGGCGTTGGCGATATAGACGGTCTTGCCGTCCGAGGACGCGGCCGCCCACTCCGCTTGCTTGCCCACGTCGACCTCGCCCAGCAATTTCAGGTCGGGCAGCGAATAGACATAGACGGCGCCGTTCAGGCGGCTGTCGACGATCAGGCGCTTGTTGCCGGAAATGGCCAGGCCGTGAGATGCGATGCCGCCGACGAAGTCCTCCTTCTTGCCGTCCCTGATCTTGGGAAGGGCGATGCGCGCCACCTCCTTGTGAGTGGCGAAGTCGACGGCGACAAAGCCGTGGAACTTGGTCAGCTGGAAGAAGGCGCGCTTGGTCGAGCCGTCGGGATTGGTTTCAAAGGCCATAGGCCGCACGCCATCGTCGAAATTCGCCGTCCACAGGGGCTCAAGCGTCGCCCGGTCGATCACGGTGAATTCGTCGCCCGCCACCGAGGCGGCCACGATGAATTTGCCGTCTGGCGTGACATAGGTGTTGTGCACCGCCCCCTTGATCGGGATGGTCTTGATCACCGTCATGGTCTGGGCGTCGACCACGTCCACCGCGCCGGCCTTGGAGTGGATGGAGACATAGACATACCGGCCGTCCGGGCTGATCCCGATGTTGTTGGGGTGGCCGCTCGTGTGGATCTTGGTGATTATGTACAGGGTATGGGCGTCGACCACGTCCAGGGTCGAGTTGGCCTCGTTGCTGACATAGATGCGGCTGCCGTCCGGCGCCGCCGCCGCGCCGTGATTGGCGTCGATGCCAACGATGCGCCCGACCACCTTATTGGTCTGGGTGTCAATGATGTGGACATCGTCGCCGGCGCTGTTGGTCTGGATGACCCGCTCATGCAGCGGCGGAGCCGGCGGCGGATTGGCCAGGGTGGCGCCGTTGACCCAGGCGGCGAGGGTCTGCCACTCCGGATCGGACTTGGAGTTCCAGTGCTTGCCGCCATCGTGGCTGGGATCGCCGCCGGCCGCCTGCGCCAGGGGATGGCGCAGAAGGCGGCTGCGGTCGGGCTGACCGGGGATGACCTTGGTCTTGACGATGTCGAAGATGATGCGCGCGTCGGCGTCGCCCCAGATCGCCGCGCCCTTGGGCACGGGCGGCAGGGTGAAGCGAGGCACATCATCGTGGCATTCGATGCAGCGGGCGTGGCCCGGGCGTTTGGTGATCAGGATCGGCAGGACCCGCGCCTTGAAGAATTCATAGTCCAGCGTGGGGCCGGCCGGCGCGGCGGCGGGCGCGGCGGGCGGCGGCGCGGCCGCCGGCTGGGCCATGGCGACGCTGGACGCCGACAGCATCAGACCAAGAATAACCAAACGAACACGCGACATCGTGGGCCCTCCCAATGATTTTGCCGCGACTATTGGCATGCGACGCGTCCGGCGTCACTAGGGCAGGGTGACGCCCGCGCGTCCGGCCGGCTTTCCGGCGGTTAATCGTCGCGCGCGACCCGGAAGCCCACCTTGTTGGCGTGGTCGGTCGGGTCGGTGTTGTCCCGGCTCGCCGGACGCATGCCGTCCATGCCGTTGTACCAGGAGCCGCCGCGGTTCACGCGGTCCTTGCAGTCGCCGCCGACATAGGGCGCGCCGTTGCGCGGCTGCGGGTTGTAATCGTCCGCGTAGCAGTCCTCCACCCACTCCCAGACGTTGCCGACCATGTCATGAATACCGAACGCATTGGCCGGAAAGGAGCCGACCGGCGCGGTGAAGGCAAAGCCGTCATCGCAGGTCGTGGCTCGGGTCCAGGTCTTGTATTGCTGTCTTGCGCTCAGATCCGCGCCGTTGGCGTACTTGCACTTAGCGGCGGGATCATCGCCCCACCAGTAATGGGTCGTGGTTCCCGCCCGCGCGGCGTATTCCCATTCCGATTCGCTGAGCAGCCGGTAGGGCTTGCCGGTTTTCTTGGACAGCCAGGCGACATAGGCCTTGGCGTCCTCCCAGCTGACGCAGACCACCGGATCGCGGTCGGTCTGGGGAAAGCCCGGATTGAGCCAGGTGGCGGAGGCTTTGTGCGCCAGGATCTCGGTCTTGCTGTCGACGGTCTCGCAATCGCCGCCGGCGGGTCGGCCCGTATCCTTGACGAATGCGGCGTATTCGCCCCGCGTGACTTCGTACTTGCCGATATCGAACGGCCCCAGGGTCACCTGGTGGACCGGCTGAATGTTATGCCGCTCGCTGCCGACGGGGATGGCCCCCATCTGGTAGGTCCCGCCCGGCAGACGCACCATCTGCGGGCAGACATCGGCGCAGTCGCGGAATTCCTTGACCGCCGCCGGCGATGACGCCGGTTGGGCCATGGCGACGCCGGACATCGCCAGGAACAGGCTAAGGGCGATCAAACGAACATCCCACATGGCGCGCCTCCCATCGATATTTTGAGAAATACTGGCATGCGGCGGGACGGGCGTCACCAAGGAAACGGGCGCCGCAATACCGACGTGGCAAAGGGCGAGCGCTTTTGGGACGCGATCACGGCGATGGGCCGGTCTTCCGACTACTCGGCGGCGTAGTCCTTCAGCACCCCCAGGGGCACGATGGCCAGGGTCTCCTCATGGGTGGATTCCAGCACCACCGGCGGGGCTTCGCCGTCGTCCAGCGCCTCCTTCCAGCGCGGGGCGCACAGGCACCAGCGGTCGCCGGGCTTTAGTCCGGGAAAGTGATAGGCCGGCTGGGGCGTGGACAGGTCGTTGCCCACCGATTTGGAATAGGCCAGGAACCGCTCGGTCATCACCACGCACACGGTGTGCAGACCCAGGTCGTCCGGCCCGGTCTCGCAGCAGCCGTTGCGGAAGAACCCCGTCACGGGATTGCGCGAACAGGGCTCAAGCTCTCCGCCCAGGACGTTGCGGGCGGTTTCGTCGAAACGCATGGTCATGGCCCACCTTAACGCGGATCGCATCGGCGGCGCCAAGGGGGATCGAACGCCTGGACCGCTGCGCCGGCCGGCGGCTATGCTCGCGCCGCATCAACGGAGGAACGATGATCGGCGCGATTTTCGCCCTGGCCCTGCTGGCGATCGGCGCGGACGCAGCTCCGCCCGTGGGCGATGCGGCCGCGGCCAACGCCGGCGCGCAGGCCCAGCCGCCTTCCAGCAACGCCGCGGACGCCATCGCCGACATCCTGGCCCACACCCCGCCGGACAGCGCCCCGCCGCCCGCCGTCGCGCCGCCATCGCCGCCGGTTCCTCCGCCCGCGCCCGAGCTCACCCCCGATGAACGCGCGCGGATGTACGAGACGGGCGTCCGCTCGTCCTTCGAGGCGCGCGAATCCCGGCAGGGGCCGCTGGACGGCCGCTGGCTGCTGGCCGACGCGGACGGGAAGAATCTGTACATGCTGCAGCTGACCGATCCGGGCGTGGGGCGCGGGCCGGTGGAGGGCGCGTGGCGCGATCTGGAGCGCCAGGGCGCGGTGGGCGCCTCGGGCTTTCTGGCCAGCGCGGACCGCTATGGCGCCGACCTCGTGCTCAAGTTCGAGGAAGGCGATCCATGCGTGGTCACCTTGGTCCTGGGCGCGGACGGCCGCTGGACCGGAAGCCTGCGCACGGCCGACCGCAGCCGGCCCGTGGTCATGACGCGGTCCTGAGCCGGCAGAACACCGTGTCGGCGGCCTGCAGGGCCGACACCAGGGCCGCTGGGCTGTAAGCAACAGGGCCTGGGACGCCCCACACCGGGCCCGGCCAGGCCGGATCGTCGACGCGTCGACCGACCACATGCACATGCAGCTGCGGCGTCACATTGCCCAGTTGGCCGACATTGAGCTTCTCGATCGGCCGGCCCAGCGCGGCGGCGATGGCGCGCACGGCCGCCCCGGCCAGGACCGTCTCCTCGATCAGCTGCTGGCGATCAGCGGCTGACAGGTGCTCCAGCTCGCGCACGCCGGCCTTGCGCGGGACCAGCACGATCCACGGCCAGCGCGCGTCAGTCTGCAGCCGGGCGGCGCACAGCTTCAGATCGCACAGGGGCTCGGACGCGGCGAGGAAGGCGGGATCGAGGGCGAATTTCTGCACTTTACGACGCTTTCAGCGGGTGGAGACGGATGCACGCTCCCCGCGCGGCCGGCTGCATAGACGCCTCTTGGCTCCACGTCTATCGGCGTTCGGTCAATTCGCCGTGCGCCGCCCTTGCGGCGGGACGCTGCGGCGGCTAGGACCGCAGCGCACAATCGGCCTTGCTGGCCCCCACACACAGCTTCGGAGACCTCGCATGGCTCGCGCGAAGATCGCCCTGATCGGCGCCGGAATGATCGGCGGAACCCTCGCTCACATCGCCGCGCGCGAGGAGTTGGGCGACGTGATCCTGTTCGACATCGCCGAAGGCACGCCCCAGGGCAAGGCGCTGGACATCGCCGAGGCCTCGCCGGTGTTCGGCAAGGACGTGGCGCTGAAGGGCGCCAATGACTACGCCGACATCGCCGGCGCCGACGTTTGTATTGTGACTGCAGGGGTGCCGCGCAAGCCGGGCATGAGCCGCGACGACCTTCTGGGCATCAATCTGAAGGTCATGAAGGCGGTGGGCGAGGGCATCAAGACCCACGCGCCGAAAGCCTTCGTCATCTGCATCACCAATCCGCTGGACGCCATGGTGTGGGCCCTGCAGCAGTTCTCGGGCCTGCCCAAGACCAAGGTGATCGGCATGGCCGGGGTGCTCGACAGCGCCCGCTTCCGCTACTTCCTGGCCGAGAAGACCGGCGTCTCGGTGGAGGACATCCACGCCTGGACGCTCGGCGGACACGGTGACGACATGGTGCCGATGGTGCGCCATTCCACCGTGGGCGGCTTGCCCCTGCCCGAACTGGTCAAGCAGGGCTTTCTGACCCAGGACGAACTGGACGGCATCGTCAAGCGCACCCGCGGGGGCGGCGGCGAGATCGTGGCCCTGCTCAAGACCGGCTCGGCCTTCTATGCCCCGGCCGAAAGCGCCATCGCCATGGCCAAGTCCTATCTGAAGGACAAGAAGCGAGTCCTGCCTTGCGCGGCGTATCTGTCGGGCCAGTACGGCCTGAAGGACCTGTACGTCGGCGTGCCGGTGGTGATCGGCAAGGACGGGGTGGAGAAGATCATCGAGTTCCCCACCAACGACGAGGAAAAGGCCATGTTCGCCAAGTCCGTGGAATCGGTGCGCGGCCTGATGGAGGCCTGCAAGGCCATCGACGGCTCGCTGGTTTAGCGAGCGCCGACCGATATCTAAGCGCAGGCGAACGGGCCCCTGATGAACTTGGCGGCCAGTATTGCTCCGGCCTTTGACCGGCTCAAGGACCGGCTTCGCCGGCCGCGCAGCGGCGGCCCCACAGGGGCCGTCCTTGACCCGGACAAAGGACGGAGCTCCAATTCCACCAAGGCCCTCAGGGCTCCACAGCATCCGTGCTGATGCGGCGTCAGGCTCTTCAAAACCACCCCGCTTGCCTCAGCGCCCGCGCGTAGCTGCGGCTGACCGGCGCCTCCACGCCGTTCTTCAGCGTGAGCACCGCGCGCCCGTCCGCGCGCCTCGCATCCGTGATCGCCGCCTTCGCCACCCACCAGGAGCGGTGGGTCTGGGCGCCCTCGATCCCCTCCAGCTCGCCGATGGCGTCGGCCAGGCGCAGCAGGATCAGGTCCGAGCCCTTGGAGGTGTGCAGGCGCAGGTAATGGTCCTCGGCCGACGCCGCATAGAGCTCGCCCCCGCGCAGTTTGAACGGAATCCGCTCCAGGAACTTGGGCGCGGCGGCGCCCGGCGCTGAGGCGTGGGTCTGGCGGCTGCGCGCGGCGCGGTCGCCGGCCATGTAGTTGATCGCCGTCATCACCGCCGAGACCGCCAGCACCGAGGGGAAATAGTAGGGCAGGGTCCTGGGGTCGATCGCCAGGGCGCGGCGGAAGACCACGCTGCTCATGAACCAGACCAGCACGGTGAGCGGCGCCGACATGACCAGCGCCACCAGGGCGGAGCCGGCGATCGGCCGGCTGTCGAGCCATCCGCGCAGATAGGCCGGCGAAAACACCGCCGCGCCGATGACGCTGGCCAACACCATGGTGACCACCCAGTAGATCAGGCGCGTGGTCAGGGGCGCCGCGCCGGTGCCGAAGGCGCCGGCGATGGCCAGAAAGGTCCCGGCGACCGCGGCGATCACCATCGAGCGCGCGAAAGCGGTCAATAGCGCCGCCGTTGACGACGCGTGGGCGGCGGACGGGCGCCGTTCACGCAAGGAAGGCGACGGTTGATGCATCGGGCGGTGATTCCGTCGGTCAGATCAGGTTCCTGGACCACAAGGCCACGCCGGCCCGGGTTTTCGCAAGGACCTAACGATGACCGACTTCCCCGCCGCCGCCCTGGACGCGATCCATCCGTCCCGACCCCGCGGCCCATGGCTCGGTTTGATCGCCGGCGGCCTGGTCGCCCTGGCCGTCGTGGCCGCCGCCCTGTGGCCCCGCCGCGCGGCGCTGGGCCTGACCCGTCCGCCGGCCCTCCATCCGCACGCGCCCGATCTGGCTTTGATCGTCCACGCCCCCATGGCGGTCCAGTGGCACTTGGCCGCTGTGACCCTCGCCCTGGGTGTCGGCGTCGTCTTGCTTATCGGGGTCAAGGGCGCGCCGCTGCACCGCCTTTTGGGCTGGGCTTGGGCGGCGGCCATGATGACCGCGGCGATCTCTTCCCTGTTCATCCGCGAGCTCAATCACGGACGCCTCAGCCTGATTCACCTGCTGTCCGGCTGGACCATCCTGGCCCTGCCCGCCGCGGTGGCTTTCGCGCGCGCCCATCGGGTTCAAATCCACGGGCGGATGATGACCGGCCTGTTCACGGGCGGGCTGGTGCTGGCGGGGATTCTCTCGTTCATCCCCGGAAGGCTGATGTGGCGTCTGTTCTTCTGACCGGCGCGACAAGGCCCTGCGCCGATTGTGACCCTTTCGGGGAACCCTTGCGCTCGAAGGCGAGGAAGCCGATATTCAGGGGGCGCCCGCCTGGGCGTCTAACAAAGGTTTGACCTTCCATGAGCGACTTCAACCGCGGCGCTACGAGCCCGATCTCCGCTCGCGCCGACATGGCGGTGGACGCGGGCCTGCGCGCCTTCATGCTGGGCGTCTACAACAAGCTCGCCCTCGGCCTGATCCTCTCGGCCGCCCTGGCCTATGTCACGGCGGACATCCCGGCCGTGCGCGACCAGATCTATATCGTCGACGCCGACGGTCGACTGCTCGGCTTCACCCTGCTGGGCACCGTCCTGCGCTTCGCGCCCCTGGTGGTGATGCTGGCGGGCATGTTCGGCATGCGCAACGTCACCCCGCGAAGCTCAGGCATTTTCTACTGGACCATCGTCGCCCTGATCGGCGCGGGTCTGGGCGTTTGGATGCTGGCCTATACCGGCGTGTCCGTGGCCTCCACCTTCCTGATCACCGCGGCGGCCTTCGGGGCCCTGAGCCTGGTGGGCTACACCACCAAGAAGGACCTGACGGGCTTTGGCAACTTCCTGATCATGGGTCTGTTCGGCATCTTGATCGCGATGCTCGCCAATCTGTTCCTGCACCTCGCGGGCATGGCCTTCATCATCAATATCCTGGGCGTGCTGATCTTCGCGGGCCTGACCGCCTACGACACCCAGCGTCTGAAGATGAGCTACTATCAGCTGGGCGGAAGCCAGACGGCCATGAGCATCGCCACCAACTACGGCGCGCTCAGCCTGTACCTGAACTTCATCAACCTGTTCCAGTTCCTGCTCAGCTTCACGGGCAGCCGCCGGTAAGGTGCGCTCAAGAAGCGGCGCTGAAGCGCCGCGTTAGCGCCAACAAGAGTGAAGCCCGGCGGGTCGCTCCGCCGGGCTTTTTTCTGTCTGCGTCGAACACCCCGCGCACAGTTTCTTAACCATAATTGCCGACCCTTCGACCGGGGCAATTCGCCTGAATTCCTGGGTCATGTTCTCGAAAAAGCTTTCCGCCCAGCCTGCCTTTCCCGCGCCGGACCCCGGCCGCGAGCGGGAAGGCCTGCTCCCGGCCTGCCGACCAATCGCTATGTGGGACTGGCGGGCGCGACCCTGCTGTTCCTGGCCGCGGCGGCCGGTCTGGTGGCCGCCACGGGCAATCCGCACGACGGAGCGCCAGTGGTGCGCGCGCCCATTTCGGCCCCGCAAGGCGCCGACACCGGCTGGCGCGACGCCCTGTCGCCCGAGGACGCCGGCGCCTCTTCCCTGGCCCCTGACGGGTCACCCGCCGTGGGCGACCTGGGCGCGCCGGACGGCCAGGCGGTGATCCTCATGCCGGGCGCCAATGGGCAGAACCACGTCCAGCCCCTGCCCCAGGCGCCCATCGCCGGGCTGACGGCGCCCGGACCGGGCGGGCTTTTGCCGATCATCGCGCCGGACGGACGCATGCCGTGGAAGGCCTACGCCCGGCCGTTCGCCGACAACGGCCGGCCCAAGGTGTCACTGGTGATCGGCGGGCTGGGTTTGAACGCCAAGGCCACGCGCGACGCCATCGAGCGCCTGCCGCCGGAGATCACCCTGTCCTTCGTGCCCTACGCCGACGGCCTGCAGGGCTGGATCGACCTGGCGCGAGCCAACGGCCATGAGGTCCTGCTGGAAATCCCCATGGAGCCGCTGGACTTCCCCGACAACGACCCGGGCCCCTACACCCTAATGGCCAACGATCCGCCATCCCAGACCGTGACGCGGCTGGAATGGCTGATGGCGCGCGCCACCGGCTATTTCGGCGTGACCAACTATCTGGGGGGCCGGTTCGTCAGCTCGGACAAGGGCATGACCGCCTTCGGCCAGGCCCTGCGCCAGCGCGGCCTGGCCTTCATCGACGACGGCTCGGCGGCCAAGCGGGCCATGAACATTCCCCGCGCCTCGGCCGGCCGCATCGTCGACGATCAGCTCGACAGCGACTCCATCGACCGAGAGCTGCTCAATCTGGAAGCCCAGGCCCTGCAGACCGGTTCGGCCCTGGGCTCGGGCTTCGCCTATCCCCTGACCATCGCCCAGGTGCAGAAGTGGGCCGCCTCGGTGGGCCAGCGCGGCTACGCCCTGGCGCCGGCGTCGGCGGTGATGAGCGGACGCTGAATCGGAGATTTTGGCGGCGGGCGTCTTTCCCGGGGTGATCGGCCAGCGTAATAGTCCGCGCCATGGACCCAACGCCGCCCGATCTTTCGCTCTACCGGCCCAATGTGGGGGTGGTGCTGTTCAATCGCGACGGCAAGGCGTGGTTCGGGCGCCGGGCCAAGACCGAGGGCCCTTACAACTGGCAGTTTCCCCAGGGCGGGGTGGATGCGGGCGAGGACCTTCACGACGCCGCCATGCGCGAACTGCACGAGGAGACGGGTGTCCGTTCGGCCGTCCTGCTCGGCCGCACCGAAGACTGGATGGCCTACGACTTTCCGCCGGGCTGGAAGGGAACCAAGGCCATGCGCGGCTGGCGCGGCCAGAAACAGGTGTGGTTCGCCCTAAGGTTCGAAGGCGAGGACTCGGAAGTGAACCTCAAGGCCCACCTGCCGCCGGAATTCGACGCCTGGCGCTGGGCCGACCTGGAGGAGACGGTCGATCTGGTGGTGCCGTTCAAACGCGCGGCTTACGAGGCCGTGGTGGCGGCGTTCCGGCGGTATGCGGTTCCCCAGCGCAGTGCAGGGGATTCGACGCGCCGGGAAGGGTTGAACTGGCTGGGAAAGCTGTTCGGCAAGGAATGAACCGTTTCCGCTGTTATTCCCCGCGTCCTCGGGCTTGCCCTGCGACTGCCCCGATGGACGACCTGAATTATTGAGGCCACGTCTCCCCGCTCGCGGCCAGCACCTCGCCGGCCAGGTAAAGCGATCCGCAGATCAGCACGTGCGGGGGCGGGCCTTGCAGGGCTTGCTGGACCGCGGCGGGGATGGACGATGCAACCTCCGCCTTGAGCCCCGCCCTCGTCGCCGCCTCGGCCGTGCGCTGCGCGGGCGCGGCGGCGTCCGCGTCGAACGTCACCGCGATCACCCGGCAAACCACCCCCGGCTCGGCCAGGGCGGCGAAGAACCCGTCCGCGTCCTTGTTGGCCAAGGTCCCGGCGATCAGCGTCACCGGGCGCCCATCGCGCGCCAAATCCTTCAGCGTGCGGGCGATGGCGCGGGCGCCGTGGGGATTGTGCCCGCCGTCCAGCCACAGGTCCGCGCCGTAGTCCGTCGCCGCCGCGCCGTAGGGACCGAGGGTCAGGCGCTGCATCCGCGCGGGCCAGTCGGCCGAGGCGACGCCGCGCGCGACGGCGTCCTCTTCGATGCGCGGATCGTCCAGGGCCAGGGCCGCGGCGATGGCCAGGCCGGCGTTATCGACCTGGTGCGCCCCGATCAGGGACGGCGCGGGCAGGTCCATCAGCCCGGCCGGATGCCGGAAGATCAGCCGCCCGCCCTCCAGCCAGGCGTCGAAGTCCACGCCCATTCGGCTCAGCGGCGCGCCCAGCGCCAAGGCCTGCCGCTCGATCACCGAGTTGGCGGCTTCAGCCTGCCGCGCGCTGACGACCGGTCGCCCACGCTTGATGACGCCGGCCTTCTCGCCCGCTATGCCCGCCAGGTCCTCGCCCAGGAACTCCTTGTGGTCATAGTCCACCGGGCAGATCACGCTGACGGCTGGCCGCGCTATGACATTGGTGGCGTCGAACCGTCCGCCCAGACCCACCTCCAGCACCAGCAGATCAGCCGGGGTTTCGGCGAAGGCGAGGAAGGCCGCGGCCGTGACGATCTCGAAGAAGGTGATGGACTGGCCCGCATTGGCCGCCTCCACCCGCGCCAGGATCTCGGCTAGGTGTTCTTCGCTGATCAGCGTCCCTGCCAGGCGGATGCGTTCGACAAACCGCACCAGATGCGGCGAGGTCAGCACATGCACCCGCAGACCCGCCGCCTCGCCGATGGCGCGGATGAATGCCGACGTCGACCCCTTGCCGTTGGTCCCTGCGACATGGATCGTCGGCGGCAGCTTGTCCTGCGGCCGTCCGAGCGCCCCCAGCAGCCGCTCGATGCGGCCCAGCGACAGGTCGATCTTGATCGGATGCAGCCCGCGCAGGCGTTCGAGGGCCGCGTCGTGAGCGCGGAGGTGGTCAGACATTCAAAATTCCGCTCATCCCGGCGAATGCCGGGACCCAGATCATAAGGCAAATAAGGGATCGAAAGTCGGGGCGGCTAGCTGCCGCTATCTACAGAGTCCTCGTCCGCGCGCATCAGGCTGTCGAGCGCACGCTTCTCGTCGTGAGTTAGCTTTTTGGGCGCCCACTCATGTTGGCTTCAGTCCCGAAAGTCCGCAATAGGCTGGTGATGGCCGGGACGCCCTGTGATCTGGGTCCCGGCATTCGCCGGGATGAGCGGATAAGGTGGTCCTACTCCTTCACCGGCAGCGTCTGCACAAACGCCGCCGCCTGCATCAGCCAGTCGCGCAGGGGCTCGTCGTCCAGGGCCGCGGCGTCTTCGATGACCGCCATGCCGGCCGCCGCCTTGCCCTTCATGGGCATGAACGGTCGCGCCTGGCCCGACGCAACCACCGCCGCCGTTCCTTGGGGCCCCAGCCGCAGGATCAGGCCATCGCCATTCAGCAATCCACAGATCATATTGCCGCGATGGGTGAAGCACAGGCCGCCGAACATCTTGATCTCGCGCATCGGCCCGACCTCGGCCAGCAACTCGCGCATGCGATCAGCCAGGACCTGATCGTAGGCCATGCTAGCCGCCCCGCGCCCCATGCACCGCGTCCGCCAGCCGTCCGGCCGCCGCCAGCACCTTGGGCGCCGCCGGTTGGCCATGCTCCAATGCGCGGGCGATTTCCTCGACCAGGGCCGAGCCGACCACCACCGCGTCGGCCACGGCGGCGACAGCCGCGGCGCGTTCGGGGGTCTTGACGCCGAAGCCCACGGCGACCGGCAGACCGGAGGCCTTGCGCACCCGTTCCACCGCCGGGCTCACGCCCTGGGCGTCCGCTTCCTTGACGCCGGTCACGCCGGCCACCGACACGTAATAGACAAAGCCGGAAGCGCGGCGCAGTACGGCGGGCAGGCGCTTGTCGTCCGTGGTCGGCGCGGCCAGGCGCACGAGCGATATGCCATGGGCGTCCAGATGATCAGCCAGGGGGTCGGCCTCCTCGGGCGGACAGTCCACCACAATCAGGCCGTCGATCCCAGCGGCGGCCGCGTCGCGGGCAAATCGCTCGTAGCCGTAGCTGAGGATCGGATTGAGATACCCCATCAGCACCAGAGGCGTTGAATCGTTCCCCGCGCGGAAATCACGCGCCAGGCCCAGCACGCCGGCCAGGGTCATGCCGGCCTTCAGCGCCCGCTGGGCCGCGAGCTGGATCGACGGGCCGTCGGCCATGGGGTCGGAGAAGGGAAAGCCCAGCTCGATGATGTCGGCGCCCGCGCCGGGCAGGCCATTGACGATCTCGAGCGCCGTCGCCGGGTCCGGATCGCCGGCCATGACATAGGCCACAAAGGCGGCGCGGCCCTGCGCCTTCAGCCTGGCGAAGCAGCCTTCCAGCCGGCTCAAATCGTTCTCCCCAGCGCCGCGGCCACCGTGCCGACATCCTTGTCACCGCGCCCCGACAGGCACAGCGCGACGACGCCGTCCTTGCCGATCTCCTGGGCCACCTCGCCCACCTTGGCGATAGCGTGGGCCGATTCCAGGGCCGGGATGATGCCCTCCAGCTCCGCGCACAGTTGGAAGGCGGCCAGGGCCTCCACATCGGTGCAGGTGCGGTATTCGGCGCGGCCGATGTCGTGCAGCCAGGCGTGTTCGGGACCGATGCCGGGATAGTCCAGCCCGGCCGAGATGGAGTGGGCGTCCTGGATCTGGCCGTCGGCGTCCTGCAGGAGATAGGTCTTGTTGCCGTGCAGCACGCCGGGCCGTCCGCCGGTGATCGACGCGGCGTGCAGATCGTCCAGGCCGTAGCCGGAGGCCTCCACCCCAATCAGGCGCACGCCCTCGTCGTTCAGGAACGGATGGAAGATGCCGATGGCGTTGGAGCCGCCGCCGACGCAGGCCATCACCGCATCGGGCAGTCGCCCTTCCATCTCCAGCATCTGGGCGCGGGTCTCGGTGCCGATCACCGACTGGAAGTCGCGCACCATGGCCGGATAGGGGTGCGGCCCGGCCGCCGTGCCGATCATGTAATAGGTGTCGTCCACATTGGTGACCCAGTCGCGCAGGGCCTCGTTCATGGCGTCCTTCAGGGTCGCCTGGCCGGAAGTCACCGGACGAACCTCAGTACCCAGAAGGTTCATGCGGAATACGTTGGGCTTTTGCCGCTCCACGTCCACCGCGCCCATGTAGACGATGCAGGGCAGGCCGAAGCGCGCGCAGACGGTGGCCGAGGCCACGCCATGCTGGCCCGCGCCGGTCTCGGCGATGATGCGGGTCTTGCCCATGCGCTGGGCCAGCAGAATTTGGCCCATGCAGTTGTTGATCTTGTGCGCGCCGGTGTGGTTGAGCTCCTCGCGCTTGAAATAGATCTTCGCCCCGCCGAATTTCTCCGTCAGCCGCTCGGCGAAATACAGCGGCGAGGGCCGGCCGACGTAGTGGGTCAGATAGCCGTTCGAGCTCGGCGTGGAAGTCCGGATCGGCCTTGGCTTGGGCGTAGGCCTGCTCCAGCTCCAGCACCAGCGGCATGAGGGTTTCGGCCACATAGCGCCCGCCGTAATCGCCGAAACGCCCGGCGGCGTCTGGAAAGGCCGAATAGTCGTTCGGACGATGGTCGGTCACGCGGAAAGTTCCTCGATATGCGGCTTCAGGCGCGGCGAACGGCGTCCAGAAAAGCCGCGATGAGGCCCGGGTCCTTTAGGCCAGGACCCCGTTCCACGCCAGAGGAAACGTCCACGATCGGCGCATGCGGAAAGACGCAGGGCCTCGGCCACATTCCAGGGGTCCAGACCCCCGGCCAGGAACCACGGGCGCTGAAGTTTCACACCCTCCAGCAGGGTCCAGTCGAAGGCGGCGCCGTGACCGCCGGGACGCTCGGCGCCGGAGGGCGGCTTGGCGTCGAACATCAGATGATCGGCCGCGCCGTCATAGGCCAGGGCGGACTGGACGTCTGAAGCGTGGCGCACGCCCACGGCCTTGATCACGGGCAGACCCGTGATCCGGCGCACCTCGGCGGCGCGCTGCAGGCTCTCGCGGCCGTGCAGCTGGATCATGTCCGGCGCCAAGACCCCCACCGCCTCGGTGATCTGCCGGTCGTCCGGATCGACCAGCAGCGCCACGATCTTGGCCCGTCCTCGCGCGCCCCGCGCCAGGCGAAAGGCGGCTTCAGGCGCGAGATTGCGCGGGCTCTTGTCGAAGAACACGAACCCCAAATGGCTTGCCCCGCCCTCCAGCGCCGCGGCGACGGCCTCGGGCGTTGTCAGGCCGCAGATCTTGGCGGTGGCGCTTGGCATGACGCGGATTAGGGGATGAAGGGGCGCGGATGCAAGGGCTGAGGTCAATCCCTTACCGTCGCTTGGGCCCCCAGGTTCGGCCTTCGGCCGCCCGGAGGATGACGGCTTTTTTTGCGTTTTACTCCTTCGCCCTCAGCAGATCCCTGATCTCCGTCAGCAACACTTCACTGGTCGTCGGCGCGGGCGCGGCAGCCGGCTCCGCGGCCTGTTTGCGGCGCAGGATGTTGACCACCTTGACCAGGGCGAACACCGCCGCGGCGGTGATCAGGAACTGGATGATGGTGTTGATGAAGGCGCCGTACTGAATGGCCACGGCCGCGTGCTTGGCGGCCGGGTCCTCGGGCTTGAGCACCAACTCCAGCTTTGCAAAGTCGATGCCGGACATCAGCAGGCCGATGGGCGGCATGACCACCTGCTCCACCAGGCTCTTGACCACCCCATTGAAGGCGCCGCCGATGATCACGCCGACGGCGAGGTCGACCACATTGCCGCGCGAAACGAACTCGCGAAATTCCTGAAAGATGCCCACAGACGACTCCCCGCGCTATCTTTCGTCGAGACTGTTGCGGTGAGACCCCAGGGTCAAGCGCCGGAAAAAGCCGCGCGCCTAATCCGCGTTGAGCCGTTCGCGCAGTTCCTTGCCGCTCTTGAAAAAAGGCACGGCCTTGGCGCGCACCGAGACGGTCTCGCCGGTGCGCGGATTGCGGCCGGACCGGGCCGGTCGGCCGCGCACGGAGAAGGCGCCGAAGCCGCGCAGCTCCACCCGGCCGCCGCCTTCCAGGGCCTCGGTCACCCCGTCGAGGATCACGCCCACGACGCGCTCGACGTCGCGCTGGGTCAGATGTGGATTCTCGCTGGCCAATTTGGCGATCAGTTCCGACTTGATCATTGCCGCCCCTCCGGCGCCGCGGCTTTACCGCGCCGCCCATGCCCCTAGCCGATTGACCATGATGGACTCCTCTTGCGGTTTCAAGGGATTGCGCTGCCCAAACGGGGTTTTGCCCAGAAACAGGGCGGGATTTTTGTCGCTCTGCCGCCGCAACCGTCGGACGAATCCCGGTTCGCCTGTCACGCGCAAACAAAACGCCCCGCCGGCGAACCGACGGGGCGAAGGGTCTTTGGTCCGCTACCGACCTAGCGGCCTAATTGAGCGGAGTTCAGTCCCGCGCTCAAGCAGGCCGAAGGCCGGTAGCGCCAAGGCTCCGCGCTCAAGCAGGCCGCTAGGCCGTTAGCGCAAACAAAATGCCAAAAGGACCCTAGTCCTTTTGCGCCTTCTCGCGCAGGGCCGCGCCCAGGATGTCGCCCAGGGACGCGCCGAAGTCGGAGGAGCCGAACTTCTCGATGGCTTCCTTGTCCTCGGCCATTTCCAGCGCCTTGACCGACAGGGACACCCGACGGGCCGCCTTGTCGATGTTGGTCACCTGGGCGTCGATGCGGTCGCCCACGGCGAAGCGCTCGGCGCGCTGCTCGGAACGATCGCGCGACAGGTCCGACTTGCGGATGAAGGCGCTGATCGGCGCGTTGTCGTCGCCGAACTTCACCTCGATGCCGCCCGAGGTGACCTCGGTGACGGTGACGGTGACGGTCTGGCCCTTGCGGTAGGTGTCCGCCGCCATGGGATCGCCGCCGAGCTGCTTGATGCCCAGCGAGATGCGTTCCTTCTCCACGTCGACGTCGAGCACCTTGGCCTTGACCATGTCGCCCTTCTTGAAGCGGGCTGCGGCCTCCTCGCCGGGGGTGTTCCAGTCGATGTCGGACAGATGCACCATGCCGTCGATATCGTTGTCCAGGCCGATGAACAGACCGAATTCGGTGGTGTTCTTGACCTCGCCCTCGACCGTCGAGCCCACGGGATGCTGTTCCAGGAACTGCTCCCAGGGATTGGGCATGGCCTGCTTGAGGCCGAGCGACACGCGGCGCTTGGAGGCGTCCACGTCCAGCACCACCACGTCCACTTCCTGCGAGGTGGAGACGATCTTGCCGGGATGGACGTTCTTCTTGGTCCAGGACATTTCCGATACGTGCACCAGGCCTTCCACCCCGGGCTCCAGTTCCACGAAGGCGCCATAGTCGGTGATGTTGGTGATGCGGCCGGTGAAGCGCCCGCCCACCGGGTACTTGGCTTCCACCCCGTCCCACGGGTCGGATTGAAGCTGCTTCATGCCGAGCGAGATACGCTGGGTGTCGGGGTTGATCTTGACGATCTGCACCTTGACGGTGTCGCCCACGGCCAGAACCTGGCTGGGGTGCGAGACCCGCTTCCAGCTCATATCGGTGACGTGCAGCAGGCCGTCGATGCCGCCCAGGTCCACGAAGGCGCCGTAGTCGGTGATGTTCTTGACCACGCCCTCGCGGATTTCGCCTTCCTGCAGCTGGCTGACCAGCTCGGTGCGCTGTTCGGCGCGGGCTTCCTCCAGGATGGCCCTGCGGGACACCACGATGTTGCCGCGCGGACGGTCCATCTTCAGGATGGCGAAGGGCTGCTCCTTGCCCATCAGCGGGCCGACGTCGCGCACCGGACGGATATCGACCTGCGAGCCCGGCAGGAAGGCCGAGGCGCCGCCGAGGTCGACGGTGAAGCCGCCCTTCACGCGGCCGACGATGGAGCCCATGACCGGCTCATTGGCGGCGAACACGCCTTCCAGGCGGGTCCAGGCCTCTTCGCGGCGGGCCTTTTCGCGGCTGATGACCGCTTCGCCCAGCGCGTTCTCCACGCGCTCGAGGTAAACCTCCACGTCGTCGCCGACCTTGATCTGGGGCTTGCCGCCCTCGCCCGCGCCGAATTCCTTCAGGGAGATGCGGCCCTCGGTCTTCAGACCGACGTCGATGACGGCGAAATCCTTTTCGATCGCCACGACCTTGCCGTGCACCACCGAGCCTTCGACGAAATCACGTCCGCCCATGGCTTCGTCGAGCAGGGCGGCGAAGTCCTCGCGGGTCGGGTTCAAACTCATATCGTCAGCCATACGCTGCTATCTTCTTTCAAATGCGGCGCGCGGACGCGCGAAGGCGCAATCCGGACGGACGCTCTAGGGGTTTCAGGATCGGGCCGACGGGCCTTTGGGAAAAAGCGTTACACCCGCGGGACTGCGAGAAAGCGCGGTTGGATTAGCCTTCGGGGTTGTCCCTTTGGGCGCGCGCCGTCTCGACAATGCGGCGGGCCGCATCGGCGGCCTCCTCTATACTCATGTCGGAGGTGTCGAGCAAGACAGCGTCCGGCGCCTGGATCAGGGGGGCGGCGGCGCGGGCGCTGTCGCGCTGGTCGCGAATGCGGATGTCCTCCAGCACCGCCTCGATGGGAACGCGCTCGCCCTGGGCGCCGAGCTGGCGCCAGCGACGCTCGGCGCGGACCTGCGGGCGCGCGGTGACGAATAGCTTGGCCACGGCGTTTGGCACGATCACCGTGCCGATGTCGCGTCCGTCCAGCACCGCGCCGCCGTCCTGGGCGGCGAAGGCGCGCTGGAAATCCAGCAAGGCGGCCCTGACGCCGCCATAGGCCGCCACCCGGCTGGCCAGATCGCCCGCCGCGCGGGTGCGCAAGGCGGGATCGGTCAGCACATCGGCCCGCAGCGAGCGGGCGACCCACTCGGCGTCGGCCGGGTCCAGATCCCCTGTCCGGCGCTTGGTGAGGACGGCCACCGCCCGGTACAACAGTCCCGTATCCAGATACGGCAGGCCGTAGTGCTCGGCGAGGCCCTCGGCGATTGTGCCCTTGCCTGAGGCGGCCGGTCCGTCCACGGCGATGACCAGGGGCTCGCTCACGAAATCTGCGCGCCCAACCCCGCCATCAGGGCCGCGAAGCCGGGGAAGCTGGTGGCGATCATGCCGGGTTCGTCCACACTCACCGGCGCCTTGGCGGCAAGGCCCAGCACCAGGTGGGACATGGCGATGCGGTGGTCTCCGTGGGTGCTGGCCTGGGCCCCGCCGCGCACCGAGCCGTTCGCGCCGTGGATCACGAAGGTCTCGCCCTGTTCCTCCAGGCACACCCCGCAAGCCTTGAGCCCGGCGGCCATAAGGGCGATGCGGTCGCTTTCCTTGACCCTCAGCTCGCCCACGCCCTGCATCACCGTCGTGCCGTCGGCGAAGGCGGCCGCCACCGACAGGATCGGGTACTCGTCGATCATCGAGGGCGCGCGGGCGGCGGGAACCTCGATCCCCTTGAGCCGCGAATGACGCGCGGTCAGATCGCCCACCGGCTCGCCGCCCTCTTCGCGCCGATTGGAGATGGTCAGGTCCGCGCCCATTTCCCGGAGCGTGTCGAACAGACCCGCGCGCAGGGGATTGAGCAGGACGCCTTCCACGGTGACCTGCGAGCCCGGCGTGATCAGCGCGGCCACCAGTGGGAAGGCGGCGGAGGACGGATCGCCCGGGACCTTGACCTCGCAGCCCGTGAGCGTCTGACCGCCCGCCAGACGGATATGGCGGCCGTCCCTTTCGTCGCTCACGTGAACCTCTGCGCCGAAGGCGCGCAGCAGGCGCTCGGTGTGGTCGCGGGTGGGCTCGGGCTCGATCACCTCGACCCCGTCCGGCGCGTTCAGCCCAGCCAGCAGCAGGGCCGACTTCACCTGGGCCGAGGCCACCGGCAGCCGGTAGCGGATGGAATTCAGCGCGCCGCCCCGCACGGTGATGGGCAGGCGGTCCTTGCCTCGGCCAAGCCAGCGCGCGCCCATCAAGCCGAGCGGCTCCAGGACCCGGCCCATGGGCCGCCCGCGCAGGGACGCGTCGCCCGTATAGGTGGCGGCCAGCTCAAAGCCGGCCGCCGCGCCCATGATCAGGCGCACGCCCGTGCCCGAATTGCCGCAGTCCACCACGTCGGCCGGCTCATCGAAGCGGCCGTGGCCCTCCACGCGCCAACGCCCCTCGCCCAGCCGCTCCACCTTGGCGCCGAAGGCCGCCATCGCAGCAGCGGTCCGCAGCACGTCGTCACCTTCCAGCAGGCCGAAAATCTCGCTCACGCCCACAGCCAGTCCGCCCAGGATCAGGGCGCGATGGGAAATCGACTTGTCGCCCGGCGCGCGGACCACGCCCTTGAGCGGACCGGCCGGACGCCCGGAAAGGCTTGCGGGAGCAGCTTTTGCGGAGACCTGCATGGGCGGCCGTGAACTCCTGGCGCTGGCGTATGCGGATAATCGGGGGCTAAGCTTTTGACAGCGGCCCAACTGCATGGCAAGGGAGCCGCCGCTTTCCGCCATTTCAGCCCCAGAAGGTCTGTCCGTTGGCCATTCCAGAACTCGGCGCCAAACAGATTTGTCCGAACTGCCAGAGCAAGTTCTACGACCTCGCGCGCAGGCCGGCGACTTGCCCCAAGTGCGGGACGGTGTTCGACCCCGAAGAAGCCGTGCGCAACCGTCGCATCCGCGCCCGCGCCGCGCCGGCCGATTTCGAGGCCGATGAGGAAAAGCCGGAAAAGCCGGCCGAGGTCGAGGTCGAAGGCTTCGAAGACGAGGTCGACGAAACCCCGGAACTGGACGAGGTGGCCGAGGCCGAGCCTCTGGAAACCGACGAAGACGCTGTCGACGCCCCGGCCGCCCCGGCGGAAGAATTGGGCGTGGACTTCGCCGAGGAAGCCGACCTTGAGGAAGAGGTCGACGACGCGGTGCCGTTCCTGGAGGACGAAGACGAGGACGACTTCGTCGACGAGGAGATCGAGGGCCTGCCCGACGAGGACGAAGCGGATCACTAAGGCCGCGAAGACGTGGGAAAAACACGCCTAATGCCGCTTGATCGCCCAGACCATTCGGCATAGTTTCCGCCGCCTCGCGGGACCCCAGGACCCGCGACCCGAACAGCTCGGGGCTATAGCTCAGTTGGTAGAGCGCTTGAATGGCATTCAAGAGGTCAGCGGTTCGAACTCCGCTTAGCTCCACCATGATGGCCCGCCGGCAACCCCGGCGGGCCTTCGCCATTTGCGAACATGCACAGTGGCGCTTTCGCCCTGGTAATCCCACCGCGTCCGGGGCAACCTTCGCGTTGAACCCGATCAATGGCGGCGGCGTTAAGGGAACGGCTCTTCATGGCGTGCAGGCTGAAGGTTTTGGCTTGGCAGGTTCGTCGAGGGACGGAAGGGCGTTCATGACGCGAACCAGATTGATCGTCGGCGCTGTTCTCATCGCGGCTCTGGCTGGAGCGGTCCTGTGGCTGCTGCATCCGCGCAAGACGGCGAACGAACTGGTTCTGTACGGCAATATCGATCTGCGCCAGGTAGAGCTGGCCTTCAACGGCTCCGAGCGCGTGGCCGAGGTCCTGGCCTCGGAAGGTGACCGGGTGAGCCGCGGGCAGGTGCTCGCCCGGCTCGACACCGGCCGTCTGGGGCCCGAAGCGGCCCAGGCCGCCGCCCAGGTCGCGGCCCAGGAGCAGGCGCTGGACAGGCTGCGCAACGGCTCGCGCCCGGAAGAGATCGATCAGGCCAAGGCCAATCTCGCCGCCGCCCAGGCGGACGCGGCGGACGCCGCGGCCAAGGCCGCCCGCGCCCAGGCCCTGTTCAAGAGCTCAGGCGGCAAGGCCCTCAGCCGGCAAGACCTGGATGACGCCAAATCCGCCTCCGACGCCGCGGCCGCGCGGGTCGCCGCCGGCCAGCAAACCCTGCGTTTGGCCGTGATCGGACCGCGCAAGGAGGACATCGCCCAGGCCGCGGCCGAGCTTAAGGCCGCGCGCGCCCAATCGGCGCTGCTGCAGAGCGAACTGGCCGACGCGGTGCTCAAGGCGCCGAGCAACGCCACCGTGCGCTCGCGCCTGATGGAGCCCGGGGAGATGGCCTCGCCGCAGAAGCCGGTCTTTTCCCTGGCCATCACCGATCCCAAATGGGCCCGCGCCTATGTCTCGGAGACCGATCTGGGCAAGGTGCATCCGGGCATGAAGGCCACCATCACCGCCGACGCCTTCCCGCATCGGACCTTCGACGGCTGGGTCGGATTTATATCTCCCGTGGCCGAGTTCACGCCCAAGACGGTGCAGACCACCGATCTGCGCACCAGTCTGGTCTATGAGATCCGCGTGTTCGTGACCGATCCGCACGACGATCTGCGCCTGGGCATGCCGACCACGGTCCATCTGCCGCTCACCCCCGTCAGCAATCAGCGATGACCGAGCCCGTCGCCGTCCCGGTGATCGAGGGGCGCGCGCTCAGCAAGCGTTTTCGCGGCGTCGCCAAGCAGACCATCGAGGCCCTGAGCGAGGTTTCGTTCAAGGTCATGCCCGCGAGCTTGACCGCCCTGGTCGGGCCCGACGGCGCCGGCAAGACCACCCTGATCCGGTTGATGGCCGGGCTGATGTGTGCAGACGCGGGCGAACTGAAGGTTCTGGGCGTAAATCCCGCCCACGATCCGCAGGCCATCCAGAGCCGCATAGGCTACATGCCCCAGCGCTTCGGCCTGTATGAGGATCTGAGCGTGCAGGAGAACCTGGATCTGTACGCCGACCTGCACGGCGTGTCCCAGGCCGACCGCCGCGTCCGCTATCCCGAACTGATGGAAATGACCGCTCTGGGCCCGTTCACCCGGCGCGTGGCCGGCCAGTTGTCGGGGGGCATGAAACAGAAGCTGGGCCTGGCCTGCAGCCTGGTGCGCTCGCCCGACCTGCTCCTGCTGGACGAGCCCACCGTGGGCGTCGATCCCCTGTCCCGGCGTGAGCTATGGGACATCATCGACCGTTTGGTGCGCGACAAGGCCGTGCCGGTCCTTTTGAGCACCTCCTATCTGGACGAGGCGGGCCGCTGCGACCACGTGGTGGTGCTGCACGAGGGCCGGGTCCTGGCCGAAGGCGCTCCGGCGGACGTGACGAAAGCCGCCGATGGCCGCACCTTCGCCGTTCACGCTCGGCCGGGGAGGCGGCGCGGGTGTTGCAGACCCGCCTGCTGGACGAGCCGGAGGTGCTCGACGCCACGCCGGAAGCGGGGCTGGTGCGCGTGGTCCGGCGCGAGGGGACAGGGCGACGGGCCGATTGCCGGGCTTGAGGCCACGCCCATTCCCGCCCGCTTCGAGGACGCCTTCATGGTCATGTTGCAGCCCGACGCCGCCCGGCAGGCCGTCGCGGCGGGCGCCCTGGCCGACATGAAACTGGACCGTCCGCCCGCGGCTTCGGGCGGCGGGCCGGTGGTGGAGGTGCGCGATCTGGTCAAGCGCTTCGGCGATTTCGTCGCGGTCGACCATGTGAGCTTTCAGGTTCGGCGCGGCGAAATCTTCGGCCTTCTCGGGCCTAACGGCGCCGGCAAGACCACCACCTTCCGCATGCTGTGCGGCCTGCTCAACGCCACCAGCGGCGATCTCAAAATCTCCGGAACGGACCTAAAGCGTAGTCCGGCTTCGGCGCGTCAGAAGATCGGCTATGTGGCCCAGAAGTTCTCGCTCTACGCCCAGCTTTCGGTGAGCGAGAACCTCGACTTTTTCGCCAGCGCCTACGGCCTGCACGGCGCGCGCCGTCGCCAACGGATCGACTGGGCCATGCGGCAGTTCGAGCTTGGACCGGTGGCGCGCCAGTTGGGCGGCGAGCTTCCCGGCGGCTACAAGCAGCGTCTGGCCACCGCGGCGGCCTTGCTGCATGAGCCGGACATCCTGTTTCTGGACGAAGCCACCAGCGGCGCGGACCCTCTGGCGCGGCGCGAGTTCTGGCGCAGGATCACCGCCCTGGCCCAGCAGGGGGTCACCGTGATCGTCACCACCCATTTCATGGTCGAGGCCGAATACTGCGATCGCATCGCCATCCTGGATTCCGGTCGGCTCCTGGCCCAGGGCTCGCCCGAAGGATATCCGCGCCCGCGGCGTCACCCCAGACAATCCCGATCCCACCATGGAGGACGCCTTCATCGCGGTGATCGAGGCGGCGCGTAAGCCCCTCCCGGCGAAAAGGCGGCCTGAGCATGGACGAGCCATCGCCCCTCATGGCCAAGGCCCGCCGGGTGGGCGCTCTGATCCGCAAGGAGGGCCGCCAGATGGTGCGCGATCCCTCCAGCTTCGCCATCGGCGTGGTCCTGCCGCTGATGCTGATCCTGCTGTTCGGCTACGCCATGTCGCTCGATGTCAAGCATGTGCCCATCGCGGTGGTGCTGGAGGACACCTCGTCCCAGGGCGCGGAGATCGCCGCCTCCTTCCAGCTCTCGTCCTACTTCGAGACCCAGGTGACCCGCTCCATGGCCCTGGCCCAGGAGAAGATGCTGTCGGGCGAGATCGACGGGATCGTCCGCGTGCCGTCCGATTTCGCGCGCCGGGCCGCTCAAGGCGACGGCCAGGTTCAGCTCTTGGTCAATGGCATCGACGGCAACACCGCGCGCATCGTGGAGGGCTACGCGGAGGCGGCGGTGGCCCAGTCCGGCGCGCGTCTGGACGCGGAGGGTCAGAGCCCCGCGGTCGTCGGCGGCCAAGCGAGCGTGGAGAGCCAACTGTGGTTCAACAGCGCCAACGACAGTCGCTACTTCCTGGTGCCGGGCCTGGTGGTGCTGATCATCACCCTGATCGGCGCCTTCATGACCTCCATGGTGGTGGCGCGGGAATGGGAGCGCGGAACCTTCGAGGCCCTGTTCGTCACTCCGGTGCGGACCGACGAGATCCTGCTCGGCAAGACCGTGCCCTATTTCCTGCTCGGAGTCGGCGGCATGCTCCTGACCATTGGGGCGGCGCGGTTCATGTTCGACGTGCCGATCCGCGGGTCGCTGAGCATCCTGATCGGCGTGTCCATGGTCTATTTGCTGGTCTCGGTGGCGACAGGCCTATTGATCTCCTCCAGCCTGAAGAACCAGTTCCTGTGCAGCCAGGTCACAATGTTGGTGACCTTCCTGCCGGCTCTGATGCTGTCGGGCTTCATCTACGACCTGCGCAGCGTGCCCCTGGGCATCCTCTTGGCGAGCTACCTGGTCCCGGCCCGCTATTATGTGAGCCTGTTGCAGACCCTGTTCCTGGCGGGCGACGTGTGGAGCGTGATCTGGCCCAATCTGCTGATCCTGACGATCGTCGCCTTGGTGCTCCTGGCGCTGGCGCGTCGGGCCATGCGCAAGCGGCTGGACTAAGCGCTCATGCTGGCTTCCCTTCGCCGAATCCTGGCTTTGATCCGCAAGGAAATTCTGGCGGTTATGAAGGACGCGCGCACCCGCAACATGCTGCTGCTCCAGCCGGTGCTGCAGTGCCTGGTGTTCGGCTACGCGGCCACTTTAGACCTGAACAATGTGCCCTACGCGGTGCTGGACCAGGACCGCAGCACGGCTTCCTCCGCCCTGCTGGCCAAGCTTGACGGGTCGGGGGTGTTTCATCGCATGGCCAACTTGACCGAGGCCGATCGGATGAAGCGCCTAATCGACAATCAGAGCGTGCTGCTGATCCTGCAAATCCCGCCCGATTTCCAGCGCCGTCTGTCGGCCGGCGAGACGGCGCCGGTGCAGATGATCGCCGACGGCCGCAACTCCAACACGGCTGGCGCGGCGCTGGGCTATGCCCAGGAAGCGGTGAACGAATTCAACGTCGACTGGCTGGCCGACCACGGCCTGCCGCCGGCGCCGATCAGCTTCGAGCCCCGCGCGTGGTATAACGCCAACCTGGAAACGCGCTGGAACCTGATCCCGGCTCTGGTGGGCGTCATCACCCTGATGTCGACCCTGATGCTGTCGGCCCTGTCGGTGGCGCGAGAGCGCGAGGAAGGGACCTTCGACCAGCTTCTGGTCACGCCTTTCCGACCGGTGGAGATCATGGCGGGCAAGGCGATTCCGGCCATGCTGATCGGCGTCATTCAGGCCACCAATGCGCTGCTGGTGGCGCAGCTGTGGTTCCGCATTCCCTTCGCCGGCTCGTTCTTCACCCTTTACATTGGGCTTATCCTGTTTCTGTTCGCGGCCGTCGGCATAGGCCTGTTCGTGTCTTCCCTGGCAGCGACCATGCAACAGGCGATGCTGTACGCCTTCGTGTCCATCATGCCCTTCTCCCTGTTGTCGGGGATGACCACGCCCATCAGCAGCATGCCGCCCATCATTCAGGACTTCACCCTGATCAATCCGCTCCGCTACGCCATCGACCTGGTTCACCGCGTCTATCTGGAGGGCGCGGGCCTGGACCTGCTGGTTCCCGACCTGTGGCCCATGGCGATCATCGCCGCGGTCACCCTGACAGCGGCGGCGTGGATGTTCCGCAACAGGCTGGAGTAGAAGCCGCCATGCGACAGCTGTTCCTCCCCATCCTCGTCGGTCCGTGCGCGGCCCTGCTCGCGGGCTGCGCGGTCGGGCCTGATTTCAAGGCCCCGGCGCCCCAGGTCCCGGCCGCCTGGAACGCCGTCA
Organism: uncultured Alphaproteobacteria bacterium; assembly: GCA_963804105.1. Taxonomy (GTDB): domain Bacteria; phylum Pseudomonadota; class Alphaproteobacteria; order Caulobacterales; family Caulobacteraceae; genus BOG-938. The sequence goes on from CAWDPL010000021.1 coordinate 116,732, forward strand.
ATCAAGCCGGCGGCGTGACTGGCGCGCCGGCGGACGAGGGCGCCTGGTGGACTGGCTTCCACGACGCCGAACTCACGTCCCTGATCACGCGCGCGGCGGCGGAGAATGTGGATTCCAAGGCGGCCGTGCTGCGCATCGCCCAGGCCCGCGCCCAGCATGACATCGCCGTCGCGGGCTTCCTGCCCAGCCTGGACGCCAACGCCTCGGCCCAGGTCAATCGCCTGAGCGAATCCACCCCCACCGGCGCCCTGTTCAGCAAGGTCGGCAGAATTCCGGCGTTTTCGAGCGTGCAGAATTCCCAATCCCTACGAACAGGAACAGCTGGGCTTCGACGCCTCCTGGGAGATCGACCTGTTCGGCCGGGTGCGGCGCTCGGCGGAGGCGGCCCGCGCGGATACGGCCGCCTCGATCGAGGACGGCCGGTCGGTGCTGATCTCCGTCCTGGGCGAGGTGGCGAGGGCTTATGTCGATCTGCGCGGAGCCCAGGCCAAGCGCCGGGTTTTGGGCGAGACGGTGGCGGCCGACGCTGCCCTTCTGAAGTTGGCCGACCTGAGCGAACAGGCCGGATCGGGCAGCCGGATCGACGTGGTCAGGGCCGGCGCGGAAGCCTCCGCCGCGCAGGCCCAGCTTCCGGCGCTGGACCATCAGATCGCGGCCGATATCAACCAGTTGAGTTATCTGTTCATCGCCCGCGAGCCCGGCGCGCTTAGCGCGGAGCTGAACGTGGCGCAGCCCATTCCGCCGGCCCCGCCCCTGGTTCCCGTGGGTCTTCCCGCCGATCTGGCGCGGCGCCGGCCCGATATCCGGGCGGCCGAGGCGCGGCTGCACGCGGCGACAGCCCGGGTCGGCGTGGCCGTGGGCGACCTTTATCCCAAGCTGACCTTGAGCGGGCAGGCCGGCTACCAGTCGCAAACCCTGCCCATGCTGACCAATTGGGCCAGCCGGTTCTTCACCGCGGGCCCAGCGGTCCAACTGCCGATCTTCGAGGGCGGGCGGCTGCGCGCCGCCGTCCGCCTGCAAGACGCCCAGGCCGCGGCCGCGGCCCTGGACTACCGCAGCACGGTCCTTTCGGCGCTGCATGAGGTCGACAACGCTCTGAACGCCTATGCCGCCGATCGCGCACGCGAAACGGCCCTGTACGACGCCGTCGCGCAAAATACAGAGGCCGCGGACCTGGCGCAGCAGCGTTACGCCGGCGGACTGGGCGGCTACATCGATGTGCTCGACGCCCAGCGCACGCTGCAGCAAAACGAACTGTTGGCGGCGGACGCGCGGACCGCGGTCTCCGTCGACCTGGTGGTGATCTACAAGGCGCTCGGCGGCGGCTGGGGAGCCGATTGAGGTCTTCAAGCGTTGGGCATGGGCTGTGGCAAAGCCATAAATCCGCCCCCAGACCCGGGTGTCCGGATGAAAGGCGCTGTTCGCGGCGCCGCTGATTGATCATCATTGCCCTAAAAAACCCCGCAATCAGGGACCCTACGCCCATGCCATCGCCTAATGACGACGCGCAAAAGGCCGAGCCGGCCTCCCGTCCCTCCTTCTGGGAACGTCTGACGGAACACCCCCTGGCGCGGGTCGGACCGGGCCTGATCACCGGCGTGGCCGACGACGATCCCAGCGGCATCGCCACCTATTCCCAGGCCGGGGCGCAGTACGGCCTGAACATGTTGTGGACCATGCCGCTGTGCTTTCCCCTGATGGCGGCGATCCAGTCCATGTGCGCGCGCATCGGCCGGGTCACCGGCAAGGGACTGGCGGCCAATATCAAGACCGCCTTCCCGCCTTCGGTGCTGCGCGCCGTCGTGCTGCTGCTGCTGGTCGCCAACACCCTCAACATCGCCGCCGACCTCGCGGCCATGGGCGAGGTCGGGGAGCTGGTCACCGGGATCGATCGTCACCTGATGACCGTGTTCTTCGTGCTCGGAACCCTGCTGTTGCAGGTGTTCGTGCCCTATCACCGCTACGTCAAATTCCTGAAATGGCTGACCCTGTCCCTCCTGGCCTATGCGGCGGTGCTGTTCACCGTGCACGTCCCGTGGGGCCAGGTGGCGCTGCGCATCGTCATGCCCCAGTTCAAACCGACGGCGCCGCCGCCATGGTGGTGGTCGGCGTGTTCGGCACCACCATCAGCCCCTATCTGTTCTTCTGGCAGGCGTCGGAGGAGGTCGAGGACATGCTGGCCCGCAAGGGGGCCAAGGCGCTGCTGAAGGATTCGGCCGCCTCGGGCGAGGAACTGCGCCGCATCAAATGGGACACTTGGAGCGGCATGTTCTATTCTGACATTTCCGCCTTCTTCATCATGCTGGCGACGGCGGTCACGCTTCACGTGGCGGGAATCACCGACATCCAGACGGCGGCCCAGGCGGCGACGGCTCTGCGGCCCCTGGCCGGCCAATTCGCCTTCATGCTGTTCGCCCTGGGCATACTCGGCGTCGGACTGATCGGCGTGCCGGTGCTGGCGGGCTCCGGCGCCTACGCTCTGTGCGAAGCCATGGGCTGGACATGGGGCCTGGAGCGAAAGACCAAGGACGCGCGCGGCTTTTACGGCGTCATTATCGTCAGCGTCCTGCTGGCGCTGGTCATCCAGTACTCGCCGATCAATCCCATGAAGGCCCTGTTCTGGAGCGCGGTGATCAACGGCGTGGTGGCCGTGCCGCTCATGGCGGTGATCATATTGCTGGTCTCCAAAAAATCGGTGATGGGCAAGTACGTCGCCAGCCGAACGCTGGTCGTGCTGGGCTGGATCGCCACAGCCATCATGGGCGGGGCCGCCGTCTTGATGCTCCTGCCTCAATAGAAAGGCGCGCGATTGCGACTGCTGCTGGTCGAGGACAACGCCGCGCTCGCCGGTCTTCTGATCGGCGGACTGGAAAAGTGCGGCTTCGCTGTGGACATCACCCACACCGTGGCCGGGGCGGACGAGAGCCTACGAGGCAACCGCTACGCCGCCGTCGTGCTCGACCTGGGACTGCCGGACGGGGACGGCCTGGACTGCCTGACAGGCCTGCGCCGACGCGGCGATCGCACCCCGGTGCTGATCCTCACCGCCCGCGGCAGCGTGCGCGATCGGGTGGAGGGGCTGAACGCGGGCGCCGACGATTACCTGAGCAAGCCCTTCGCCACCGAGGAACTGGTGGCGCGCCTGCAGGCCCTGCTGCGGCGCCCGGGTGAACTGCTCGGCAATCGTCTGGAAGTGGGTGATCTGGCGCTGGACGTCGTCGCGCGACAGGTGTTCGTGGACGGGCGGCCGGAGCTGTTTTCCGCGCGAGAAATCGAACTGTTGGAGCTGCTCATGCGCCGAGCCGGGCGGGTCGTGCCCAAGGGCTTCGTGGAGGACCATCTGTTCGGCATGGACCAGCCGGTGGGATCCAACGCCGTGGAGGTCTCCATTCACCGGTTGCGCAAGCATCTGCAGGACATGGGCGCCGCGGCCAATGTCCACACCGTCCGCGGCGTCGGCTACTTGATCGCGGCGGAACGACCATGAAATTTCGCTTCGGCTCGACCTTTTCCCGGATCATCTGGCTGCAGGTCATAGCCATAGCCGCGACCTCGGTGATCATGCCCTCGGCGGTGCTTCTCCTGCTCAACAAGACTGTGACCGCCTATCAGCACCGCATGCTGCAACAGCACGAGCTACCCCTGCTCAAGGCGCTGAGCCGTAACGGCCAAGACCTGGTCCTGCGTCTGCCCGACAACCTTCGCGCCCTCTACGCCCAGGGCGCCGGCGGCTTCGCCTTCGCCGTGCTCGACCAGGCGGGGCAGGTGCGCTTCTCCTCCGCGCCTGGCTCGCAGGGGCTTTCGCCGAGCACGCCCACGGGCGACCAGACGATCTGGTTCAACACCGGAATCCGCCACGGTGTCGACTATTACGGCGCGAGCTTTCCCGAACGGGTGGACGGCCGGCCAGTGTGGATTTCAGGTGGGTCAGAACCTGGAGGACCCCGATGTGGTCATCGACGACATCATGGCCCACTTCATCCCGCAGATCGCCGGCCTGACCCTGGGCATACTGCTGTTGCTGCTGACCGCGGACGTGCTGATCGTGCGACGCGCCCTGACCCCGGTGCTGCGCGCCTCGCGCATGGCCGAGGCGATCAGCCCCAGCCGCATCGACGTGCGCCTGCCCTTGAGCGGCATGCCCGAGGAAATCCTGCCCCTGGTGCGTGCGGTCAATCAGGCGCTGGACCGCCTTGAACTGGGCTTTCGCGCGCAAAGGGACCTGACGGCCGACGTGGCCCATGAGCTGCGCACGCCCCTGGCGGTGCTGAGAATGCGCACCGAGGCCCTGGAGGACCCCGTCGCCCGGCGCGCCTTACAAGGCGACCTGGATCTGATGAGCCGGATCGTCAGCCAGCTTCTTGTGATCGCCGAGGTCGAGACCGCCGTGGTGGCGCCGGAGGATCGCGCCGATCTGCGCGCCGTCAGCCTGGAGGTCGCCGCGCTCCTGGCGCCCCTGGCCCTGGCCCAGAACAAGACGATCGAAGTCACCGGCGCTCGATCGCCGGTGTGGGTGCGAGGCCAGTCGGATTTTCTGTTCCAGGCCGTGCGCAATCTGGCGGAGAACGCCGTGGCGCACACCCGCCCCGACACCGCCGTGACCATCGACGTGGCCAAGGACGGCTCGATCAGAGTGATGGATCGCGGCCCGGGCATCGCCGATGCCGAACGGGACCTGCTGTTCCAGCGGTTCTGGCGCAGCCGTCGCGCCATGGGCTCGGGCGCGGGGCTCGGACTTTCGATCGTCGGCCGGATCGTCAAGGCGCATGGGGGCTCAACGTCGGTTCAGAGCCGGCGCGGCGGCGGCGCGGTGTTCAAGATCGCCCTGCCAACCGCCCCCGCTCCCGCCCGCTCGTCGCCGCCCTGAGCCTTGCGCGCTGTAAGTCTGCCGTAAGCGAGATGGACTATCGAACGGCGCAGCGCTGTTTCGGCCCTCCCCCGAAACAGCGTGACTGTTTTTGCATGCAAATCGGCAAGCCTGATGAATTCCTACCTCGCCCTTCCGGCTAGACGGCAATGGACGATCCTGGCCGCCGTAGCCGCGGGCGCGGCGGCGCTGTTTGTCATCCTGCCGCTCCTCGGCCGCCTCCTGACCGCCCATCCGGCGCCCGCGCCGACGCCTGCGCCGCCCGGAAGTTTCCAAGCCACCGACGAACAGTGGGCCACATTGAGATTTGTCCAGGTCCAGGCGAGCGACTTCCAAGCCCGCTTGCAAACCGAGGGCAAGATCGCCACGGACGACGATGTCACCACTCAGGTGTTCTCGCCCTATTCCGGCCGGGTGACCCGCATCCTGGTCAAGGCGGGCGACAGGGTGAGGGCCGGCCAGCCCTTGTTCGAGGTGCAGGCCGCGGAATTCACCCAGGGCCAGAGCGACCTGGCCGTCGCCTCCGCCCAGGTCAAGCTGGCCGAGGCCAACGAGGCGCGCCAGCACGCGCTCTACCAGTCGGCCGGGGGCGCTCTGAAGGACTGGCAACAGAGCCAGTCGGACCTGGCCGCCGCCCAGGCGGCCTTGCAGGCCGCGCGGGGACGTCTGAAAATCCTCGGCAAGAGCGACGCCGATATCGCCGCCCTTGAGCGCGCCGGGACGGGCTCCGGCGGCGCGGCCATGGTCACGGCCCCCATTTCCGGGGTGGCGACCCAGCGGCTGATCGGGGTGGGACAGAACATCGGCAGCGTGACCAACGGGGCGCCAGCCCCGCCTTCGTGATCAGCGACCTGTCCAAGGTCTGGCTCACCGCCAATGTACGAGAGGCCGACAGCGCCCTGGTTCATCCCGGCCAGGCCGTGGATGTGCGGGTTCTCGCCCTGCCCGGCCGCGTGTTCAGGGCCCAGATCAACTATGTGGCGCCCACGATCGATCCGACCACCCGTCGGCTGGTCGTGCGCGCGGTCCTGGCCAATCCGGACGGGGCGCTCAAGCCGGAGATGTTCGCCAACTTCGCCCTGGCCGCCGGTCCCAGCCAGAAGGCTGTCGCCGCGCCTGAGGACGCCGTGATCTTCGAGGGCGATACGGCTCGCGTGTGGGTGGCGCATCCCGCGAGCAAGAGCCTGGAACTGCGCCAGATCAACGCCGGGCCGGTCGGCGACGGCCAAGTGCATGTGACCTCCGGGCTCAGTCCCGGCGAATGGGTGGTGACCAGCGGATCGCTGTTCATCGACCGCGCCGCCAAGCCCGACTGACCCCATGAACAAGCTGGTCGGCTTCGCCCTGCGCCACCAGGCGCTGATGCTGGTGTTCCTGGCGGCGATCTTCCTCGCCGGGATCATCGGCTTCATTCAGCTCAATATCGAAGCCTATCCCGACCCCGTCCCGCCCATGGTGGAGGTGGTGACGCAGGACAGCGGCGCCTCGGCCGAGGAGATCGAGCGCTACATCACCATCCCCATCGAAATCCAGATGGCGGGCATCCCCCACGTGACCAGCGTGCGGACCATCTCCCTGTTCGGCCTGTCCGACGTGAAGGTCCAGTTCACCTACGACTTCAGCTACGACGAGGCCGAGCAGAGGGTGATCAATCGCCTGACCCAGCTGTCGGCGCTGCCGGGCGGCGCCCAGCCGCAAATCTCGCCCGAGAGCCCGATCGGAGAAATCTACCGTTACCGCGTGGTCGGCCCGCCCGGTTATTCGGTCACGGACCTGAAGACCCTGCAGGATTGGGTGCTGGAGCGCCGCTTCAAGGCCGTGCCGGGGGTGATCGACGTCACCGGCTGGGGCGGCAAGACCAAGACCTATGATGTGTCCGTTGATAAGGCCAAGCTGATCGCCTACGGCCTGACCCTGCCCCAGGTCCTGCAGGTGATCTCCGCCAGCGACGTCAACGTCGGCGGCCAGACGGTCAATTTCGGTCCCCAGGCGGCGATCGTGCGCGGCGTGGGCCTGATCCAGTCCATGGACCAGCTCGGCGCCACCATGCTGACCGCCAACAACGGCCTGCCGGTGCATCTGCGCGACGTCGCGACGATCTCGGTCGGCCATCTGCCCCGTCTGGGCATCGCTGGCCAGGACAACGACGACGACATCGTCCAGGGCATCGTGCTGATGCACCGCGGCGAAAAGAGCATGCCCACCATCAAGGCGGTGGAGGCCGAGGTCGCCCATATCAATTCCGCCGGCATCCTGCCGCCAGGGGTCAAGATCGAGACGATCTACGACCGCAGCGACCTGATCAACGTCACCACCCGCACCGTGCTGCACAACATGCTGGAAGGCATGGCGCTGATCTTTTTGGTGCAGTGGATCTTCATCGGCAACCTGAGGAGCGCGGCGGTGGTGGCCGTGACCATCCCCTTCGCCCTGTTCTTCGCCGTCCTGCTCATGGTGATGAGGGGAGAATCGGCCAACCTGCTGTCGGTGGGGGCGGTGGACTTCGGCCTGGTGGTCGACGCCACGGTGATCATGGTGGAGAACATCTGTCGCCATCTGGCCGAGGCCGGGGGGAATCGGCGCGGCGCGATCATCGCCCGCGGCGGGGTTATCCGCGAGGCGGCCGGCGAGGTGTCCAAGTCAATCGTGTTCGCCGCGGCCATCATCATCGCCAGCTTCCTGCCCCTGTTCACCCTGACCGGGGTGGAAGGCCACATCTTCGGCCCGATGGCCAAGACCTACGCCTACGCCATCGCCGGGGGTCTGCTGGCCACCTTCACCATCACCCCCGCGCTCAGCGCTCTGCTGCTGCCCAAACAGGTCAGCGAGGAGGACACCTGGCTGGTGCGTAAGCTGCGCGAGATCTATCGCCCGGCGTTGGGTCTGGCCCTGGCCAACCGCATTCTCACCGTTGGCGGCGCCGCCTTGCTGATGGCCCTGGCCATTTTGGCTGCGCGCGGGCTGGGGTTGGAGTTCCTGCCGCATCTGGAAGAAGGCAATTTCTGGATCCGCGCGACCATGCCCCTGTCGGTCTCGCTGGAAGCCAGCGAAAGCTATGTCGACAAGATGCGCCAGGTGATCAAGCGCTATCCCGAGGTCGTCACCGTGGTGTCCCAGCATGGCCGCCCGGACGACGGCACCAACTCCACCGGCTTCTTCAACGCGGAGTTCTTCGTGCCGCTGAAGCCGTTCGACACATGGCCCTCGGGCATGGACAAGGCCAAGCTGACCCGCCGGCTCAACGACGATCTGACGCGCACCTTCCCCGGCGTGGACTTCAACTTCTCGCAGAACATCCAGGACAATGTGGAAGAAGCGTCCTCGGGCGTGAAAGGCGAAAACTCGCTCAAGCTGTTCGGACCGGATCTGGGCGCCCTCGAGACCACGGCGGCCAAGATCAAGGACGTCATGGCCACGGTGCCGGGCATCACCGATCTGGCGGTGTTCAACTCCCTGGGCCAGCCCACCGTGCGCATCGACGTGGACCGCGAGCGCGCCGCCCGCTACGGCCTGACGCCCGGCGACGTCAACAACACGGTCCAGGCGGCTATCGGCGGCCAGTCCGCGGGCAATCTGTACGAGCCCGGCAGCGACCGCAATTTCCCGATCATCGTGCGGCTGAACCCCAAGGATCGTTCGAGCCTGGACGAAATCAAGCGCATCACGGTCGGCGCGAGCAACCCTAACAGCGGGGTGGTGCAGATACCCCTGACGGACGTGGCGGACGTAAGCTACACCTCCGGCGCCGCCTTCATTTATCGCGAGGGCCAGGAGCGCTACATTCCCATCAAGTTCAGCGTGCGCGGACGCGACCTGGGCGGGGCCGTGGAGGAGGCGCAGCGCAAGGTAAAGCGGGCCGTGCTTCTGCCCGGCGGCTACCGTGTGGAATGGGTCGGCGAACTGGGCGAGATGCAGGCGGCGCTCGCGCGGCTCGCCGTCGCTGTTCCGGTCAGCCTTTTGCTGATCGGCCTGCTGCTCTTCACCAATTTCGCGATCATCAGCGACACCCTTCTTGCGATGAGCGTGCTGCCCATGGCCATGATCGGCGGCATACTGGCCTTGTTTCTCACCGGCACGCCGCTCAGCGTGTCGGCGGCGATCGGCTTCATCGGTCTGTTCGGCGTTTCGGTCATGAACGGGATTCTCGTGCTCTCGGCGTTCAATCAACAGCTGGCGGAGGGACTAAGTCGGCGCGAGGCGATCTTGCGCGCCTGCGAAACCCAGCTGCGTCCGGTGATGATGACCTGCATCGCCGCCTGCGTCGGGCTCCTGCCCGCCGCGGTGTCCACAGGCATCGGCTCTCAGGTTCAGCGACCTCTGGCCCTGGTGGTGGTGGGCGGCATAACCCTCGCGCCGATGCTGATCCTGATCGTGCTTCCGGTGCTGATCGATCTGTTCTCGCGCCGAGCCGCGCGCGACCTCGCCGACATGGAGATATCCCCTTGATCAGGCTCGGACGGTCGGCGCGCGTTCCCGCCCTGGCGCTCGCCGCCGGACTGGCCGGGTGCGCGGTCGGTCCTGACTTCCACACGCCGGCGCCGCCGACCGAGCAGGCGTACGCGCCTGGTCCGGCGCCTCAACCCGCTGTCCAGGCCGTGGACGCCCAGTGGTGGCGCGCTTTCGGCTCGCCGGAACTGGACGCCATGGTGGACGAGGCGCTCAAAGCCAATCCGGACCTGAAATCCGCCGACGCCGCCCTGCAGCAGGCGCAGGCCCTGTTCAAGGCGCAGCAAGGCGCCCTGTTTCCCTCCGTCGACGCCGGCTATCAGGCCGAGCGGGCCAAAAACAGCCTGACCAACGCCCCGCCGCTGGCCGACAACAGCGAGCTCTACAGCCTGCACACCGCGCAGCTGGTTGTTTCCTACCCCATCGACGTGTTCGGGGCCGTCCGGCGGGGAACCGAGGCGGCCAAGGCGCAGGCCGAGGCGGCTCGGTTCCAGTATGAGGCCGCGCGCACCAGCCTGATCGCCAATGTCGCCGCCGCCGCCTTTGAGCAGGCGGCCCTGGCCCGCCAGATGGAGGCCGCGCGCCTGACGGCCGAGGATGCTCGCCGGGCGCTGGAGCTCACACGCAAACAGGCGCAGCTGGGCGAACTGGGCCAGGCCGATGTGGCCAATCAGGAGGCCGCCCTGGGCCAGGCCGAACAGGCCTTGCCGCCGTTGCAGAAAAGCCTGGCCCAGCAGCGCAGCGCCCTGGCCATATTGCTGGGCCGCGAGCCGGGCCGGGGCGCGCCGGGCGAGCTGGATTTGGACCATCTGACCCTGCCCGCGCAAACGCCTTACCTCATGCCGGCGGATCTGGTGCGTCGACGGCCCGACGTGGGCGCGGCCGAAGCCAATCTGCACGCGGCCAGCGCCCAGGTCGGGGTGGCCATCGCCGCCCGACTGCCCAATATCGCCATCGGCGCCAGCGCCGGCGGCGCCAGCACCCAGCTGCTCGACCTGTTGACGTCCGACAACAGCTTCTGGTCCCTCAGCGCCGGGTTCACCCAGCCGATCTTCGAGGGCGGCGCCTTGAGGCAGAGGCAAAAGGCCGCCGAGGCGGCCCTGGATCAGGCCAAGGCGCAGTACCGCAGCACAGTCCTGCAGGCGCTCAAGAACGTGGCCGACGCCCTCGACGGCCTGGCGCGCGACGACCAGGCCTTCAAGGCGGCCCAGATCGCGGAGGCCGCCGGCCGGCGCAGCCTGGCCTATGTCCGCGCGTCGCGGCGGGCCGGAGAGGTCGGCGTGTTGCAGGAGCTGACCGCCGAACAGACCTACGCACAGGCCCAGGCCGCCCTGGCCGCCGCCGATGCGGCGCGTTACGCGGACATGGCGGCCCTGTTCCAGGCGCTGGGCGGCGGAGCCTAATGCTCCTCGGAGTTGCGGCCGCCGAACAGCGGCGCCGGCAGCTCATGACGGTGGACCGGGCACAGATAGGCGTGGATCAGGGCCGGCAGGAACAGCAGGGTCAGGATCGCGCCGCTGAGCGCGCCGCCGACGATCACGTCAGCCATGGGTCCGAGAATCTCCGCGCCGACCTGTCCTCGTAACACCACCAGGGGCGCGAACACCATCGCCACCAACAAGGCCGTAAGCACGATCGGCGCGGCTCGGTCGACGGCTAATTCCTTGACGATACCCAGCGTCCAAGGCGCCTTGCGCGCTGGCGGCCATGTCGCGCGGGCGCGACACCAGCAAAATCGCGGTTCGGGTCGATAGACCGAACAGCGCGACGAATTCCGCGATCGATCCGAGCGACAGCACCCCGCCGGTCAGGGCGACCGCGATCGCGCCGCCGGCGAAGGCAAATACCGTCGAGCCCAGGATCAGGAACGCCATCCTCCGATCACGGAATATGAGCAGCAGCAGGCCAATCATGGCCAGAGCCGCCAGGGTGCTGTTCACCAGCAAGGTCAGCCGGTCGGCCGCCGCCGCCGCGCCGATGTCCGCAAATGACAGGAACACCCCGGGCGGCAGCGGAATCTTGGCGATTTCCGCCTTGGCCTCGTGACCAAAACGCCGGGCGTCGGCGGCTGACGGATCGGCGGTCACCACCTCTCGTCGCAGGCCGCCCTCATGCTGGATCAATGTCCGGCCATCGGTCAGATAGACATTGGCCACGCTTTTGAGCGGAGTGGACAGGCCCGAGCTTGAACGCAGCAGGAGCCGGCCGATGCCTTCCGGATCGCGCCTGAGGCTGTCGGGTCCCACCACGGCCAGATCGATGGCTCTTCCGTTTTGGTAGACCTCGGCCACCGTCTTGCCGGAGAACGCCGCCTGCACAGTCTCCATCACGTCCGCCGCTGACAGTCCGTAAAGAGCCAGACGCCTGAAATTAAGATCGATGCGAACGGAAGGCGCTCGCGGGCCGGTGGTGACGGCCACCTGTTGGGCGCCCCGAAGCGCACGCAGGCGGCGGGCGATCTGTTGTGCGGCGATGTCGATCCCGCCAAGATCGTCACCGTAGATGGAAACGGCGAAGGGAGCTCGATCCTCGGGCGCCGCCTGCAGCAATCCCAGCCCTGGGCGAATTTGCGCGTTGACGTCAGGATAGCCGGCAAAGACCGTCTGGAGCTTTTGCTGAATCCGGTCTTGAGCGCCGGCGTTGAGATTTGGGTCGAGGTCCAAATCGATGTCGCTCTGTTCGGGACCCCAGGCGGTGAAATCCGTAGGATCGCGTCCGATCCGTTCGACCGCCCGAACGACGCCCGGCGCCGACAGGGCGGCCTGAGTGAGGCCAGCGCCTATACGTTCCATGGCCGACAACGAGGTGGAGGTCGGCGCCTCGAAATGCGCAACCAGGCGGGCGTCGTGGAAGGTCGGCGTGGCCGGGCGACGCGACAGAGCGAAAGTCCCAACAGTCACCGCCAAGGCCAGGACGAACAGGCTCTGGGCCCAACGGGCATCGTGACACTTTTGCATGATCCAGCCGGCATACCAGCCCTTGAGGCGGGCGACCTCGCCCCGCTCCGCCTGGGGCTTGACGCCCTGCAGAAGGAGCAGGGCCGTGGCCGGCGTCAGGCAGATGGATACGGCCAGGGACGCTAGGGATGCGACAATCGTGGTGACGGCCAGGGGCCGCAAGAAAGGTCCGAGCACCCCGCCCGCGAACATCATCGGCGCCAAGGCGATATCGATCAGCAAGGTGGCGTAGATCACCGGCGACCTGACCTCCAGCAGACCGGCCAGAATCGCCTGGGCGGCCCTTGCGCGGCCGCCCCTCCCCTTGCGCAGGCGACTGACGATGCTTTCCACATCGATCACCGCGTCGTCGATGACGATGGCGGCGGCGATGAACAGACCGCCGATGGTCATGGTGTTGAGCGTCAGTCCCAGGGCCTTCACCGCCACCACCGCGGCCATGAGCGACGGCGCGATGGCCAGGAACACCGCCAGCACGGCGCGCGCGTCGCGCAGCACGACCATCAGGATCAGGGCCACCAAGGCCGCTCCGATCAAAAGATCGAAGACAAGGCCGCGAATCGCCCGGTCGATGAAGCTCGCGGGCCGGTCCAGGTCGGCGCTGACCACGATCCCCTGGGCGCTGAGCGCCGGCTGGAGCTGGGCCAGGGCCGTCTGAACCGCGCGGGTGGTCTGCGAGGTGTCGGCGCCGTACTGCGCCTGAACCCCGATCAGCACGCCCGGCTTGCCCATGATCAGGGCGTCGCCGTCCGCCGGCGCCGGCGCATCGACCACGTCCGACACATCGCCGATACGCGTGGGCGCGTTGCCCACCACCTGGATCTGTCCGGCGGCCACATCGTCGGCCGTGAGCGCCTGCCCGCGCGGATCGATCAGCACCCGCTGCTCCGGCGTGTCGATGAATTCGGCGCCGATGACGCTGGTGGCCCGGCGCACCGCATCGATCACATCCAGGAATCCCAGATCGCTGTCCGACAGGTCGCCCGGCCGGGCGCGCACCTCGATCCGGCGGGTCTGGCCGCCATAGACGGTCACGTTGGCCACCCCGGCGCTGGCCAGAAGCCGCGGACGGACCACCCACTGGATCTGGTCGCGCAGGGCCATGGGATTCAGTCGATCGCTGGTAAATCCGACCTGCAGGATGTCGCCGGCCGCCGACGTGAGAGGCGCAATGCCCGGCGCGGCGACGCCTGTCGGCAGCGTGCTGGCGGCCTGGGCCAGCCGCTCGGCGACGGTCTGGCGGACGGCGTCGACATTGCGCCCGCGGGCCAGCTGAAGGGTGATGACGGAAAGCCCAGGCGCTGAATCCGAGCGGATCGTCCCGATCCCCGGCGCGCCCGTAAGGGCAAGCTCCAGCGGCCGGGCCACCAGCTGCTCCACCTGGTCGGCGACCAGGCCCGGGGCCTCGGTCTGCACCACCATCTGGGCCGGAGCGATGGCGGGGAACACCTCCACCGGCAGGGTGCGGACGTACCACGCGCCCAGCAGGAACAGGGTCGCGGCGACGCCGGCCAGCAGGCGCGGGCGGCCGAACGACCAACGGATGATCCTCGTCAGCATCCTAGCGTTGTCGCGTCAGCTGCGCCTGCTCGACCGCGAACAGCTCGGCCGCGCCCCGGTCCACCACCTGCTCGCCGGCATGAAATCCGGCGGCGGTGAACAGGCCCTTGTCCTGCGGAATCGGATTTTGGATCAGGCGGCGCTCGAAGCCGGCGGGGCCCAAGCGGACATAGGCCCAGTCGGACCCTTGAAAGCGGATCACCGACGAACGGGGGATCGCCACGCCCGTGACCGCGCTGCTGCTGTTGATGTGCGCGCTCTGGGTCAGGCCGACGGACAGCAGGACCGCGGATTTGCCCTGCACCTCCACGATCAGCCCCGAGGACTGCAACCGCGGCTCAGCCGCGCGGGCCGGGCCGAGAACAATACCGTGCACGGATTGATCCCCGGTCCCGACGTCGATATCCACTGTACGCGCGCCGGCTTGACCCTCGTTGGAGGGCGTGTCGACATGCACCAAGGCCGCGTTGCCGGCGGCCAGATCGCGCAGCAGGGCGGCGCGCCGGGCCGGGCTCAATCGCGCCACGCCGGGACCCCATTCCAGGCCCACGCGTCGGCGCAGCAGGTCAAGCCGGGATGCGTCGCCCGAAGCCTGAGCCTCGGCGGCTTCCACATCCTTACGGGCGAGACTGGCGCCGGAGTCCAGCAACATGCGCGCACGCTGGGCCTCGGCCCTTGACGCTGCGGCGGCGGCCTCGGCCGTCGGCAGATCCAATTCCAGCTGGGCCAGGGGTCCTGGATCGAGCACCTTGGCGAAGGCGTCGATCTGGGACGCCTGGCGGCCGGATGAAAGGGTCTGCGTCGTCAATCCCATCCGGGCCTGGGACGGCGCATCGATAACAATGGAGGGCGTCTGCGCCGAGGCGAGCGAGGCGGCCGGAGCCAGGACCGCCAGACAGCCTGTGAGTGCAGCGTGAATTGCCAAGCGCGATCCCACCGACATGCGTCCTCGACTAGAATCGCCTCCAAGGCGCTCGCAGCCCGATCCGGCCGCTACGCCGAAGGCAGGATAAGCAGGGCGGTCGGACAAGGATAGTCCAGCTTGTGCGGCCCCGACAAAAAGGACCCTCGGGCTGCGCGCCGCGCGCCGCCGCCGCTCAGTCCGGGCGCCCCTCCGGCTCGCTTTCCGCGGCGCCGCTGTCGACGGCGGTCTCCAGCAGGGCCTCCAGCATGGCGTCCGGGTTGCCGGGGGACGCCAGGGCGTCGGCCTCAGGGTCGCTTCGGTTGGGGACCGAAGGCATATCGACGCGCAGTTCCTCGAGCAGGGCGATAACCTTGGCGGACCGCTGCTCGCTCAGCAGGGCCAACTCCAGCATGAGCTGCAGGCGAAGTTCGATCAGCACGTTCTCGCGCCGCTGCGTGGCCAGAATGAACACCGCCAGGAACAGGGCGAGACACTGGGCGACGGCCTGCAGGGCGCTGAAGGGCGCGGGATCGAACGGCTTGGCGCCGACGGCCGGCATGATCAGGTTCGAGCCGATCCAGACCAGCAGGAGCAAGACCAGGACGCCGGCGAATAGAGCTGTGCCGGCCGCGGCCGTAACCGCTTCCACGATCCGCTGCAACGGACCTGCCGCCCGATGGTGGCGATCATGCAAGCGGTTGATGGCGCCCACGGTCTGTTCGATGTGCGGCGGCAGAGCGTCGCCCGGCGGGGCGGCCGACGGATGGGACGACGTCTCGTGCGGATGGGCCATGCAAGAGAAAGGCCGGGACCCGCGCGAGGTTCCCCAGGCCTGCTACTTGGCGGGATCGAGGAACAGCAGCTTCAGGGAGCCGGGGATGGGCTTGGGCCGGCCGGGGCGACCGTCCGGTCCGGGCGGAGGCGGCGTGGGGTCGACATCGGCCGCGGCGATGAACAGCCGGCCGGTCCTGTGATCGATGGACATCGTCCGGCCTCCCACCGCCGTCTTGATCGAGCCCAGGGAAACGAAGGTGTTGGGGTCGACTTCGCGGATGATGGACAAGGTGCCGTCGCCGTTGGAGCTGAACGCCAGTTTGCGCGCGGGATCGAACGCCGCCGCGTCGGTGCCCAGACCGATGGGCAGGCTGGCGACCACCGCGCCGGTGTCGGTGTTGACCACCGTCATCACCTTGTTGACGCAGGTCACGAACGCCCGGTGCGCGAAGGGGTCCAGGGCCAGGCCGTGCGGGCTGGCGCAATCGGGCAGCGGCCAGCGCGCATCGACGGCATTGGTCTTGATGTCGACCCGCAGCAGTTCCTTGTTGCGCGAGCCGTTGACGTAGAGTTTGCCGTCGCCGCCGGCGACCGCGCTCTCCAACCCGCCGCCCGTGTCGATGGTGGCGATCACCGTATCGGTGGCCGGATCGATCACGGTCAGGGCCTTGGAATCCCCGTCGACCACGAAGATGTGGCCGCTCTTGGCGTCGAAGGCGACGGCGTCCGCATCTTCCTTGGCGTCGATGCGCTTGAGCACCTGCAGCGTCTTCAGGTCGAACACCACCGCCTGGCCGTTTCTGCCGTCGTCGGTGTAGCCCTTGCCCGTGGCGTTGGACACGCCGATCCCGTGGGCCCCCCCCGTAATGCCGGTGACCTCGCCGATGAGCTTGCCGTCATGAGCGTCCACCACGCTCACCCGGTCGCCGTGCGCCACATAGACGCGGCCCGAGGCGCCGTCATGGACCACATAGTCCCACCGATCCGGCGAGCCCAGGGGCACAGCCTTGACCACGGTGTAGACCGGAGTCGCGGGCGTTTGGGCGAAAGCGGCCACCCCCGGCGCTAGCACGGCCGCGGCGGAGACGCTCAGGGCGATGAAGGCGCGGTTTTTCATGTGGGGTTGATCTCCCGATCGAGCGTGTTGGGCGGCTTGGGGCTGCGGCGAGGCGCTGCGCGCCGTAAATGGAGCGGTCTTGGCGGCAAAGGTCAAGCTGACCTGCGGTCCGATCCGAGAGGGACTGAGGCCTCGCCGAAGGCCTTGAAGCCGCACAATGGACCGATCGCCGTCACCGAAACGCGGAAAAATTGTCATTGATTTTTCACATTACCATACATTCGTAGGCATTGAGGCCTCACCTTTTGCGCCATGGGACCATATAACAGCATGGACGGAATTGCCATAATTTGCCCATGATCTGTATACTGAATTACATTCTTTGGAAAAGCCTTAAAAAATCAAACAGTAATCCATATTTGTAATTTTAGTTACTTGGTTTTGTCAATTTATATTCACTTGAATGCCTCACCTCGCCCTGCTGGAAGGATCGCGCTCGAGCGTCGGCAACCGAGGCCGCCAGATGTTCACTGGGGCCAACAGGCGTTTGAGCGCGCGCCCTAGGGGCCGTCGCCCCAACGGCGTGCGGGGTCATTCCGACCCAGTGCAACCAAGGGGGATATTTCTATGAAGCTACCGCGTCATCACGGCGGGCTGCAGGCCTGCTCAACCTTCGCATTGGCGGCCGCCGCCGGCCTTGCGATCTGGGCGCCCAGCGCTCAGGCGGCCAACTCCGCGCCGCAGGAACAGGAAGTTCAACAGGTCATCATCACGGCTACGCCCAGCAAGGCGTCATCGGTGGCGCCGGTGCGAAGCTCGCTGGACGCGACCGAGCCGGAAGCGGTGATCACCCGCAAATACATGGAAGAGACCGCCCCGCGGGTCGGCGACTTCTCCACCGTCGCGGCCTTCGCGCCTGGCATGATCGCCACGCCCCAGCCCAACGGTCCAGGCCTGTCGGACGGCGGCAAGATTCAGCTACGCGGCTTCGCGGACGGCGCCTACACCATCACCTATGACGGCGTGCCCTGGGGCGACACCAACGGCCCGTCCCACCACGGCACGGCCTTCTTTCCCAACTCGACCATCGGCGGCATCATCATCGACCGCGGTCCGGGCAAGGCGGGCGATATGGGTCCCGCCAATTTCGGCGGCTCGGTGAACCTGATTTCCCTCCCGCTCGAAGACAAGATGGGGATCAGCCAAGTCTATACGGGCGGCTCTTTCGGCGAGAACCAGTTCGTCACCACCGTGCAGAGCGGGGACGTGCAGGGCGCGAAATTCCTGGCGAATTTCCAGGAGCTGTCGGCCAACGGCTATCTGACGAACAACTACACCTGGGGCAATTCGCAGATGTTCAAAGGCGCCGTGCCGATCACCGGCACCGACCTGACGGTCAGCGCGCTCTACACCCACACGACCTATCTCTATAACAAGTCCGATATCGGCGACGCATCGGTCTATCAGCTGAACGCCTACGGCAATAATTACTCTCTGAGCAACGACCCGACCCGGGAAGACTATTACAAGTACAACTGGGCGCGGAAAGAGACGAACTACGAATACGTCAAGCTGGCGGGCGAGATCGTCCCGCACCTGGGCGTCGACAACACCCTCTACAGCTATGGTTACGACAACGACACCCTATCGAGCCAAAACAACGTGGCGGCCGGTCCCGACACCAACTATCCGGGCGTGCCGTTCAAGGGCTACAGCTGGACCGCAACGCAAGGGACGACCTATCCGACGCCCGGCAATGCTCTCACGGCGAAAAACGGCGCGACCATCCTGACGGACCTGACGGGCACGACGATCATCCCGGGCTATATCAAGAAGAACGAGTACGTAGTCACCGGCGATATCGCCAAGACTTATTACGACACACCGATCGGCCGACTGACCGGCGGCATCTGGTATGAGCGGGCCGACACGTACCGCTACATTACCGACATCAACCTGCTCAACAATCAGCCGGACTACCGTGAAAAAGCCGCCACTGTGGCCGGCATCTCGGGCATCTACACCGATGTCCCGCTGAACGACCAGTATATCGAGTTTTCTGGCTGGAAGCAGTACCAACCCTTCGTCCAGTTTGACTGGAAGCCGATCGACAATCTGGTCGTCACGCCGGGGGTCAAGTACGTCAATTGGAACCTGTACGTCACCGCTCCTGTGGAGGCTATCAAGTCCGGAGCCCAGCCGCTGGACATCAACCGGACCTGGACCAAGACCCTGCCGTTCCTGACGGCCAACTACCACATCAACAACGGCTGGTCGGTCTACGCTCAATACGCCCAGGGAATCCTGTTTCCCAACATCGGCAATTTGTATGTCGCGAGCGGGACGGAGTCTCAAATCGTGCCGCAGCTTTCGACCAACTATCAGATCGGCAGCGTTTATAACCACGGCAACCTGACCGTTGACGGCGACATCTATTACATCAACTTCGATCACTTCATTCAGACGTTCACGGACCCCGTGTCCGGTCAGACCTACATCACCAACAGCGGCGGCGCGATCTATCGCGGCGCGGAGGTCCAGGCGACATACGTCCTGCCCTACGGCGTCTCGGTGTTCGGCAACTACGCCTACATCGGCGCCGTGGGCGACAATGACCCCACCAATCCGCTTTATAACGGTCACCAGCTGACCAAGGTCCCACTCTACACGGCCGCCGCCGGCGTGCGTTTCGAACGCAAGGACGTGTTCCACTCCGATGACGAATTCGTCGTCTCACTGATCAGCAAATTCGTCGGCTCTCAAGACACCATCAATGCCTCATGTCCGGCCAGCCTGGTCAACGGCGTGTGCCCGACGCCGGTCGCGAACATCAACAGCTACCTGAATGGCGTGAACGGCATCATCCCCGCCTACAATGAGTTCGACCTGTCGCTCAGCTACCACATCCTGAACTACTCGATCGAAGGCCAGATCCTGAACCTGCTGGACACCCACTCGCTGGTCAGCATCAAAGGCAAGCAGCTCTTGGCCAACGGCCAGTATGACCTGACCAACTCCACCTTCTCCGGACCGTACGGCTCCGCCGGCCCCAATACCAACGCGCCGGAATATCAAGTGCCGACGAACTTCCAGATCACCTTGAAGGCTAAGTTCTAAGCTTGAAGTCCCTAGCGGCCGGCGCTCCCGCGTCGGCCGCGCCTTCATTCCGTCCAGAAACCGCCAGGAGACCCGCATGACCCTCCGTTCAGCCCTTCTGGCCACGACGGTGTTCGCCGCCGCCAATCTCTATCTGGCGCCCGCAAGCTTCGCCGCCGACACGCCTCCGGCCAAGCCTGCCGCGCCCCATCACAAAAAGTCCCTGCAAATCCTCACCCCCGAGCAGGTCGATCCCAGCCGACTGCTGCCGCCGCCCGCCGCGGACGGCTCGGACCTGCAAAAGGCGGACTTGGCCGAGGTGGAGCGGGTTTATCATGCTCGCACGCCGGAACGCCGCGCCCAGGCCGAGTGGGATGACAAGCACGAGAGCGTGGAACTGTTCTTCGCCGTGCTCGGCCCACGGTTCGACCTGACCACGCTCCCCGCCACGGCCAAGGTGACCGCCGAGGTGAACAACGAGCAGTCGGTGGTCGCCGGCATCGCCAAGGTCTATTTCAAGCGCAACCGGCCCTGGGCGATCGATCCCACCCTAGTGGCCTGCGACTATAGGCCCAACGCCCCGCCCTTGACCTCCTATCCCAGCGGCCACGGCACGCTCGCCTATTCCGAAGGCTATGTCCTGGCGGCGCTGATGCCGGAGAAAGCCCAGGCCATCCTGGCGCGAGCGGCGGACTATTCCTACAGCCGCGTGGTGTGCGGCGCGCACTATCCCTCCGACCTTGAAGCCAGCCACGTGTTGGGCACGGAGCTGGCCATGCTGATGATGCAAAACCCCAAGTTCTCGGCCGATTTCGAGGCCGCGCGCGCGGAATTGAAGGCCGCCGGATTGACAGGCCGCTGACCCCAACGCCAACATCATAGGAAGGCGGGGCGACACACATGAACTCTGGAGATTCGGCGCCGCGCGCCGCGGGGCGCTGGCCGCTGATCCTGTGGGTGCGCAAGATTCACCTTTATCTCGGCGTTCTGTTCGCCCCGGCGGTTCTGTTCTTCGCCTCCACCGGCATGGTGCAGGTGCTCAGCCTGCACCAATCCTCGCCCGGCTATAATGCGCCCATCCTGCTGCAGCGCCTGGGCGCCTTGCACAAGGATCAGGTTTTCGGCGCCCGCACAGGCCCTCGCCCGCTCGGCCGGCCAAGCCCCGCACCGCCCGCGGCGCGAAGGGCGCCGACTGCGGGCCGCCCGCCGCTCCGCCGCCGCCGCAATCGCCGCCGCGGATCGGCCCGGTCCGTTGGTTATTGAAAATCTTCGCCCTGTGCACGGGGGCGGGCTTGATCGTCTCGACCTTGATGGGCCTGTACATGGCCTATCAGTTCAACCGTAAGAGCCGACCGGCGCTGGCCTCTCTGTTCGCCGCCGGGATCATTATCCCCGTGATCCTCGTCGCCGCCCTCCCGAGCTGACCCGCTCGCCGCTTGAAAGCGGGGTCTCCCCGACCCATCTTAGGGTTCGGCCGCGGACGCCATAACGGGTCTGCGGTGTTGGAAGTCGCTTGAAGCGAGGACTTCGCCATGAACCGGACGATGCTGTTCGACAGCCCCTTCCTGCTCGGTTTCGAGCAGACCCGCGCCCTGATCGAGCGGGCGGCCCGCGCCGCCGGCGAGAGCTATCCGCCCTACAATGTGGAAGAAACCGGCGAGGGCGCCCTGCGCATCAGCCTGGCCGTGGCCGGATTCGCCCCGGCCGACCTCAGTGTGACGGTGGAGGACAACCAGCTGGTGATCTCCGGTCGCCGCGAGGAGTCAACGGAAACGGAGGGGGACGGCGAGAAGGCCTATCTGCACCGCGGCATCGCCGCGCGGGCCTTTCTGCGCACCTTCGTCCTGGCTGACGGCATGGAGGTGACCGGCGCGGCGCTGGAACACGGGCTGCTGCACGTGGACCTGACCCGCAAGGAGCCGGCCAAACTTGTTAAGCGTATTCCCATTTCCCCGGTGGGCTGAACCCGGACGCCGGTTGGGATTTATTCATGTAAGGAGGTGGTCGTGATGACACCGCAATTGACGACTGAAGCTTTCGCCGCCCTGGGCGCCCCCGACCTGGTCTACGTCCGACCGGTCAAGGCGCGCGAGGTGATCGGATCTGAGCCCGTGCAGGCCGTTGAAGGGGTCAAGCTCGTTCCCGAGCAGACGCTATACGCCGTGCACAGCGCCAACGGCGCGCGCCTGGCCGTGCTGATCAACCGCGACGCCGCCGTGGCCGCCGCCATCGCCAACGAACTGGCGCCCGTCTCGGTGCACTGACGCCTTAGCCCGCGCCCGACGGCGCGTCGGCGGGCGCGCCGACCGGCGCGTCTGAGGGCGCGTCCGACGGCGCATCGGCCGGCGGCGACGTCGGTCCGGCGCTGTCGCCCGCCACCGGGTGGCATGCGCTGAGCGCCATGGCGCATCCCAGACCCGCCAGGCCGATCATGATCAGGCGCATGGCCCGGTCCCCCCTGCAGTGAAGCCCATACACTTTAGCGCGGCTTTGCGCCGGACCCAATGGCGTGCGCGCCCGCCAACCCATAGCATTCGCGGGTGAGTCGCCCCGCGCCCTTGACCTTCTATGAATTCTTCGCCGGCGGCGGCATGGCGCGCGCGGGCTTGGGCGAGGCCTGGCGTTGCCTGTTCGCCAACGACTTCGATCCGCTCAAGGCCAGGACTTATCAGGCCAACTGGGGCGGTGACCACTTCGTCCACGGCGATGTCTGGGCCTTGCAGCCCAAACAATTGCCCGGCCGCGCAGACCTCGGCTGGGCCTCCTCGCCCTGCCAGGACTTCAGCCTGGCCGGCGCCCGGGCAGGGCTGGAGGGCGGCCGGTCCTCCGCCTTCTGGGGATTCTGGCGACAGATCGAGGCCCTGAACCGGGAGTGCCGCGCACCGCGCGCCGTGGTTATCGAGAATGTCACGGGCCTGCTCAGTTCGCGCGGCGGCGAGGATTTCACCGCCCTGTGCGCCGCCCTGGCCGATCAGGACTACCGCTTCGGCGCCCTAGAAATCGATGCATCGGCATTCCTGCCGCAATCACGGCCACGCGTGTTCGTCCTGGCCACGCGCGAGACGGCGCCCGCCGCGCTGACGGGCGACAGCCCGCTGCAGACCTCGGCCGTGCGCGCGGCGCGCGACCGGCTGCCGAAGGACCTGCGCTCGCGGTGGATCGACTGGTCGCCGTCCTTGCCTGCAACGCGCAACAGCGATCTGGCCGGCGTGCTGGAGCCGGATGATCGGGTCTTGTGGCGCAAACCCGAGCAGACCCGCGTCCTTTTGGCCCAGATGAATGCGTCTCACCGCGCCCAGGTCGACGCCGCCCTGGCCAGCGGCGAGCGACGCATCGGCGCCGTCTTTCGCCGCATCCGCATCGAGGACGGCCGGCGCGTGCAGCGGGCCGAGGCGCGCTTTGACGGAATGGCCGGCTGCCTGCGCACCCCGCGCGGCGGCTCCTCACGGCAATTGCTGTTGGTGATCGAACGCGGCGAGGCCAGGAGCCGGTGGATGTCCGGCCGCGAGGGCGCGCGCCTGATGGGCCTGCCGGACGACTACATCCTGCCCAAGGCCGCGACCTCGGCCCTGCACGTGGTCGGCGACGGCGTCGCCGCGCCGGTGGTGCGTTTCCTGGCCGAGCAGCTGCTGGAGCCGCTCCTGCGGCGCCAAGCGACGCTCGCCGCCGAGTAAATCTTCAAAACGCCTCAGACAAACCGTCGAGACAAAGCCAAGTCTCGCCTCTAGGATCGCTCAGGAAACGCCCACCTGAGAGAATCCTTCATGGACGCCCCGATCCCCTTCGATCCCACGACCTACAAGCGCAGCGGGCGCGGCAAGGTCTATGACTCCATCATCGACACCATCGGCGACACCCCCCTGGTGCGCCTGCCCAATCTGACCAAGGCGCTCAAGCCCAAGGGCGAGGTGCTGGCCAAGCTGGAGTTCTTCAATCCCTTGGCCAGCGTCAAGGACCGCATCGGCGTGGGCATGATCGCGGCGCTGGAAGCCAACGGCCTGCTCAAGGACGGCTCGACCATCATCGAGCCCACCTCCGGCAACACCGGCATCGCCCTGGCCTTCGTGGCCGCCTCCAAGGGCTATCCCCTGATCCTGGTCATGCCCGAGAGCATGTCCATGGAGCGGCGCAAGATGCTGGTCCTCTTGGGCGCGCGGCTGGAGCTGACCCCGGCGGAAAAAGGCATGCGCGGCGCCGTCGCCCGGCGCCCAGGAGTTGCTGGCGGAAATTCCCGGCTCGGTCATGCCCCAGCAGTTCGAGAACAGCGCCAATCCGGCCATCCACCGCATCACCACCGCCGAGGAAATCTGGAACGACACCCAAGGCAAGGTCGACGCGGTGGTCTCAGGCGTGGGCACCGGCGGCACCATCACCGGCGTGGGCCAGGTGCTGAAGGCGCGCAAGCCCTCGCTCAGGATGATCGCCGTGGAGCCCGAGGGCTCTGCGGTGCTGTCGGGCGGCCAGCCCGGTCCGCACAAGATCCAGGGCATAGGCGCGGGCTTTGTCCCCGGCATTCTGGACCGCGGCGTGATCGACGAGATCGTCACCGTGAGCAACGACGAAAGCTTCGAGATGGCGCGCCGCGTGGCGCGTGAGGACGGCATTCCCGTGGGCATCTCCTCGGGCGCGGCGATCAGCGCCGCCTTCCGCCTGGCCGCGCGCGACGACTTCGACGGCAAGCAAATCGTCGCCATCATCCCCAGCTTCGCCGAACGCTACCTGTCCACGGCCTTGTTCGACGGGCTTTAGTACCGCGCAGCGCAAAATAAATTTAACCACCAAGTTCACCAAGAACACCAAGGAAGCGCCGACCTCTTGGTGTTCTTGGTGAACTTGGTGGTTGAAGGTTTTTCTGAAATGACTGACGTCTTCTCCCCGCAAAAGCGCTCCGCCGTGATGCGTCGGGTGAAGGGCAAGGACACCGCGCCCGAGATGACGGTGCGCCGGCTGCTTACGCGAATGGGCGTGCGCTATCGCCTTCACCGGGCCGATCTGCCGGGCAAGCCGGACATCGTCATGCCGGGACGCAAGCTGGCGATCTTCGTGCACGGCTGCTTCTGGCACGGCCACGACTGCGCCAGGGGCGCGCGGGTGCCCAAGGCCAACCGCCCCTACTGGCAAGCCAAGATCGCCCGCAACCGCGCCCGCGACATCGAGCATCGCGCCGCGCTGGAGGCCAAGGGCTGGCGCGTTCTGACGCTGTGGGAGTGCGAGCTGAAGGATGAAGCCGAACTAACGCTCAAAATTAAAACATCCCTCCCCCTCGACTGGGGTGAGAGCAGTGCCCGAAGGCGACTGATCGAACGGGAAGGGGTGGGGGTGTAGGCACACCGTTATAGAACGTGCGCAGGAGGCGACGCCTCAAATGCATATTCCGAAACCTCGGCGCGACCACCCCCATCCCTGCCCTTCCCCCATCGAGGGGGAAGGATCGAGAATTTTGCCGATAGGGGTGTTCAAGCGGCCAAATCTTCGCCCCGCATCGCCCGCTCGATCAGCGAGATCGTCTCGGCCACGCCGTAGATGGCGACGAAGGAGCCGAACCTGGGCCCCTGGCTCTGGCCGAGCAGCACCTCGTAAAGCCCCTGGAACCACGCCCTCAGGGGCTCGAAACCGGCGTCCTTGCCCGCGGCGTAGACCTCGTTCTGGATCAGCTCGCCGTCCTGGCAGCCGGCCGGCAGGGCCTTCAGCCGCGCCAGCAAGTCTTGCATCGCCGCCCGTTCGCGCTCGTCGGGCGCGCGGAAGCGCTTGGCCGGGCGCACGAAGTCCTCGTAGTAGTTGATGGCCCCTTCGGCCATGCGCGCCAGCATCGGCTGGGTCTGCGGCGTCGCGCCCGGGATGTAGCGCGACAGGAAGCCCCACAGGATGTCCTGGTTGGAGGCGTTGGCCGCCGAGACCAGATTCAGCATCAGCGAGAACGACACCGGCGAGCCCTGGGCCGGCGGGGCGCCCGCATGGATGTGCCAGGCCGGATTGTCCAGCTTGTTGGGCGGATTGTTCGCGCCCTCGGCGGGCGGCCGGTTATAGGCGTCCAGCTGCTGCAGATATTCGTCCGCCGCCTTGGGGATCACGTCGAAGAACAGCCGCTTGGCGCTCTTGGGCGACTGGAACATGTAGTAGGCCAGGCTTTCCGGCGCGCCGTAGCGCAGCCAGTCCTCCATGGTCAGGCCGTTGCCCTTGGTCTTGGAGATCTTCTGGTTGTTCTCGTCCATGAAGAGCTCGTAGTGGAACCCTTCGGGCGGCTCGCCGTCCAGCACGCGGCACACCTGGTTGGACAGCCGCACGCTGTCGATCAGGTCCTTGCCCGACATCTCGTAATCCACGCCCAGCGCAGTCCAGCGCATGGCCCAATCGGGGCGCCACTGCATCTTCACATGGCCGCCGGTGACCGGAACCTCGGTCAGGCTCCCGTCCTCGTCGCGGAAGGTGATCGTCCCGCGATCCACATGCCGCTCCAGCGTGGGGACCTGCAGCACCTTGCCCGTCTTGGGGCTGATCGGCAGGAACGGCGAATAGGTGGCCCGCCGCTCCTCGCCCAGGGACGGCAGCATGATCTTCTGGATGGCGTCGAACCGCTCCAGGGCCAGCAGCAGAGTCTTGTCGAAGGTCCCGTCACGGTAGCAGTCCGTCGAGGAGACGAAGGTGTAATCGAAGCCGAAGCCGTCGAGGAAGGCGCGCAGCCGGGCGTTGTTGTGGTGGCCGAAGGAGGCGTGCTCGCCGTAGGGGTCGCGCACCACGGTCAGGGGCTTGTCGAGGTCCTCGGCCAGCATATCGCCATTGGGGACATTGGGCGGGACCTTTCTCAGACCGTCCATGTCGTCGGAGAAGCTGATCAGGCGCGTGGGGATCACATCGTCGGTCAGGGCGCGGAAAGCGGCGCGGACCATGGTGGTGCGCGCCACTTCGCCGAAGGTGCCGATATGCGGCAGGCCCGAGGGCCCATAGCCGGTTTCCAACAACACCGGCGTCATCAGCGCCGGAAAGGTCGCCGCCGCTTCGTCGGTCTTGCCCGCGTTGATCAGGGTGAACGCCAGGTCGCGTTCGGCTTCGGTCGCCAGGCGCCGCTTGAGCACGCGCGCGAGCAGGTTGCGCGCCTGCTCGAACGGCCAGGACTTGGCGGCGTGTGCCTGCAGGGAAAGACCTTGGAACATGGGGAGCGGGTTACAGGACAGCAGCGGCCGGGGCAACGGCTAGGGCCTGTCGCGCACCCAGCGCAGTTCGCTCGGCGTGGACCACGCCCGGCTGGCGATGATCGCCGAGCGCACGGCGTCCAGGCTCCGGGTTGTGCAAGCGTCGCCGATGACGGTCATGCCGGGCAGGGGCTGGTCGGTGACATAGCGCGGACTCTCGCCAGGTTTGGCCTGAGGCGGCGGCGGGCCGCACAGGGCGCTCCAGTAGGCCACCTGCGTCATCCGGCCCTGCGCATCGACGGCGAGGACCGTCAGGCCCGCGTATTGATAAGGGCCCAAGCCTGGCGGCGAACCGGTCGCGGGGCGCGCGTCCGCCGTGGTCCTGCATCACGCGCGTCTGAAGGATGGTGGGCAGGCGGCCGTTCAGGCGGTAGGTGATCAGATCGCGCCGGGACGCCTTGGCGGCGCCCGTGATCCGGCCGCGCCCCACCAGCATCGGGGTGGCGCAACTGGGCCACTGGTCCAAAGGCTGGGCGGCATCGAACGGGCAATCCTTGTCCACGCCGACCCACAGGCCCGGCCTGAAGGCCGGCGCGCCGTCGGCGTCGTGAATCAGCGGCCGGACGGAATGCACGTCGTTGCATCCGATCAGGGCCAGGGTCGCCAACAGAAACAGGACTGTTCGCATGAAGTGTCGCCCCCTTTTGCCCCTTCTAGCATCCCTCCCCCTCGATGGGGTGAGAACAGTCACCGAAGGCGACTGTTCGAACGGGCAGGGGTGGGGGTGTAGGCAGGACGTCGAAGGACTTGGCTAGCGAGGCGGCGGCGCCTCAAATGCCGTTCCGGAAAGCTCGGCGCGATCACCCCCCATCCCCGCCCTTCCCCCATCGAGGGGGAAGGGAGATAAAGGGCGCGTCCGTTTGGAGTGCGCCTGTGAAACACCTGATCGCCTGCCTCGCCGCCCTTGCCCTAAGCGCCTCCTTCATCCCCGCGCGCGCAGACCAGACCGGGGAGGGCGCCGTCACCTTGCCGCCGATCCCCTTCACCACCCGCACTCTGCCCAACGGCCTGAAGGTGCTGTCGGTGGTCGATCGCACGACGCCCAACGTCACCGTCCAGGTATGGTACGGCGTCGGCGCCAAGGACGATCCGGCCGGGCGCTCGGGTTTCGCGCACCTGTTCGAGCACATGATGTTCAAGGCCACGCGCGACATGCCGGCCGAGGAGATGGACCGTCTGACCGAGGACGTGGGCGGCATGAACAACGCCTCCACCTGGGACGATCTGACCGACTATTATGAGGTGATCCCCGCCAACCATCTGGAGACCCTGCTGTGGGCCGAGGCCGAGCGGATGAGTTCGCTCGACGTGGATGACGCCAACTTCAAGTCCGAGCGGGCGGTGGTGGAGGAGGAATTGCGTCAGCGGGTGTTGGCCGATCCCTATGGCCGCTTCACCCAGCTGGCGATCCCGCAAGCCTCGTTCCAGATTCACCCCTACCGGCGCCCGCCCATCGGCAGCATCGCCGACCTGGACGCGGCGACGATCGCCGACGTGAAGGCCTTCCACGCCACTTATTATCGGCCCGACAACGCGGTGCTGATCGTGGCCGGCAACTTCGATCCGGCGCAGCTGAACGCCTGGGTCGATCGCTATTTCGGCCAGATCAAGCCGCCCAAGGCGGCCCTGCCCCGCGTCACCGTTCGCGATCCTCCGCGCACGGGCCCCAAGACGGTAACCGTTTACGGCCCCAACGTGCCCCTGCCTGCCGTGGCCATCACCTGGCAGGCGCCCGCCGCGGCCGATCGCGACGCGCCGGCGCTCACCCTGCTGGACGCCCTGCTCAGCAACGGCGACGCCTCGCGCCTTTACCAGGCGCTGGTCTATCGCGGGCAGATGGCCCAGCAGGTGTTCTCCTCCGCCGACCTGCGCCAGCAGCCGGGCCTGTTCTACGTCGGCGCGATCCTGGCCGACGGAAAAACCCCTCAGATGGGCGAGAAGGCGCTGCTGGAGCAGATCGCCGAGCTCAAGGCCAAGCCGGTCGGCGCGGCCGAGCTGGACCGCGCCAAGACCCTGCTGATCGCCCAGACCCTGCGCGCGCGCGAAACCCTCGACGGGCGCGGGTTCGCCCTGGGTCAGGCCTATTGGATCGAGGGGAGCGCGGCGCGGGCCAACGACGATGTGGCCAAGCTGCAGGCGGTCGGCGCCGCCGACATCCAGCGCGTGGCGCGCAAGTATCTGCCGGTGAACCGCCGAGTGGTGATCCGCTATGAGTCCGACAGCAATCGACCGGCCGGCGCGCCTGACGTGGGCGACGGCGGATCGGCCAAGGTGGTCGCCCGCGTGCTGACGCCGGTGCAAGCGCCCCCGCCGCCGCCCGAGCCCAAGACGCCCCCGGCTCCAGGCCCCGCCGTGCAGCCGGTGCTGCCCACGCCCGTCGAGCGGACGCTGCCCAACGGCCTGCGCGTGATCGTGGCGCGATCCAGCGCCCTGCCCCTGGTCAACGCCACCATCACCGTGGCGGCGGGCGGAGCGGTCGACCCGCCGGGCAAGGCTGGCCTGGCGGACGTCACGGCGACCCTCATGACGCAGGGCGCAGGCGCGCGCACGGCGAGCCAAATGGCCGCGGACATGGAAGCCCTGGGCGGCGAACTCAGCGCCGGGGCGAGCTGGGACGGCTCCAGCGCCGGGGTCAGCGTGACGCCCGCCAAGCTGCAGCCGGCCCTCGCCATCCTGGCCGACGCCGTGCGCCGTCCCACCTTCGCCCAGGCCGAGCTGGACCGCCTGCGCAAACGGTCCTTGGACGCCCTCAAGGTCTCCCTCAACGAGCCGAGCTTCCTGGCGCGCTCCGTGGCCGCGGAGTCGGTGTTCGCCGGCGGACCGTACGGCCACGTGCTGGACGGCGACCCGACATCGCTGGCCTCGATTACCCGCGACGACGTGCTCGCCCTGCATCAGGCCTGGTACCGGCCGGACAACGCGATCCTGACCCTGACCGGCGACATCACCCCCGAGGCCGGATTCGCCCTGGCGCAGAGGCTGTTCGGCGACTGGAAGCGGCCGGAAGCGCCGCTCGCGCCCCTCGCCGTCCCGCCGCCCGCCTATCGGCCCCGGGTGATCGTGATCGACCTGCCAGGAACGGGTCAGGCGGCCGTGAGCATCAGCCTGCCCGCCATCGCCCGCTCCGATCCGCGCTACTATGTGGCCAGCGTGGCCAATGGGGTTCTGGGCGGCGGCTATTCGGCCCGGCTGAACCAGGAGGTGAGGGTCAAGCGCGGCCTCAGTTATGGCGCGGGCTCCGCCATCGATCCGCGGCGCGGGGTGGGCCCGATCAGCGCGGCGGCCCAGACCAAGAACGAGTTCGGCGGCCGAGGTGGTGGACCTGATGCTGGCGGAGCTGGGCAAGCTGGGCGCCGCGCCCGCCGAACCGGCCGAACTTGAAGCGCGCAAGGCCGCCCTGGTGGGGACCTTCGGCCGTCGCATCGAGACCACCGCGGGCCTGTCGGGCTATCTGTCAGGCTTGGCCTTGCAGGGCGTCGATCTGGGCGAGCCGGCGCGCTATGCGCCGTCGGTGGAGGCGGTGAGCGCCGATCAGGTGGAGGCCTTCGCCAAGTCCGCCATCGACCCGGCCCAAGCCACGGTGGTGGTGGCCGGCGACGCCAAGCTGTTTCAAGCCAAGCTGCGCCAGCGCTTTCCCGATTTACAGGTGATCGAGGCGTCGAGCCTGGACCTGGACCACCCGGGATTGAAGTAGGTCAAGTCCGGCTTGCGCCGGGCGGCGGCCGTTGAGGGCCAATCCCCATGACTGTCGAACGGAGCTAGTTGACGCCCGTCGGGCTCTGGTCCTGCGCCTCGGCCTTGGCCACCGCGTTCCAGCTGCGGTCCTTGGGCTCGGCCGCCGCCGTTGGCGCGGGCGCCGGGGCGGCGAGCGGGACTGGACTGGTGGCGGCCTTGAGATAGGCCATGTTGGCGTCGGCCATGTCCGGCGGCAGGTCCTGGCGCTGCAGGCGCTCGGAATTGGCCAGATCGCCCTTGAGCCCCAGGATCAGGGCCAGGTCCTGACGCACCTGGACGGTGGCGCCGGGCAGGGCGGCGGCTTGGCGCAGCAGCGTCTCGGCCTGGGCGGCGTCGCCCTGTGCGGCGTAGAACATGCCCAGGTTGCACAGGGCCGCGGGGTTGTCCGGGGCCAGGGCCAGGGCGCGCTTGTGGGCGGCGAGCGCCAATTCGGGCTGACGGGTCTGTTCATAGGCCACGCCCAGCAGGGAGGGCGCGCGCCAGTCCTTGGGCCGCAGTTGCTCGATCTTCTGGGCAGGAGCGATGGCGAAGAAGCCTTGGTTGCCTGAGATGGCGGCGCGGGCGGATTCCAGCAGGGCGTCGACATTGTCGGGCTTGAGGGCCAGCACCTGCTGGACGGTGTTGTAGGCTTCCTGGTTGCGGCCGAGCTGGCGCATGGCCGTGGCCAGTTTCACCCCGGCCTCGACGTCAGTGGGGTTCTTGCTGAATTCGCCGGCCCAGAACGCAGCGCGGGGCAGGGGCTCCATCCGGTCGGCGGCGGCGCGCTCGGCGGGCGTGGCGGGCTTGGAGGACGGCGGGGTCTGAGCATTCGGCGCGGCCGCGGACGTCGCAGGTTTCACCGGCTGATCGGCGCGGGCCGGCCCTGCCGCGATCAGCAGAACAGCGAGAACCGGCGTGAGGGCGGTTGCGGCGAGGGCAGGCTTGCGACACATGAAAGGGCGCTCCCAAAGGCGGCCGCGATCAGGATGGCGCGCTCGCCTCAACGAAGCGTTAAGCTTGACGAAGTCTTACCATCGCTCCTGTGGGGCTTGAGGCCGGTCCATGTCCGAAGTGCTGATCATCGCCAAAGAGGCCGAGGCGCCGGTTCCCTTGCGGGTGCTGGCCCACGCGCAGGCCGCCGCATGGCTTGAAGCTGCCCCGGGTTCGGTTCAGGCCGCCGCGAGCGTCAGCAGCTTCACCGCCAAGCCCGGCCAGTTGTTCAAGGTGGGCGGCGCCGGCGGCGAACTGGAGCAGGTTCTGTTCGTGCTGTCGGCCGAGGACGCCGCCGCGCCCGGCTGGGGCGCCCAGGCCTTGCGCGCCCTGCCGGCGCTGCTTCCCGCCGGCGATTACGCCCTGGCCGAGGCGCCCCAGGCCCTGGACCGGACCGAGATCGCCACGGCCTTCGCGCTCGGGGCCTATCGCTTCGACCGCTACAAGTCCGCACGCGAGGCCGCCCGCGCGCGGCTGGTCGCGCCGGAGGGCGCCGACCTGGAGCGGCGCCCGCGCCGATCGCCCACGCCTGCGCCCTGGCGCGCGACATGATCAACACGCCCGCCAACGACATGGGCCCGCTGCAGATCGAGACCATCGCCGCGGAGATCGCCGAGGCCTTCGGCGCTTCGCTGAGCGTGGTCGTGGGCGAGGGCCTGTTGACCGCCGGACTATCCGGCCATGCATGCGGTGGGCCGCGCCGCCGCTCCGCACCGCGCGCCCCGCATGATCGAGATGAGCTGGGACGGTTCGGGCGGCGATCCGGCCGCGCCGCTGGTGGCGCTGGTCGGCAAGGGCGTGGTGTTCGACACCGGCGGGCTGGACATCAAGCCGCCGGCCGGCATGGGCCTGATGAAAAAGGACATGGGCGGCGCCGCCCACGCCCTGGCGCTCGGCCGCATGGTCATGGCGGCGGGGTTGAAGCTGAGGCTCGCGGTGCTGATCCCGGTGGCCGAGAACGCCATTTCCGGCGACGCCATGCGTCCGGGCGACGTGATCGCCTCGCGCAAGGGGCTGAGCATCGAGGTCGGCAACACCGATGCGGAGGGTCGGTTGATCCTGGCCGACGCCCTGGCCCGCGCCGCCGAGCTCGAGCCCGACCTGACCATCGATCTAGCGACCCTCACCGGCGCGGCGCGCGCGGCTCTGGGCCCCCAGGCGCCGCCGTTCTTCACCGACGACGAGGATCCTGGCGCGCGAACTGACTGAAGCGGCCGAGGCCTGCGGCGACGGCCTGTGGCGCACTGCCCCTGTGGCGCGGCTACGCCTCGGCGGTGGACAGCGAGATCGCCGACATCAAGAACGATCCGGACGGCTGGGCCCAGGCCGGATCGATCACCGCCGCCCTGTTCCTGCAGCGGTTCGCGCCGCCCGGCGCCTGGCTGCACCTGGACATCTTCGCCTGGAACCCCAAGGCGCGGCCCGGTTGGCCGGTGGGCGGCGAGGCCCAGACCATCCGCGCCCTGTTCCGGCTGCTGCAGGACCCGCTACGGATGAGCGATCCGCGCTTGACCCTGGCGCGACCGGATTTGGCCGCGGCCGACTTGCAGGGGCTCGTCCCGGCCAAGGCCTATGCTCGAACCCGACGCCTATCGCTGCATTGTCCCCTGCGCCGCCCTGCGCCGCGCGCCTGACCCGCGCCGCCGAACAGCTCGACCAGCTGCTGTTCGGCGAGGGGTTCGAGGTGCTGGAGGTCGAGGGCGGCTGGGCCTGGGGCCAGGCGCGGCGCGACGGCTATGTGGGCTTTGTGGCCGCGGAGGACCTGGCGCGAGGGCGTCCCGGCGCCCACCCATCGGGTCAGCGCCCTGCGCACCTACGGCTTCTCGCGGCCTGACATCAAGTCCGCGCCGGTCGGGCTCTACAGCCTGAACGCCCTGGTCCGCATCGTGGCCGAGGAGGGCCGCTTTGTTCGGGGCGAAGGGCGCGGGGTGGTTCGCCTCCAACCAGCTGTCGCCCATCGGCGTTGTTCGAGACCGATCCGGCGGCAGTGGCCGAGCGGTTCTTAGGCGCGCCCTATCAGTGGGGCGGGCGCGAGAGCCTGGGCCTGGACTGTTCGGGCCTGATCCAACAGGCGCTGTACGCCTGCGGACGGGCCTGCCCGCGCGATTCCGATCAGCAGGCGCAGCTCGGCGCGCCGGTGGAGATGGCCGACCTAAAACGCGGCGATCTGGCGTTCTGGCGCGGCCACGTGGGCATGATGCTGGACGGCGCGCGGATGATCCACGCCAACGCCCTGCACATGCAGGTGAGCATCGAGCCGCTGGCCGAGGCGCTGGCGCGCATCGGGCCGGCGACCGGATTCCGGCGGCCGATTTAGGGCTTGGCCTCGGGGGCTGGCGTGGCTGCCGCCGGAGCCGCAGCCGCGGGCGCCTTGGCGTCGGCGGCGGGTGTTTTCGCCGCATCGGCCGCAGGCGCGGCGCCCTTGGCGGCCGGAGCGCCAGCAGCCGGAGCAGCGGCAGGCGCCGCGGCGGGCTTGGGCGGCGGGATCGGCGCGGGCGAATTGCTCAGGGTGCGCAGATAGGCGATGACGTTGATCCGCTGGTCCTGCTTCTTCAGGCCGGTGAAGGTCATCTTGGTGCCCGACACGTCGGCCTGAGGTCCGCTGAGGAAGGTGTTCAGGTCGTCGTAACTCCAGGCGCCGATCTTCTCGCCCATGGCCACCATGCCCGGCGAATAGGAAAAGCCCGCATGGGTGCCCGGTTTGCGGCCGACCACGCCATAGAGGTTCGGGCCGGTCATGTTGGGCCCGCCCTTGTCGAAGTTGTGGCAGGTCTGGCAGACGGCGGTGGTGGTCTTGCCGGCGACGATGTCGGCGGTCGGCAGCACCGTGCCCCAGTCGGGCGGCAGTTCGGGCGCCGCCGCCGGGCCGCCGCCGGTTTCGCCCGTGGCGACCTGCACGGCGTAGCCTGGCTTTGACGCCGGCTCGGACTGATAAACGATGGCGGAAAGCTCTTCCAAGCCCACCGCGGCCAGGGCCGTCGCCAAAACCGCTCCGGCTATCTTATTGAATGCGAGATCGCTCATCTGTGCCCGTCGGCCCTCTCAAGAAACCTGACGCCGGTTTGCCGACCCCAGGGGGAATCACGACGGATTCCCACGCCCCGTCCTTGCTTTGGGCTCTCTTACACGCTACCGGCCCTGGCGCAACCCGGCCATGCGCCTTGAAAGGTCGAGGCGAGCGGGATTTCCACGGCCTATGACAGACTACAGCGATCATCCGAGGCGATTCGCCGCAAAACCGCTCATTCCAGTCCGATGAATCCCATCGTCATCATCCCCGCGCGCATGGCCGCCACCCGCCTGCCCGGCAAGCCCCTGGCCGACATCGGCGGGGAGCCGATGATCGTGCGCGTGCTGCGCGCGGCCGCAGGCGGCCGGGCGTGGGTCCCGTGGCCGTGGCCGCGGGCGATGCGGAGATTGTCGAGGCGGTGCGCGCGGCGGGCGGCCGGGCAGTGCTGACCGATCCGGCCCTGCCCTCGGGCTCGGACCGCATCCTGGCCGCGCTCGCCGAGATCGATCCGGCCGGGCGCCACGACGTCGTGATCAATCTGCAGGGCGACATGCCGTTCGTTGAGGCCCAGGTGCTGAGCGCCTGCGCCGAACTGCTGGCGCGCGAAGCGGCCTGCGACATCGCCACCGTCGTGCGCGCCGGAAGACTCCGAGGCGGACCGGACCAACGCCGACGTGGTCAAGGCCGTGCTGGCCTTGCCGCACGGCGCGCAGGCCGGGCGGGCGCTGTATTTCACCCGCTCGACCCTGCACGGCCCCGGACCGATCTGGCGGCACGTGGGCATCTACGGCTATCGGCGCGAGGCGCTGGAGCGCTTCAACGCCGCGCCGCCTTCGCCCCTGGAGCAGCGCGAAAAGCTGGAACAGCTGCGCGCCCTTGAGCTCGGGCCTGCGGATATGGGCCGCCAGGATCGACAAGCCGCCCATCTCGGTGGATACCCCGGACGATCTGGCGCGCGCCCGCGCCGCGGCGGAGGCCCCATGAGCGCCAAGGACAAGATCGCCTTCCAGGGCGAGCCGGGGGCCAACAGCCACGAGGCCTGCCGCGACTATTTCCCCGACATGGAGCCGGCGCCCTATCCCACCTTCGAGGACGCCTTCGAGGCGGTGAAGGGCGGCGCGTGCAAGCTGGGCATGATTCCGGTGGAGAATTCCCTCGGTGGGCCGGGTGGCCGACGTGCATCACCTGCTGCCCGCTTCGGGGCTGAAGATCATCGGCGAGCGGTTCAAGCCGATCCGCTTCCACCTCATGGCCAACCCCGGCGTCAAGCTGGCCGACGTGCAGGTGGTGCAGAGCATGCCGGTGGCGCTGGGCCAATGCCGCAAGGCCCTGCGCAAGCTGAAGGTGCGCACCGAGCCCTTCGGCGACACCGCCGGCGCGGCCAAGGCCCTGGCGGAGCATCCCGACCCGCACCGCGCCGCCATCGCCCCGGCCCTGGCGGCCGAGCTCTACGGCCTGGACATCCTGCAGCGCAACGTCGAGGACGAGCACACCAACACCACGCGGTTTCTGGTGATGACGGCGGACCCCAATCCGCCGCCGCCGCCCTTCACCGACAAGTGCATCACCAGCTTCGTGTTCCGCGTGCGCAACGTGCCGGCGGCGCTCTACAAGGCGCTCGGCGGGTTCGCCACCAACAACGTCAACATGACCAAGCTGGAAAGCTACATGGAGAACGGCAGCTTCACCGCCACGCTGTTCTACGCCGAGGTCGACGGCCGGCCGGAGGATCGTGGGCTGGCGTTGGCTCTGGAGGAGCTGGGCTTCTTCTGCGAGCGGCTGGAGATTTTAGGCGTGTATCCGGCCGATCCGTTTAGGTCGAAGGCGGGGAGCTAGGAGAACCGTTCCCCCGCGAGAGGGAGAGGCGAAGCCCGTCGATCACGCTGGCGCCGGCCTGCGGGCGGGATCGCAATGACCGCTTCCGACCCTGAGCGGACGTTGGGAAGGTCCGCTTCACGGCGGCACCAATGTGGGAGACTGTTTCTAAGCGCTCGCAAACGAAAGTGCTAAGGTCCACCTCTACGGGCTGCTGGGTGGAGCGCTCATGCATAACTTGCACAGAGCAGCGTTGATCTCGCTGCTGTTGGCCGGGGCCTCAAGTCCTGCGGTCTTAGCCGAGACACCGGCGGATACCATCAACATCATGGCGATGGAGCATAGCGTCGCCCCGGCTGTCGTCGTGGCTGGCATGGGCCGGTCGCCCGGCTCCCTCCCAAAGAGAATGGCCTTCTATAAGACGCCGGGCGTCAGCATGGCCTACATCCACGACGGTCAGATCGCCTGGGCACGCACCTATGGCGTAGCCAACCCGAATGGTGCGGCCGTCACCGCCAACACTCGCTTCCAGGCGGCCTCCATCTCTAAGCCGGTGACGGCGCTGGCGGTCCTGCGTCTGGTTCAAAACGGTCGGCTCGACCTCGACACAGATGTCAATCAGTACCTGAAAAACTGGAAGGTCCCGCACGCCGCCGATGGCAAGGTGATCACCCTGCGCCAACTCCTGACACACACTGCGGGCCTGACTGTCCACGGCTTCGCTGGCTACGCCCAGGGTCAGCCGGTGCCAACATTGATCCAGGTGCTGAAAGGGGAAAAGCCGGCTAACAGCCCGCCCATCGTGCGCTTCGCGCCGGCCGGTACCGAGTGGCGCTATTCCGGCGGCGGCTACGTAATTATCCGGCAGCTCCTGCAGGACGTCACCCACCAGGCATTTCCCGACTTGATGCAATCCCTGGTGTTGGGCCCGATCGGCATGACCCACAGCACCTATCGCCAGCCGCTGCCAGAAGCGCTGAAAAAGGCGGCGGCGACGCCCTATGGCCCAAGCGGCCAGCCGACCCCTGGCGGCGCTCACACCTATCCGGAAATGGCGGCCGCGGGGCTGTGGACCACGCCCTCCGATCTCGCCCGATATGCGATCGAAGTGCAAAACGCCCTCGCCGGCAAGTCCACCCGCGTGATCAACCAGGCCACGGCCCGCGAGTACGTGAAGGCAGGCGTGGGCAACTGGGGACTGGGTGTCGGCGTGGGCGGCTCGCCGGACCATGCTTGGTTCAGACATAACGGAGGGAACGAGGGCTTCCGCAGCGACCTGATCGCCTACGACAGCGGTGACGGATTTGTCATCATGACCAACAGCGATAGCGGTGGCGGTCTGATGGCGGAGGTTACCCGGACCATAGCGGCCGAATATCATTGGCCGGACTTCGGGCCGAGGCGGGGTAACCTCAATGAGTTGGGGGTCGGACTGCTGGGGTGGGGGAGCTTAGGGCTTCTGATCCTGGCGACGGCGTTTACGCTGTTCAGCCGCATCGGATCACGGCTCGTCCGGCTGGCCAGTTTGCCGTCCGTGTCCTTGGCATCGTGTTGCTAGCGATGACCTCCGTGGCCGTCTGGACTATGCTCTAGCGGTCGCTTTCGGGCGCGGACCGTAGTTCAGCTTTCCCCCCTAAGCCGACGCTGAGGCGTTCCGCTTTCGGCGTTTCAGGTCAACGGCCTCGCCCGAGGGAACCCGCCTAACCGCGGCTTCGGTGTGGGGAAAGCTTTTGGACGGAACTCACCAAGGGCCGCCAGATCACGTCGAAGGTCACCGCCACGAGCACCACGGCGCACAACAGCTTGTAAAGCAGCACCGCGAGGCAAAATCCCCAGTTCGCGCGCACATGGCTGATGCGGCTGATGACCACGCCGAACGTGTCGGTGACCTCGAAGGTCAAGACATTGGCGGTCTGATCGAACCAGAAGGCGGTGAAGATGGGAATCTCCCGATAGAAGTTCTCGCCTCTGATCCCGTGCGCCGCCGCGAAGGTGTGGGTCCAGCTGAAGTCATCCTGCAGAATCGCGGCGATCGGATAGTCTTCGGGATCGTTGACCCGCTCGCTGTCGGTGAAATAGCGTTCGTTGGCGAGGCCCGCCGCCGGGTTGTCGCTCGGCGCCCCGCCGGTCTGACCGGCCGTGGAGGCCGTGGCCTGCAGCAGCGCCGCCGTGGGGATAGCCATGCTGGCGGGCAGGGACAGGATGGCCAAGGCCACCAGCGCATGACTCCAGCGGCCGCCCTTGCGGGTCCGTCCGATCGTCCAGGCGCGCAAGACCTGGAACACAGCCGGCGCGGCAAAGAACAAGAAGGTCAACACCACCGCTTCGGAGGAGTTCATCAGGCTGCGCGCGCGATCGGTGAACAGTCCGGTCGCCACGCCGAGGCCCGCGCAGAGCAGGATCGATAGCGCGATGCCGACCAGCCAGCCGTCGGCCTGAACCGGTTTTCGCGCCAGCGCCGACACCATCACGCGCCCGAGGTGGAAAATCGAGCGGGGCGTGATGATCGCCAGAAACAGCGCTAGGGCGATGATGCTCGCCAGGCTGAAGTATGAGACTTCGATCGCCATGCTCGCCCCCCACGCGCGACCTGAAATCCGGTCGCGCCGCCCCCTGAGCCCATTGGCATTGTAATCGTTGCTCATGGCCGCCGGTAGATCAAAAGGAGAGACGGCGCCCTTCACCGCCACGCTGTTCGACGCCGCCGTTGGCCGGCCGCAATGAGCGCCTTCACTTTTGATGGGGCGCTAGACCGCGCCCAGCAGCCGCACAGCGCCGCTCAGCGTCGGCGCTTGGACGGCGACGTCGCAGAAACGGCGATCGGCGGTCACCACGTAGGTCTTTTCGCGTAGAGCCAAGGCGAGATACAGGCAGTCATAAACGGGATGGCGCAGCTGTTCGGCCAATCGCGCCGCTTCGAGCAAATCATCTTCCAACGGCAAGGTCGCCACGGGCGCGGTGTTCAGGGCCGCCAACCGCTCCCTGGCCTGTTCCGGCGTCAATTCTCCGCGCTGGGTGCGACGCCAAAGGGCGTTGGCGGCTTCGAGAAGCCACAGGGACGGTGCGATCAATTCCTCGTCGAGAAGACGGAGGGCGTCTTCGCGGCCGGGCTCGTCCAACACCCATTTCAGGGCCACGGACGCGTCGATTACGACGCTCATCGCCGGTCGCGGTCCTCGCGGATCAGGTCGGCGGACTCGCCTTGAATGCGGCCTCGAGTCTCCTCCCAAAGCTGGGCGGCGCGGTCGCGGAAGGCATCCCGTCCGGCCCGCAGCGCTTGCTCCAGAATGGCTCGGTGTTCAGCTTCGGCGCTGCGGCCATGCTCCGATGCACGGCGCTTGAGCGCCTCGACCACTTCGCGGGGGACATCGCGGACAAGAAGTTGAGCCATGTGGAATGCTATCATGTGATAGCATGATCGGCAACTTCATGTTCCCCCGTACGCCCAGTACCGGATCAGGTGGTGGGATATCGCCGTCTTGGGCGGCGTGCCCAAGTCCTCCAGCTTGCCTTCAAGCAAATCCCGCGCCTGGCCGCGGGTGAACCAGCGCACGGCTTCCAACTCGGCCTCGTCGGGCGCGGCTTCGCCTTCGGCCACCTCGGCGATCAGGCCGATCATCAGGTTGGAGGGGAAGGGCCAGGGCTGGCTGGAGTGATAGCGCACGGCGGTGACGGTCAGGCCGCTTTCCTCGCGCACCTCGCGGGCGCAGGCCTCTTCGATGGATTCGCCCGGCTCCACGTAACCGGCCAGGGTGGAGAAGCGGCCGCTGACCCAGGCCGCCTGGCGGCCCAATAGGCACCGCTCGCCGCGCACCGGCAGCATGATCACGCAGGGGTTGACCCGCGGGAAATGCTGGGCGTGGCAGCTGGGGCACACGCGCCGCCAGCCGCCGTCGGCGACCTGCGCTGGCGTGGCCGCAGGTCGCGCAGAATCGGTGCGCGCGCCGCCACGTGAACAGGCTGCGGGCCGTCCCGATCAGATTGGCGTCGGCGGCGGGCAGGACGGCGACGGTGGCCCGCAAGTCCGCGAATCGGCCCAGGCCCTTCAGTGGCCCCTCAGTGGGGTCCGCCACGCCTTCCAGATCGATGGCCATGACCGGGCCTTCGTCCGACAGGCCCAGGAACACCACCGGCTCCAGCGATCCGGCCAGCTCCAGCGCGAAACCCCCGTCGAGGCGGGCAGCGACCACCTCGCCATCGTCGCTGTCGGTCACCAGGGGCTGACCGTTCCATAGGGCCAGGGCGCTCGCGCGCGGGTCGTTCAGCTGGGCGGCCAGCCAGGCTTCGTCGCCGCGGCGTCCGCCCGCCCGGTCAAGGCGATTGCCGGCGAAGGTGTGCTGGTGGGTGTCGGCGGTCATGCGAGCGGTCCTGACGATGCCCCCCAGATAGCGCATGACTCGCGGCAAATCGACAAAGGGCTCGGTCCGCCTTGCGCCCCCGCCTCCGGCGCCCGATATTGCGCGCGGAGGCTGGCGACGGGCGTAGTCCTCGCCAACCCGGTCAGGTCCGGAAGGAAGCAGCCGTAACGAGTTTCGCTGCGGGTCGTCGTCCAGTCTCCACCGCCCTTTTTCAAAAGACCAATGCCCGCCGACCGTCCGCCCGCCATTGATGAGACGGAAGACCCGCCCTGGGACGCCGGCGAGGCCGATCCTTCGACGCCCGACGAGCGCGACGACAAGACCTTTTCCATGTTCGCCGAGGAAGCCGCGCCGGAGCCTGAGCCCGCGCCCCCTCCCGCCGCCGCCTCGAAAAAAGCCAAACTGCCGGCGCCCGCCGCGCCCCTGTCGGCCGACTATCAGGTGCTGGCGCGCAAATACCGC
The DNA here is from genome assembly GCA_963804105.1 of uncultured Alphaproteobacteria bacterium. Classification (GTDB taxonomy): domain Bacteria; phylum Pseudomonadota; class Alphaproteobacteria; order Caulobacterales; family Caulobacteraceae; genus BOG-938. Next base: position 157,932 of record CAWDPL010000021.1, read on the forward strand.
CCGCGCACCTTCGAGGACCTGATCGGCCAGGAGGCCATGGTCCGCACGCTCAAGAACGCCTTCGCCTCGGGCCGCATCGCCCACGCCTTCATGCTCACCGGCGTGCGCGGGGTGGGCAAGACCACCACCGCGCGCCTTCTGGCCCGCGCGCTGAACTACGAGAGCGACACGGTGCATCAGCCGTCGGTGGACCTGGCGGTGGAAGGCCGCCATTGCCGGGCGATCATCGACGGGCGGCACATCGACGTGCTGGAGATGGACGCGGCCAGCCGCACCAAGGTCGACGAGATGCGCGAGCTCTTGGACAGCGTGCGCTATTCGCCGGTGGAGGCCCGCTACAAGGTCTATGTCATCGACGAAGTGCACATGTTGTCCACGGCGGCGTTCAACGCCCTGCTCAAGACGCTGGAAGAGCCGCCCCCTCACGCCAAGTTCATTTTCGCCACCACCGAAATCCGCAAGGTGCCGGTGACCATCCTGTCGCGCTGCCAGCGCTTCGACCTGCGCCGGGTCGAGCCGGACGTGCTGGTCGCCAACCTGGAGCAGATCTGCCAGGCGGAAGGGGCGTTGGTGGACCAGGAGGGCCTTCTGCTGATCGCGCGGGCGGCGGAAGGCTCGGTGCGCGACGCCCAATCCCTGCTCGACCAGGCCATCGTCCAGGCCGAGCGGGGCCAGACCGTCACCGCGGCGGTGATCCGCGATATGCTGGGCCTGGCCGACCGGGCCCAGACCATCGCCCTGTTCGAACAGGTCATGCGCGGCGACGCGGCCGAGGCGCTCAAGACCTTCCGCACTTTGCACGGGTTCGGCGCCGATCCGGCCGTGGTGCTGCTGGACCTGCTGGACCATGCCCATGGCGCCTCGGTGGCGAAAGCCATCGGCCCGGACGCCCTGACCTTGCCTTCGGACCAGGCCGCGCGCCTGGCGGCCATCGGCGCGGCGGCGTCGGCCGGAACCTTGGCGCGCCTGTGGCAGATGCTGCTGAAGGCCTATGAGGAATGCCGGCGCGCGCCCGATCCGGCCGCGGCCTGCGAAATGGCCCTGATCCGCCTGACCTACGCCGCCGACCTGCCTGGGCCGGAGGAGGCGCTCAAGGCGTTGCAGGCGGGCGAGCCGGTCGGCGCAGGCCGTCCGACCTCTCAGCCCACCGGCGGCGGGAGCAGCGGCGGCGGCGGCGCCACGGCCATGGCCCGCGCTCTATCCCAGCCGCAAAGCCTGGCCGAACCGGCGACCCAGATCGTGTTGCAGTCGATGGACGACGTCATGCGCCTGATCGAGGCCAAGCGCGACATCGCCTTGAAGCTCGACCTAGCCAAATTCGCCCGGCCCGTGTCCTTCCGCCCGGCGCCATCGCCTTCGAACCCGCCCCGGGCGCGCCCACTAACCTGGCGCAGCGCCTTGCCGTGCGGCTGAAGGAATGGACCGGCCAGCCCTGGCTGGTGGCGGCCGAGGGCGGGGGAGGGGGCGAGAGCCTTTACGAGCGCGAACAGCGCGAACGGGTGGCCGCCCGCAAGGAGATCGAGGCGGACCCCTTCGTCCGGTCGGTGATGCAGGCCTTCCCCGGCGCCGAGATCGTCGCCGTGCGCCAGCTGGCGACGCCTGACGCGGCGAGCGACGCCGGCGGGACGGGCGAGGACGAGGATTAGGTTCTCGTCCGACAGTTTGGCGTTTTGATCAATCCGGGAGGTTAGACATGAAACTAGCGGTTATTGGGACCTTGGCGTGCGCGGCCGCATTGGCCGGATCGTCCATCACCTTCGCCCAGGACGATTCCGCGGCGGTCAAGGCGTCGAGCTACCCGTTGGCGGCGCCGGCGGGCGTGGACAGCCACGCGGACAAGATCGCCCCTCCGGGCGCGGTCAATAAGGGGCCGTTCGACGACAAGACCTGGATCCGCGGCCATGCCTGGGACCCGCCGCCGGGCGCCAAGATCTGGAATCCGGTCAAACTGAAGCTGATGCAGGGCGGCAGGATCACCAGCGTCACGGTCAACGGCAACGACGACCCGGCGATCTACTGCGCCGCGGCCAATTCGGGCGTGGATTTCATCTGGACCGAGATGCAGCACAGCGGCGGCACCTGGGATTCGGTGCAGAAGATGTGGAACGCCTGTCCGCACGCCAAGGCCGTCGCCGGCGTGCGCGTGGCCAACGCCAACGAGTTCGACGAACAGCACGCCCTGGACCTGGGCGCCCTGGTGCTGGTGATTCCCACGGTGCGTAACCTGGAGGAAGCCAAGGAAGCGGTGAAGTGGGCCTATTATCCGCCGCTCGGTCAGCGCAGCCGGGGCAGCATGACCCCCGCCCTGCGCAACGTGCCCGGCGGCTATCGCGAAACGGCCAATGACAACATCGTGCTGATCCTGATGATCGAGACGCTCGACGGTCTGAAGGACGCCGACAAGATCGCCGCCCTGCCCGGGGTCGACGGCATTTTCGCCGCCAGCGGGGACCTTGGCAACTTCTCCGGCTTCAAGGCCGGCGATCCGGATTACGAGCGCGCGATCAACATCGTGCACGACGCCGCCCTGCGCGCCCACAAGGCGCTGTGCGGCCCCTACACCTGGGTCAATCGGCCCGACTTCACCTGCTTCCAGGGGCCCGGCGACAGCTCCGGCGCGCCGGGTCCGGGCGGCGATATCCAGTCCTACTTCACCAACCGCTCGAAAAAGCTGCTCGGGCCGTTGTGGAACACGCAAGGCAAGGTCGAGGTCGGACCCTACGCCGCGGGCTACGTCGAGGCGCCCGCCAAGGGCGGCGGCGGCGGCGAATAGCGCGTCGTCGCAATCCGGTCGCGAAAGTCCCGGGCCAAATCGGCCCGGGGCCACGCCCTAATGCACCGTCGCCGTCGCCGGCGTGGCCGGATCGGCCTTGGAGGTGACCACGGCCGGCTTGCCGACCGAGGATTTGCGGTCGAGCACCGCCGCCAGCCTGGGCGTGGGCGTGGCCAGCTTGGGCGTATTGGCCACGCCGCCGTGCTTGAGCACGTCCAGCGCGCGCGACGAGCTGGAAGTCGCCGGTCTTCTCGTCGAATCCCTCGGGCGGCTCTTCGGCCGGCTCGTGCGGGGTGACGCGACTCTTGCCCTCGTCCGCGTTCAGGGCGTTGCGATAGGACGCCTCGGAGAACTGGAAGGTGTGGTTGGCGATCAGCTGGGCTTCCTCGCGGGTCCGGGCGACCTCCAGGTCGGGCGTGATGCCGGTCTTCTGGATGGAGCGGCCCGAAGGGGTGTAGTAGCGCGCCGTGGTCAGCTTGAGCGCCCCGTCCAGGCCGTTGTTGAGCGGGATCACCGTCTGCACCGACCCCTTGCCGAAGCTGGTCACGCCCACCAGCTCGGCCCGGTGACGGTCCTGCAGGGCGCCGGCCACGATCTCGGCGGCCGAGGCTGAGCCGGAATTGATCAGCACCACCATGGGAAGGCCGTGCAGCATGTCGCCGCCGGCCTTGGCGTTGTAGCGCTGGACCTGCTTGGGATCCATCGGGTCGCGGCCGCGCTGGGACACCACCTCGCCGCCGTCCAGGAACACGTCGGACACGGCGATGGCCTGATCCAGCAGGCCGCCGGGATTGTTGCGCAGATCCAGGATCAGGCCCTTGATCTTGGGCGATTTGGACAGCAGGTCCTTGACCGCGGCCTCGGTCTCCGCGCCGGTCTTCTCGTCGAATGACGATAGGCGCACATAGCCGTAGTCGCCCTCGCGGTGGTATTTCACCGATTTGACGGCGATCACCTCGCGGGTGAGCTTCACGTCGAACGGATCGTGGTTCTCGCGCGCGATGGACAGGGTGATGACCTCGCCCACCTTGCCGCGCATCTGCTTGACCGCGTCGTTGAGGCTCAGCCCGACCACGCTCTGGCCGTTGATGGCGGTGATGTAGTCGCCCGACTGCAGCCCGGCCTTGCTGGCGGGCGTGTCGTCCATGGGCGAGATGATCTTGACCACCCCGTCTTCGCTGGTGATCTCGATGCCCAGCCCGCCGTACTCGCCGCGGGTCTGGTCCATCATGTTGTTGAAGCTCTCCGGATCCAGATAGTTGGAGTGCGGGTCCAGGGAGGTGAGCATGCCGTCGATGCCGGCCTGAATCAGCTTCTTGTCGTCCACCGGCTCGACGTACTGCGCGTCCACGCGGGTCAGGACGTCGCCGAACAGCTCCAGCATCTTGTAGGTTTCGGAGCGCGGCGCGGCGGCTCTGGCCGTTTGGAACACATAGGTCGTGGTTCCGACGCCGAGGGCAAAGGCGCAGGCGCCGATCAGGAGGGTTTTACGCATGGGCCGTGATCATAGGTCCGATTTGCGCCCAATTGAAGATGCTGGGCCGTGGCGTGGCGAATTCAGTCTCTTCTTGTCGCTTGCGGGCGTGCAAAGAGGGGTTAACGGCGAGCGGTTCTGAGCCAGTGGGCCGGGTCCACCGGCTCCCCATCACGGCGGACTTCCAGGTAAAGATCGGTCGAGGAGGTTGCATCATCCGCCATCCGGCCCACCGGTTCGCCCGCCGCGACCGACTGGCCGATCGTCTCACTGGCGGCCTGAAGGCCTGCTAGAACAAAATGATATGCGCCGCCCGCGGCCAATATCAAGACCACGCCGTAACCCTTGAGCGGCCCCGCGTACTCCACCTTGCCGGCGACCGGCGCCAGAACCGGCGCTCCAGGCGCCGCGCGCCAGCTCATGCCTTGGGAGAGGCCCTTTCCGGTTCGCTGGCCGAAGCGCCCGATCAGCCGGCCCTGCACCGGAGCGATGAAGCCGGTGGGCGCGGCGCCCTCGGCGAATGTCGCGGGCAGGCGGTGGATCAGTTCGCCCGGACCGCCGGCCTTGGCCGCCAGGGCGGCGAGCGCCGCCTGGGCCGCGGCGCCGCCACTGTCCAACTGCTGCTCCAGGGCGGTTTTCTGGGCGATCAGCGTCTCGATACGCTCGACGCTGATCGGCCAGCTCGCTTTCCGAGCGGAACAGATCCTCGCTCGCCGCATCCACCACCCGGCGCAACGGCGGACCTGCTGGATCTGGTCCGCCAGGGCTCGGCTTTGAGCTTGCAGTTCCGGCGCCAGGGCGCGCGCCAGGATTTGGGCGCGCACGGCGTCCTTGGCCGAGGCCGGATAGACCAGGAAGGCCGGAGGCGGGTTGCGGCGGTACAGCTCCAGCGCGCCCATCAGGCGGGCGATGGCGGCCTGGCTTGAGCCGATGTGGGCGGCCAGGGCGCTTTCCTGGGCGTTCAGCTGGTCCAGGCGGGCCTTTTGTCGCCGGCGGCCCGCTCGCCGCGGCCTCCACCGCGGCCAACTGCACAAGCTGCGCCTTGAGCTGGGCGATCTCACCCTCCAGCCGCGCGGCCTGGGCGTGGTTGGCCGCTTGATGCGCCGGCGCGCTCGGTCCGGCGGCGGTCTCGCGGCGCCGGCGCCTTGCGCGCGGAACGGGCCGTCGCCGTCGCGGGGGCGACTGCTAGGGCGAATAGGCAGACGAGGGCGAAGGGGCGGCGCATGCGCCTTGATACTCCGACTCTCGCCCGGCGAAACGGCCGCTTGTCCGGGCCGGCCGGGATGGGTAACCAGGCGGGATGAGCGATCCCGCCGAGCCGTCCGATCCGCCGGCCGCCGCGCCCGGCAAGGCCCTGAGCCCGGCCGCGCGCCGCGCGCTGCAGGAAGCGGCCGAGCGGCGCAAGGTCCTGAAGCCGCCCACCGCGCCGCACGAACTGGGGGGCCCTGAGGGCCCCGAGCCCACGCGCTACGGCGACTGGGAGCGCAAGGGCCTGGCGGTGGACTTTTAGGGCCGACGCCGGACTCGCCCTACAGTTGCGCGCGATTCACGCCACGGACGCAAGCGCTCGCGTCAACCCCAATGTTTTCCTAGGTTTCCGGCCGATGGTCCGGCTCGGAGGCCGATTATGGTTAATCGTATCACGCGAATTGTGTCCCTCGCCGCGCTTTGCACGGCGCCCGGCCCGCTTGGCGTTTGCGCAGGCCTACGCCGTCGATGGACCGGTTCCCGCCTATCCGCCCGATGTTTATCGGGCGCAGGACGGGACGGCGCCTACGGCCCCGCGAGCGCCTATCCGGACCGCGCCTATTCCGACCAAGCCTATGACGGCCCTCGCGAGCGGGCGCCGATGGGCCCCCCGCCCATGCCGCGCCGGCCCGGCGATCAGATCTATCATACGCCAGCCCTACGCCTATCCCGAGGACCAGGGCTATCGACGCCCAGTCGCGCGCGCGCCGGCCCCGGCGCGGCGCGGGAGGCGTCCTATCGAATGCTGACCTGGGCCGGTAAGGTCGAGGATCCCGGCCTTGATCGCGGCGCGGACGTCTATCCGCCCGGCCAGGGAAATGCCGGTCCGAGCTGCCCCGGGGTTCAGCCGGGCGAGCGGGTGCTGAACTGCCAGTACGTGCCCTTCGCCCCGCCGCCCGAACCGGAGTCCGACACGCGGTTGTCCAACCTCTACATCGACGGCGGCGTGGGCCCCAGCGTGATCGGCGGCGGCGGCGGCGGGGGCGGGGGACCGTCCAACGGACAGGTGACCCTGGGAACCGGCTTCAGCGGCGTCACCGCGCCGACCTTCAGGGGCGGCGGCAGCGGCGGCAACGGCGGCAACGGCGGTGGTTCGGGCAACGGGTCCGGCAACGGGTCGGGCACGGGATCGGGCACAGGCGTGGGAACCGGCTCGGGCTCGGGCATCGGCAGCGCGACCTCCAACTCATCCTCGTCATCTTCCGCATCGGCCAATGCGTCGGCCAATATCTCCGCCAACATCACCCTGGCTGGGGGCTTCTTCATCCACGGCGGGGGCGGGCATGGCGGCGGAAGTCGGGTGGCTGCGGCTGCGGCTCCAGCGGGGGCGGCGGCATGACCGGTTGGGGCGGCTCCGGCGGCATGAGCGGCTGGAGCAGCGGCGGCGGCAAGAAGAAGTAGCGATCAGACCCCCGCCATCTCAGCGATGACCTTGAGCGCGGCCGCGCGCGGATCGGGCGCGGCGGTGATCGGCCGACCGCACACCAGATGGCTGGCGCCGGCCTTGAGCGCCTCGGCCGGGGTCGCGGCGCGAGCCTGATCGTCCTGGCCCGACCAGGCGGGCCGCACGCCCGGCGTGACCACCAGAAATCCTCGCCGCCGATCTGGCGAGCCATGGTCGCCTCGTGCGGGCTGGCGATCACGCCGTCGGCGCCGGCGTCGATGCACTGACGGATGCGTCGCTCCACCAGGGCCTGCACGCCCAGGCCGTAGCCCATGGCTTTCAGGTCGTCCTCGGTCAGACTGGTCATCACCGTCACGCCGAGAATCTTGGCGTCCTTGTCGCCGTCCCGCCCGCGCACGGCGGCCTTGAGCACCTGGGGCTCGCCGTGGACGGTGAGCAGATCGCAGGCCCCCGATGCGATAATGGCCGCCGTGGCCTTCTCCACCGTGGCGCCGATGTCGTGCAGCTTCCAGTCCAGGAACAGGTGCTGGCCTTGCCCCTTGAGGTCCCGCGCCAGGGCCATGCCCTCCGACGCCAGAAGCTGCAGGCCGATCTTGTAGAAGGTGATGGCGCCGTCCAGCCGCTCGATCAGCCGCTCGGCGTCCCCGCGGGTCGGCATATCGAGGGGAAGGATCAGGCGCGGGTCGGCTGAGGGGGTGCTTTCGGCCAAGGCTGAACCTTTCCGCTCGTCCCGGCGAAGACCGGGCTTCAATTCATTGTGTGCAAGTTGGGACGTATGGCCCGATCCGCGGGCTTTGTCATCCGCGGCTTACGCCGCCTGGATCCCGTCGTGGTCAGCCAGCAAATCCGCCACCGTAATCTTGGACAGGCATTCGCCCGCCGCCTGGTCGACCGCCTCGATCGCCGCCTTGACCGCCTTGGGAATGCGTTCGCCTACCGGGCAGCCCTGGGCGCCGGGGGGCGGGGCGCCGAGGTGGGCGCAGCCGTGCACGGCCCGCAGGACCTGATCCAACGTAATGCTTTCGGCCGGGCGCTGGAGCCAGGCGCCGCCGCCCGCGCCCGTCCGGGTGCCGATCAGCCCGGCCTTGGCCAGGAGCGCGGTGGTCCGTCGCACCACCACCGGATTGGTGGGGATCGAGCAGGCCAGCTCGGCGCTGGACACCGCGGCCTGCGGCGAAAAGGCGCCCTTGTGCGCCAGATAGGCGAGGGCGTGGGCCGCGACGGGAAATCGTTGGCTGTCAGACATCTAGAAGGAAGGTAATAGCCTGGGCCGGGCGTTCAATGGCCTTGTTCGAACGGCTGTCGCTGTCGCACCCACAAGGGGACGATTGCTGGCGTGCGCGAAACGGAGTATTCGCGCCCGCTGCAATCGAGTGGGCGCGCCGCCTGTCTTTCCCATTTTCGGCGCCGGCCCTCGGAGGGATTGAATGGCTTCCCCAGCCTCCGGCGCGTCCGTCGCAAGCGAGACCGCGTCTTCGCCCGTGGCCGCGGCCGCGGATTCGTCGCCGCACGCCGAGACCCATCGCGCGCGCCGAGTTGGATTCTGGGCCCTGTCCCTGGGCGCCATCGGCGTGGTGTTCGGCGATATCGGCACCAGTCCGCTTTACGCCTTCAACGCGGCCATGGAGGAGGCGCTAAAGGACGGCGCCAGCCGGCCGGGCGTGCTGGGGGTGGTGTCCTTGGCCCTGTGGGCCCTGATCCTGGTGGTCACCATCAAGTACGTCCTGTTCCTCATGCGGGCGGACAACCGGGGCGAGGGCGGGGTGCTGTCTCTGATGGCCCTGGCCCAGACGGCGCTGGGCAAGCGGACCATGTTCGTTTTCACCATGGGCGTGCTGGGCGCGGCCCTGTTCTACGGCGACGCGGTGATCACCCCGGCCATCTCCGTTCTGTCGGCGATGGAGGGGATGAAGACCGTCCCGCAGCTGCACGGCCATGTTCACACCTCCCAGGTGGTCATGGTGTCCGCCGTGGTGCTGGTTCTGCTGTTCGTGGCCCAGGCGCGGGGCACGGCCAAGGTGGCGACTCTGTTCGGCCCGGTGATGGTGGTCTGGTTCCTGGCCATCGGCGCGACCGGCGCCATGCACATCCTGGACGATCCGGGCGTGCTGTGGGCGCTCAGCCCGCATTTCGCCGTGGGCTTCCTGCATCAAGCACGGCTTCGTCGGCTTTCTCGTGCTGGGCGCGGTGTTCCTGACCGTGACCGGGGCCGAGGCCCTTTACGCCGACATGGGCCATTTCGGCCGCTGGCCCATCCAGGCCGCCTGGCTGTTCTTCGCCCTGCCGGCCTTGGCCCTGAACTATCTCGGACAGGGCGCCTATGCGCTGAAGGCCTTCGCCATCGCCACGGCCCAGGGCCACGCCCTGGTCAATCAGGACTGGTTCTTCCTGATGATCCCGCCGCAGCTGCGCGCGGGCATGCTGGTGCTGGCCGCGGCCGCCACCGTGATCGCCAGCCAGGCGGTGATCACCGGCGCCTACTCCCTGACCCAGCAAGCGATCCAGCTCGGCCTTCTGCCGCGCATGACCATCCTGCGCACCTCCGAGCACAAGGCCGGTCAGATCTATCTGCCGCAGATCAATTTCATGCTGCTGATCGGCGTCCTGGCGCTGGTGGCCCTGTTCCACACCTCCGACAACCTAGCGCACGCCTACGGCCTGGCGGTCACCGGCACCATGGTGGTCACCACCAGCCTGGCCTTTATCGTGGTGCACTATCTGTGGAAGTGGAAGCTGTGGCAGTCCGCGGCCTTCATCGCGCCGTTCCTGATCCTGGACACCACCTTCCTGGCGGCCAACTGCCTGAAGATCCTGTCGGGCGGCTGGGTGCCCCTGCTGATCGGCGCCTCCCTGTTCGGCGTCATGGCCACCTGGGTGCACGGCGTGCGCATCCTCACCGAAAAGGCCCGTCGCGACAGCGTCAGCTTGACCGAATTGACCGAAATCCTGCACGCGCGGGCGCCGCATCGGGTCCCCGGCACCGCCATCTTCCTGACCAGCGAACCGGACATGGCGCCGGTGGCCCTGATGCACAATCTCAAGCACAACAAGGTTCTGCATGAGAAGAACGTGATCCTGTCGGTCGCGACAGCGGAAACCCCGAGGGTGGATGACGCCGACCGGCTGACCATCGAGGCGATCAACGAGGACTTCAAGAAGGTGGTGATCACCTACGGCTTCATGGAAAGCCCGAACCTGCCCAAGGCCCTCTCCCTTTGCCGCAAGCACGGGCTGAAGTTCGACATCATGTCGACCTCCTTCTTCCTGGGACGGCGTTCTGTGGTGCCGGCGACCAATTCCGGAATGCCGCTTTGGCAAGACAAGCTGTTCATCTTCCTGATGAAGAATGCGGCCAATCCCACCGAGTTCTTCAAGATTCCGCCGGGCCGGGTGGTGGAGCTGGGAACCCAGGTTACGGTCTGACTGCGGGCGTTTTGAGTCGCCCTCGTTTGTGGAGTTTTGGCGTTTCATGTTGGATTTGAGTGCGATCGCCCTGGGCGGGGTGTGGGCGGATGTGACGTGGAGCGTATGCCTGGGACTGATGACCGCACTTTCGCTGCGGGCCTGGCGCAAGATTCATCCCGAGGCCATGGCGCCCCTGCAATGGGGCCGCGACGGTAAGCCGATCATGCGCGCGGGACGCGCCCTGGCGGTAGGATTCACCCCCCTCGCGGCCACGGTCGGCGGTTTGATGCTGGCGGCGGGGGAGCGGATGTCCGCCGTCGCGGAGCCCGGTTGGATGGCCGTGCGCCTGATCGCGCCCCTGTTGATCCTCGCCGCCCACCAAGCCCATCTGCGCTCGGCGCTAAAGACGCTGAAGGTCGAGGGCGGGCTGCTCTGAGCTAAATTATTCGGCTCACAAGATATAACGTCATCAGATATAACGTCATCCTCGGGATGCGCGAAGCGCAGGCCCGAGGACCCAGCAAGCGCGACCTAACCGCGCGCATCCCACAGATCGTCCGCTAAATCCCGCCACTCGGGATTGTGTTCCTCGATCAGCCGCAGCTTCCACGCCCGCAGCCAATGTTTGAGTTGCTTCTCACGCTTGATCGCGCTGGTGATGAACTCAAACGGCTCGTACCAGACAAGAATCTTGCAGCCGTATCGCTTGGAAAACCCCTCGATCAGGCCTTGCTTGTGCTGGGAAATCCGCGCGCGCAGATCGCTGGTCACGCCGATGTAGAGCGTCCCATTGCGCCCGCTGGCGACGATATAGACCGCGATGACGCCGTCTCGGTTCATTTGGCGCGGACAGCCTGGAGCTGCTGGGTCCTCGGGCTCGTCCTTCGGACGCCCCGAGGATGACGTTTTTTATATTGCATTATCTTAAATCGTCATCCTCGGGTTCGCGCAGCGAAGCCCGAGGACCCAGCAGCGATGACCTTTCAGCGCGAATCCTACCTGCTCATCCCGGCGGTCCGCGCATCTGGGCGGAATAGAAAGTGTCAAACTTGACCAGCTTCCTTACGCCGCCGGGCCAAAATCGTGCGCACCGTGAACGCCAATACCACCGCCACGGAGCAGCCGACAGTTGCCCTCCATGAGAGAGACCAAACGCCGTGCAAAGTCAGGTGACCATCGATCATTAGGTCACCGCTTCGATCCTGTGCAGTCAGATTTTCGCCGAATCCGATCACCCAAAGCTCAAGGGCAAAGGTCGCGAGGAACCCAAGTGCGCCGCAAACGGCGACGGCTAAAATCCCGCGACTTTCCGCAGTTCTTCGCATCGTGTTCTGAGCGCCTCCCGATGAAGGACAATAATTTGGCGCCTCACTGATGGCTAGGCGGCGTGGCCGAACGCAGACGCCACGAACGTTTCAGAAAGGTCCCGAGCCCAACTCCCCCCTTGCCCCGCGCCGCGATCCGCCCTTAAAGGCGCGCAGCTTTTCCGCCGCCTTGAAGGACCCCCCCATGGCCGACGCCCAGCCCGTCAAGAAAGTCGTCCTGGCCTATTCGGGGGGGCTGGACACCTCGATCATCCTCAAGTGGCTGCAGCAGACCTATAACTGCGAGGTGGTGACCTTCACCGCCGACCTCGGCCAGGGCGAGGAGCTGGAGCCGGCGCGCAAGAAGGCGCTGCTCTTGGGAATCAAGCCGGAAAACATCTTCATCGAGGATCTGCGCGAGGAATTCGTGCGCGATTACGTGTTCCCGATGTTCCGCGCCAACACCGTCTATGAGGGCCAGTACCTATTGGGCACGTCCATCGCCCGCCCGCTGATCGCGAAGACCCAGATCGACATCGCCCGCAAGGTCGGCGCCGACGCGGTCTGTCACGGCGCCACGGGCAAGGGCAACGATCAGGTCCGTTTCGAGCTGGGCTACTACGCCCTGGAACCCGACATCCGCGTGATCGCCCCCTGGCGCGAATGGAACTTCGCCAGCCGCGAACAGCTGATCGCCTTCGCCGAGCAGAACCAGATTCCCATCGCCAAGGACAAGCGCGGCGAGGCGCCCTTTTCGGTGGACGCCAATCTTCTGCACTCCTCCTCCGAGGGCAAGGTGCTGGAGGACCCGTCCGTCGAGGCGCCGGAATTCGTCTATCAGCGCACCATCGCCCCCGAAGACGCGCCCGATAAGGCGACGGTGTTCACCATGGACTTCGAGCGCGGCGATCCGGTCGCCATCGATGGCGTGAAGCTGTCGCCTGCGGCCCTGCTCACCAAGCTGAACCAGCTGGGCCACGACAACGGCGTCGGCCGGTTGGACCTGGTGGAGAACCGCTTCGTCGGCATGAAGTCGCGCGGGGTCTATGAGACGCCGGGCGGCTCGATCCTGCTGGTGGCGCACCGGGGCATGGAGTCCATCACCCTGGACCGCGGCGCTGGGCACCTGAAGGACGAGCTGATGCCGCGCTACGCCGAGCTGATCTACAACGGCTTCTGGTTCTCGCCCGAGCGCGAGATGCTGCAGACCTTGATCGACAAGAGCCAGGAATTGGTCACCGGCCGGGTGACGGTGAAGCTCTACAAGGGCAATGTCACGGTGATCGGCCGCGAGCAGCCCCTATTCACTGTACGATCAGGAGCTGGTCACCTTCGAGGAGGGCAAGGTGGCCTACGACCACCGCGACGCCGCCGGATTCATCAAACTCAACGCCCTGCGCCTGCGCGTGGCGGCCAAGCGCGACCGGCGGGACAGCAAGCCCGCATAGGCGCCCGCGGTGAGCCTGCCCGTCGATCCGGCGCGCTATGGCGCGTTCCTGCTCGCCATGACGGTCGTGGCGGCGAGCCCGGGACCGTCCAATCTGTTCGCCGTGGCCAATGGCATGAGCCGGGGACGGCGCGCCGTGCTGCTCGGCGTCCTGGGCATGAACGCGGCGACCCTGCTATGGTATCTGGCCGCCGTCCTGGGGCTGGGCGCCCTGGCCAAGGCCTATCCCCAGGCAGTGCGAGTGGTGATCGCGGCCGGCGCCCTTTATCTGATCTGGCTGGCGGTGAGCGCCCTGCGGTCGGGCTTCGGTCCTGCGGGCGGGTTGGGCCACGCCAAGGTCCATCCGGATCGGTCCGCCCTGCGCGACGGCTTCACGGTGCAGATCGCCAATCCCAAGATTCTGCTGTTCTTTGGCGCGGTCTTGCCGCCGTTCCTGGACTTCACCCGCCCCTTGGCGCCGCAGTTCCTGATGTTCGCCGCCGCCACCGTGACGCTGGATGTAGTCGCCACCACCAGCTATGGCCTGGGCGGGGCGGCCCTGGCCGCGCGGATGGAACGGCCGGCCTTCCGGCGCGGATTCAGCCTGACGGTGGCGGGCGTGTTCACGGCCGCCGCGCTCCTGATCCTGACGAGAGGATTGTGAGCAGCCACGCTGGCGTGCTGCTAACAGTCTGAATTTTATGAACTAATTATCAACCTTGACGGTTGCCTCCTGTGACAAACCCATGAAGGATGGGGTCAGGGAGGTCAATCGAGTTGGAGGTTGAAACCATGCGTGACGCGAGCGTCGACCGGGACTTCTATCAGCAGCTTCAGGGCCGCCGGCTGACCACGGCGGAGGTGCTGTATTACATGCCGGCCCATCCCAGCCTGCTGCAGAGCTTCCTGTGGCAGACCCTGGACGAGGCGCCGGATTTTCCGCGGATCCACAAGTTCCTGGACTACTGGCGGCGCGAGATCGACGCGGTGATCCATTCGGTGTCCATCGGCGGGGCGGGCTTTGTCACGCCGGCCAAGCTCACCGTCGCCCAGTTCGACGCAAAGCTTCACTAGATTTCGTCGCTTCCAGGGCCGAAAATGGCCGCAAATTCAGGGCTTATCCAAAGTCCTGATCTGTCGGCCTTGGGAGGCTCAAGTTATGAAACGCCTGCTTTTAACGCTCGCAGCCGTCACCGCTCTGGGCGGCGCCCTGGCGGCCTGCGCGACGGCCACGCCCTATCAACCGCTCAATCCCGCGGCCGCCTATGCGGGCGGCTACAGCGAACAGAAGATCAATGACGATCTGTGGCGGGTGACCTTCTCGGGCAACAGCCTGACCTCGCGCGACACGGTGGAACGCTACCTGCTGTATCGCGCGGCCGAACTGACCGTGGCCCAGGGCGATGACTGGTTCTTGGACACCCACCGCGCCACCGACAAGAAGACCGATTATCAGGTCGATCCGTTCTACGCGACCGGTCCAGGCTTCCGCTACGGCTGGGGCTGGCGGCCATACTGGAACTACTACGGCCCAGGCTTCGGCTGGCGCGGCTACGATCCCTGGTTCGGCGGGCCGTTCTGGGCCGACAGCTATGACGTCCGGCAGATCACCCGCTTCAAGGCCTCCGCCGAGATTCGCATGGGCAAGGGCGCCAAGCCGGCCAACGCCATCGACGCGCACGAGGCCCTGACCAACCTCGGCCCGGCCATACTGCGGCCCGCGCCGGCCCATTGACGCGGAAGGGGGTTTCAGCGCCCGCCCTGCTGATCAGGCCGGTTGATCCAGCTCCGGATAATGGCGGAAAATGCCGCTTTCGTTGAACGGCAGGCGCCGGTCGGACCGGAGATAGGCCGTGACGTTAGGTCGTTTGGCGACGGCGGATCGCAGCGCGGCGAGGTTCGGGTAACGCTCGGCGAACCCGGCCATCGCCCTGGGAAAGGCGTAGGTCAGGCCTTCAATGACCTGGAACAACGACAGATCCACATAGGTCAGGCGCTCGCCCATGGCGCGGGCCGGACCGCTCGGATTGCGCGCCAACACCTGCTCGAAATAGCCCAGGTATTTGGGCGCGCGGTGGCTGAGAAAGTCAGCGGAACGCTTCTTGGCCTCGGCCTTCTGGTCCTCGTAATACAGCGAGCCCGCGATGGGATGATGGGTGTCGTGCACCTCGGCGACGAGGTCGGTGATCGTCAGCTGCAGGCCGTTGAGGATGTGACGTTGGCCCTCTTCAGCGGGCGCCAGGCCAAGCCTTGGACCGAGGTACATCAGGATATTGGCCACATGAGAGACGAGGATTTGCCCGTCCCTCAGGAACGGCGGCGCGAAGGGCGCTTGGGGCGCGCCGTGGCCCTTGAGCAAGGCCATCATGTCGCCCACGCCCAGGCCGTCTTTCTCATGGCCGCGCGCCACGTCCACATAGGCCGCGCCGGCTTCCTCCAGCGCCAGGCGGACGAATTCGCCGCGGCCTTGGATGCCCGGCCAGTAATACAGCAGGTAGGTCATGGCGGTTTCCTTCGGGCTCGCTTTTTGTCCCTGAGCCTACCATCTGCTAGGACGATCCCATCGTCACACTGGAAGGTCCGGTCTTGGGCGTCACCCTCGATCTTTCGCGCGCGCCAATGGCCGACGCCGCCACGGCGGCCGGTCCCGTCAACCTGTCAGGCCTGACGCGCGAGCAGCTCAAGACCGCGCTGGTGCAGGCGGGCGCCTGCGACCCGGCCAAGGCGCGCATGCGGGCGGCGCAGATTTGGCGCTGGACGCATAATTTCGGCGTCACCGATTTTTCGGCCATGAGCGACATCGCCAAGGAAACGCGGACGGTTCTGGCCGAGCGGTTCACCCTGGATCGGCCCGAAGTGGTCGAGCGGCAAGTCAGCCGTGACGGCTCGCGCAAATGGCTGATCCGCTTCGCTCCGGGCGTGGAGGCGGAGACCGTGTTCATACCCGGCGTGGGCCGCGCAGGGGCGCTGTGCGTGTCCAGCCAGGTCGGCTGCACTCTGAACTGCACCTTCTGTCACACCGGCACCCAGCCCCTGGTGCGCAACCTGACGGCCGGCGAGATCGTCGCCCAGGTGCAGATCGCGCGCGACGACCTAGGCGAATGGCCCTCGCCGCAGGGCGAGCGTCAGCTGTCCAATATCGTGTTCATGGGAATGGGCGAGCCGCTCTACAATGTGGAAAACGTCGCCGGCGCCATCGACGTGATTTCCGACAACGAGGGCCTGGCCATTTCCCGGCGGCGGATCACCCTGTCGACCTCGGGCGTGGTTCCGGAAATCCCGCGCGCCGGCGAATTGACCCAGGCCATGCTGGCCATTTCGCTGCACGCGACCAACGACGATCTGCGCAATGAATTGGTCCCGCTGAACAAACGCTATCCCATCGCCGAACTGCTGGAGGCGGTGAAGGCCTATCCGGGCCTGTCCAACGCCCGGCGGGTCACTTTCGAATATGTGATGCTGAAGGGCGTCAACGACAGTCCAGCCGAGGCCAAGGCCTTGGTGCGCTTGCTCAAGGGCATCCCCGCCAAGATCAACCTGATCCCGTTCAATCCCTGGCCAGGCAGCCAATACGCCTGCTCGGACTGGTCGACGATCGAGGCCTTCGCCGAGGTGATCAACCGGGCCGGTTACGCCTCGCCCATCCGCACCCCGCGCGGCCGCGACATCCTCGCCGCCTGCGGACAACTCAAGTCCGACAGCGAAAAGACGCGGGCTAGCGTCCTGCGGCGAGCGGCGTCAAAGAGCCCAACCTAGCTGGCGATCCTCGCGCCGTGCTACAGCCAAACGCCATCAGCCGCCGGAGCCGCGCATGACCGTCCAGATCCAGGCCTTCGCCAACGGCTTCCCCAATGTGCTGCTGCACGCCCTGGTCACCCTGCTGATCCTCATCGTGGCGGCGACCCTGCAGGCCATGCTGTCGCCCGCCCATGAGATCGGCCATATCCGCGAGGGCAATCCGGCCGCGGCCATCTCGTTCGGCGGGGTGTTGCTGGCCTTGGCCGGCCCGCTGGCGGTGGTCATGCTCACCTCCACCAGTCTGACGGAGCTAGGCCTATGGGGCGCGGCGACGGCCCTGACCGCCCTGATCGCCTTCCGCCTGGTGGATGCGGTGCTCGCCGGTCTGCCTCAGCGCGTGCAGGAAGGCGATGTCTCGGCCGGCTCGCTGCTGGCGGCCGCCAAGCTGGCCGTGGCCATCATCCTGGCGGCGGCGGTCGCCGGCTAACCCAGTGCGACGCCTCGCCAAACTGCCGGACTGGCTCCTGTACGCCGCCGTCCTGGCCGCCCTGGTCGTGGCCGCCGACACGCGCCATCTGAACGCCGACGCGCCCGCGCCGCCGCCGCCGCTGCCCGGGGACGAGGCGACGCCGATTTCGCCCCTGTCGCCCTTCAACGCCGCCAAGATCGTGAAAATCCCGGCCGACAACGGCCGCTTCGCCACCGCCTTTTCCATCGGCGAGGCCGGCCTATGGCTGACCGCCCAGAGCGCGGTGAGGGACTGCGGACGGATCGCCGTCGTCGTCGCGGCCGGCCGCGGCGCCGAAGCCAAGGCGGCGCCGGCGCCCGGCGGACAGCTGGCCCTGCTCAGCACTGACGGCGGCGAGCCGGCGCTGCCGCTGGCGCCCGCCGCGCGGCGCGGGAGAGGACAACTTCATCGCGGGCTTTCCGCAGGGGTCGGCGGGCGAGGCGGCGGTCCGGCTGCTCGGCGCGACTTATCTGGGGGATCACCGACGCGGTGATCTGGCTGAGCCGGACCTCGCCTGGGTGGAGATCGGCCGCACCGACGGACTGAAGGGCCGGCTGGACGGAATGGAAGGCGCGCCGGTGCTGGACGGCGTGGGCCGCGTGGAGGGCGTGCTGCTCAGTCAATCGGTTCGGCGGGGCCGGCTCTATGCGGCGCCGGTTTCGGCCGTGCGCCAGGCCATGGCCCTGGCCAAGGTCTCGCCGCTCACCCAGCCGGACGGCGAGCCGGTGACCACCGACAACTACGGCCGCGCCGCCGACGCTCTTCGGCGCGATCTGCGCGTGGTGCAGATCTGGTGCGGGGACTAGCGGAGAAAATTTTATATTTGGATCGGAAACCCGAACTCGGACGTCTTTTCCGGCGAACCCCTACGGATGCGCGTGCTTCAGGGTGTCGGTCACGCGGATGATGGCCGGGCCGATGATCACCAGGAACAGCACGGGCAGGAAGAAGATGATCATGGGCACGGTCAGCTTGGCCGGCAGGGCCGCGGCCTTCTTTTCCGCCGCCGCCATGCGCAGCTCGCGGTTTTCCTTGGACATGACGCGCAGGGCGCCGCCGAGCGGGGTGCCGTAGCGCTCGGCCTGGATCATGGCCGTGGCCACCGACTTGATGCCCGGATAGTTCACCCGCCGGGCGAGGCCCTCGTAGGCGTGACGCCGTTCGGGCAGATAGGACAGTTCGGCCACCAGCAGCGACATCTCCTCGGCCAGCTCGATGGAGCTGGAGCCGACCTCCTGGCTGACCTTCTGCAGGGCCGATTCGATCGACATGCCCGACTCCACGCAGATCAGCAGCAGATCCAGCGCGTCGGGAAACACCGCGACGATGCTCTGGCGTCGCTTGGTCGCCAGGTTGGTGATGTAGAGATTGGGCGCGTAGAAGCCCAGGCCGAAGCCGAGGAAGGACAGGGCCAGACGCAGATTGGCCGGCAGGCCGAAGTCCTTGACGAAGAACAGATAGAAGGCGAACAGCGCGAACACCACGAATGGGCTGACGAAGCGGAAGAAATAGAAGGTGGTCACCGGCCTCGGCCCGCGGAACCCCGCCTCCGCCAGCCGGTCCACCACCTTGGGATCTTCCAGCAGCTTGGACAGCTGCAGACGCTCCACCACCTTCTTGTACATCCCCTCGTCCGTCTGGCGCAGGGAGGGATTGTCCTTGGTCATGGCCTGGCGCGAACGGCGGCGCAGTTCCTCGCGGCGGTTGGCCACCGACTTCAGCCGCACTTCCAGGGTGTCGCGCTTGAGGAAGGGCGCGGCCAGGGTGACCATGGTGGCGAAGGCCAGGGCGGCCACGCCGACGGTGAGGATGTTGGAGGGGTCTTCGGCCAGATCGATCAAACTCATGACGGCCTCAGATCTTGAAGTTGATCATCTTGCGCATCACCAGGATGCCCATGACCATCAAGAGCACCGCGACCCCCAGCATCATGTGGCCGCGCGGATCGGTGAACATGATGTTCAGATATTTCGGACTGGTCACCGTGATCAGCAGCATCACCAGGGGCGGCAGGGCGCCGATGATGAAGGCCGAGGCCACCGCCTCGCCCGAGAGCGCCTTGACCTTCTCGCGCATCAGCCGCCGGCCGCGGATCACCGACGACAGATTGGCCAGGGCCTCGCCCAGATTGCCCCCCGCCTTCTGCTGGATGTTGAGCACGATGGAGAAGAAGCGCATCTCCGGCGTGGGCATGCGCTCGCAGATCTTGTCCAGGGCCTGCTCCAGCGGCATGCCCATGCCGATGTTCTCCACCAGACGGCGGAACTCGCCGGCCAGGGGTTCAGGCGATTCCCGGCCGATCACCTTGAGGCAATCGTGTAGCGGCAGGCCCGAACGGATGCCGCGCACGATGATGTCGGTGGCGTCGGCGAAGGCCAGGACGAACTTGGCGCGCCGCCGCTTGGCCAAGACCCCTAAAAACCAGAACGGAACTCCGGCGCCGCCGACAAAGCCGATCAGCAGCACCAGATAGAGCGGTTGATGGGCGGTCAGGGCCATGGCCATGCACACCAGCCCGAACCCAGCCGCGCCGATGCAGAAGGCCTGGACGGAGACATTGAGCCCGGCCTGCTGCAGGCGGTTGGTCAGGTTGAAGGCCGCGGCCCTCTGCCGTTTCTCGTTTTCCTTCAGGGAACGGACGATCTGCTTGCGCCGTTGCGAGGCGTCCATCTGGCTGGCGCGCGCGGCCGACGCGCTGAGCCTTTTCGGTGCGGCCGCGCGGGGCTGTGATGGCCTGGGCGCGCCTTGTGGCGCGCTGACTGGAAGCCGAGGCGCCGGCCAGGACGAAGCCGACGCCGGCGATGGCGACGAAGGCGAGGACGGCCACCATGATCAGAAGCATGACCCCTACTCCGCCGCGTCGAGGGCTTCGGCCAGTTCGCGCTCCAGGCCGAAGTAGCGGGCGCGATCCCAGAACCTGGGCCGGGCGATGCCGGTGGAGCGGTGCTTGCCCACCACCCGACCCTCGGCGTCCTCGCCGGTGATCTCGTAGACAAACAGGTCCTGGGTGATGATCACATCGCCTTCCAGCCCCACCACCTCGGTGATGTGGGTGATGCGGCGCGAGCCGTCGCGCAGGCGCGCGGCCTGGATGACCACGTCCACCGATCCTACGATCATCTCGCGGATGGTGCGCGAGGGCAGGCCGTAGCCGCCCATGGTGATCATGGACTCGATACGGCTGATGGCCTCGCGCGGGGAGTTGGCGTGCAAGGTGCCCATGGAGCCGTCGTGGCCGGTGTTCATGGCCTGCAGGAGGTCAAAGGCCTCGGGCCCGCGCACCTCGCCCACGATGATCCGCTCCGGACGCATGCGCAGGCAGTTGCGCACCAGGTCGCGCATGGTGATCTGGCCCTGGCCCTCCAGGTTGGGCGGGCGGGTTTCCAGGCGCACCACGTGGGGCTGCTGCAGCTGCAGTTCGGCGGCGTCCTCGCAGGTCACCACCCGTTCGGACGGGTCGATGAAGGCCGTGAGGGTGTTCAGCAGGGTGGTCTTGCCCGAGCCGGTGCCGCCGGAGATCACGATATTGCAGCGCGAGGCGCCGATCACGCCCAGCACGCGCGCGCCCTCGGGACTGATGGAGCCGAACTCCACCAGATTGCGCATGGTCAGCTTGTCTTTCTTGAACTTGCGGATGGTCAGGGTCGGGCCGTCCAGCGCCAGGGGCGGAGCGATGACGTTGACGCGCGAACCGTCCGGCAGGCGCGCGTCGCAGATCGGCGATGACTCGTCCACTCGCCGGCCCACCTGGGAGACGATCCGCTGGCAGATGTTCATCAGCTGGGCGTTATCGCGGAAGCGCACATTGGTCAGCTGGACCTTGCCGCCCACTTCGATGAACACCCGGGCGGCGCCGTTGACCATGATGTCGGCGATGTCGTCGCGGGCCAGCAGGGGCTCCAGCGGGCCGTAGCCGAGGACGTCGTTGATGATGTCCTGGACCAGGTGCTCCTGCTCGGCCACCGACATGGACACGTTCTTGATCGCCACCAGCTCGGCGACGATGTCCCGGATTTCCTCACCGGCGTTCTTGGTGTCGAGCTGGGCCAGCTGAGCCAGATCGATGGTGTTGATCAGGGCGTTGAAGATGGTGGTCTTGGTGGCGTGATAGTAGTCGCTCTGAGGGCGGACGATCTCGGTGACCGGCGCCTGGGCGGCGCGCAGCTGATCAAGGCCCGAGGAGCCCTTGGCGCTGACCCCGGCGGCGGGGACGGTGGGGCGGACGGCCGGGGCGGCTTTCTCGATGGGCTTGGGGCGCACCGCCACGGGCGCGCCGGCCTGAGCGGGCGGCGGCGCGGGAGCCTTTTCGGCTATTTCGCCTGCGCGCTTTCCAAACACCGGGGCTCCTACTTACGCTTGAACAGGGCGCTGAGCAGCGACGCCTTGGCCTTGGGCGGGGCCGCCTCTCGGCGGCCGATCAACTGGGCCAGGTGATTGATGCCGTCCACCACTCGGGTTTTGCCGTTGACCTCTTCCAGCATCTGACCGTTGTTGGCCGCCTGTCCGAACAGCTTGGCGTCGAACGGCAGGCATAGGGCCGGGACAAGGCCCAGCGCCTCGCCGAAGTCCTTGACCGGAATTTCGGGGCGGCCCTGCACGCCGACCTGGTTGAGAACCAGCTTGGGCGGACCGTCGTTGGGCCGACCCTGGCGCATCAGGTCCACCAGGTTCTTGGCGTTGCGCAGGCTGGCCAGCTCGGGCGTGGCCACCAGCACCACATCGTCGGCGGCCAGCAGGGTGCGCCGCATCCAGTTGGACCACAGATGGGGCAGGTCGAACACCACGAAGGGCGCGGTCGAGCGGATCTTACCCACCACCTCCTCGAAGGCTTCCGGCGCGATGTCGTAATCGTCGTCCAGGGTCGCGGGCGCGGCGAACAGGCTGAGCTTTTCGGAACAGCGGACCATCATCCGCTCCAGCAGCACCGGGTCCAGGCGATCGGGCTGAGTCAGGGCGTTGACCACGCCCTGCAGCGGGTCCTGATTGAAATCCAGCCCCGCCGTGCCGAACGGCAGGTCCAGGTCCACCAGCACCGTATTGGCCTGCATCCGCTCGCTCAGGGCATAGGCCAGGTTATGCGCCAGGGTCGAAGCGCCCACCCCGCCCTTGGCGCCCAGCACCGCCACGGAGCGGCCCACGAACGGCGCGGCCGGGTCGGCGTACAGACTCGAGATGGCGTTGATCAGCTGCAGCGGCTGCAGCGGAGGCACCAGATATTCGCTGACGCCGCGGCGCATGAGCTCGCGGTAGAGGGTGATGTCGTTGGTCTGACCGATCACCAGCACCTTGGTGCCCGGATCGCACACCTCGGCCAGGCGGTCGAGAGAGTCCAGCAGCGCGGGGCCCTGCTCGGCGCATTCGACGATCACCAGGGAAGGCGTGGGCTGGTTCTGATAGAGGGACACCGCCTCGACCAGCCCGCCGGGAAAGCTGGTGACCGCGGCGCGTGAGAGCCGACGGTCGCGCGTGGCGACGTCGGCCAATGCGGCGGTTTCGGGACGCTCGCAGAAAATGTGAATGGCGATGCGCGGCACGCCGGCGTGGCTGAGCGACGCCTCGATGTCGGCCTGCATGTCGGCCACGGGATTGGCCGAACGCGGCCCCGCGGCATAGGCCGGCGCGTCAAAGTCGGGGTCGGGCGTCTTGGGCGAATCGTGGCTGTAGAAATCCTCAAACGCGCCGCCGCGCGCGGGGCCGGCGTCTGGCGCGAAGGGATCGTACAGCGGGGCGTCCGGAGCCGGCTCAAAGGGCTCTCCGCCCAGGGCCGAGGCGTCGAACGCCAGGCCGGCCGCGGCCGCGGGCGAGGCCCAACCGTCCCCGCCGGCGGGCGGCGCGAATTCGTCCTCGGCCTCGAAGCCGGTGTCGAAGGGATCGTTGCGGATGGGGCCGGTCATTGGCCGCCGATCGCGTTAGAGATCACGCCGGAGGCCTTGTTGTCGGCGTTGGCCGAAGTGACGTCGCCCTTGCGGTAGGACTGGATGACCGACACGCGTCGGCCCGCGTCGGCCGAGCCGGCGGCCCTTGGACCGGCGATGTCCGCCGGATCGGCGATCATCGCCGCCAGATTGGCAGTCACCGCGCAGCCGAAATTGGATTGGACCGTGTTGTTTTTCGTGGCCGTCAGGTCCTCCCAGCTCTGGCCGCAGGCCGGAACCTCGGCCTGGAAGCGCACGAAGCTGACCCTGAGCGGAGCCTGGACGTCGCCTGCCCCGTCATAGGCGCTTTGTTCTATGGCGGCGGCGGGAACGCCGTCCGCGATCAATCGATCACGCACCGCCTGGGCGGTCCGGTAGGCGGCTGTGGAGTCGGCGCTGCTGGGCGCGATGATCCGGATCGATCGCGCGCCGCCGTCTCGCCAGCGCGCGGCGAGGGCCCTCACCGCCTCATCCTGGGCGGCGGAGAGGGCCCCGGCATGGATGGCCAGCGAAATCTCGTCAGACTGGTCCTCGGCTTGCAGCTTATAAAGCTGGCTCGGCGTGACCGCCGCCTTGGCCCTCGCGTTCTCCTGATCATGGCCCGTAGCGCAACCCGTCAGCACGAGGGCGAGCGACGCCGTCACGGCCATGACGATGGGTCGAAGCAGGGCTGCGGCGCCGCTATTCGATGACATAGCCATAGGGCCCCTGATAGGTGCGCCCGGACACGGCGGCGGGCGGCGTGTTGTAGACCTTGTTCAACCGGCCCAGCAGATCGGTCTCCAGGTCGCCGGCGGTCTGCAGCCCGTCGATCGGGGTCTGCAGTTTGTCGGGCGAGGTTGATTTGACGATGTAGGGGGTGACGATCACCACCAGTTCAGTTTCGCCCGAGAGATAATCGCGCGAGCGGAACAGGGCGCCGAGCACCGGCAGGTCCATCAGCCCGGGCAAGGACGCCAGGTCCTGCTGGGTTTCCTGCTGCATCAGCCCCGCGATCATCATGGCGCCGCCGGAGGGCAGCTCCACCGTCGTCTCGGCGCGGCGCACCTTCAGCCCCGGAATGGTGATGCCCGCCGAGCTGGTGCTGGGGCCGGTGCTTGAGGCGGTCGAACTGGTCGCCAGGGTGAAGGAGCCCTGGCTGGTCAGTTCGGACACCTCGGTGGACACCTTCAACGAAATCATTCCGCCCGACAGCACGACCGGGGTGAAGCCCAGGCCCACGCCGTAGGGCTTGAATTCGATGGACACCTTGCCGGTGTTGTCTTCGCCTGTCGGGACAGGAAATTCGCCGCCGGCCAGGAACTTGGCCGACTCGCCGGACACCGCGGTCAAATTGGGCTCGGCCAGGGTGCGCACCAGGCCGACCTGTTCGAAGGCGTCGATGGTGGCGCCCGCCTTGTTGAGGCCCGGATTGCCCGCTGTCGTCTGATTGGTGGCCGTATTCCAGTTGGAGGCGCCCGACTGAGGCCCGTGGATAACCTGATAACAGGTGCCGCTGACGCCGGTGGCGCATGGAACCTGAAGTTCCGGTTGCTGGGTGCTGTTGAAGTTGTATCCCGCGCCGCTCAGTCCGCCGAGCAGGGCGCCGTTGACGCCGAAGGTCGCGGCCGTGCCGAACAGGAACTGGTCCTGACCGGCCTGGTTGACCACGGTCGACAGATTGAACCCCAGCTGCTTGATGATGTTGCGCTGCATCTCCACGATGCGCACCTTCAGCATCACCTGCTCCTTGCCGGCGATGGACAGCATATTGACCACCTGTTCCGGCTTGGCGACGAAGCGCTCGGCCAGGCGCTGGGCCTTTTCCGCGTCTGAGCTGTTCATGACCTGGCCGGTCAGGACCACTGAGTCGTTGACCGCCTCGACCTTGATGGCCGATCCGGGCAGGAGCCGGTTCAAGACGCCGGCCAGGGCGCCGGTGTCCTGGGTCACGCTGATGTCCAGGCTGAGGATGCGGCGGCCGGCGGCGTCGAAGAACACCGCATCGGTCTGGCCCGACGCCACGCCCAGCACATAGATGCGGCGCGGCGAGCGCAGCACCGCATCGGCTACGGACGGATTGGTCACCAGCACATCGCGGGCGTCCACCGGCAGTTCGACGATGGCCGACTTGCCCTTGGGCAGGGCCAGGGCGTGCGAACCGCGGCCCTCCGCCGACAGATCCACGCGCACAACGCCGTCCTCGCTCTGGGCGTCGACCGCGCGTCCCCCGGCCAAGGCCGGGCCGAAAGCCTGTCCATAGCCCAAGACGGGCCAAGTCGCGCTGGCCGCCACGCAGGCGGCGAGAGCGGCGACGTGGATGGTCTTGCCCAGGCGCCGGCTCATCGCGCCACCCGCACTTCAGTGACCTGATCGCTGCGATAGACCCGCACCACATCGCCCAGATCCGCGGACGAAGACGATCCTGCGCGGCCGCTGGGTCCCGCGGCGTCGGCGTAGGAGCGTAAAATGAGGATCAGATCGCCTTGGGTCTTGGCCCGGGCCAGGACGTCCACGTCGGCGGCGGGAACCTCCAGCGTCGCGGTCGAGCCGATCATCGCGGCCTGCTGGGCCTTGGGATCGGTGGTCTGGTCGATGGCCAGCACCTTGATATTGCGCATCACCAGGCTGCTGGAGGCGGTCTTGGCGGCGTTGGGGTCGCCACTGGGCTGGTTCTTGAGGTTGAGCACCACGTCCACCCGGTCTCCGGGCAGGACGAAGCCGCCGGCGTCGGACTCCGCGGTGATCGGAATGGACATGGCGCGCATGCCGGCCGGAAGCTTGACCGCCATGAAGCTGCCGTCGCCGCGCACCAGCTTGCCCTGGGTGATGGGCTCGTTGGCCAGGATCGGCTCACGCACCAGCGAGCCGGAAAGGGACTGCATCACCGCGTCGCTGCGCGCGACGTTCTCCACCACATTGGTCGCCTTGGCCGCGAGATCGGGTTGGGTCGTGGCCACGCCGCCGGTGATATAGGCTGGATTGACCGTGTCGGAGGGCCAGGGCTGCCAGCCGACATTGTCCGAGTTGATCCGGTCGGCCACCTTCAGGTCATGCTTGGCGACCAGGACCCGGGTCATGGGCTTCTCAGTCGCCTGGGCGAGCACGGGTTGGGGCGGCGGCTTATGCGCGGCCGTCATCGATCGCACCAGCATGGCCAGGGCGAGCGCTGCAATGGCTGCAACAGTAAGGACGATGGCGAGACGAACGGCTCCCATCTGGGGGCGGCCTCCGGGGAAAACCACAACAGCGACTGTGGGGCGCAGGCGTTAACGAATGGCGCCCTCAGACTGGGCCGACCATCGGCGCTTCGTGGTTAACGGCGGCCTAAGGAACCGGTCTATTTCAGTGACCGAAGGGCGCGGCCAAATGACTGAATTGCACCAGCTTGCAGGCTGGAAAGGCCATCAGGGCGCCGCAGGCTATGGCCACGCCGTAAGGGGCGGGCGCGCCGGGCGTCGTCAGCCGATCCATCCAGCCGCTGAGCACGGGGGTGTGCGCTCGCACCGGCTGGGCGCGCAGACCCAAGAGCACTACGGCCAGAGCTCCGCCGGCCAGGGTGGTCGCCAGCAGGAAGGTGGTCAGGGCCGGCCAGCCGAGCCACAGGCTCGCCGCGGCGAACAGCTTGGCGTCTCCCCCGCCGATCCAGCCCAGGGCGAACAGGGCCAGACCGATCGCCAGCCCGGCCAGTCCGACCGCCAGGTTCACGCCGATCAGGCCCAGGGGCGCGCCGACGACTGCGGCCGCCGCAAGAAAGGCGACGGACAGGGCGATGCTCAGCCAGTTGGGAATGGTGAAGCTGGTGGCGTCCCTCAGTGCCGCCCAGATGACCAGGACGGGAAAGAGCAGGAGCGCCGCGGCTTGAACGGGGACGGGCATGGGGCGTGAGCTTGTGCTGGCGAGTCGGGGTCGGCTGGGATGCACCATCGGTCCAGAAGGTGAACCAAGGGTTTCCCGAATCCTGCAAGCCGCCCCTGTCGGGCATAAGAAAAGCAGGCGGGGTTCCGGGCCCCGCCTGCTTTGAAGTTCCGGGAGGAACCTCATTCGGGCGCCGGCGGCGAAGATCGCCGCCCGGCGCGGTTAGGTCGCTTACGAACCGGCGCTGGTGACGCTGTTGCCGATCGTTTGCAGCTTGGAGTTCAAGGCGGTGCCGAGGGCGGTAGCGCCCGAGATGATCACCACCGCGATCAGAGCCGCGATGAGGCCATACTCGATGGCCGTGGCGCCGGACTCGTCCTTAACAAAACGCGCGAAGAACTTATTCATAAATATCTCCTGTTCAGCAAGCAGTTAGAAGGAGGATCAAGCCCCTACGGCCTGCTTGCCCCCGATGACTTCGAGAATTTGCCATTACTATGTTAATGCCTGGTGAACATGGTCATGTGGCCAAAAACTATTTATAGTTTCTCGTTCTTTACTATTAAAATCGATTAACTAAGGCTCGTGAAATTGGCCCGTTTCGGGGGCGGCGCGTCTTTATCGAGTTCGCGCGCGCGAGCGGCGCGCGACGCGTTCAGACTTTCTTGACCGATCCGGCCCAGCATCCGCGGGCGACGAAGTGGGTGTCGCGCGTCTCTCAGCGGTCCAATCTATGCTCGCCAATGCTTCGGGTCGTTTCTTGACCATCCTTGCCGTGGGGGTCTTGACCTGCGCGGGGGCCCTGGGAGCGCGCCCGCCCCGCGCGGCGGCGGCGGGCATGAGCGTGCCGCTCAGCGAGACCCGGCCGCTCAGCTTCTCTGGCTCGGCGGCGGATGTTTTGGTGGGCGATCCGGCCATCGCGGACGTGACCGTGATCGATCACCATCATCTGCTGGTGCACGGCAAGGCCTTCGGCCGCACCAATCTGGTGGTGATGGACGAGGCGGGCCGGACGGTGTTTTCCGGCGCCGTCATCGTAAGCGCCAGCGACGAGGACCATGTGTCAGTGTTCCGCGGGGCCCAGCAGAGCGAGTATTCCTGCGCCCTTCGCTGCGAAAAGATCAGCGGCGCGGGCTCCGTCGCCGGCGCCGCGCCCTCGGCTGCGCCAAGCGGCCCGGCGTCGGCGGTGTCCGCGCCCGTGACCGCGGCCCTGTCCGGCCAGCCTTAGTCTCAGCTCACCTCATCCAACGCCTGGCCCAGCGCCTCGACCCGCGCGTCCATGCCCAAAGCGCGCCCATCCAGAGACACCGCCGGGCGCACGCCGATCAAGCTGTTGGTGATGAACACCGCGGCGCCGTCCAGCGCCTGAACGCCCGCTCGGATTTCGATGGGCTCAAGGCCCAGCGCCGGGGCCGCGGCCAGAACCTGCGCGCGCATGATCCCATCCAGTGCGCCGCAATCCAGCGCGGGCGTGAACAGGCGATCGCCCTTGAGCCAGAACAGGTTGGCCGCGGCGCAACAGGCCAGTTCGCCTCGCCCATTCAACATCAAAGCCTCGTTCGCCCCGGCGGCTCGCGCCGCCTCCCGCGCCAGGACATTGTCCAGATAGGCCAGGGTCTTCAGACGCGAAGTCGGCGAGGTCTCGTTGCGGCGAATGGCGCTCAGGGCCAGGATCGCGGGCGCGTCCGGTCGCTGCGTCGGCGCGGCCGTGACGATCAGGCGAGGTTTGGCCAGAGGCGTTCGCTCCAGCCCCCGCCCCCCCGAGCCCGCCGTCCAGCTCAGCCGAACGGCGGCGCGGACCACGTCGAGGCCGGCGGCGGCCAAGGCCTTTGCGGCTTCGCGCGCCAAGAGCATGGGGTCAGGTTCGGCCAGGCCGATAACGGCGCAGGCCCGGCTCAGACGCTGGATATGGGCCTCCCACAGGATCGGCCGGCCGGCCTTGAACAGGACGGTTTCAAACAGTCCGTCGCCCAGCAGAAGGCCACGATCGTCCGGCGGAATGACGTCGCTCATGGCCCGGCTCCGGCGGGCGCATCGGCGCACAGCGCCCTACGGATGGCTTCGATCTTGGCCTCGGTCTCCAGGCGTTCGGCGCGCGGACGGCTGTCGGCGACGACGCCCGCCCCCGCCCCGGCCTCGATGCGCCAGCCCGCGGCGTCCTGCACGCAGGCCACGGTGCGGATCAGGACGCTGGAGTCCATGCCCCCGTCGAACCCCGCCCAGAACAGCGAGCCGCAATAGGGCCCGCGCGGCGCCTCCAATCCGGCGATCACCTTCATCGCCTGAACCTTGGGCGCGCCGGTGATCGAGCCCGGCGGAAAAGCCGCCCTGAGCACCTCGGCCGGTCCCACCCCCGCCAGCAGCTCGCCGGTGACGGTGGAGACCAGGTGATGGACATTGGCGTAGCTTTCCAGGGCGAACAGGGCCGGGACCTTCACCGCGCCCGGGCGGCTGACACGGGCCAGATCGTTGCGCATGAGGTCCACAATCATCAGGTTTTCCGCCCGTTCCTTGGGGTCGTCGAGCAGTTCCTGGGCCAGGGCCTGCGTCGGCGGCGGGCGTATCGCCGCGCGGGCGTGTGCCCTTGATCGGCTGGGTGAAGGCCAGGGGGCCTGAGCGCGGATCGATGCGGATGAAGCGTTCGGGTGAATTGGACACCACCGCGCGTCCCTCAAGGCGCAGATAGCCGGCGAAGGGCGCGGGGCTGTCGCGCAACAGGCGCTCGAACAGGGCGTAGGGCGTGCGGCCCGCGGCCAGGCGGCCGGTCCAGCGGCGGGCGATATTGGCCTGGAAGATCTCGCCGGCGGCGATGCGGGCGACGACTTCAGTCACCTGGGCCTCATAAGCCTGGGCGGACGACGGCGTCAGAGTCTCGCTCATCGGCCCTTCGTCCGGCTCTGGCGTCGAACAGACCACGTCCAGCCATTCGGCGGCTTGCGCCGCGCGTGCATGCGCCTCGGCCGCGTCCGCCCCCCGACCCACGGCCAGGACCCGGCGCTGATCATGGTCGAAGGCCACGAGCCCGCGGTAGAGACCGCAGTCCAGGTCGGGCCAATCGGGGTGACGCGGCAGTGCCACCGGCTCGGCGCGCGCGCCGAACTCATAGGCGATCAGTCCGGCCCAGCCCCCTTGAAACGGCGGCCCGCCCGCCCGCCAGGCTCGGGGCGCCGCAAGGCCCTCGGCCAGGGCGGCGAAGGCGTTTCGGGGATCATCCCCCGCCACGCGCAGGACTTGATCGGGCGTTCGCGCCAGATAGGACCAGCCGCCCCAACCGGACAGCAGCAGGGCGTACGGCTCCTCGGCGAAGGGACGAGCGGCCGCGGCGGGCTCGCGCCAGGGCCGTTCGATGATAGCGACCTGGTCCATGCGACCGCCCATAGCGCGCGGCGCGCGGCCGGACCAGGGGTGGGTTTCAGATCGCCTCAATCCGCGTGGCGGCGCCGTCCAGTTCCGCGGCGATGGCCTTGATCTGCTCGTCGGTCAAAGGGCCGCGCGCCAGGCGCAGGCGCAGGGCGGCCCTGAAGTTCTCCATCGCGCGCAGGATCTGCGGCGCGCCGCCGCCATAGGCCGCGCCGGCGGTCTGCATCCGTTCCAGGATGGCCTGCACGGCCGCGTCATTGGCCTGCAGCTGCTCGCGGCCCTGATCGGTGATGGCGAACAGCTTCTTGCCGTCCGTGGTCTGGGCGGCGATCAGGCCCATCTCCTCCAGCAGGGTCAGGGTCGGATAGACCACGCCTGGGCTGGGGCTGTAGAGGCCCGAAAGCTTTTCCTCGATGGCCTTGATGATGTCGTAGCCGTAGCGGGGCCTTTCCGAGATCAGGTGAAGAATGACCAGGCGCAAATCGCCCTGATCGAACATTCGCCGGCGCGATCCGCCGGGGCCGTGATGGCCGGCGCGAAAGGCGCGACCGAAATGGCCGGACCCGCGGCCCAGGCCGATGGGTGAACAGGCCTTATGGCCCCATGGATGTCTGTGCATGACCGCTCCTCTAAGATACATCTTAGTGTATCGATATATCTTAGATGCATTTCGTGCGCAAGGTCTCGTTCGAGACGGATTCCACAAAGGCGTCGGACTGTGAAATTGCGAGGAAAAAGCAGGCGGGGCGGCCGCCTCACGCCCTAGTGATTAGGCCTTGGGCCGGACCCGGGCCAATCTGAAGGCCGGGATGGAGGTCCAAGGTCCCGTGCGCGTCCGTCGCCTAGCGACGGGCGCGCTCCCTTTTTTTGGGCCTCACAATTCACGGCATCGCTGAGACGGAAAGCATGGTTCGCAATGGAGGCGCGCGGGCAACGGGTCGTCGGCCAGGGCGGAACAGTTTGGATTGAAGCGCATTCATACCAGGCGGCGTGGGCGAAGTTTGAAGGCGCCCCGCTTCGTGCCATGGGGGTCTCATATTCGGCCGGTTGAGGCGCAAACGTGAGGTCGAGGCGCGCAGTTCGCTTCGATGAGCCTGACCAAACGGCGACGAATTTTCTCGCCGGGGGTGGAGAGATGGGCGCGCGCATGCGCGCGCTTGACTGGTCCGGCACGGCGATCGGCGACCCAGCAACCTGGCCGCAAAGCCTCAGGACCGTCGTTCGAATCCTGCTGACGTCTCGGTTCGCCATGTGGATGGCGTGGGGCGAGGAGCTCACCTTCTTTTGTAATGACGCCTATTTGCCGACGGTGGGAGTCAAGCGCGACTGGGTGCTCGGGACGCGATCGGACAAGGTCTGGGCTGAAATCTGGCCAGATATCGGGCCCCGCATCGAGCATGTGTTGACGACCGGACAGGCGACCTGGGACGAAGCCCTGCGGCTCTATCTGGAACGCAGCGGGTTTCTCGAAGAGACCTATCACACCTTCTCCTACTCGCCCCTGGCGGACGACGCGGGCAAGACCGTCGGCATGCTCTGCGTGGTTGCCGAGGTGACCGAGCGGGTGATCGGGGAAAGGCAGCTGGACCTGCTGCGGGACATGGGCGCGCGCCTGTCCGCCGCGTCCACCCGCACCGAGGTCATGCAGGCCAAGACGGAGTGCTTCGATGGCGCCGCGCCCGACGTGCCGTTCGGCATGGTCTATCTCATCGGCCAGGACCCAAACGAGGCGCATCTCGCCGCGATCCACGGGCTGAAAAGGGACACCCCAGCCACCCCTTCGCGCCTCCGCCTCGATGATCACCAGACGCCGTGGCCGTTCGTGCAGGCCAGATCGCGCGCCCAAACCGTGGCCCTGCCCAAGGAAGCGGTTGCCGACCTGCCGCTCCTCTACTGGCAGAAACCACCCGATCAGGCGCTTGTGGCGCCCATTACAAACTCCGAAGGCGGCGCGCCGGTCGGGTATTTCGTCGCCGGGCTTAACCCCCACCGCGCCTTCGACGCCGACTATCGAGGGTTTATCGAGCTTTTGACCGGGCAGATCGCCGCCGCGATCGCACGGGCCGATGAATATGAAAGCGCCAAGGCGCGCGCCGAAGTCCTGTCAGAGATCGACCGGGCGAAAACGGTCTTTTTCTCCAATGTCAGTCACGAGTTCCGAACGCCGCTGACGCTGATGCTTGGGCCGCTGGAGGACGCGCTCGCGCAATCGGAAAGCCTGCCGCAGGAACAGCGCGATCGGCTCGAAGTCGCTCATCGCAATGCGCTTCGCCTGCTGCGGCTGGTCAATGCGCTCCTCGAATTCTCCCGTATCGAGGCCGGGCGCCTGCAGGCGAACTATCGACCGACGGATCTGGCCGCGCTCACAATCGATCTCGCCTCATCCTTCAGGTCCGCCATCGATAGGGCGGGCTTGAAGCTCATCGTCGACGCCCCGCCCTTGTCCGAGGCCGTCTACCTGGACCGCGCGATGTGGGAGACGATTGTCCTCAATCTCCTCTCGAACGCCTTCAAATTCACGCTCCAGGGGGAGATTGCGGTAACCTTGCGGCAACAGGGAAGGGCCGCGGTTCTAACAATACGCGATACAGGCGCCGGCATCCCGTCCGAAGAATTGCCGCGCTTGTTCGATCGCTTTCACAGGGTCGAGGGCGCCAAGGGACGCAGTTTCGAGGGCTCGGGCATCGGCTTGGCGCTGGTGAAGGAATTGGTCGCTCAGCACGGCGGGCAAATTTCCGTGCAGAGCGAGATCGATGTCGGAACCAGTTTCGCCATCAGCCTGCCGCTTGGACGCGAGCATCTGCCGGCGGAACGCATAGATTTGTCGCCGGATGTCACGCCTTCGGTCGCCAGGGCCGAGTCCTTCGTTCAAGAGGCGCTTCGTTGGCTGCCGGACGAGTCCGCCCAGGAGACAAGGGCGGAGGCGCGGCCTAGCCTGTTCACGGCGGCGGCGTCCGCTGGACGCCAAAGAATCATCCTCGCCGACGACAACGCCGACCTTCGCAATTACATCCGGCGCCTGCTGGAAGAACAGGGCTACGAAGTCCAGGCCTTGAGCGACGGCGAGCAGGCGCTCGCGGCGATCCGGGCGAACAGGCCCGATCTGTTGGTCACCGACGTGATGATGCCGGGGCTCGACGGGTTCGGCCTGCTGAAGGCGATCCGCGGCGACGCAGCCTTGCGCGATCTGCCGGTCATTTTCCTCTCGGCGCGCGCCGGGGAAGAGGCGAAGGTCGAGGCTCTTGACGCGGCCGTGGACGACTATCTGGTCAAGCCCTTTTCGACGCGCGAGTTGCTCGCTCGTGTCCAAGCGACCATCGCCATGGCCCGCGTCAGGCGTGAAGCCGCCGAAACGGTGGCGGAGGCCGAGGCCCGCGCCGGTCGGGTGCTCGAGCAAATGACCGAGGGCTATGTCCTTCTCGACCACGAATTTCGCGTCGCCGAGATCAACAACGAGGGCCTGCGCCTCGACGGGCGACCGCGCGAGGCGATCCTTGGCAAGTCTCACTGGGACCTTTGGCCTGGCAGCGAAGAGGGCCCGCAGGGGCGCCTCTACAAGCGGGTTATGCGAGAGGGCGCTCCTGGGTCGGTCGAGATTGACTACGAATGGCCGGACGGGCGCAGCGCATGGATCGGAGTCGACGCCTATCGCGTGCCCGACGGCGTCGCCATCTTCTGTCGTGACATCAGCGCCCGGAAGCTGGCGGAAGAGGCTTTGCGCGAGTTGAACGCGACGCTTGAGAAGCGGGTCGCCGAACGGACCGGCGAGCTGGTGAGCGCGCAAGAAGCGCTTCGGCAGGCCCAAAAAATGGAAGCCATGGGACAGCTGACCGGCGGCGTGGCCCATGACTTCAACAATTTGCTCACACCGATTGTCGGCGCGCTCGACATGCTTCAGCGAAGAGGCGTCGGCGGCCAGCGCGAGCAGCGTCTGATCAGCGGCGCCGTTCAATCCGCCGAACGCGCCAAGATCCTCGTGCAACGGCTTCTCGCCTTCGCCCGTCGCCAGCCGCTCCAGCCGACGGCGGTCGACATCGGCAAGCTCATGGCGGACATGGCCGATCTCATCGCCAGCACTTCCGGACCCCAGATCAGATTGTCCATTGAGGCGCCCGAGGATCTCCCCTTCGCCAGGGCCGACCAAAATCAGCTTGAAATGGCGCTTCTCAATCTCAGCGTGAACGCCCGCGACGCGATGCCTAACGGCGGCACGCTCCGCATCTCGGCGACCGAGGGCGAGGTTCATGCCAACGACTCCCTGGATCTCGCTCCGGGCCGATATGTCAGGCTGTCGGTCGCCGACACGGGATCGGGCATGGACGAAGCGACGCTGGCGCGGGCGGCCGAGCCCTTTTTCTCGACGAAGGGCGTCGGCAAGGGAACCGGTTTGGGCTTGTCGATGGCTCACGGATTGGCGTCCCAGCTTGGGGGCGCCCTGACGATCCAAAGTCGGCTGGGCGTGGGCACCAATGTCGAGCTTTGGCTGCCGGTCTGTGACAGCGCGCTCGACGCCGTGGTCACAAGCGCCAATCAGGCGCCGGCGGCCACTTCGGCCGGCGTCGCCCTGCTGGTTGATGATGAGGAATTGGCTAGAGGGAGCACGGCCGAAATGCTTCGTGACCTCGGATACCAAATCGTAGAGACCGATTCCGCCGAAGAGGCCCTCAAGCGAATGCAGGAGGGGCTAAGCCCCGACCTGCTCATGACGGATCACCTCATGGCCGGGATGAACGGTACGGATTTGGCTCGCCTCGTCAGGTCGCGGTATCCGGGCGTCAAGGTTCTCATCGTGTCGGGCTACGCCGAAAGCGAGGGCGTGGCGCCTGACCTCGCGCGATTGACCAAGCCGTTTCGCGAAGCCGAACTCGCTCAATGCCTGGCCAATCTGGCCGGCCCAAGCGCTTCCAGCAACCCGGGAATAGAGGTCAGGTGACTTTTTAGAGGGGAAGCCGCAGGGGCCCTGCCCTACTCCGCCGGCAGCACGGTCTCCGCGCGTCGCGCCTGCATCTTGTCGAACTCCGCCCACACGCCGTCCGCGCCGTGCCATTGGCCGCGGGTGGCGGCCTTGGAGTATTCGGTGGCGCGGGCCTCGAAGAAATTGGCGTGCTCCACGCCCGACAGCAGCACCTGCAGCCAGGGCAGCGGATTTTCCTTCACGCCGTAGAGGGTCGGCAGCTCCAGCTGGCGCAGGCGCCAGTCGGCGATGTAGCGGATATAGGCCTTGATGTCGTCCGGCGTCATGCCCTGCACCGGGCCCATCTCGAACGCCAGGTCGATGAAGCGGTCCTCCATGCCGACCACGGTCTTGCAGCAGTCGATGATGTCGTCGGCCACGGCCTTGGTGACGCAGCCGGTCTCCTTCTTGAAGGCATGATAAAGCTTGGTCATGCCTTCGCAGTGCAGGCTTTCGTCGCGCACCGACCAGCTGACGATCTGGCCCATGCCCTTCATCTTGTTGAAGCGCGGGAAATTCATCAGCATGGCGAAGCTGGCGAACAGCTGCAGCCCCTCGGTGAAGGCGCCGAACATGGCCAGGGTGCGCGCGATGTCGGCGTTGGTCTCCACGCCGAAGGCATGCATGTAGTCATGCTTGTCGCGCATGGCCTGGTACTCGAGGAAGGCGCCGAACTCGCTTTCCGGCATGCCGATGGTCTCGAGCAGCAGGGCGTAGGCGGCGATGTGGATCGTCTCCATGTTCGAAAACGCCGAGAGCATCATCTTGACCTCGGTCGGTTTGAACACCCGCGCGTAGCGCTCCATGTAGTTGTCGTTCACCTCGATGTCGGACTGGGTGAAGAAGCGGAAGATCTGGGTCAGCAGGTTGCGCTCGGAATCGTCGAGCTTGGTCGCCCAGTCCTTGCAGTCCTCGCCGAGCGGCACCTCCTCGGGCATCCAGTGGACCTGTTGCTGGCGCTTCCAGAAGTCGTAGGCCCACGGATAGCGGAAGGGCTTGTAGGCGTGGGAAGCGGTGAGAAGGCCTGGTTTTTGCGTGCCGGTCATATCGTGCGCCAGAAGCTGAAAACAACATTCGAAAGATGATCCACATCTTGGGGTTCGTCCAGCCTCAACCCGCTAGATGTTGTTGAAAAAAGCCTGCCGCGCCGCGAGCGCAGGCGCTTGGGGAAACCTTACCAAATCCCTTAACGAGGTGTGACTTCCGGGGATAAACCTTAATGGCCCTCAGTCGGCCAATTAGCCGCTTTGCTCCACCCTTAAGGA
The DNA here is from genome assembly GCA_963804105.1 of uncultured Alphaproteobacteria bacterium. Lineage (GTDB taxonomy): Bacteria > Pseudomonadota > Alphaproteobacteria > Caulobacterales > Caulobacteraceae > BOG-938. Next base: position 194,544 of record CAWDPL010000021.1, read on the forward strand.
ATAGGCATTGAAAAATAACAGCTTTTAGCGCGGCGCCTTTCCGGGATTCCTTAAAAGGTGCGACATTCTGTCTCTGCCATTTTGTCGCACCCATTTACCAGGTCTCTAAACGTGATCTGAGGGTCCCCCACGTACGATTACACCCAACAAACGCATAATTCCTTGGGTGTCGAAGTGAAGACGGTCATTATACTCATGCTGGCGATGAGCGTGGTAGGATGCGCAAGTGTTGGCCCTGCCGACGGCATTCCCATGGCCACCGCCATGACTGATGGTCCTATCGTTCCCGCACCGCAAGGGTGGGTTCGATACTGTCATCATCACGGGGAGGACCCGGGATGCCGGTCGTGATCATCGATCAAGCGCACTGGGCTCAGCTTGAGCAGGTCCAGAGCTATGTGAACAACAAGGTCCGCTACACCGAGAACCTACGCCAGTTCGGCATGGCCGACGTGTGGGAGATCGCGGACCGCGAAGGCGACTGCAAGGACATGGCCCTGGCCAAGCGCAAGCGCCTGCTGGAGCTCGGCTGGCCGCCGGAATCCCTGCGCATGGCCCTGGCCTATACCGAGCGCGGCGAAATGCACGCCGTGCTGACGGTGGACGTGTCCACCGCCGAGGGCCGGCGCGGCACCTACGTGCTCGACAACCGCTTCGACCACGTCGAACCCTGGCAGGTGGTGAGCGAATACGGCTACCGCTGGGTGGAGCGGGCCGGGCCCAGCCAGTACGCCTGGACCTATATCGGCAATCCCATGACCCTGCGCCTGGCCGCAGCGGCCGCGGCTGTGACCACCAGCGCGTCCCTGACCCCCATGGCTTCGGCCTCGATCACCCCGGCGACGCTCGCCGCGGCCATGACGGCCAGCGCCGCCTCCGGCCGAACGACCGCGCCCTCGGCCGGCGCCGAAACCGCCACTGCGCCTTCCACGGCTTCAGGCCTCATTGATCGCTCGGACTGGACGCCCGTCTCGATCTCGGTCTCCGCGGTGGTTGCGATAACTCCGATCGCCTTGGCGATGGATGATCCCGCGCCCGTGATCTACTGGCAGGCCAGGCACTCGTCGTAATCGGTGCGGGCGCCGTGAACCACCAGCGCCTGCTCGCCGACCTCGCCGCCGGCGAAGGCGGCCCGCTGCACCGACTTTGAGCGCAGGTAATAAAGCGACTTCAGACCCTTTTCCCAGGCGCTGAAGTGCAGCATGTGCAGGTCCCATTTGTCGATGTCGCCCGGCAGGAACACGTTGAGCGACTGGGATTGACAGATGTCGGGCGTGCGGTCGGCCGCCAGTTCGATGATCCAGCGCTGATCCAGTTCGAAGGCGGTCTTGTAGACGTCCTTTTCCGCCTGGCTCAGGCAGTCCAGGTGCTGAACCGAGCCCTCGTTCTCCAGGATCGAGCTCCAGATGTCGGGCGTGTTGCAGCCCTTTTCCTCCAGCAGGCGCTCCAGGAACGGGTTTTTCACCGCGAAGGAGCCTGACAGGGTCTTGTGGGTGTAGATATTGGCCGGGATCGGCTCGATGCCCGCGCTGGTCCCGCCGCAGATGATCGAGATCGAGGCGGTCGGGGCGATGGCCAGCTTGTGCGAGAAGCGCTCCATCAGGCCGCGCTCGGCCGCGTCCGGGCAGGCGCCCTTCTCCTCAGCCAGCACGCGCGAGGCCCGGTCCGCCTCGCGGCGCACATGCTTGAAGATCCGCATGTTCCACGACTTGGCCAGGGCGGATTTCAAACGGCACGTTCTGGCTTTGCAGGAACGAGTGAAAGCCCATCAGACCCAGGCCCACCGAGCGTTCGCGCGTGGCCGAATAGATGGCCGCTTCCATGGAATCGGGCGCGCGGCGGATGAAGTCGCCCAGCACATTGTCCAGGAACCGCATCACGTCTTCGACGAACCTGGGATGATCGCGCCATTCCAGGAATTTCTCGGCGTTGACCGACGACAGGCAGCACACCGCGGTGCGCTCCTTGCCCAGGTGATCCTTGCCGGTGTGCAACATGATCTCCGAGCACAGGTTGGACTGACGCACGCTCATGCCCAGTTCCCGCTGATGCTGCGGCATGGCGCGGTTCACGGTGTCGGAGAAGATCAGATAGGGCTCGCCGGTCTGCAGCCGGATCTCCAGGATCTTCTGCCACAGGGTGCGCGCGTCGACGGTCTTGACCACCTCGTGGGTCTTGGGCGAGCGCAGGCCGAAGGGCGTTCCGTCGCGCACGGCCTCCATGAACTCGTCGGTGATCGACAGGCCGTGGTGCAGATTGAGCGCCTTGCGGTTGAAGTCGCCCGACGGCTTTCTGATCTCGAGGAACTCCTCGATCTCCGGATGGTGCACGTCCAGATAGACCGCCGCCGAGCCGCGCCGCAGCGAGCCCTGGCTGATGGCCAGGGTCAGGCTGTCCATCACGCGGATGAAGGGGATGATGCCGGAAGTCTGGCCCTGGCCCTTGACCTTCTCGCCGATGGAGCGGACCCCGCCCCAATAGGTGCCGATGCCGCCGCCATTGGCCGCCAGCCACACGTTTTCGTTCCACACCCCGACGATGCCGTCCAGGCTGTCGGACACGGCGTTGAGGAAGCAGGAGATCGGCAGGCCGCGTTCGGCGCCGCCGTTGGACAGAACCGGCGTGGCCGGCATGAACCACAGGCGGGACATGTAGTCGTAGATTCGCTGGGCGTGGTCTGCGTCGTCAGCATAGGCGGTCGCCACGCGGGCGAACATGTCCTGATAGGATTCGCCGGGCAGCAGATAGCGGTCTTCCAGCGTGGTCTTGCCGAAATCGGTCAGTAGTTCGTCCCGCGAACGATCGACCTCGACCTTCCGAACAAGGTGCAATTGAGGTCGCTCAACTGGCCGAGCCGGTGCGCGATCTTGAGATGCGCCGACCGTTTTCTTCGCTTCGCCGCTGATCATTTCGAACCCTATACCGCCCTAAGAGATTGCGCACTGCCCACTATATATAGTGGCCGAAGCGCCCCGATGCCCAGATATGGGGACATAGCGCAGGAGTCCCGTCAACGGGGAGAAACGTCTCAAACCGGACTTTTTCGTTAAGAAACTGTTGATGATCCGGGCCGTCGGCCCCGCGCGTTAAGGCGCCGGAAAGCTTGGTTTCCGAGCCGTTTTTGAAGGTCCGACGTCGCCGCCGGCGGTTAAGGCCAAACTAACCATAGCGCGCCTTCGCAGCGCTCCTTCCCACCGGACGTCAGATCGTCGCCAAATCGTGGATCGACGGCGCCTCGCCGTCCGCCTCAACCAGGGGCAGGCTGAAGCGGAAGGTGCGCCCTTGCCCGGTTCGCCCGTGGCGGAGATCACGCCGCTCATCATTTCCGCCAGTTCGCGGCAGATGGCCAAGCCCAGGCCGGAGCCGCCGAATCGGCGAGTGATGGAGCCGTCGGCCTGGACGAACCGTTCGAACAGCCGCTCGCCCTGAGCGGGCTCAAAGCCTATGCCCGTGTCGACCACCTCGAACACCAGTTGATCGCCCTCGCGGCGCGCCGACAGGGCCACCTGCCCGGCGGTGGTGAATTTCACCGCATTGGACAACAGGTTGCTCAACACCTGGCGCACGCGGACCCCATCGCCCATGACATGAGCGGGCAGGTCAGGGGCGGTCTCGACCTTGAGGTCCAGCCCCTTCTCCTGGGCCTTGGCGGCGAAATTGGCCGCCAAATTCCTGGACCAGGCGCTCCACGCAGAACGGTTCGCAGCGCAGGGCCAGTCGACCGGACTCGATGCGCGACAGGTCCAGGATATCCGACAGCAACTGCTCAAGGAGGGTGGCGGAATCAACGATCGACGACACCAGCTTGGTCTGCTGAGCGTCCAGCGTGGTGCGCGCCAGCACGTGCGCCAGGCCCACCACGCCGTTCAGCGGCGTGCAAATCTCGTGGCTCATGTTGCTGAGGAATTCGGTCTTGGCCTGGTTGGCCGCCTTGGCCTGTTGAACCGCGTGCTGCAGTTCCTCGGCCGCCTGCTTCATCTCGGTGATGTCGACCCTCAGGCCGATCAGCCCGCCGTCGGCCGTGCGCCGCTCCTCGATCAGGATCCACCGGCCGTCCGACAGTCTCTGTTCGTGGCGCTCGCCTGGATTGGCCAGCTTGGCCAGTCGCTCGGCGATCCATTCCTCCTCGCGACCCAAGGCGTCCGGATAGTCTCCCGAGCCACGCCGATCGCCAGGGTTTCGGCCAGCCGCCGGCCCGGCTCGAACAGGTCCGCGCTGCGGTGGTAGATTTCCGCGTAGCGCTGGTTCCACAGGATGTATCGCCCCTCGTGATCGAGGAACACCACGCCCTCGGGCAGGGCGTCGATGGCCGCGCGCAGACGCAATTCGGCCAGGGCCGCGGCCTGGACCGCCCTGTCCAGCGCCTCGCGCGTGACGGCGCTCGGCGGCGGATGCACCCAGCGCGCCAGCGCGCTCAGCCCACGCGCCAGACGCGCGCGCGGCCCGGACAGGACCCTGTTGGTCTTCGTCGATTCGGTGTTGGTCATGACGTCCGCAGACATGCGCGCAAAGTCGGGACGAGAAATGGATCAGCTGTTAACGCGCCGTCCCGACGCCTCTGAGCCGCGGTCGCCGCCCAGTGCGCAGGCGTGCGGCGCCGCGTTTCTAGGCAGGCGCTTCCACGTAGGCGGCCTCGGTCTTGGCGCGGATCTCATCCGCCGTGACGCCGGGCGCCAGCTCGATCAGCCGGGCCATGCCGCCCTTGCGGTCGAGCAGGAACACCGCCAAGTCGGTGATCAGCATGTCCACCACGCTCGCGCCGGTCAGCGGCAGGGTGCAGCGCTTGACGAACTTGGCGCCGCCGGACTTGTCGTTGTGCTCCATCACCACGACGATCTTCTTGACCCCCGCCACCAGGTCCATCGCCCCGCCCATGCCCTTCACCACCTTGCCGGGGATGGTCCAGTTGGCCAAGTCGCCGTTTTCGGCCACCTGCATGGCGCCCAGGACGGCCATGTCGATGTGGCCGCCACGGATCATGGCGAAGCTGTCGGCGCTGGAGAAGAAACTGGACTGCGGCAGGGCCGTGACCGTCTGCTTGCCCGCATTGATCAGGTCCGGATCGACCTCGTCCTCATAAGGGAAAGGCCCGATCCCCAGCATGCCGTTCTCGCTCTGCAACGTGACGGTCACGCCGTGGGGAATGGCGTTGGCCACCAGGGTCGGGATGCCGATGCCCAGATTGACGTAGAAGCCGTCGCGCAACTCCTTGGCCGCGCGGACCGCCATTTGGTGCCGGGTCCAAGCCATTAGGCGGTCTCCTTGGCGCTCGACGGCCGCTCGCGCACCGTGCGGAATTCGATGCGCTTTTCATAGTGGGCGCCTTGGATCAGACGGTCGACATAGATGCCGGGGGTGTGAATTCGTCCGGATCCAGGGCGCCGATCGGCACGATCTGCTCAACTTCCACCACTGTCACCTTGCCCGCCGTGGCCATCACCGGATTGAAGTTACGGGCGGTCTTTCGATAGACGACATTGCCCTCGGTATCGGCCTTCCAGCCCTTGACGATGGCGACGTCGGCCCTCAGCAGCGCTCCATCACATAGTCCTCGCCGTCGAACTCGCGCACCTCCTTGCCTTCGGCCACCACCGTGCCCACGCCGGTGCGGGTGAAGAAGGCGGGAATGCCGGCCCCGCCTGCGCGGATGCGCTCGGCCAGGGTGCCTTGCGGGTTGAGCTCCAGCTCCAGTTGGCCCGACAGATAGAGCTGCTCGAACAGCTTATTCTCGCCGACATAGGACGAGACCATCTTCCGGACCTGGCCGTTGTTGAGCAGGGTCCACAGGCCGTAGCCGTCGGCGCCGCAGTTATTGGAGATGATCGTCAGGCCCTTGACGCCGTCCTGACGGACCGCCTATATCCTTAGATGTCGGAACAGATGTTTCTGCTGGTGGATCAGAACTGCAGCAATTGCATTTTTACAACTTAATATGGTTATGGTTTTGTTAGTCTTGGTAATCAAGCAAGTATGTATAATAGGGTATTAGGCGCAGGTGCTGGTAGTTGTTCTATCAATGTAGCAATCAATGTGGCTGCTACAAATGTTTTAAGAGCACAAGTCCAAACTGTTGTCGGAACAAATACAATAGTAACAACACTTAGTGCGACACGTCTTACTATCATTAGTATATAATGATATCATTCATAAAATCAAATTATAAACCTTAGAATCTAGTTTATTTTTTCTTAATTATATAAAGATTTGTTTCAATCATATAAAGAAACACTTATAGAAACTTTTTTACATATGACTTCTGTTTTTGAATATAATTTGACCGTCACTAATCGATTAAATGTCGGAACCATAGGAGAATATCCAACTAGTGCAGGCACAACATTTCTTAATAATGTCGTATTTTGACGGAACGGCCAGTGGCCGTAATATCGCTGCCGATGGTACTACATTAGATAATCATGTTGCTTCTACAACAGCACATGGAGCAACTGGTGCTGTTATGGGCACGACAAATACACAAACAGTTACAAATAAAACATTCACTGATACTTCTACTACATTTCAAAATAATAGCGACAATACCAAGAAATTATTATTTTCTTTATCTGGAATAACGACAGGCCAAACAAGAATCCTAACAATTCCAGATGCATCAACAACTATAGCCGGAACTGATGCAACTCAGACACTTTCTAATAAAACCTTATGAGACCGAACAATAGGAACAATTATTAATACCGGAACATTAACATTACCCAATACTACTGATACATTAGTTGGCCGTGCAACGACTGATACATTAACAAATAAATCACTAGTTAATGCTTCTGTATTTCATGTCGACGGAACTGATAATACTAAAAAAATTGGTTTTCAATCTAGCGGTGCAACAACTGCGACAACCCTTACTTTAGTTGATCAACAAACAACAAGCCATTCTTTTTTAAATTTTCCTAATATTGCAGCGACTGACACAGTTATGACATTGGGAACTGCTCAATCAATTACCAGCGTCAAAACATTTTCTACGGCACCTGTTATTTCAACAATAACCAATACTGGAACATTAACATTACCAACTAGCACTGATACTCTTGTAGGCCGTGCTACTACTGATACATTAACAAATAAATCATTAGTTAATGCATCTGATTTCTTTGTTGATGGAACCGACCCGACAAAAAAGATTCACAAATGGTGCTACTACAGCAACAACTCTCACTTTGGTTGATCAACAAACAACCAGCCAATCTTTAAGTTTTCCAAATATATCAGGGGCTGATACAGTAATGACCTTGGGAACTGCACAATCAGTTACTGGTGTAAAATGAATGACGAGCGCAGCGCGGACACCGCGGGGGCTGGCGAGACGATCGCCATTGTCGACCACGCGATCGACCTTGCGCCGCAGTTTCCGGCGTCCGCCGCTGCCGCGCCGAGGCTGCTGACGCATCGGGAAAAGCGGCTGATCGCCATCAGCATGATGCTGCCGGTGTTCCTCGGTTCGGTCGACCAGGCGATTCTCGCCAGCGCCTTGCCGACCATCGGGCGCAGTCTCGGCGACGTACACAATCTACCCTGGCTGATCACGGCGTTTCTGATCGCTGCGACCGCGCTCACGCCGCTCTATGGCAAATTCGCCGACATCCACGGCCGTCGCGCAGCGATGCTGATCGGACTTGGCGTTTACATGGTGGGGTCGCTGATCTGCGCCGCGTCGCCAAATCTGCCGATGCTGATCGGCGGCCGCATCGTGCAGGGCTGCGGCGCCGGCGGGCTTACCGCGATCGGCAATATGATCTTAGGCGACATCGCCGCGCCGAAGGAACGCGGCCGATATTACACTTACTTCTCGATCGCGTTCACGACCGCGGGCGGCACCGGGCCGGTTCTGGGCGGATGGATATCCGATCATCTGCCCTGGCAGGTCATTTTCCTCTGGAGCTTGCCGTTGTGCATCGTCGCGGTCGTGATCGCGCTGACGATGCTGCGGCGGCTGCCGCGGCGCGAACGGCCGCACCGGCTCGACTTCGTCGGCGCCGTGCTGGTGATGACGGCGAGCTCGTCCTTCATGCTGGCGCTCAATCTCGGCGGCGTGCGTTATCCGTGGCTGTCCTCGCCGGTGGTGGCGCTTTTGGTCTGCGCGCTGATGTTGGGCGCGGGCTTTGTCGTCCGGCTTCTCTCCGCTGACGAGCCGCTGATCCCGATCGCCATCCTGGCCGATCCGGCGGCGCGGCTGACGATCGTCGCGCATTCGTTCGGCTGGGGCGCGATCATCAGCCTCAACGTTCTGTTGCCGATGTATTTGCAAAGCGCGCTCGGATGGTCGGCGACGTCGTCGGGTCTGAGCTTGATGATCTTGATGGCGACATTGAATTCCAGCGCCGGGATTTCAAGTCAGCTGCTGGGCCGGGTGCGCCGCTACAAGCTGTTGCCGCTTTGCTTTCTGTTCGTCGGTGTCGGCGCCGTCGTCGCGCTGGCGCTCTCGGCCGAGGGCATGTCGGCGACAAAGTTCGAGATCATCTTGTTCCTGATCGGTGTCGGCTTCGGACCGACCGCGCCACTCACGCAAGTCGCGATGTTGAATACCGTGCCGGCGCACGATCTGGGCGCGGCGGTCGGCACTATGAATTTCGCGCGCACGCTGGTGGGGACCATTCTGGTCGCCGCATTCAGCGCCGTGGTGCTGGCCTATGCGCCGGTCGGCGCCGAGCCGGGCGCGGTGAGCCGGCATTTCCTGGGCGTGGCCTCGGCGGCGAGCTTTACCACCGTTTTCCTCGCCATCGCGGCTACGCTTGCGGTGGCGTTCCTGGCGGTGATCCTGCTCGAGGAAAAACCGTTGCAGGATTCGCATATGGATTAACCGTCGTCCAGGTGCCGGAATTGCCGCGCTTGCGCCGTGGTATCATTCGGGGGAAATTTGCCTTCTGTGGGCGCGGGTTGGGGACGCCGGAATCCAAGGCTCTGAAACTACACGAGAATCTTAACCTTTCGGCCGTCTTTCGGGGCGGTTGGGAGGGTCCTCACCAGCATTTGAACCTGCCGCGGGCCTGCGGCGACCAATTGATGAGCCGATCTTGAACGCGATAAAGGCACCAGCTGACGAAGCGCTGATTGCCCGGATTGCGCGGGGCGACCGGCTTGCGATGCAGGTGCTGTTCGCGCGGCACCACGTGCAAGTGTATCGCTACGTGCTGCGGCTGTTGCGCGACGAGATGGCGGCGCAAGACGTCATCGGCGATGTGTTCTTGGACGTGTGGCGCCAAGCCAATCGGTTTGAAGGCAGAAGCGCCGTATCGACCTGGCTGATCGCCATAGCACGGTTCAAGGCGTTGTCGCTGTTGCGCAAGCGGCGCGACGAAAGGCTCGACGACGAAACAGCGGAAGCCATCGAGGAACCTTCTGATGATCCGGAGCTCACCGCAGAGAAGCGAGACAAGGGCGAGAGACTGCGTCAATGTCTCGCGGCGCTTTCACCTGAGCACCGGGAGGTTATCGATCTCGTCTACTATCACGAGAAATCGGTGGAAGAGGTGGCTCAGATCGTTGGAATTCCAGAGAACACGGTAAAGACGCGAATGTTTTATGCGCGCAAGAAACTGGGAGAACTCTGCAGAGTGGCAGGCATCGATAGGGGTTGGCCATGACGCCGAGCGATACCGGGGGCGCAGAAACGCCCACAAGATTACCGTCAGTGAAATCGAGACCCTGTTGCCCTGGTATGCCGCCGGCACGCTGCGCCGCAGCGACCGCCAGCGCGTCGAGGACGCGCTGCGCCGCGATCCGGGCCTCGCCTTCAAGCTCGAACTCGCGCGCGAAGAGCTTGCCGAGACGATCCACCTCAACGAAACTCTCGGCGCACCGCCGCGTGAGGTCGCCGACCGGTTGATGGCGGCGATCGATGCCGAAACGCAGGCCGCAGGCCGGCGGGCGCCGGGCGCCGCCGCCAATTGGCTGACCGGCTTCTTTGCCAGCCTTTCGCCGCGCACGCTTGCGGTGGCGGCGTCGTTCGCCGTGCTTGCCATCGGGCTGCAGTCGGTGATGCTGGTGGATGTTTTCACCAGGCCGCAAACCGCGCAAGCCGCCGGCGCCGCGCCCCAAGCTCCGGTTTATCGCGGGCTCGGCGCCGAGCAAAGCGGCAGCTTCGCCATGGTGCGCTTCGCCCGCGAGGCGAACGCCGCCGATATCACGAATTTCCTGCGAAACTACCAGGCCGCCGTCGTCGACGGTCCGACCTCGAACGGATTTTATCGCGTCCGGGTGGCGATGACGTCGCTCGACCAAGGCGGAAGTCGCCCGTATCGTCCAGCGGATGCGACAGGACCGCGTCGTCGAGGTCGCGGAAGCCGACTAGTAGGCGAATACTCCGCGCCGGAGACAAATCCGCCTTGCGCTAAAGCGAATCCGCCGACAAGTGCCGCTTTCCCGATCGCGCGTCGCCGGTCTAAATTACTTCGGGTTCCAGTGAACCTTCTCGGCCGTGCGTCTAAGTTGCGGCTATTGGCGCTGCTATCGGCGCTCTCGCACTGAGGTTAAGATTTTTACCTTTCTGTTTTGAACCTGTCCCGCGCGCGCTGCGACCAATATTCGGTGGCCATTGATGCCCCATCGGCGCATCCATCCCCCCGACGCCCAGCGCCGATCTTTAGACCCGCCCGGTCCCGTCCCCACCGGGCGGGTCATCATTTTCGGGCCCCATGACGACGGTCGAGCCCGGCCGCGAGCGGGGCTCGCGATAGCGCCTTTGTGTCCTCTTTACGCCCGGCCCGAAGGCGCGGAGAATGGCGGCGTGGGGGAGAGTTGTGGGTAGCGACGCCGTTCTCGAAACGGAAGACCTGACCAAGGACTTTGCCGGCTTCGTCGCGGTGCGCTCCGTCAATTTGCGCATCGCCCGCGGCAGCATTCACGCCATGATCGGCCCCAATGGCGCCGGCAAGACCACCTGCTTCAATCTATTGAGTAAGTTTTTAAGTCCGACGCGCGGGCGGATCCTGTTCGACGGCCGCGATATCACCGCGCTGAAGCCCGCCGATGTCGCGCAGCTCGGCCTGGTGCGTTCGTTCCAGATTTCCGCGGTGTTTCCGCATCTGACGGTGCTCGAAAACGTGCGCATCGCGCTGCAGCGCCGGCGCGGCGGTTCGTTCGATTTCTGGCGCTCGAAGCGTGTGCTGCATGCGCTCGACGACCGCGCGATGGCGCTTCTCACCGATGTCGGCCTTGCCGCCTACGCCAATGCGCTCGCGGTCGAACTGCCCTATGGCCGCAAGCGGGCGCTCGAAATCGCGACCACGCTGGCGCTCGATCCCAAGCTCTTGTTGCTCGACGAACCGATGGCGGGCATGGGCCACGAGGACATCGCCCGCATCAGCGCGCTGATCAAATCGATCGCCGCGACCCGCACCGTGCTCATGGTCGAACACAATCTCAGCGTGGTCGCCGACCTCTGCGACCGCATCACCGTATTGACGCGCGGCCAGGTGCTGGCCGAGGGCGACTACCAGACGGTATCGGCCGATCCCGCGGTGCGCGAAGCCTATCTGGGGACCGGCCATGCTTGAGACCGTCTCGCCCAATCCGCGCGCCATGCTCGCCGTCGAGGCGCTCGAGGCCTGGTACGGCGAGTCGCACATTTTGCACGGCGCCACTTTTCAGGTGCAGGCCGGCGAGGTGGTGACGCTGCTCGGCCGCAACGGCGTCGGCAAGACCACGACCTTGAAGTCGATCATGGGCATCGTCGAGCGGCGCTCCGGCTCGGTACGCTTCGAAGGCCGCGAGCTGATCGGGGCGCCGTCGAACGTCATTGCGCGCGCCGGCATCGCCTTTTGCCCCGAAGAGCGCGGCATTTTCGCAAGCCTCAGCGTGCGGGAAAATCTGCTGTTGCCGCCGCAAGTACGTCCCGGCGGCCTCGATCTCGACCGCATCTTCGCGCTGTTTCCCAATTTGCGCGAACGGCTGAACAGTCAGGGCACAAAACTGTCCGGCGGCGAACAGCAGATGCTGGCTATCGGCCGGATCCTGCGCACCGGCGCCCGGCTCTTGCTGCTCGACGAGCCGACCGAAGGCCTGGCGCCGGTCATTATCCAGCAAATCCGCGATACCATCGCCATGCTCAAGAGTCCAGGGCTTCACGGTGCTCCTGGTCGAGCAGAATTTTCATTTCGCCGCCACGGTCGCCGACCGGCACTACGTCATGGAGCACGGTCGGATCGTCGACGAGTTTTCGACCCCTGAACTAAAGGCCAATATGGGAAAGCTGCACGAGTATCTCGGAGTTTGATATAGACAAGGAAAAGGGCAAAAGCCCGCGCCAAGGAGGGAATAAGGGAGGGAAGTCATGAAATTCACTGCAAAACTGAGTTTCGCGACAAATCTGGCTTTCGCGAGAAGCCTGGCATTCGCGGCCGCGGCCCTGCTGGCGACGGCCGCGCAAGCGCAAACCAACGTCAAGATCGGCGTGCTCACCGATATGTCGAGCCTTTATGCCGACGACACCGGCGCAGGCTCGATCGCGGCGGCCAAATTGGCGGTCGAGGATTTCAACCCTGCCGCCCACGGCATGAAGGTCGATATCGTCAGCGCCGACCATCAGAACAAGCCCGATATCGGCTCCAATATCGCGCGGCAATGGTTCGACGTCGACGGCGTCGACGCCATTGTCGATGTGCCGAATTCCGGCGTCGCGCTCGCGGTGAGCGAGGTGACGCGGGAGAAGAACAAAGTGTTTTTGGTCTCGGGCGCTGCGATTTCCGACCTGACGGGTCCTAAATGTTCGCCCAACACCATTCACTGGACCTACGACACCTGGATGCTGGCGCATGCCACTGCCGGCGCACTGGTCAAGACCGGCGGCGACACCTGGTTCTTCCTCACTTCGGATTACGCCTTCGGCCATGCGCTCGAGCGCGACGCCACCGCGGTCGTGCTCGCCAATGGCGGCAAGGTGCTCGGCAGCGTCGCCCATCCGCTGAACAATCAGGATTTCTCGTCGTTCCTGCTTCAGGCGCAGGCTTCGAAGGCCAAGATCATCGGGCTCGCCAATGCCGGCGGCGATACCATCAACGCCATCAAGCAGGGCGCCGAATTCGGCATCGTCAAAGGCGGCCAGCACTTTGCCGCGCTGTTGTTCTATATCGCCGACGTGAACGCGCTCGGGCTCAACGTCGCCAAGGGGCTGGTCCTCACCGAGACCTTTTATTGGGACATGAATGACGGCACCCGCGCCTGGGCCAAGCGCTGGCAGGTCGAGCGGCCGGGCAAGTTCCCGAACATGAACCAGGCCGGCGTCTATTCGGCGACGCTGCATTATCTGAAGGCGATCGCCGCGCTCAAGAGCACGACCGACGGCAAAGCCGTGGTCGCCAAGATGAAGGAGTTGCCGACCGACGATCCGTTGTTCGGCAAGGGTTATGTTCGCGCCGACGGCCGCAAAATCCATCCCGCCTATCTGTTCGAGGTGAAATCGCCCGAGGAATCGAAATATCCCGGCGACGTCTATAAATTGCGCGTCACCATTCCGGCCGAAGAGGCGTTCCGGCCGATGAAGGACGACAACTGTCCGATGGTCACCAACTGAGACGGCAATTGAAAATGCGTCGAGCAAGTCTCGACCCACAGGAGAGAAGTGTTATGAGAACAACAACCAGTCTGGCCTTCCTTGCCGCCATGCTGATGGCGACGGCGGCGCGGGCCGAAGACATCCCGGTCAAGATCGGCATTCTGACCGACATGTCGAGCCTTTATTCCGGCATTGGCGGGCCGGGCTCGGTTGCGGCTGCGAAACTCGCGGTCGAGGACTTCAATCCGGCCGCCCACGGCATGAAGGTCGAGGTGGTCGCCGCAGATCACCAGAACAAGCCCGACATCGGCGCCGGCGTGGCGCGGCAATGGTTCGACGTCGACCATGTCGATGTCGTCGTCGACGTGCCGAATTCGGGCGTCGCGCTCGCGGTCAACGAGGTCGTACGCGAGAAGAACAAAGTCTTCCTGGTTTCCAATGCCGCGACTTCCGATCTGACCGGGCCGAAATGCTCGCCCAATACCGTTCACTGGACCTACGACACCTGGATGCTGGCCCACGGCACCGGCGGCGCGGTGGTGCGGACCGGCGGCGATACCTGGTTCTTCCTCACCGCCGATTATGCCTTCGGCCATGCGCTCGAGCGCGACACCACGGCCGTGGTGCAGGCCAATGGCGGCAAGGTGCTGGGCAGCGTCAGCGTGCCGCTCAACAACCAGGATTTTTCGTCCTTCCTCCTGCAAGCGCAGCAGTCGAAGGCGAAAATCATCGGTCTCGCCAATGCCGGCGGCGATACCGACAATTCGATCAAGCAAGGCGCGGAATTCGGCATCACGGCCGGCGGCCAGCACTTTGCCGGCCTGTTGGTCTTCATCACCGATGTCGAGGCGCTCGGGCTGAAGGTCGCGCAAGGGCTCGTTCTGACCGAGACCTGGTATTGGGACATGACGGACGCCAATCGCGCCTGGACCAAGCGCTGGCAGGCGCAGGTTCCGGGAAAATTCCCGAACATGAGCCAGGCCGGCGTCTACTCGGCGGTCACGCACTACCTCAAGGCGGTCGCCGAACTGAAAAGCGCCGCCGACGGCAAGGCCGTGGTCGCCAAGATGAAGGAAATGCCGACCGACGATCCGCTGTTCGGCAAAGGCTCGATCCGCGCCGACGGCCGCAAAATTCATCCCGCTTATGTGTTCGAGGTGAAGACGCCGGCGGAATCGAAATATCCGGGCGACGACTACAAGCTCCGCGCCACCATCGCGGCGGACGACGCGTTCCGTCCGTTGAAGGACGACAACTGCCCGATGATCACCAACTGAGGTCTACCTCTCCCCGCCCGCGCGGGGAGAGGTTTTTCGCTGCCGGGTTACCGCGTGAAACGTTGAGCGCATGTTCGAAATCTTCGGCATCCCGTCGCAGGCGCTGTTCGGCCAGCTTCTGCTCGGCCTGATCAACGGCTCGTTCTACGCGCTCCTGAGTCTCGGGCTCGCCGTCATTTTCGGCATGCTCAACATCATCAATTTCACCCACGGCGCGCAGTACATGATGGGCGCCTTCGTCGCCTATATGCTGCTGCAATATCTCGGCATCAATTATTGGGCGGCGCTCTTGATCGTGCCGGTTCTGGTCGGCGCGCTCGGCATCGTCATCGAGCGGGTGCTGCTGCAGCAGTTGCGCAGCCTCGATCCGCTCTACGGGCTCTTGCTCACCTTCGGCCTGGCGCTGATCATCGAAGGCCTGTTCCGCAATTATTACGGCTCGTCGGGCCAGCCCTATGCGGTGCCGGATTCGCTGCAGGGCGGACGCAATCTCGGCTTCATGTTCCTGCCCAATTACCGGGCCTGGGTGATCGCGTTCTCGCTCGTGGTGTGTTTTGCCACCTGGTTCGCAATCGAGCGGACGCGGCTCGGCTCCTATCTGCGCGCTGCCACCGAAAACCCGACGCTGGTGCGCGCCTTCGGCATCAACGTGCCGCGCATGGTGACGCTGACCTATGGCTTCGGCGTCGCTCTCGCGGCGCTCGCCGGCGTCATGGCGGCGCCGATCTATAACGTATCGCCGCAGATGGGTTCCGATCTGATCATCGTCGTGTTCGCGGTGGTCGTCATCGGCGGCATGGGCTCGATCATGGGCGCGATCCTGACCGGCTTCGCGCTTGGCATTGTCGAGGGCCTGACCAAAGTGTTTTTCCCCGAGGCGTCGAATACCGTGATCTTCGCCATCATGATCGTCGTGCTGTTGGTCCGGCCGGCCGGCTTGTTCGGACGGAGCCTATGATGGCGAGCACCGCCGAAGCCGCGGCGCCGGCCGCCCGCCGCGAAACCGAGCGCAGCGTCGGCGTGGCGGCAGCCGTCATGGTGGTGTTCCTGATTGCGGCGCCGTTTCTGCTTTACCCGGTGTTTCTGGAGAAGGCGCTGTGTTTTGCGCTGTTCGCCTGCGCCTTCAATCTCCTGATCGGCTATGTCGGCCTGGTCTCGTTCGGCCATGCGCTGTTTTTCGGCTGGGCGAGCTATCTGGCCGCCTATGCGGCCAAGTCCTGGGGTCTTGCCGCCGGAGCTTGCGATCCTCACCGGTACGGCGACCGCCGCCGTCCTCGGCATCGTCGCCGGCAGCCTCGCCATTCGCCGCCAGGGCATCTATTTCGCCATGATCACGCTCGCGCTGGCGCAGATGATGTATCTCGTCGCGCTGCGGGTAAAACTGACCGGCGGCGAGGACGGCATCCAGGCGGTGCCGCGCGGCCGCCTGTTCGGCGCGTTCGATCTCAGCAACGAAATGACGATGTATGCGGTCGTCCTCGTCATCGTGCTCGCGGCTTTATTCCTGATCTATCGCATCATCAATTCGCCGTTCGGCGAAGTGCTCAAGGCGATCCGCGAGAACGAGCAGCGCGCCATTTCGCTCGGCTACAAGACCGACCGCTATAAGCTGTTGGCCTTCGTGCTGTCGGCAACCTTGGCCGGCCTTGCCGGATCGCTGAAGGCGATTGTGTTCCAGCTGGCGTCGCTGACCGACGTGCATTGGACCATGTCGGGCGAGGTCATCTTGATGACGCTGGTCGGCGGGCTCGGCACGATTTTCGGTCCCGTGGTCGGGGCCTTTGTCATCATCGCCATGGAGAACTATCTGGCGCCGTTCGGCCAATGGGTGCTGGTGATCCAGGGCGTCATTTTCGTGCTCTGCGTGTCGCTGTTCCGCCGCGGCATCGTCGGCGAACTCGCCAACCGGTTGCGGGTGCGGCTGTAGCACGCCGGACTGCGGCAACTGATTAGATCGCAAATCAGTTTTTGCACGGTCTTATCCACAAACTGAAAGTCAACAAATAGTCGTCGCCGATCGTCATTCATTTTCATTGCCAAATCAGCCGCGCTTTTTGAATATCCAAAAGCACCAATTCCACGGGTGCTTTTGGCATTTCCCATGTCGGAAGGGCAACCAGGTCCGTACGACAATGTCGCGCGCCGCTGGCTCGCGCTGGTCGAGCGTCGGCAAGAGAACTTCATCGAATTGTGCGACACCGGGCGCTGGCGGCACTATTACACCCACGACGAATTCCTCATTGAAATGCGCAAGGTGCTGCGGCTTCGCGACCAGTGGGCGACGATTGCCGGCCTTCCGGCAATCAACGGCGTGGCGAGCGAGGACAGCCTCGGCCAGGACGAGATATTCGCGTTTCCGCACCGCGTCGATCCTTCGGACGAGATGCTGCCGACGCCCTGGCAAAACGGCTTCAATAACGCGTGACGTCGTTGCGGCTCCGACCCGTCTTGCGGCCGGGTTCGGCGCAAGTCCGTTCGATCGTCCTCTAAACTCACCGGCATCTGACGCGTTATCCACAGCGCAGCGAGCGTGGCGGCGGCCCTGCTCACGCTGTCTTTTTGACCTTTTTTCCTCACCGCAACAGAATGTGACCCGCAATGCCGAGCGCTTTGTTCTCGCCGATAAAACTCGCCGATCTCACGCTGCCGAACCGCATCGTCGTCGCGCCGATGTGCCAGTACAGCGCCAATGACGGCGTCGGCAACGACTGGCACATGACCCATCTCGGCATGCTGGCCAATTCCGGCGCGGGTCTCCTGGTGCTGGAAGCGACCCATGTCGAGCGTCACGGCCGCATCACCCATGGCTGCCTCGGCATCTATTCCGACGCCTGCGAGGATGCGCTCCGGCGCATCGTGTTGCACTGCAAGCGCATCGGCAGCGCCAAACTCGGCATCCAGCTTGCGCATGCCGGGCGCAAGGCGTCGTCGCAGCGGCCCTGGGAAGGCGCCAAGGCGCTCGAGCCGAACCAGGATCCGTGGCCGACCATCGCGCCGTCGGCGCTGCCGTTCGGTCCGGGCTGGCATACGCCGCGCGCCATGACCGAGGAAGACTTTGCGCGGGTCCGCAAGGATTTTACCGAGGCCGCCAAGCGCGCGGTGCGTGCCGGCTTCGACGCCATCGAGCTGCATCTGGCGCACGGCTATCTGCTGCACAGTTTTGTCTCGCCGCTGTCGAACAAGCGCAATGACGAGTATGGCGGCTCGCTCGCCGGCCGCATGCGCTTTCCGCTCGAAGTGGCCCGCGAGGTGCGCGCCGCGGTGCCGCGCGGCACGCCGCTCGGCGCCCGCATCACCGGCACCGATTGGCTCGACGGCGGGCTCACCGGCGACGATGCCGTCGCGCTTGCCAAGGCGCTGAAAGCCGAGGGGCTCGATTTCGTCGATATTTCCTCCGGCAATATCACGCCCGACAGCCGCTGGCCGACCGATCCCGGCTTCAACGTGCCGGTCGCCGAACAAGTGCGCCGCGAGTCGGGCATTGCGGTGCGCGTGGTCGGCATGATCGCCGAACGCCAAACAGGCCGAGGCCCTCATCGCCGAGGGCAAGGCCGACATGGTGGCGATGGCGCGCGCCTTCCTCGACGATCCGCATTGGGGCTGGCACGCGGCGCAGACGCTCGGCGCCGAGGTGGCGCGGCCGGTGCAATATGCGCGCTCGGCGCCGGCGCTATGGCCCGGCGCCGCGCTGCGCGGCTGAAGCACGGAACCGGGCCGTAGCGGAGCGCGAGCCGCGCCGGCTCGACGCCGAGATAATAGCCAAGCCGCAGCCGCCACATCAGCAGGATCGTTCGCCACACGCCGTGATGGTCCCAGCGGCGTCCCGAGGTGATGACCGGCGTTGCGATGCACGCGGGCCGCGACAGGCGCTTCAGCCGCCGCGATATCGCGATGTCTTCCATCAGCGGCAGATCGGGAAAACCGCCGACCGCAGCGAACGCCTCGCGGGTGACGAAGATCGCCTGATCGCCGGTGGCGATCCCGGTCAGCCGCGAGCGCCAATTGATCAAGCGCGCGACGACGGCAAGAAACGGATGCCGTCCGGCGATGCGCAGATCGAAGCGGCCCCAGGCACGCCGCGTCAGTGCTGCGGCGATGAGCTCGTCGGCGTTTTCCGGCAGCGTCGTGTCGGCATGCAGGAACAAGAGCGTGTCGCCGGTGCCGAGCCTGGCGCCTGCGTTCAGCGGCGCGCCGCGCCCGCGCGCTCCGCTCACGACCCGGTCGGCGAACGGCGCCGCCAGGCGCTCCGTGCCGTCGCTCGAGCCACTGTCGACCACGATGATCTCGGCGCCGCGGGCGCGCAATGGCGCCAGCGCCTGCAGCGCGCCGGCGATGATCATGGCTTCGTCGAGCACCGGGACGACAATGGTGAGCCGGCTCATGGTGTACCCATGTGACAGAGGTTAAGTTGATCGACCTGTCACAATGCACGGAGTCCGTAAATTCTACGCGCGCGAACCGAATATGACTAACCCCGTCCTCGTCGAAGTCATGCGCGGTGCACTGGTGGAAAGCCGCCATCGCGGCGCGGTCGCGGTCTGCGATGCCGACGGTACGCCGGTGCTTTCAATCGGCGACGTCGCAACGCCGGTGTTCCCGCGCTCGGCCATCAAGGCGTTGCAGGCTTTGCCGCTGGTCGAGAGCGGCGCCGCCGACCGCTACGGCTTCGGCGACGAAGAATTGGCGCTGGCTTGCGCGTCGCATAGCGGCGAGCCCGCGCATGTCGCCGGCGTCGAGCGCATGCTGGCGGCCGCGGGTCTGAATTCTTCGGCGTTGCGCTGCGGCGTGCATTGGCCGATGTCGCAAGCCGCGGGTTATGCGCTGGCGCGCACCGGCACAGCGTCGGCCTTGCATAATAATTGCTCCGGCAAGCATGCGGGCTTTCTCTGTCTTGCTTGCGCCATGGGAGTCGACCGTTCGGATTATTTCCGCCCGGAGCATCCGGTCCAGCGCGAAGTGCGCGCCGTCATCGAAGATTTCACGGGCGCCGTGCTGACGCAGGATCGCTGCGCGATCGATGGCTGTTCGGTGCCGACCTGGGCGGTGCCGCTCGAGAATCTCGCGCTGCGGCTTTGCCAAATTCGGCACCGGGCAGGGCCTGTCACCTGATCGCGCCAAGGCGGCGGCGCGGCTGCGCAGCGCCTGCGCCCATAAGCCGTGGCATGTCGCCGGCACCGGGCGCTTTTGCACCGACATCATGGAGCTTTTCGGCGAGCGGGTTTTCGTCAAGACCGGCGCCGAAGGCGTCTATTGCGGCGCGCTGCCGCAGCAAGGGCTCGGCATCGCCATCAAATGCGACGACGGCGCCGGCCGCGCCGCGCAGGCGATCATGGCGGCCGTGATCGCGCGCTTTTTGCCGCTCGAAGAGCCGGAGCGTGCGGCGCTTGCGCCTTTCGTCCAGCCGGCGTTGCGCAATTGGAATGGATTTGATGTCGGCAAGCGATCAAGAGTGACAGCGAAGGGAGATCTTAACGCTCACCGCACCCGATTGCCGTCGATCGACAATTGCGCGTAATGCTCGGCGCCGTCCTTGCTGAGATCGCCGGTGACCGTTTTGTCCCACTCCCGGCCGACAATGGCGCCGAGCGGCGCATCGGCGATGAGATTGTTGGCGATGAGGACGGTGCCGGCTTCCGGCGCCACCGAAACGGCGATGCCGACATCGGCACCGCGCACCAGATTGCCGGTGATCGCGACATCGCGCAGTGACGGCCCCCAGCCGGCGAGGATGCCGGGACCTTTGACATTCTCGATGACATTGCCGGTCACGGCCGTATCGGCTTCGGCGCTGATGCCGATGGCCTCCGCATCGCCGCCGTCGGGGCGTCCGCGATGCAGATTGCGGATCAGATTGCCTTGCACGACGGCAAGTCTGCCGCCCTGATCCTTGAAATTCGTGATCGAGACGCCGACCGCCGCGCCGTCGACGATATTGTTGGCGATCACCGCGCCGTTGAAGCCGAATTCGACATAGAGGGCGGTTTCGCCAAGCCCGCTGCAGGTATTGCCGGCGATCTGGATATTGGCGACCGTATTGCCGCGCACCGCCGAATAGGCGGCATTGCGGATGCGGTTGCCGCGCACGACCACATTGTCGGCGCGGAACACGCTGATGGCATTGCCCCATTGGCCATTGCCGCCGGATTTGTTCTTGGTGTCCTCGACGCGATTATCGACGACCAGCGTGCCATCGTCGCCGGGAGCGTTGCGCCAGATCGCAATGCCGGTATTGCCGGCGTCCTGCACGGTGTTGCCGGCGATGCGCAAACCGGCGGCATTGTTGGAAAAAATCGCGTAGTCGGCGGCGCCGATCACGGTGTTTCCCGTCACCTCTCCGGCGATGGCATCGAGCATGATGCCGTTGCCGCCGGCATTGACAACCATGCAGTCGGTGAGGCGCAGCGCGCGGCCCTGCGCGAGATGAACGAGGCCGTGGCCCTCGGGCAGCACCACGCGATCGCCATCGAGAACGAGATCGCTGATGCTGACATAGTCGCTGCCGGTTGACGCCAAGAGCGACGGCCCGACGGTCATGACGAGCCGCGTCGATCCGGCGACGCCGGCGATGGCCGCGTAGGGCGGCAAGCGCAAGCCGCCGGCGCGGTATATACCCGGCGGCAGTCGCAACACCGAACCGCCTGCCGCCGCAAGGTCGATGGCGCGTTGCAGCACCGCCGACTGGTCGATGTCGGCGCTCGGGCGAACGCCGAGCGATCCGCCATCGATCTCGGCGCGCGGCGCCGGCGCGCCGCCGAGAGCTTCGCGCGCGGCGGCGGGTGTCGCGGCGCTGGCGGAAGCCGCTCCGGCGAAGGCAGCAAACAAATGGCGGCGATTGAACGTCATCGCAAAATCCGGACAGCCTGCGGTCGGGCAACGAGGATTGCCGGATATTGATGTGCAAAGCCCGCTTTCGGGTCCCGATCGGCGTTGCGTTTTCGCGCGCAAGGTTAACGGCGGCTTGCCGCGGCGAAATCCGTCGCGCTACTCTTCGACGCCCCAGCCATCGAGGCCGATCATGCGTGAGCTTCTTGACCATCAAAACGAAATCGGGAAACCAGCAATTCGATGTCGAGGTCGTACGCGCGCAAGATGATCAGGAAGCTGGCCTGATGGGCCGGGAGCATTTGCCGCCTCGGCATGGCATGCTGTTTTTGGAGGATCGGGAAAAAGCCAAGCGCATGTGGATGAAGGGAACACCGCTTCCGCTCGACATGCTGTTCATCAAGAAAGACGGTCTCATCCACCGGATCGAGCGGGAAGCGGTTCCCAATTCCGAGAAAATGATCTGGTCGGGCGCGCTTGTCATCGCGGTTCTCGAAATCGGCGGCGGTGTAGCCGATCGCTTCGGGATCCGCGAGGGTGATAGCGTGGCGTTGCCGGAGACCCCTTGAAATCGCGCCAGCGCGCCGAGCAAAAATGCAATTCTTTTGGTTTCTGCCGACCCATGGCGACGGCGAATATCTCGGCCGGCCCGAACCGGCTAGGAGCGGATTTCCCTACTACCTTGCGATCGCGCAACGGTTGGACGATCTCGGATTCGACGGGGTTCTCGTCCCGACCGGTCCGATCTTCGAAGAGCCCTGGGTGAACGCGGCCGCGCTGGCAAGCCGCACCGCAAAGCTGAGATATCTGGTGGCGCTGCAGCCGCATGTCTTGTCGCCGCTCAATGCCGCCCGCCAAGTCGTTGCCTTCGACCGGCTGTCGAACGGCCGGATTTCCCTGAATATCGTCGTCGGCGCCGATCGCGAAATTTCGGCACAAGAGGGGACAGCTCTTTCCGCCGCCGAGCGTTATGCGCAGGCCGAGGAGTTCATCGACGCCTATCAGTTGCTCCTGAGAAAAAAGACGGTCGATTTCGCCGGCAAATATTATCGGCTCGACAAAGCCGAATTACATTTCGCGCCGCTGCAACAGCCGGCGCCGCCGCTTTATTCCGCGGGAACGTCGGAGGCCGGGCTCGATTTCGCGGCTCGCCACGTCGACTGGTACATCATGTGGGCCGATCCGATCGACGTCGTTGCACGCCGGGTGCAAGATTTGCGGGCCCGCGCCGATCGGCTCGGCCGCCATGTCCGGTTCGGCATCCGCGTTCACTTCATTGTGCGAGAAACGGCGGAGGCAGCCTGGGCGGAGGCCGAGCGTCTCATCGGCAAGATAACCGATGCTGAGATCAAGCGCGCGATCGGTCGTTTCGAGAATGAGGAAGCGGCGGCGCAGAAGGTGAGCTTCGCGCTGCACCAGGGTAGGCGAGACCGGCTCGAAATCGCGCCAAATCTGTGGGCCGGCGTCAGCCTCGCGCGCGGCGGAGCGCTTACCGCATTGGTCGGCGACCCGGAAACGGTGCGCGCGAAGCTACGCGAGTATAACGAGGCGGGAATCGATCTGATCATCGGCTCGGGAACCCCGCACTTGGAGGAAGCCGAGACGGTCCATAAATACCTCTTTCGCCAATCTTGACTTCACCGGCCAAAGCCTCATTATCTATCCGTGTATGGATTGTTACGGACAACTAGTGCTTGAAGCCTCAACGAGGAGTGCCAATGATGTCCACAGCGAAGCCGAAGGAAAAGGAACTGAAGAAGGTCGTGGTCGACGAGACCAAGGTCTTCAAGATCAATCACACCGCCGCCGAACCGATCAGGGATCAATCGAATTAGCCGGAATGCGCCGTTGCGCGGTGTCGCGCAGCGGCGCTTTCCGTTAGACCAACGCCGATGAAGGATTTGCGAGACCCGCGTCCGGACGCCGAAAGGGACCGGGCGCTGCGTGCGGAGGTTAATGCGCGCTTCCTCGACGGTTTTCGCTCACTGTTGAGTTCGATCGCCGAGGCCGGCATCGACGTCGAGCAAGCCATCAAAAAAATAAATTCGGCCGACGCCGCCCGAAAACTCTCCGGAATGTGGCATGTCATCTACGACCGCCTCCTTGCGGAGGCGCGGAATCAAGACCTCGGCGAGATCGAGCGCGTCTTGGGATGCCTGTCGCAGCTCCCCGACCAGACCGAGGAAGTCCGCATCGTCGGCTGGTATTTGAACACCTATCCGACCGCGCTGCATGAACTCTATTACGATGCCTGCGACGAGAGCTTCCGCAAAACCTATGGGGTCCACTTCGACGGGGAGAGCAATATTCCGGAACACTACGATTTGCTTCAGTCGTCGATCCGCCGGGCAATCGATAAAATGGCAATGATCGATCCCGAGATCCACGGGGAGTTCGGCGAACTGGTCTCGGACGTGATGACGTTTCACTCGCCGACCATGAATGCGGCGACGTCGCTGTGCGCACTCGGCATCATTCGCGTCAGTCAGCTTCGCGAAGGGCAGAATTGGACCCGATACCTGGAAAATCTGGTGCATGAGGCCGCGCACCACCACCTCAATTATCTGTGGTTCGTTGATCCGATCGTGCTGAACGAGGACGCCGGCACCTATTCATCGCCGCTGCGCCGCGAGAAGCGGCCCTTGAGCGGGATTTTTCACGCCATGTTCGTTCTGGCGCGCACCATGCGGGTCATTCGCGCCTTGCAGGCGCACCCGGATTTCGACCCGGCTACGGAGACCGTGGCATCGGCCTATAATAATGCTGGTAATTCGGCGAGCTTCGAGAAGAAGTTCGAGGATTGCTGGATGGTATTGGCGGAACATGCGCGGCTGACCGAACTCGGCGCGGCGCTGATGGCGAATACCCGGGAAATGGCGTTTGGTGGCTGACTTCCCGACGATCGTCGAAGCTTTCGACCCGGCGCTTCAACTCAAGATGATCGATGTCGGCGCGGCTCAATTCGAGGATCTGCACGGACAATTCGTCGCCCTGGCGCGAAAATTCGGCGGGCAACTGTTTTCGTTCGAGCCTAATGCCGAGCAGTATCGGCTGTTGCAGAAGAAATTCGCCGAATGCGACGATGTCCATCTCTTGCCGGTGGCGATCGCCGATGGCCGCGAGCGTGAACTCAAGCTGTGCCGCCACCCCGGCGGCTCGTCGCTCTTCGAGCCCAACCTCGAACTGGCGCGCCGCTACCGCTCGTTCGGCGAATGGCTCGAGGTCGTCGAGCGGGTCCCGGTCAAGACCGTGACGCTTGATTCGCTCGACCTGATCCGCGGCGCCGATTTTCTAAAGCTCGATATTCAGGGCGCCGAACTTGAGGCGCTGATGGGCGCGGCCGAACTGCTATCGACAATTCTGGTGATCGAGTGCGAGGTCAATTTCGTTCAGCAATATGTTGGGCAGCCGCTGTTCGCCGAAATCGAGCTGTTTCTGCGGCGGCACGGTTTCATGTTTCACCGCTTTTCCGGCTATGGCAGCCGTGTGCTGGAAGACGCACCCGCTGGCGGGGATCCGTTGCAGCCCGGCAACCAGTGGCTATGGTCCGACGCCATCTTCGTTCGAGACCTCGCGCGGTGGCCGTCGCTGGCGAACCAGCAACTCATCAAGATCGCCGTCTATATGCATGAGCTCTATGCGTCCGACGACTTCGCCCACCACGCGCTTGCGATTGTGGACGGCAGAGCAAACACCGGACTGGCGAAATCGTTTGCGACACTCACCCGGGCGGAAGGAACGGCACCGCGTTAGGCGGTGAAATCCTCGAGTTCCTTCTGCGTCTTGATGATCTGGCCGAGCAGGCCGTATTCGAGCGCCTGTTGGGTATCGAGCCAGAAGTCGCGCTGGGTATCCTTTCGGATGCGCTCGGGCGTCTGGCCGGTCGCTTCGGCGAACAGGCGCTCGAATCGCTCTTTCATTTTGCGCAGCTGTTCGGCCTGAATCTCGATTTCGGACGCCTTGCCGCCGATGCCGCCGCTCGGCTGATGCAGCAGGAATCGCGTATTCGGCAGGCAAAACCGGTTTTTCCGCTCGGCGCCGACGAAAATAAGCGCCCCGGCGCTGGCCACCCAGCCCGAACCGATGGTCCGCACTTCCGGACGAATGAACTTGATCATGTCGTAAATCATATCGCCCAATTCGACGTGGCCGCCGGGCGAGCTGACGAAGATCGTAATGGGCTGGTCGTTTTCGGCGGCCAGCGCGAGCAGCCGCTGCACGGTCACTTTAGCCAGCCGATCGTTGATTTGCCCGGTAATGAGGACGTGCCGCCGCTTGAAGAGCGTCTCTTCGATGATTTTCGGCGTCGGCTGTTCGGCGCCTTGGCCCTTATCGTCGTCGTCGTCATCGTCGAGTTTATAGAAATTATGCATCGTTAACGCTCCTTTGCCCGCAATATAGTCGGCCGATCTGGGAACGCCAATCCGGGGGACCCGAAAAGTGCCGAACCCAAGGTAGATATTTCCCCGGACCAGCCTTTCGCACGGCAATCGGGGACCCCAAATCGGCAGGGTGACAGTCAGCCGACACCCGTCACAATTTCAGCATCGCGGCAATCTGCTCGACGGCCGTCGCCGGCGCGGTCTTGCCGGCCGCGACATCGGCTTCGATGCGCGGCAGCGCGGCCTTGACGCTGCGATCGGTCCGCACCGGCGCGAACAGCCGCTCTTCCAGCATCGTCCACATCCATTTCACCTGCTGCTCGCCGCGCCGCGCCGCGAGCTCACCCGACGCGGTGAGCCTTCGGCGGTGGTCGAGCACATGCGCCCACATCGCCTCGATGCCGTCGTTGTTGAGCGCCGACGAGGTGACGACCGGCGGCGACCAGTTTGGCGAGCGCGGCAGGAGGATATGGAGCGCCGCGCCATATTGCGAGGCCGCGAGCTTGGCGCGGGTCAGATTGTCGCCGTCCGCCTTATTGACCACGATCATGTCGGCGAGCTCGACCACGCCCTTTTTCAGCGCCTGCAATTCGTCGCCGGCGCCCGGCAGCGCCAGCACCAGGAAAAAGTCGGTCATGTCGGCGACCGCGATTTCGGACTGCCCGACGCCGACGGTTTCGACCAGCACGACGTCATAGCCCGCGGCCTCGCACAGCAGCATGGTTTCGCGCGTCCTCGCGGCGACGCCGCCAAGCGTGCCGGATGAAGGGGAAGGGCGGATGAAAGCGTTCGGGTCGATGGCGAGCCGCGCCATGCGCGTCTTGTCGGCGAGGATCGAGCCGCCGGTGCGGCGCGACGACGGATCGACCGCCAGCACCGCGACTTTGTGGCCTTGGCTCGTCAGCAAGCTGCCGAGCGCTTCGATCATGGTCGACTTGCCGACGCCCGGCGCGCCCGTAATGCCGACCCGCACCGCCTTGCCGGTCGAGCACGAGCAGCGCTTGCGTCAGCTCAGCCGCCATGTGGCGATGGTCGGCGCGCTTACTCTCGATCAGCGTGATGGCGCGTGACAGCACGTTGCGCTCGCCCGAGCGGATCGCTTGGGCAAGTCGTTCGACATCAGGAGACGGAGCGGGCGCGGTCATATTGTTTCATGAGTGAAGAAAACGGCAGGCGGTTATTCGACAATTGCATTTTTGGTTCTTTAACGCAGCCGGAGAAAAGCCGGGTGCAAAAGCCGCCGCTCCTTGGCATCTTTAATTGACAAGCTGGAATCGCCGCAGACCCACCAGAATTCATCGCCGAATGACCCCGATATCGCCGAATTGAAGCCGCATCGGGCGGCTGTGATCGATAGCGCCAGAACGACGCGGCGCGTCGTTTGTCCTTCCTCGCACCAGGAGACAATCGATGAACTGGGATCAGATTCAAGTCAATTGGATGCAATGCAAGGCCAGGGTCCAGGACAATTGGGCGAAGATCACCGACGAGGATCTGACGCGGATCGGCGGGCGGCGCAATGAGCTCCGCGCCCGGCTGCAGGCGCGCTACGGTTTTGCCAAGGCCGAAGCGGATCGTGAAATCGAAGCCTGGCTGAAGGCGCAGCGCGTCGCGGCGTTGGAGACGTCTTCGTAAAGAGCGCCGTAGGGTGGGTAAAATCGTCTGCTCCTACGCAACCGCGTGGACACCGCGCTCGGACGATTTTGCCCACGCGGCGCGGCCGCGCAGCGCCCACCCTACAGGGTTCACGATTGCTCAGATACGCCAGACTCAAATTCAGCAATAAACCTTCTAGCGTAGACAACCACGATTATTATTACGGTCATATTGCCGGCGCTAAAGACTATTCCAAGCTCGCCGAGGGAAAAAAGCCTCTCTAGCGACGCGCAGGTGCTGCCTAAGGCAAAGAATAGTAAGGCAGCTTTTGCTATTGCGATCGCCACTCGCAGGTTTTTTTTGATCATATGAGATGCCACTATGGTCATGACGCAGAGCGTTGCGCTTCCTGCAGCACACGCCACGTAATAAATGCGGTCTTCGAAAAACAGAAATGCCCCTATCACCGCAAGAATGGTCGCAGCAAACATCAAAATAGCGGTGCGGACTATCCATCGTCTGAATATTCCCTCACTCATCGATAATGACAGCTCTTGCTTCAACTACGCCTTCCTTTACCCACAGAACGAGCCGCGCTGTTCGGTCCCGCGCGGCCGATGAAATGTTGAACGTTGTCTACAGAGCGTCCTGTCGACCTTGTTTCACGTCTGTCGTGGACTGACCGAGTAAAGTTTTATAGATTCGTTTTTATGAGCACTCTCCTTTATTTAATTGCGGTCTGCGCTGGCGCGCTTGTGGCGCTCGTTGTTTCTAAGATGCTGATCTCGGCGGCTTCCGCCGGAAGGCTCGGCGATCTTTTTGGCAATCCTTTCGCGGTGCCCGGGGTGACTGCAAAATTTCTTCTTTTGTGGTTCCTTTTGATCATAATGGTCGTCACTCTTGTTCTCGCAGGCTCACTTGAGCATCGCTCTCCGCTTGATTGCATAGCCGGCCGACCGTCTTGCCCGCCGACCGTTCCTAATCACAACTGATTTTACTATTACATCTTTACGCCGACCCTACGCAATCGTCTGCTACGGCAAGACCGCAAAAGCCCGCGCCGGGAAGCCCAGGCCGTTTTCTACTTTGGGCCAGGTCACCACGATCAGCGCGCCGGTTGCCGGCACTTTGTCCAGATTGGCCATGACCTCGATCTGATAATGGCCGTGCTTAAGGATCCAGGTCTCGGAATCCATCTTGTCGGTGGTGTCGGTGTCCATCGCTTCGTGGCCGGTCGCGGTCACGCCGCGCTGTTCGTAGAGATATTTGATCGTCGCAAAATCCCAGGCCGGGAAGGGCTGGCGCTTGAAGCGCTCGGGATTGGTATCCCAATCCTTGTACATGTCGGTGCGCAGCGCCGCGAAGGCGCCCCTCGGCACGCGGCCATGCTGGCGTTCCCAGGCTTTCAGATCGGCGATCGAGAAGGCGTGGTTGGGATCCTTGGCGAGATAGGGCGTGTCGTCGAGCACCACGAGCCGCAAGATCATGTCCTTGAGTGGGATCTTGTCCATGGTGACGCCGTCTTGGGCGAAATGCGCCGGCGGATCGACATGGGTGCCATATTGCCCGACCATCTGATAAAAAGTGGTACGGAATTCATCCTTGGTAATGGTGTAGGGCTCGCCGGTTTTCGGGTCGGCGGCGGGTGAGAATTTTGCCTGACCGAAGCCCGACCAGACTGGCGTCTCCGGGCCGAAGGTGTGCGTGAGGTCGACGAAGGTTTTGCCGGAGAGGATGCGATAGGCGCGTTCCAGATCGGAGCCGGCATGGGCCGGCGCGGCAATCGTGAGGACCGCGCAAACCGTGCCGGCGAGCAAGACGACGCAAGGGCGAACCAAACGGATCATCGTCTTTCCCCCGCGACCTCAGTCCGGCAGCGGGATGAATTCGCTGGTGTCCCCCGGCACGGTATCGAAACGGCCGGCTTTCCAATCGGCCTTGGCGGCTTCGATGCGCTCCTTGCGCGACGAGACGAAATTCCACCAGATGTGACGCGGTCCATCCATGGCGGCGCCGCCGACCACGACGATATGCGCGTCGGTCATAGCCTTGACGGCGATGCGGTCGCCGGGCTTGAGCACCAGAAGCTGCTCCGGGCCGTGGCGGTCGCCGCCGATTTCGATCTCGCCCGAGAGCACATAGACGGCGCGCTCCTCGTGCTCGGGGTCGAGCGGCAAAATGGTGCCCGCGGTCAGATGCGCGTCGGCGAAGATGGTGTCCCACGACGTTGCGACCGGCGAGCGTAGCCCGTGCATGGTGCCAGCGACGACGCGGAGGCTAAGGCCGTTCTCGCGCAACTCCGGAATTTCGGCGGCGGCGGTATGGGCAAACCCGGGCGTGGTTTCCTCGTCCTTGCTCGACAGCGCGACCCATAATTGCAGCCCGTGCAGCGGCTCGCCGCCGTCGCGGTGATCGGGCGCCGTGCGCTCGGAATGAACGATGCCGCGGCCGGCCGTCATCCAATTGACCGCGCCGGGCCGGATCGGCAGCGCGGTGCCGAGACTGTCGCGATGCACGATCTCGCCGTCGAACAGATAGGTGACGGTGGCAAGCCCGATATGGGGATGCGGCCGCACATCGATGCCTTTGCCGGCGCTGAACACCGCCGGGCCGAAATGATCGAAGAAGATGAATGGTCCGACCATGCGCGAGCGCGCCGACGGCAGTGCGCGGTGGACGGTGACATCGCCGAGATCGACCGAGCGCGGCACGATGACCTGCTCGATCAAGTCGCTCGCCCGCGCGTCGCCGGGCGCCGGGTCCTTACCGGGGAAAAAGCTCATGGTCTCCTTCCTCTCTCCATCCTTTGTTGAAGCATGATCTTATCCGAAAACCGGTTTCCACTTTTCGGGGCCATGCTCTAGATGGCGTGAAACGGTTGCTCCTTCACCAACTCGACGAGGCCATAGAACACCTCATTGATCTTGGGCCAGCTCGGCAGCTTCTTGACGTTGTTGAGCCAGCGCTCGACATTGGGATAGGCCGAAAAATCGCAGCGGATGACTTCGCCCAATGTCACCAGCGCTGCGCCGAAATAATCCGCGATCGTGATGTCGTCGCCGCACAGGTATTGCTTGTGGGACCCGATCCAATAGTCGTTGAGGATTTGCAGCCAGCGCTTTGAATTCTCTCGGCCGAATTCGAGTGTCGCCGCCTGCGCTTCGTCGCTGCGCCTTTTGAGATGCGGAAAAAGCTGCGGATAGCAAAGGTTATAGGCCCACTCGCGGTAGAAATTGGTGTTGAGCCAATCCATCACCTCGTTGACCTTGGCGCGCTTTTGCAAATCTTTCGGATAAGCCGGCGAGCCGATCTTGTCGGCGAGATATTTTAGGATCGCCGAGCTCTCGGTCAGGCGGAAATCGCCGTCCTCGATCATCGGCACCAGACTGTTTGGATTGAGTTCGACGTAAGGCGGCTGGTATTGCGCGCCGGTGAAGAGATCGACCGTCACTTCGTCGACCGGAATCTTGTTTTCGGCGATGAACAGCCGCACCGGGCGGCTCGTCATCGATACCGGATGCATGTAAAGCTTCATGACACAATCCTCCCATCACGCGCGGATATCCGCATTCTAGCGGATTTTAACCGCTGCGCGAGTGGCGGCGGACCGCCCACTTCGTTCGATTGTCGAACGTTGCCGGACGGACCGGTCGCCTGTCTTCTCTGCCGCGTGCGATCATATTCTTTCGTCCACGACGATCGGACGATATATTGTGAAGGGAATTTGGACGGGAGGAGCGGGGATTTACATGACGCGTGTTTTGGCGGCCGGTGCGTTTCTGGCGCTTGCCGCATTGACGCCGGTGCAACAGGCTTTGGCGCAGAACAATGTCCTGGGCGGCGCCATTGTGGGCGGCGCGGTCGGCGGGATCATCGGCGGTGCGGTGGGCCGCGGCACCGGCGGGGCGGTTGCGGGCGCCGTAATCGGCGCCACGGCAGGCGCTGCAATTGCCGCGGAAGCAGAGCGGCGGCACGGCGGCTATTATTGGTGGCACGGCGGCTGCTATTACCGCTATCCGAACGGCTCGTGGCTGCAGGTTCAGCCGGGCTATTGTTCGTAAACTCGCCGAGGTGACCCGGGCGGCGAGCGCCCCTCGCGTCAGCCGCTGACGGCGACGGCCGGCGTTGCGACCAGTTCGGGCTTTTTCACGCGGGTACGGAAGAAGCTGAGCACGCGCTTGGCGGTGTCGGGCTGCAAGCGGTTGAAGCTGCCGAGCGCGTGATCGAGGTCTTTCGCCGACATGCCGCGGTCTGCCGCGCGCAACAGGAGGATGGCCTTGGTGGTAGTCGCGGACAGGCCCGCGACCTTGGCGAGAATGAGTGCGATTTCGGCGCCGGGATCCAAGAGCGCGCGCTCGACGACATCGATCGGGGTATCGCACATGATCGACAACGCAATCGCGGTCTCCTCGAACTTGCGGTCCCGCGCATATTGATAGATTTCGGACTCGCCGATGCGGCGAATGCGGTTTTGCCGTTCGACGGCCGCCTGGGCGGCGGCGAAATCCGGCAGGGTATTAAGCACCTGGGTGCGGATACCGCCGACGACCTCGGCCACCACGCCCTCGACGGCGGTGCCGGCCAGCGGATTTTCGGCCGACAGGCGCGACCGCACCTCGCTCGACGCCTTTTCCAGCAGCACAAGGAAATGCGGCCGCGGGATGTCGGGCCGCATCCCCACCACGGTGGCGAGGGCGTCGTCGCCGGTGGAGCGCTTGACCAGCATCCGGAAGCCGGCGTCGGAAAACCGCGCGCCGGAGTTTTTCACCACCGAATGCACGACGTCGCGGTCGCCGCGCTCGACGAGGACGTCGGTGACCGCCTCGCTGAGCGACTTGCGTTGCGCGATGGCGAACAGGTGTTCCTGGCTCTTGGTGCCGGCGCTGACCAGAAGGTCGCGCTCGTCGAGCCGGTCCGACTGCGCCAATACGGGTCGCGCTACCTCGATATCATCGTCGAACGCCAGCATGTGGATGACGCCGGACGGGGCATTGGGAATGGGCGCTAGGCGGACCGCGAGTTTGGCGCGTGCCTTGGTCTCGATGGTGTTGACGAGACGCGCCATGACGTCGTCGAACACATTGACCTGATCTTCGGAGTAGCGCTCGGCGCCGTGCACGAAGAGGTCGGCGATGCGGCTGAGGATGTCGACGCGGCGCGGGATATTCCCGGAGGCGAGCGCAGCCTCGAGTTCGTCGAGCAGGGGCAGGGTACGCATCGCAACTCCGGGCGCCGCCACGCCATTGAATTGACGCTGACAATGCCGTGATAACGGTGAAGAAAGCCTTGAGAACGGCCAAGGAAGCTCAGCCTCCGCGCTGTCGCAGAGGTTAAGAAGAAGATAACAGCGCGGCGGAGCGCCGCAGGGCGCGGCCGGCTGGGGTGAAGCCTGGGCTCGGGCCGCGGGTTTAAGGCGCGGGGCTCAAGGCGTCTTGCCGCGTCGGCGGCCGCCGAATATCCCCATGCGGTTCTGCACTTCGGCGGGGATACGGTAGTCGCGGATCACCGGCCGCGGATCGCGCAGACCGCAGGATTCACGCTGCACCATGAAGCACCACAGCGCATCGCTGGCATCCTGGACGAGACTTGTGCGCTCGGTGCGGTTCTCGGTCTCGCCGCGGTCATAGTCGGACAATGCCTTGAGCGCGGCCTCGAGCGTGCGCCCCGCGCGGCCGAGCGCCGAGGCTTGTTCCTGCGCCACCTCGTAGTCGAGCGCGACCAGACGGCTTGAATTGGTCGAGGCCGAGCGTAAAGTCATTCCGGTATCATAATAGGCGACAAGCCTTCGGTCATCATTCGACCGGCATAGCGGGAGGAATTCATGCGTCGTTTCGTCATCGTCGTACTCGGTATTTTGGCGCTCGCCGGTGCGAGCCGAGCCGCCGTCGCCGACGATACGCTCAAAGTGGCGATCCCGCAGAAGGGCGCCTGGGATGCGGGCCTCGTCGAGCTCGGTCAACGCGCCGGCATCTTCAAGAAGCACGGCCTCGATCTCGATATTCTCTATACGACCGCGGGGCCTGAATCGATCCAAGCGCTCATCGGCGGCTCGATCGACGTTGCCGTCGCGTCGGGCATCTCGGCTGCCGTCGGCACCTTTGCCAAGGGCGCGCCGATCCGCATTCTTTCCAGCGAAATGACCGGCGCGCCGGACCTTTATTGGTATGTGCCGGCCGAATCGCCGATCCACACCATCCAGGACCTCAACGGCAAAACCATCTCGTTCTCCGCCGTCGGCTCTTCGAGCAACGCCGCCGTACTGGCGCTGATCGCGCAGGAGCACCTCACCGCCAAGCCGCAGCCGACCGGCAATATCGCGGCGACCATTACCCAAACCATGACCGGCCAGGTCGATGTCGGCTTTGGCGCCGCCCCGTTCGGACTTGATCTCGTCGAAAACGGCAAGACCCGGATCGTCGCCACCGGCAACGATGTCGTCGCTTTGCGGACCCGCGCCGTTCGCGTCAACATCGTCGGCGCGCAGACTTTGGCCAACAAGCACGACGCGCTGGTCCGCTTCATGCAGGCCTATCGCGAGACCGTCGACTGGATGTATTCCAATCCGGACGCGCTGAAGATCTACGGCGAGTATTCCAACCTGCCGCCGAATATCGTGGCGCGGGTGATCAAGCTCGTGCCCAAGGAAGCGCTGCAGACCGATGAGATCAAAGACCTCAACGGTGTCATGACCGACGCCGTAGCGCAGAAATTCCTCGCCGCGCCGCTGACGCCGGACCAAGTCAAAGAGCTGGTGCAGATTCCGAAGTAAGCCATCGCGCGTCTTTAGTCGGGAGCTAGCGCTCCCACATCACGACTGAGACTCCGGCCGCGGCGTCGAGCGTCCGCCGCGGGCCTGGTTTAAGTCCATGCCGGGCGAGGACATCCTCCGGCGTCGCGTTCGGGCCGACCTCGGTAAAGACTGGCAATCCGCCGGGGATCGCGGCGTGCTCGGCGCGCGACAGATAGAACGCTTCGTATAACGGCAGAAACAGGCTGAACACCTCGGGCCCGCCGATAATGGCGACGGTGCCGTCACTGGCGCCGATTTCCGCAAGCGCCTGATCGAGCGGGGCGCCGAGCGGATTCCAAAACAAAGCATGCGGATACGAAGGGTCGGGCGCGGTTGCGGCGATCTGGCGCGTCACCACGAGCCGCTTGCGGCGCGCCGCCCGCGGACCGCCTTCATGGGAGTGCCGCCCGTGCACCACGACGGCGGCGCGGTCGAGACTATCCTGGAAAAAGCGCTGGTCGGCTTCGTTGCGGATCGAGTCCGGCATTTCGCCTTTGTGGTCGGCGATCCTGCCGTCGGTGGAGACGATGACGAAGCCTTCGATGCGACGCAAAGCGACAACGCCAATGTTAGAAGACGGCGAGATAGCGCAAGAGCGACAGGATGCCGATGATGATCACGATGACGCGCACGATCTGCTTGGCGCGACCGTCGATCGGCAGCATGTTGATGAGATAAAGCACCAGGATGACGACCAGAAAAGTGATCAAGATGCTGATGAGAATGGACATGAATATCCTCGCGTTGCGATCGAATGCGTAAGGCCGCTAGGCGTAATTTCCCAGGTTTCCCTGACCGGCACAATCACTTTTCGCGACAGCACAAAAGGCATGCGGCCTATAACGCGATTTCCCGCAGTTCGTTCCGGAGCCAACCGCGGTGCGGCCTGCACGCGGTCGCGTTTCGGCTTATAGTGGCGGCTCGGGAGACCGCGATGCGCAAACCGACAAACCCGTCACCAAGCCTGATTATGCTTCAGTTTCTCACCTGGGTCGCGGATCGCCCGCGTAGCTACACGCAGGCGATGGAGGCCTGGCGCTCGACCTGCCCGCGGCTTTCGGTCTGGGAGGACGCGATCATCGAGGGCCTGGTGCGGATCGAGAACGATCCTCAGCGCACGGTGGATTTGACCGAGCGGGGCCGTGCCGTGCTGGACACCGCGAAAGTGCACGCCTTCTGATCAGGCCGCGATTACAGCGTGATCCCAAAAAGTGAAAGCCGGTTTTCGGATAAGGCCATGCTCGAATAAAGAATCTGGGCCTTGGTTCATCGGGGTCTAGATCAGCACATCGGCGGAAGCCGGCGGCACTTCGAAGGCGTTGAGCACGAAGCCGATCATGCCATAGAAGCCGGCGCAACTGACCGCCTCGATAAGACCGTCGCGGCCGAGTGTGGCGCTGGCGCGTTCGAAGGTTGCCGGACTCAAGCGTTTGGTTGCCAGAAGTTCGGTGACGACGTCGTAGATCACGCGTTCGTCGTCGCGGCCGAAGTCCGGCCGCTTGCGGGCGCGAATGGCGTCGACCGTGGCCTGCGTCAGTCCGGCTTGGCGGGCGAGCGGCTCGTGCACCGACCACGCATATTGCACCGTGCCCTCGCGGCACATCAATAAGATGATCAATTCGATCAGCCGCTTGTCGAGCTTCGGCGCGACGCGAAAGCAGTTGGCCAGCCGGTCGGCGGGCTCGGCGATCTCGGGGGTGTTGATCCACACCGAGAACGGCCCGCTGAGGCTGCCGCGCGGCCGCGTCCGCATGATGCCGTCATAGAGCTGCTGCTGGCGTTCGTTGAGGTTTTCCCGTTTGACTTCGTCGATACGCGCCATGTCACCCTCTTGTCGCCGTCTTGAATAATTTGCGCCGCCGGCTGTCAGCGGCGCCGCATGAACAATCGGGCCGGGCCAAGCCGGCCCGGCGCCAGTTTCTTGCTGTGAGGCAATCGAATTTCGCTCAGCTCAGCACTTTGTATTTCTTGAACCAGCCGATCATCGCGTTCCACGCCGGCTCGGCGGCTTCCTTGCGGTAGCTCGGCCGATAGTCGGCGACGAAGCCGTGCGGCGCGCCGGGATATTCGTGGAACTCCGCCGTTTTTCCGGCGGCCTTCATCGCCGCTTCCATCTGCTTGACCTGGTCGGGCGTGATGCCCGTGTCGGCCTCGCCGTACAGGCCGAGCACCGGCTCTTTGACCTCGGGGGCAATCTCGATCGAACTCTTCGGCGCGGCGTCGTTCTTGTCGATCAGGCTGCCGTAAAAAGCGACGCCGGCCTTGAGGTCGGGATTGTGCGTCGAATAATGCCATACGTTCCGGCCGCCGCGGCAGAAGCCCATGATGCCGAGCCGTTTGCCGTTGCCGCCCTGCGCTTTGGCCCAGGCCGCGGTGGCATCGAGATCGGCGAAAAGCTCGGTGTCGGTCTTGGCGTTGACGATGGGGAACAGCTTCTGCATGTCGTCGATCTTGGTGAGGTCGACACCGTTGGTTTCCGAGCGGAAATAATAATTCGGCGCCACCGCGAGCGCACCGAGGTGACCGACGCGGCGCGTGACGTCCTTCACCCATTCGTGCAGGCCGAAAATCTCCATGCAGACCAGGATGATCGGGGGATTTTTCACGCCGTGCGGGCGGGCGTAATAAATCGGCATATCGCCGCCGGTCACTTTGATCTTGGCGTCGCCGGCATCGAGGCCTTTGGTGTCGGTGTGGATGACGTCGGCGCGGACCGGTCCGGCGGCCAGCGTATAGCCGGCGGCCGCGGCGGCCGAGGTCGACATAAATCCGCGCCGCGACAGCGGCGATACCATTTTGGTCAGTCCGATGATGTCGGACGGCAGCTTCGGCACGTTCATTCAACCCTCCCGATGACTGGCGCGCATTCGTCCACGCCCATTCTGCAAAGACCAGAGGGGGCGCAGATTAGGCTGACACCGCGATGGCGTATAGGTGGCGGCGCACGCCAACCAACCCCGCGCAGCCGATTGCATTCCCTCGGCGAAGCGCCTATTTAAAATTCAAACGAGAGTTTGAAATTGCGGCGAATAGGCATGCCATGACGCGGCCCTCCGAGGTCACCCGCGAGCGGATCATGAAGGCGGCGGAACGGCTGTTTGCCGAGCGCGGCTATGATGGCACCAGCATCCGCTCCATCGTCGCCAAGGCGCGGGTCAATCAGGCCGCGATCAACTACCATTTCGACGGCAAGGACGGGCTTTACCGCGAAGTGCTGCGGGCGGCGTTCCGGGCGATGACGGAAAATCAGCTGGCGCACGCTCGGGAACTCGCCGCGATGTCGCGTGAAGAGGCGCTGGCAACGTTCATTCGCCGCCAATTGCATCCGCTGATGTCGCGCGACGAATACAGCCGCCACATGCGGATTTTCAATTGGGAGACCGTGCGCCCGACGCCGGTGTTCCGGACGCTCCTCAGCGAGGAGGCGGCGCCCTTCATGGGGCTCGCGGCGGATCTGGTGCGGCGCTTCCTGCCCGGCGCCGACCAGCGCACGCTCACCATCGCGTCGATCTGGCTGATCGGCCAATGCAGCGTGTTTCTGCGCAATCGCGAGCAGCTTGCCGAACCGCCGATGAGCCTCGTGCTCGACGAGCCCGCGGTCGAATGGCTGGCGCAATCGATCACCCGGTGGGTTACCGCCGGCCTCGGCCGAGCCCCGGAACCGGAAAAATAAATGAGGAATGCCGCAAAAAATCCTTTTTCCGGGCCATCGGCTGCCCAGAACAGGTGTTTGAAATTCAACCGAGCGTTTGAAAACTGAGGACTAAGATCATGCTGACAGGCGGGCTGCTGGCGGGACAGGGAATGAATGGCTGGGCGGTGCGGCCGGCGGTGCCGATCCTGGCCCGGTTCCTCGGCAAATTCGTCCTCGATATCATGCCTGCCGCGCTGGCGAGCGTGATCGGCGGCTTCCTGTTCACCCAGTATCAATTCGGCCATACGCCCGCTCAGCACCCGGCGGCCGAGGCGGTTGCCCCGGCGTCGGCCGAAATGCTGGCGCTGGTGCGCGATGAGCACGCCATGATCGTCGATTATCTCAAGAGCCAGATGGCCGCGGAGAAGAGCCGGGAGGCCGCTCAGACGCGGGACGCCGAAGCCATCGCCGGCGGATGGTGCCGCCGCATCCGTTGCACCGCGGGTTGTGGCGGACGCCTCAATCCGGCACCTCGCCGCAGCGACCGTCGTATCGCGGCCGGCGACAGCGCGCGCCAAGCCGGCTGCGGCGGCTCTCGTGGCGTCTGTGCATGCGCCGCTGGTGATCGCCCAGGCCGAACCCGTTACAGCGCCGCCGGCAGCCGCGCGGTCGGTTGACCAGGACGACCGCGACACGAACTCGCTGCTGGGCAAGACGCTCGACCTCAAGGACCATGTTGTCGCCGCGACGCGTCACGTCGTCTTTGCGATCGGCGATGTGTTCGCCTCGATGGGTCAGCGGATTGGCGATTTGGTGCCGGCGCGGCAATTGAACTCGGCTTCGTGAGGCGCCGTGGCGCCGCCAAGCCTGCCAAAATTGTTGCCAAGACCGTTGCCAAGACTGTTGCCAAGACTGTTGCCAAGTCCGCTGCCAAGACCGCGGCCCGCTCTGGTTGTATTTGGGCAACAGCCTCCCATTTCTGACTTGGCCCGGCTTGCCCGGTTCCGATCCGATGGCTAATCCATATCCGGCCATGCGCCGGGAGCCGGCGGATCGGCGAGGGTTTTGTCGCTCCGGTATTCGGGTGCGAAGACGTAGTGCGGTATTGCGGAGGTTGGAATGCGTTCGGCCGGGAATTTCAGTCCGGAATGGGGCTATCTCGCTCCGGCGCCTAGCTTTTTGCGAACCGCGCGCGTCGTGCTGGTCGCGACCGCGGTCGGCGCGACGGCGGGCGCTGCAGTGGTGCTGTCGCTGGTTGATCGTCCAGCCGCCGATGCCTATAAGACACAGATCGCGGCCCACGCGATCGTGACCAGCGTCCATGCCACGCCGGCAGCCGCTGTGGCGCCGAGCAGCGCGCCCGCACCGGTCGCAGCCCTTGCGGTGCCGGGCAAAGTGACGGCGCCGGCTGATGCGAAGGCGCCTGATGCGAAGCCGTCCGATGTGAAGGCGGATGCCAAGCCGCAAATCTCGATGCCCGCCCAGGCGGTACAAGACCGGCGCGCGGAAGCGCCCGCGCAGCCCGAGCCGCCGCCCGTAACGGCGCAGCCGGTCGCAAACGCAAGCGTGCCCGCCGTAAGCCCGCCGGTCGCAATTGCACCGCCATACCAGCCCTGGACCGCTGCATCGGTGCCTGCTGGCGCGGCGGGAATGGCTGCGCTCTCGGCAACCCCGGTAGCGGTTTCCGAGACGGCGACATCCGATGCGCCGGATCTGACGATCACCGCGCCCGAACCGGCGTTGCCGCAGAAAAAAGCCAAGCACGCGGCCAAGCCCAAATCCGAGCCCGGCCTCGGCTCGGTGTTGAAGCATCTGTTCAGCGCTGCCGCGAACAAACAATCGGTGCACTGACACGCGTGCGCTGGCGGCCTAGCGCTGGCGCGCAAGAACACGCTGCGCACCGCTGGGCTACGGCGCTCGATGAGAGAGCGGCCGCAGTGTGCGGCCGTTTATAACGTCTGGGGAATTTATCGGTCCGCCGCTACCGCCCGCCAAGGACCGGCAGGCGATAGCAGGAATGCGCGGCGAAGATTATCTGCACTTGCCCGCTTGGACTGCGGCGGACTGTGCGGCCCATGCGGCTTCCCATGTCGGAGCCGTCGCGACCACGCTCCAGCCGCTGCCCCACGGCGTCAGCGCCGGATTCCAATAAATTCGGCAAAAGCCCCACTCGAATTTTACGACGGCGTAATCGGCGCGCGCCGGCGTCGAGGCGGTGAAACCGAGCGCGAGCACGCCAACCGCAAAGGCTAAACGCTTCATGT
The DNA here is from genome assembly GCA_963804105.1 of uncultured Alphaproteobacteria bacterium. Classification (GTDB taxonomy): domain Bacteria; phylum Pseudomonadota; class Alphaproteobacteria; order Caulobacterales; family Caulobacteraceae; genus BOG-938. The sequence goes on from CAWDPL010000021.1 coordinate 234,822, forward strand.
GTCAGCTCCCTGTTTTGCCATCGGAACGACTTTCCGATAATACGTGCCGGAACTTGAGGCAAGCCTGAGCTGGGCTCGCGTTCGCCGCATCGGCCGATGGCATCACAGACGCGGCAAAGCTCGGACGCTAAAAAGGAGGAAAGTTCATGCCCGAGGTAGTCGTATACATTTTGGAAGGCCGTACGCTCGATCAGAAGCGCGGCCTGGTCAAAGACATCACCGACGCGGTGGTCAAGAATGCCGGCACCACGCCGGAGCAAGTGACGGTGTCGCTGGTCGAGACCGCGCGCACCTCGAAGGCCAAAGGCGGCGTTCTGTTCAGCGAAATGCCCAAGCGTTAACGCGGGCTTTTTCAAGCCTCCGCAGCCACCCCGGCCGAGCGGACTGACGACAAAACGCACACGAAAACCGCACCTGTGGAAGACGCCCGCCCGGCGTCGCGTACACGTATTTTCGCGCATTGTGCCGGTCGCTGGCTGCATTAAAAGCAAGCATTCGTGGCGTTAAACTTGTCGTGAGTGCACTGCACAATTTACTTGCTGCAATGCGGCAAAAGCCTGATAATCAACGTCCAAACCCCGCAATAGCGGGGAAGGCAATGCCCGGAAACTCAACGGAGGGTGCCGCATGAGCGACGTATGGCAGACGAAGGATGGCCGCCGCCGAGTACGGCGTGACCCGCCGACGGTGGAAGACGCGGTGCAGGCCGCCCAAGGCCTCGCGGACGACGTCGACGGGCAAGTCGAGATCGTCATGTCGCTGATGGAGGTTTCCGTCGAGGAAGCCCGTAGCGCCGTGCTGCGCTTGGCGCAGCGCAAGGACACCAACAGTCTTACCGTCGCGAGCCGCAGCGGTGCGCCCCGCACGGTGGTGGTCGAACGCCGGATGACCCGGCGCCCGATGGTGCGGCCGGCTATAGCCAGCGCCGGTTTCCGGGGTCCGAGATAACGCGGTTCGACACCAGCCGGTGCCAGATGAAAAGCACGATCAGCGCGCCGAGGGTCGCCCCGATCAGGCCGGCGCCCTCGTCGGGCTGATAATGGCCGATCGCCTGGCCGATAAAGGTGGCGATAAACGCGCCGGCGATGCCGAGCAGCGTTGTCAGGATGAATCCGGACGGATTATTCGACCCGGGCGCCAGGAAGCGCGCAATGATGCCGGCGACGAAGCCGATGACGATGATACCGATGAAGTGCATGGCGACCCTCGCAATAATTTCGGTGCGGTCGAGTTTTGCACAAGAGCGCTAGCCAACGCCACATGGTCCGAGCGGTTCCCTCGGGTCGGAGCCTGCGTCAGGGCGGCGGCTGCGAAACCGCGCGAAATTCATTATAGTAAGCGCAACACGCCCGGATGACGCCGGCCCGTAGCCCGGCGCCGCGTGCTCAAGCCCGGTGGTGAAGCTGCGGAAACGATCAGGTCGCTGATGTCCAAAACGGTCGTCAAGCCGCGCACCGCGGTGCGGACAAAAACGGAGCGCCCGCCGCTCTACAAGGTGATCCTGCTCAATGACGATTACACGCCGCGCGAATTCGTCGTGCTGGTGCTCAAGGCGGTCTTTCGCATGAACGAGGATCAGGCCTATCGGGTGATGCTGACGGCGCATCAGCGCGGCGCCTGCGTGATCGCGGTCTTCACCCGCGACGTCGCCGAAACCAAGGCGAAGGAAGCGACCGAACTCGGCAAGAGCAAAGGCTACCCGCTGTTCTTTACGACCGAGCCCGAGGAATAATCGCAGCTACGAAGTCGCAGCTACGGAGTCGCAGCTACGAAGTCATGGGCGCTGAGCCGAGGAGCGGCGCGACCTCCACATTGTTGGCGGCGACGCGAATGGGCTCGCTCGATGAAAACAATAATCCGCCGGAAGTAACGCCCACCAAAAACACGCCGACCAAGACGGCGATCGCCGTTCCGACCTGGCCTGATGTCGGTTGCAGCCGTCGCATTTGCTTATCTAAAAGCTCCCGATCACGGTGATCCATTCTGAAATCTCCTCGCCGAGGAAATACTCCATACAAAACGCATAAAATTGCGCCCTGTTCCGATCTAGACGCGCGCGACCGACGTTCGCGTCCACCCGAAGCGAAATGGAACCGCATCGACCGAGGAACGGCGTGGCTGGCGAGGCGTTGGCCCTCCGAGCGGGCACGGAGCGTCATCATGCCGACGGGTTATCCCGACTTCAGTTGGTTCGTGCGTGCCGTGAAAACTCTGCCGATCGTTGCCGGTGCGGCGCTGGCAGGCGGCGTGATCGGCGGTTTCAGCGTCCTTACGATCGACAGCGTCCTGACGGCGTCGCCGCGCCAAGCAGCCAATCTCAGCCCGTCGCCCGTTCCCGCAAAACCGGTACGAGCGATCGACGGCGCGCCGCCGGCGCCAGATCCCACCGTCGGGGTGACCGCCGCTCCGCCGCCACCGCCGCAGGCAACTGCTCCGCCCTCGCAGGTGCAGGCGGCCGCGCCGTCAACTCAAGCCACTCCGGCACCGGCTGCGCCGGTGACGCCGCCTGTTGCCCAAACCCAGACCCCTTGGCCGGACGCGATGTCACGTTCACACGCGCCGCCGGCCGTGGTGTCGACAACAACGCCGCCGCAGCCGGTGCCCGCGAACCTTACGCCTGCGGCCCCGCTGGCATCACCGGCACCCGCTACGGCGCAGGCGAGCGATGGCGACACGCATGGCGACGCGGTTAATCAGGCTCCACAACCTCAGCCGAGCGCGCCGCCGCTCAAGACAGCTAATGGACCTGTCGCTCGGCCGGAGGCAGCCAAACGGCGTGATGTGACGTCGTCGCGAATGTCCGCCGATAGTTCCGCGCGTGGACCGAACGGGCGGCGCGTGTACGATTATTACGGCAATACCCGGTACGTTGGGCACGCCAAGAATAGGGACTACGGCGATACCAGAACGCAGGATGCCGACACGCGTGATCGCGACGACAACGATGCCGATAACGCGCCGGCGCAGTCGAGCGGCGCACCACAGGTTCAAGTGCACCAATCGTCGACGCGCGATGACCAGGGTGTAATCACCACGCGAACGCGGGTCGTCAGCCGGCGCCGCCAGCTACCGGATCCCGACGCGCAGTTATCTGACGCTCCGCAGGAAGCTGCCCCGAGGCCGGAGCCGTTTTGGGGTTTCGGCTTCCGCGACCATGACCGCGACGACGACGACCAGTAAAAAAATCGCCGTCCGCTCGGGCGCGGCCGCCGGGACGCTATTTGCCCTTGCCCTGGATCGACAATCCGTTCGGGCCGACATTGATATTCAGCCCTTCAGGCTGATGCCGGTCCTGATAAAGCTGATAGCCCATGATGGCGACGCCGACGATCAGCGCGCCGACGATGAGGTAGAGAATATTGTTGCGAGACACCTTTGAGGCCCCCTGACGAGAGATATTCGGCGGTTAATCGAGCAAAGCCGATGGCTTGCGACCAAGTTATCACCGACCGAGCGGAATCGCATGGAAAGTTTGTGCAGGGTTTGTCCCTGCCGCGCCCGCGCATCAGAACTTTGTGAAGTGCGTGCGACCGGAGTTCCCGCTAAGTCGTGCTGGGGCGATTGAGAAGGAAAAAATAAAAATAAGTCGCCTCGACGCCACATTGTCTCCCGTCGCCTCGTTCCCCAATTCCTCTCCCGCGCGGCTCGATCGGCTGGCACCCTATGTGCTCAGCATTCTGCGCATCATGGCCGGACTGCTGTTTCTCGAGCACGGCATGGCGAAGCTGTTCGGCTTCCCGCCGCATGGGCAGATGCCGGCGTTCATGGCGCTGGAGTGGTTTGCCGGCACGATCGAGTTGACCGGAGGCATCCTGGTCGCGTTCGGGTTGTTCACGCGCGCGGCGGCTTTCATCATGTCGGGTGAAATGGCGATCGGCTATTTCATGGCCCACGCACCACGGAGCTTTTTTCCGCTGCTCAACGGTGGCGAAGCCGCCGTCCTTTTCTGCTTTGTCTTCCTCTATTTCGTTTTCGCCGGCGCGGGGCCGTTGAGCCTCGATGCCTTGCTGTGGCGGCGCAAAGCGTAGGCGAGGGCGGCGGCTCGGCGCGCGCCGAGACGAAGACTAGGCGCGCGCTATTTGCTCAGCGTTTTGTCGAGCCAGGCCCGCGGTTCCTCCGGCAAGTCTTTGCCCGCCGCGGGCCGCGCCGTTTATTTGTTCTTACCAAGCGGCCGTGCTCAGCCCTATGGATTATTTGACCCCGAGCAAATCGACATCGAAGATCAGCGTCGCATTCGGCGGAATGACGCCGCCGGCGCCGCGCGAGCCATAGGCGAGATCGGGCGGAATGATCAGCGTGCGCTTGCCGCCGACCTTCATGGTGGCGACGCCTTCGTCCCAGCCGGCGATCACCTGATGGTGGCCGATCGGAAACGAGAACGGCTTGCCCGCATCGAGCGAGAATCGAACTTGTCGCCTTTCTTGCCGCCGACATAGAGCCAGCCGGTGTAATTCACGGTGACGGTCTGGCCGGTGCGGGGCGAGGGGCCGGTGCCGACTTTGACGTCGATGATTTTCAGGCCCGACGGCGTCGCGGTGACGGGCTGGGCGAACGCCTGGTGCGATAAGGCGGCCATCATTGCGGCCAGACTTGCGATCGCGATGCGGCGCGAGAGAGTGTGCATTATTGGTCTCCGACGTTTGCGAGCGCGGTTAAGCCATGTCCGCGGACGCAAAACAAGTCGGCGGGACAAGGCGCGCGTGGCCCGCAGATTATCGCCGGCCGCCCGATGTCAAAATCCGCTCGCCGGTGATCCAGCCGGAGGCGCCCGAGGCGAGGAACACAGCGACGCGCGCGATATCGTCGGGCTGGCCGATGCGGCCGAGTGGCGTAAGCGCGACCGCGTTCTTTTCGAAATCGCTGCCGATCATGCCGGCTGTATGCGTGCCTTCGGTCTCGACCACGCCAGGCGCGATGGCGTTGACGCGGATCTTGCGCGGCCCGAGCTCGGCGGCGAGCACGCGGGTGATGGCATCGATCGCGGCCTTGGTCGCGGAATAGATGCTGGAATTGGCGAAGGCGGCCTCGCTCACCACCGAACTGATATTGATGACGCTGCCGCCTTCGGGGCCGAAATGCTTGGCGGCTTCCTTGGTCGCCAGCAGCGTGCCCAGCACGTTGATGTCGAACTGGCGGTGAAACGCCTCAGGCGTGATGTCGCCGAGCGGCACATATTGTAGATGCCGGCATTGTTGACCAGGATATCGAGGCGGCCGAACGCCTTGACGGTCTCGGCGAACAGCCGCGCGACGTCCGCCGCATTGGCGACATCGCCCTTGATCGCAATCGCCTTGCCGCCCGCCGCAGTGATGGCGGCTGTGACGCGTTCGGCGCCGGACTTATCGGATGCATAATTCACCGCCACGGCGGCGCCGGCCGCGCCCAGCGCGCTGGCGATTGCCGCGCCGATGCCCTTCGACGCGCCGGTGACGACCGCGACTTTGCCGGCAAGACTTTCACGCCGTCATGAGCCTTCTCCTGCTGCTCGATGCTGATCGAATGGGTCGGCAGTGAGGTAGTGCCTCGCGCGCGGAAATCCAGAGGCGGCCGCGCGAGACGGGCCGGCGGCGTAGCTCTATCCCGGCGCCGACGAGGTGGCCGAAGAGGCTCGCCAGGTTGACGAGGCAGGCGGCAATCAGGGCGACGACCAGCATCGCATACATCGCAAGACCCCAAAAATCGGAGGGCGAAGGAATCGCCCGACAACTCGCGGAAGAAGATTGAACGAAATCTGGGGCCAGAGTCCCCAAGGTTTGTTTTTTGCGGGATTCATCTCTTGTTTACGAAATGCGGCGCGATTCTCGGGGGCGGGAAGCGCTGATTGCGCTGCGCCGCGCTTCGTTCGGGTAAAACTGCCCGCTTTTTGCCGCCCCGCCAGCCTATTATCGCCGGTGAGCCCGCTTACGCTGCGTGATCGGGCTGTCGCGTCAGGTCGCTGCGGCCTGCCAGCAAGCCCGCGACCGAAATATCCTCGTCCAGCCCTTCCCAATGCAGGCCGACGCGGCTGATCTCGACGCGCTGGCGTGCCTCCGGGCTCGCATGCAACAGGCGCGGAAACCACGCCAGCGGCACGCCTAGAGATCCGGCCGTCGGTCAAATCGACCCACATCATGTGTTCGTCAAAACGGACGGCCGTTGCCGAAATGGTCATCTGATTATTCGCCCTCGTCCCACGGTTGGCGCGCCGCATGGTGAATGTGAAGAATTTCCACCGCATCCGCTGTGATCCGATAAAAAATCCTGTAAGGGTACCGCCCAACTGGCACAACGCGGACGCCGGCACGCTTTGCGGAGCGGCGGGCGCTTTCGGGCCATTGCCCAATCCTTCGACAACGGCGTGAATGCGGTCTTCAACCGCCGGAGCGATCGCAGGATAATGGAACGCTAGCCATTAGGCGATCTGGTGGAGGTCGCTGAGTGCAGCCGGGGTGTAGACGATCTTCATCGGCCGCGAAACTTGGCGAACGCCGCCTGGACCTCCGCATCGGTGGCAAAACGTCCTTGCTCTGCGTCGCGCAAGCCGCGATCGATTCCGGCAAGCTCCTCGTCGGTCGGCTCGTAGACGATGTCCTTAAGGGCAGCATCTATGTCGAGTGCGATGTCGGCAAGTTGATCCTGGGCATCGGCCGGCCAATTCTCGACTCGCTCCAGGGCTTGATTGAGCAATTTGGTCTTCATGGTATCAGTATAGCATAAGCCGTTGCGATTGAGCGAAACGAAATTCGGGCTATGCTTCCCGAATGACTGGCTATATCGCCCTGGTGCACAAAGATGACGGGACGAGCTACGGCGTGAGCTTTCCCGATGTGCCCGGCTGCTTCTCGGCCGGCGATACCTTCGAGGAGGCGATGGTGAACGCCGCCGACGCGTTGGCCGGACATTTTGCGTCGATGAAAGCCGACGGCGAGGCGATCCCTGCGCCGCGCAGCTTCGAAGAGCTCAAACGCGACCCCGAATTCGTCGACGATAGCGCCGGTGCCATCGTCACGATGGTGACGTCGCGCGCGAGGATGGCGGCGGCAGAGTAGTGGAGTAGGGCGCAATAGCTAAGCTTGTTGCACCGCACGCACCAGCGAAATTAGGCGTAATAGGCTCCGCTATTCCGGCCAACGGGCTGCTTCAACCGAATATCAGAGATCGTATGGTAAAGCTTCCGTTAAATGCGAGTCTATCGGTGGATATGGCTAATCTAAGAGACCCCCAAATTCGAGGACCGTTGCATCTTTGGCTTCAGCGAAAATTTTCACGCCATTGTGAGACCGAAATTTTGCACGAGCTCAAGATGCCGCGTCTTTCGGGACCGGTAGACGTTGCGGTAATCAACGGTCGTCTTTGCGGCTTTGAGATTAAGAGCGACTTTGACAGCCTTTCAAGGCTCCCAAGACAAGTTCGTGCGTTCAGTGCCATATTCGACGAAGTTTGCGTCGTGACGACCAAACGTCACAGCGCCGCCGCACGAAAAATTATACCGAAATGGTGGAAACTCGCGATTCAGTCAGCTAGGCGTGGCAAGGTCAGTTTCAGGACGGTTCAGAAAGGCTTCAACAATCCTTCGGTAAAACCGGACGCCTTATTGCACATGCTTACTCGGAAGGAATTGCTCAGTATCATCAGTGGACGAAATATAAATGTAAACGCGCGCAAGTTACGGCGATTCGAAATCATAAGCTTTCTCCTCGGAAGTTTACAGTTAGAGGATGTCCAGTACGAAGTCCGCCGTCTTCTCAAAGTCAGAGCTAAAATAGCTACTCGTCATCAGATCCATACTCGCTGATCGTCTGCCGGGAAAACGGGATCTGGCGGTGAATATGGATGTTGACTTTGGCGCCATACCAAAAACGAGGCGCCTCAATCCCGTTCAAATCTCCTCTGGCAGCTTGCTCAATAATTCTTGTGCCCCAAATACGTGGCGATGGGTTATATCGCGCGTGCTCTGTGATGATCCGAGAGCCGTCTGACCAACCCTGCGGATCGTTTGTATCCGGGTGACGATATACGAGCCACTCTTCCGTCAAAGGGTAGACCACTGTCGCGCGCCAATCCGGCGGCACAAACGTATTTTGGCGCCGCAGCCGATAGCTCGCCGCGTAGTCGCCAAACATAAACGGAAATGTATCGCGGGCTTCGCCCCAAAGACGCCAATCCTGATTCCGGTAATCTTCGCGGAGGCCGTCATGGTTGGGTTGGGTGAAGAGTTGCTCATGCATACGGCACGAATAAGCGGTCGATTTGCAGATCGACATTGTTCACAATTTGCGAAATCGTATTGATCGCAAAATTTGCTCGCTCGGAAATGTGAGTTCTACCCTGGCCGCAATCGACGACGATTAATAGCCGATCGGGAGTTTCGAGTATTGAAAAAATTTGCGGAATTATTTCGCATATATCCATGCCATCCTGCTGGGTAATTCTAATTGCAACGCAATTCCCGCCTTGGGAGAGCAACACAGCCTGTCGAAGAATGGGCCCGGTTTGACTGTGTGCGTCGGTGTATTGGATTGTTGGATTCGCGTTCGGAAATCTAGTGACCATTTCCCTCCAGGCCGAGAAACCGTCTGCTGGGTTAAGAGAGCCATAAGCGATTGGTTTAACTTGCCTGGGCTTGCGCCTCGCGCGCGATCCTTTGTTGGTCCTCGTGTGTAGGCTCGCGCGGTATGTAGGCGGCGGTGCCGGCTCATGAGAGAGATCGAGGATAAATGGACGACCATCGCTGGTGGTCGCGATTTCGTTTGCGGCAATCTCGAAGTTGGAAAAGCTAGACCGGTGGCTCAGCTCGAGAATGGGGGTGGTATTCTGCTTGTCGCCGGCTGGTAATTCACGGTAGCCGAGGTGTTCCCCGATCCCGCAGAGAAGGGCCGGATAATAAAAAAATTGAGAGAAATCGATACTAGCGGCAGGTGCCCCCCCATAAATGGAACGAAGGGGGAATATCATTCTCGTTTTGTTCCGAGAAGTAAGGGGACGAGAAGTTTCTGCCGCCTACAACCCGTTAGTCATGAGCTACGCTCTGTCGATGATTGGTAGCGGGCGGCAGCAGGTCTTCGGCAGCTATGACGTGACATTGCCCTGGTTTCGCTTTTCTTCGGCGGACAGCGTTTCGGGTTCCTCGTATCCGCCATCAAATCTGGTGAATGATCCACGCGGATGGTATCTGCCATCGTCTCCCAAGAATGAGCCAGCTAAGTGGTACCTGCCATCAGTTCCTAAAAAAGAGCCAGGCAAGTGGTACCTGCCGTCTGTTCCTAAGAAGCAGCCCTTCGGATGATAGCGGCCGTCGGTTCCCAGAAACGATCCCTGCTCGTGGTATCTCCCATCGCTTCCGAGAAAGGAGCCTTGAGGATGGTAGCGGCCGTCGGCACCCAAAAACTGGCCGCCGGGATGGTAGTGACCATCACTCCCGACGAATTCTCCCCGCCGGTGATATCTCCCGTCGCTTCCAAGAAACGAACCAGCCGGATGATATCGGCCGTCAGTCCCCAAGGAAATAGTCCTTCGGGTGATACCGTCCATCCACGCCGAGGAACGACCCGACTGGGTGGTATTTTCATCAGTTCCGGAAATTTTCCTGCCGCACTCATCGTGAAGTTCCGTTCTACGAACACCCCGTCGTCGACCCACACGTATCGCACTTCATGCAGGTGCCATTGCGCACCAGCGTGAAATTCCCGCACTCGCCGCAAGCTTCGCCCTCATAACCCCG
>CAWDPL010000022.1:0-75049 GCA_963804105.1 uncultured Alphaproteobacteria bacterium
CCATCATTTTTACAAACATTTCGGAATTACGAACACGTTGTAAAGTCTGATGAAACACGCGGGTATTGCTAAAATCCTATATGCCCGTTTTGTTGATAATAATCCGATGCTGAATTTTCGTTTGCGATTGGAAATTTCTTCCCGCACCTTCGTAATTCATCTACCAACCACACGTCCCCGTTCTCGGAATGAACAATGCTCCTTCTTCCTGAGGCTTTTGTTTCGGGCATTTCTTGAAGTCGTGCAATATCCTTATATATTATATCACTTTCACTCCAAAACCGCACTCTTGCCCGATTATTGCGGGAAATTCGCAACGTGCAGTATCATTTAAACAAGTATAAGCGGTATGATTTTCCATCTGATTTTTAATCATTTTTTCGATGTGATACTTAATGCCCCTTATTCGTTACGAACACAGGAAATAGATAACCACAAATTCACAAATCCGTTTGTCATGGTCCATGGGTGTAATTCCGTTTGTGCCCACGAATACCCAAACCCTTCACCTCCAGCACCAAAATTTTGAATTCCCTATTGTAAAAATCAACGTGGATGCAAACCCCGAGGTAGCAGAAAAATTGATGAATGGGTATCAAGTTGCTCCGCTTTTTACTGCGGTATCCATGATTTTCGGCAGTTTATTTCCATCGAACTCGCCTGTTTGGAAAAGCATCACCAAAACTTCTACCGCGTTCTATGGAGCGGATAAAAATACCCTGTGCCCATCTTAAAGCGGATGTATGCTGAGAACGTTTAAACCTGCGTATTAAACTTATTTATTCAAATAGATGATTTCAAGTTTCCCTTCCAATATCCGTCGATATTGTCGATGAGTGCAAATAACATAAACAAACATCCCTTTTGTCCACATCCGATTGGTATTGAGATAAACGGCATTGGAATCGACGCCCCCCATGATCGCGTTGTATTGCGCCTGAGTGATCACGCCGGCGGCGGGCGTGGCCGTGTCGTAATAGGCGTTCGGCGTGGTGGCCGTGCCGATCTGGACCTGCGTCGTGCCCGGTCCGGTCTGATTGATCGTGACCACGACACCCGCGCTGTTGTACAGCCTGCTGGCGGCCACGGCAGGATCCTCCGCGATCGGGTTCCCGGATCCGTCAACGGGGGGAGGGGCGATGACCGCCCGGTAGACCTCGTTGGCGTCCGTCACACCCGTGATTGGGTTCACGTACGCGTTCGGGTAGGTGTTGAGCGCGTTCTGGACGTCGACGCCGCCCACGAAGCTCTGCTGCTGGCCCATCTTGATCACCTGCTGCGCGCGCTGGCCCACCTGGTCCGCCGGCGCGGCGGCCTGGGGGTTCGGGTTGTAGACCGGGTCGTTCAGGGATCGGGGCTGCGCAAAGCTCGTCTCGCTGGCGCCGCCAACAACGTAGGTCTGGGACGAGCCGTCCGACGCGTTGTTCACGTGGGTCTGCGTCCCGCTTATCTCAAGCCTCCCGGCCTCGCCGGAGGTCGGATCCGCCGCGCCGTTGTAGCTCTGGAAGTAGAAGATGTTGTTGGTGAGCGTGAGGGCGCCGTATTGGGAGCCGACGAAGGCGCCCGCGTTGGTCGAAATGGGCCCCGAGATCGTCATGCTGCCGCCCGCGGCCAGTTCCATCTCGCCCTGGTAGAAGAGCGCATACTGGAAGAGCGACGCGCTCGAAAACTGGAAATTGCGCCCGGAATGGAACTCGACCGTCCCCAGGACGGGGCTCGTGAACGTGGCGCGGGTCTTCGCGGTGTAGTAGAAAATCTTGCCGACCTGACCTCCCGTCGCGTTCAGGATCCCGACCGCGCTGCCGTCCGTGGAGGTCGAGGCCGCGACGTGCTTGCTGTTGAACTGGAGCGTCCTTGAAATGGTCCACGTGCCTCCGTTCCAGAGGCCCTGGGCGATGCCGGCGTACGGGACCAAGTTCGTCGATATGTCATAGCCAGCGGCGGTGACGGGCGCGGAACCCGGATGTGACTGCATGTAGGTGTCCGTGCCGATGCCGGGGGCGGACACCTTCGTGAGGATGTTGTACTTCCACGTGTAGTAGAGGTACTGCATCTCGCTGTCGGCGACCTCCTTAGCCTGGTCGAGTATGGCCTGCCGCGAGGAATTGCGGTAGGTTGTCAGGCTGTAGGAGAGCACGCCCGCCGCCGCGAACGACAGGATGACGATCACTATCATCGCGGCCAGGAGCGTGCTGCCCCGTTGCCTGTTGCGTGCGGTCAAGCGCGTCTTCATGGGCGGTTCCTGATTCTAGTCGTCGGGCGGCGGGGACGGCGTCGGCGACGGCGTGGGTGTGGGCGACGGCGTCGGCGACGGGGTGTGCGTGGGCGACGGCGTGGGAGACGGTGTCGGCGTCGGCGACGGCGTGTGGGTCGGCGACGGCGTGGGCGTCGGCGTTGGGGACGGCGTGGGCGTCGGCGACGGCGTCGGTGTCGGCGTCGGCGACGGCGTGTGGGTCGGCGACGGCGTGGGTGTCGGAGACGGGGTGGGTGTCGGTGACGGCGTGTGCGTCGGCGACGGCGTCGGTGTGGGCGAGGGAGTCGGCGTCGGCGACGGCGTGGGCGTCGGGGACGGCGTCGGCGTATGGGACGGCGTCGGCGTATGGGTGGGCGTCGGCGTATGGGTGGGCGACGGCGTGTGGGTCGGCGACGGCGTGTCGGGTGGGTGTCGGCGACGGCGTCGGCGTGGCGGCGTCGGTGTCGGTGACGGCGTGTGGGTCGGCGACGGCGTCGGTGTGGGCGAGGGAGTCAGCGTCGGCGACGGCGTGGGCGTCGGGGACGGCGTCGGCGTGGGCGAGGGAGTCGGCGAAGGTGTGTGCGTCGGCGACGGGCTCGGCGACGGTGTCGGCGACGGCGACGGCGTGGCCGTGGGCGACGGCGTGTGGGTCGGCGAGGGAGTCGGCGTCGGCGAGGGCGTGGGCGAGGGAGTCGGCGTGGGCGACGGCGTCGGCGACGGCGTGGGCGACGGTGACGGCGTCGGGGTAGGCGAGGGAGTCGGGGTCGGGGTCGGCAGATAGATCGGGCTGAACGACGGGCCGGACTTGTTGGCGAAGACCGCGCTCACCACGTTGTTCGAGTAGAACTTCGACTGGCCCCCCTGGACCTTCACGTTCTCCTCACCCACGCCCGCAGATGACACGTTGTTCAGCTGGAGCTCAATGGCGGCGTAGACTGGCGTGCTGTTGTCCACCGGGGTGGGCGTCGGGTTGTTGACCTTCGGTTGGTAGGTGAATGGATACTGGCCTGGCGGGAGCGTCTTCGCGATCACGAGCGTCGGCGTGCCGGTGGGCTCGACGTCCGTCAGGCCGTCGGTGACGCCGGAGGCGTACCAGACGAGCTGGGAGTTCGCCGCGTTGTTAGGGTCGGCCTGCACCTTGTACTCGCGCACGCGCTGAAGCGTTCCCACCTGGCCGGGGACGACGTCGCCGCCCGAGCTCGCCACACCCGCCAGGTTGGCGATCGAGTCCCCGAGAGTGATCGTGTAAAGGTAGTTCCCGGGAATGTTGCTGTCCGGCACCGGCGTGCCTCCATTCGACAGGTCGGGCGAGACCGCAGTGATCGGCGTCCCGGTGGCCGCGAGGCTCTGGGGGTAGGGAAGGAGCAGGTAGTCGCCGACCTGCGGGACCAGGTTGTCCGCGGCGTTCGGGGGCGGGAAGCTCAGCTGGAGCACCGCGGGGATCGTGGAAAGGGCGACATCGGTAGTGATCGAGCCCGGGCCGCCGACCGTTATCCTGTATTTAAACCCGGCGTAGAAGGCGGAGGCCCCGGCCCCGGTTGGGTTTGCCGGGTTGGGAACGACGAAATTGGGCAGGTTCAGGTCCCCGGCCATGGCCATCTCCTTGGTCATGTGCTCGAAAACGTACCGCCCCTTGGTCGTCGCGTCGTTGATGGCCGTCGTCTTGGTCGTGCTGACCATCCCGTTTACCAGGAATGCCACGACCGCAATCATGAGAATGCAGGCGACGCCGAGGGTCACAACGGTCTCGACCAGGGTGAACCCGACACGGGCGCCCTTTCGGCCGCCGCCGTCCTTCAGCTGCCGGAGGTTCTTTATGAAGCGGCTCACGGTGTGGCGCGCACGACGCTGATTGTTTGGCTAATTGTCCTGCCCCCCATGGGGAACGTTATCGTGAAGTCGGCGCGCAGGAGCGCCCCCGCGACCGTTGTGGCAGGAGTCTCCGGCAGCCCTGTGGAAGGATCGAGGCACCAGACCTGACGGGTTACATTTCCGACGACCGGGGCCTCGCCCGTCGCCGAGTCCGAAAGCGGCACGATGAGCCCGGAGGCCGTGCCGGTATAGGTCGTCTGGGTGATCCCTCCGGGAGCCGTGGCCGTCCACGAGAGGCCCAGGCCCGTCGCCGAGGTGGGCACGAAAAATGGAATCACCACCCCCCCAAGCGAGGGGTCAGTGTACGTCGTCTGCTGGGTCAGGAACTGGTCCGCGAACGACTTGACGATGTAGCGGGCGTGGTCGTTGTAGCGCGCCTTGGCGGAAAGCCGGTAGGCGCCGATCAGCACCTGCAGGATGCTCAGGATCATCACCGAGAGAAGCACGGTCGCCACCATGGTCTCCACGAGCGTGAAACCCCTTGCCGGTCCGCGACGGCGAAGCCCCGCATGCGGAACCGTCTCCTGCGCTGGAATCATCGGGTGCAATGGGTGTGGGCTGTGTCTGGACCTAGCTCGTCTTGTCGTAATTGCATTGCAACACCGGAGGCATATCAACGAAATTCCTCGTCAAACAATCGTAATACGTAACCACCGCACCGCCAAATGCCGCACCTGGGACTGATGTTCACGCTGGCGCTCCTGGCGGTCAACGGATGGGGGCTCATGCTCCTGGCCGGGGCCTATTGGCGCAACCGCTGGTTTGCCTTCGCCGTCGGGCCATGGCTCGGCGTGACAGCGATTTATGCGATTGAATGCCACCACGGCCTCGGCCGTTCCCTGCCCGGGCTGGGGCTGTTTTCATCCCTGGCCTCGGCCGCCCTCATCGCCTTCTGCCTCGTATCATGGGAGCCGGTGTGGCTCGGGGGCCGCTGGATCGCCGCCGTCCGGGAGTGGCGTGCCGAGTTAGCCCCCCGCCGGGCCCTCGTGTGCCTGGGGGTCTGCGCCGTCCTGTTCCTCTATGCGATGCTGTTCCGGTTCACGAACCCGAACATCGACGACTCCTCGGAGAAGATCGCGGACCTCTCGTTCATCTGCAGCTACTACACCGGCGCGACGATTCCCGTGCCCGATGCCTGGCTGCACCCGTACCTCTCGACGCAGTACTACAGCTTCCAGCATTACGCGGCTGCGCTGATGGGCCGGATGCTCACCCTCACGCCGGGCATGGCGTACAACATCGCCTTCTGCGCGCTGGTCGCTCTGGCGGGGACCGCGTTCTCGGGCGTGGTCTTCATGCTTGCGAGGAAGCCGTGGGTGCGGGTGCTGGTCATCGCCGCGTTCGTCGTCGGGGGCTCGGGGGTAACGCTCCTCGTCCACGCCACCGAGAAGAGGGTCCATCCCTGGACCGCGATGCGCTTCATAGGAAGCGCGCCCATGGACAGGGCCCCGCTCGGCCCGTGGCTCAAGGCCTACAACGCCAGGTTCGGCATATGGGAGTCCCAGGGCCGGCCGATGGAGCTCCCCGGCGAGGTGTTCTCGTACGTGACGTACCTTGGGGACTATCACGCGCCGCTCTCGGGCTACTACCTCATGGGACTATGCGCGATGGCGATGATCCTGTGGAACCGGCTCCGCCTGGCCCGGTATGCGGTCATCGCGGGCTGCACGCTGACCTGGACCGTGCTCGCCAACACCTGGGTCATCCCGCTCCAGGGGCTGCTGGTCCTCGCATGGCTCTTCGCGAACGGCCCGGACTGGCGCCGGCTCGTCCCCGCGGTCGCCGGCGGCGCGGCGGCGGTCTGGCTGGCGGCCTGGGTCTACCTGTCGGCGTTCACGGCCTCCACGGCCGACTATGCGGCCTCCCTGAGGCTCGTCCCCTGGCGGGAGCACACGCCCCCGCTCCTCTTCGCGCTCTTCATGCTCCCGACCCTCGCGCTGATCGCCCTCGGCCTCACGTCCGGGGGCCAGCAGGGCCGCAGGCTCGGGATGCTCTGGCTAACGCTGCTCATGTTCACGGAGTACTTCTACGTGGACGATGTGTATTCGGGAATGTATGACAGGTTCAACACGACGCTCAAGTGGTGGCCCTGGGTGATGGCAGGAACCCTGATGACGCTCGGGCCCGTCGTCCTTGAGAGGGCCTCGCGGCGCTGGGCCCGGGTCGCCGGGACAGTCTTCTGCCTTTACCCCTGCTTCTACGCCGGGGACCTCTGGGGGGTGCTGCGGCACGGCCCGCAGGGGGCGGCGGGCCGGATGGAGGGGAGCGCCTACCTGACAAAGGAGGAGTTTCCCAGGCTCATGCTCGGCCGCCTCAGGGTGGAGAGGCCGGGGGTCGTCATTGAGCGGCCCGGCGCGAAGGCCGCATTCACGGACTACTCGGCGCTTCCCCTCCTTGCGGGACACAGGATGTGGCTCGGCTGGTACGGGCACGAGCTGCTCTGGCGGGGATATCCCGCCGACATAACCAGGAGGAACGACCAGCTCGAGCTCTTCTATGAGGGCAGGATGCCGGACGCCGGCCTTTGGCTCCAGGCGCAGGGGATCGACTACGTGCTCTGGTACAGGCCGGGGACACCCCCGACCTCTGGGAGAAGATAAACGCCGGGATGGGCAAGGGATACGTTTGGACCGACATTCTCACCTACCCGGAGGAGGGGCGCCGGGTGGGGTTCTGGCGGCGCGTCGCCGCCGCCGCGCGCTGACGGCGCGCGGGCCTCAGTGCCCCTGGCCCCGCAGCTTGTCGAAGGTGTGAAGGGCCGCGCCCACGACCTGGTCCATGTTGAGGTAGCGGTACTGGGCGAGGCGCCCGATGAACGTGACGCCGCTCTCCCTGTCCGCCAGGTCGCGGTAGCGCGCCGCGAGCGAGTCGCTCTCGGGCCCGGGAATGGGGTAATTGGGGTCGCTCTCCCCGGGCCGGTACTCCGCCGGGAATTCGCGGACAAGGTTGGAGCAGCGGCTCTGCTGGCCGGTCGCGTGCTTGAGCTCGACCGTGCGCGTGAACGGCTCCGGCCCGGGGTAGTTCACCTGGAGGACCGGCTGCACAAAGCCCCCAACCGGGACCTGGTCCTGCGCGATCTCCTCCAGGGCGTAGCGTGCCGTGCGGTAGGGCAGGGGTCCGAACCTGCAGTCGAAATACTCGTCGAGCGGCCCCGAGTAGATGAGGTGGCGGTGCCGGACGCGGGGAAGGACATCGCGGTAATCGGTCTCGAGACGCAGGTCGGCCTTCGAGGCCTCCAGGATCGCCTCGAACATCGGGTGGTAGCCCAGCTTCGGGAGCGCCTGGAACTCGTCGCGGAAGTAGCGCTCGTCGATGCCGGTGTGGATGGGTATCCGCCGGCAGACCGACGGGTCGAGCGCCTCGGCGGGCCGCCCCCACTGCTTCTGGGTGTAGCCCTTGTAGAAGAACTCGTAGAGGTCCACGCCGACGGCCGCGAGGATCGCCTCCTTGGAATTGGCGGGCGAGGCGATCGGGACGGCGCTCCTCGCCAGGTACGCCTTGAAGTCCTCCTCGGTCGCGGAGGGGTTCCGGCTGAACTGGCGGAAGGTCCCGAGGTTGATCGGGAAACTCCAGTAGGTCCCGCCGGCAAACACGTTCACGCGGTACTTCGCGGCGTGCCATTCGGTGAACCGGCTCAGGTAGGTGCGGACAAGCTCCGAGTTCGTGCGGAAGTAGTGGGGCCCGTAGACGTGGAAGAAGAGGCCGTTCGCGTCCTTGCGGTCATGGCAGTTGCCGCCGATGTGGTTGCGGCGCTCCACGACCAGGCAGGTCCGCCCGATCGAGCCGAGGCGCTCGGCAAGGACGAGCCCCGAAAGGCCCGCCCCGACGATCAGGTAGTCGTAGCTGTCTCGCATCCGCTAGGAGCCCAGCCTTAGCAGGTCGCGGTGCAGGCGCAATGCCTTGGGCGCGAAACCCCACAGGCGCACCGTCGCCTGGCCCCCGATTCGGTCGCGGAAATGGATCGGCACCTCCACGAACCCCTCGGGCTCGAGCAGGATGGCCATGGCGATGTTCGCCAGATTGAAGTCGGCGGGAATCCGCCTCGCGGCGGCGGCGGCGAGGGGCGCCCTATAGAGGCGGAACGGCACGTTCGTGTCGTTCAGCTTGGTGCCCCTGGCCACCTTGAGGGACAGGCGCAGCACGGCGCTTATCAGGCGGCGGGCCTTGCCGTCGTCCCTGGTGACCCTGCGCCCGTAGATCGCCGGGGCGCTGCCGCGCCGCTCCCAGACGCCGGCGAACCCGGCGGGATCGCACTGCCCGTCGGAGTCTATTTGAAAGATGTAGGTGGCCCCCATGGCGGCCGCCTCGACGTAGCCCCGAGGCAGCTCTGCCCGTGGCCGCGGTTCGAGTGGCGGTGGACCCTCAGTTCCGGCCAGCCGAGCTCAGCGAGCCTCGCGGGCGTGGCGTCGGTCGAGCCGTCGTCGACGACAAGGATTGAGAAACCCCCGCTCCCGACGGTCCGCTCGAGCTCGGCCCTCCACTCGGTCAGGACCGGCCCGATCGCGTCCTGCTCGTTGAAGACGGGGACGACAAGGACAAGCTCAGGTGTAGGGGATGGCACGGCGCGTCGGGCGATCGGGTTGGCTGGAATTGGCGGGTGATCGTCGCGGCCGGGCGCGAATCGACGCAACGCCAAACCCGTGTCCGGGCACGCCGGGCGCCTCCCGAACACCTTCATTCAAAGATTTTTAACTCTTCCGCCTGCGGGATTCACGTAAGCGTCCAGGGGCGATTCCCGGACCGAGTCCGGCCAGGTTTCGCTTTGCCGGGCCGCCGGACCTGTGCGTATCTGGGCGGCATGAAGCCGCGCCACTGGCTGGTGAAGCAGGAACCGGAAAGCTATTCCTGGGAGTCGTTCGCGCGCGACGGCCAGACGACCTGGGAGGGGGTCCGGAACTTCCAGGCGCGAAACAACCTCAGCGCAATGCGGGTCGGTGATCCGGTACTCTTCTACGCCAGCGGCGGCCCGAAGTCGGTTGTGGGCGTTGCCGCCGGGCCCGGGCGGCGTTTCCGGATCCGACCGCGGACGAGCCCGGCTGGGTCGTCGTCGAGTTGCGGGCGGTGAGGGCGCTTGGGAAGCCGGTGACCCTGGCGCAGATCAGGGCGGACCCGGGGCTGGGGGCGATCATGCTGCTGCGAAACAGCAGGCTCTCGGTGATGCCGCTCACCGGCGGTGACACTCGGGCGGATAGTCGAGCTGGGCGACAAGCCGTGACCCGTGCGCCGAAGGGGTGCGGACTACTCAAGGCCCGTGACCCGGATGTCGCTCGGGTACTCGACGCTGAACTTTAGAGGCAGCTCCTTCTTCTCCCCCGGCCGGAGGTCCAGCGTCCACTTTACGGTGCCGTCCGCCTCCCTCTTGGCCTCGTCCTCCGCCGGCTCGGAGACGGCGACGACGATCTTCTCGTTGCGCGAGACGGGCACCTGGTCGAGGAGAGACCGTCACGGCCGCCCTCTTGTTGTTCTGCACGGTCAGTGTGAAGTCATAGGTGATGCGGGTCTTCTTGGACACGATGCCCGCGTCCTCGGTGAAGCGGCTGTTGAGCTTGCGCTTGAGGGAGATCCCCTCGTCGGCCCCCAGGGCCAGGTTGAACTTCTCGCCGGGCATCACGGTGGCGATCCTGCTCGAGGCGACGAGCGTCCCGTCGAGGAACACGTTCATGGGGCCCGCGATCAGCGGAAAGTCGGACGTGTTCGTCACCTTGTCCGTGAGGAACGCGGCCAGCACGTGCTTGGGGATCGCGAGGTACTCGGGTTTTGCGGCGAGCGTGATTGTCGTGATGGGGACCTTCTGCGGCGAATTGTCGCTCGGGACCGTCACGGCGACGGGGATCCTGAAAGACGCGCTCGTGACCTGGTTCTCGAGAAGGGCCCTTGAAAACGAGGCGGCGACCGTTGGCATGCTCCCACCGGGCCCAGTAGCGCAACCATTCCCGGGAGCAGCGGACGAGTCGGCAAGCCGCTGCCTCGTCTGGACCTCGAACAGGTTCGAGCGTGACCATCCTATCCTTGGCCTCAGCGAGCTCGGGATGAACGATGTCGATAATCCACCCCCTGAGCGGCGCTGGCGAGCCGCCCGCGGAGGGGCGCGCCGTCGAAAGCGTCAGGGCGACGCCGTTCCAGTCCTCGCCCGTGTTCTGCCGCACGAATCCGAAGTACCCAGCGACACGGTGCTGTCCAAGCCGGTGGCACGCGCGTCATAGGACGGGCCCCATGAGGCGCCCCGCACCGCATAGCTCAGCGTGAGGTCGAGAACGCCCGCGTTGGCCGCGTCAAATCGGATGGTGACGCTCTTGTAGCTGCGGGAGCCGGCCCCCTCGAGTTCGGCGACTGCCGCTCCGCGGCCTCCCGCTTGGCCAGCAATATCCTCCCTCGTCGCTGATCGAGCATCCTCGGAGGATATCTTGCCCCGCTGGTCCTCGAGGAAAGCCAGGAGCTTTGACGCGTCGTCCAGGTTCAGGCGCGGGGCGTCCTTTGTTGGGGCCTGCGTCGCGGCATGCTCTATGGAATTGAGGGTCTCCTTCTGGGCGTTGAGCACGGCTTCGCGGTCGTCCAGCGCGGCAGCCTGCTTCCGGAACTGGCGGATGGCGTCCTCCAGGGACCTCACCCGGTCATTGGGCGTGAAGTCGACTTGGGTAACCCGCGGGGTCACGTCGAGCAGGGTGGCCTGCGCGGTCCCCGACCCGGCCACCTGGAGCGACTCGTCGATCAGCGCTGCCGGCAGCCTGTCGAGGACGACCTCCACCTTGCCGGGCTGCTCCACCCTGTATGAGAGCGACCGGGTGACGACGGCGCGGTCCGGTATAGACCGTGACGGACGAGATCGACGAATCGACCGTCGCCGCCGCCAAGGGGGTGCAAAGGCAGAGCGCGAGGAAAGTGGGAGACAGGATTGAGGCAATGCGGCTGGGCCTGGATATTGAATTCATGGGGTTGCCTCGGGCGCTCCTTTTTTGGGGTTGAATACTTAATCGGGTTCGGTGGGAGGGGCGCTATCGCCGGAGCCACCCTGCGGCTCCCATTGCCGACAGGAGGGGTCTCGCGATGTTCCACGGCCGCCGATCGCGGGTCGAATTGGAAAGGCCGCCGGCGCGGCTTGCCTTTCGATTCGCGCCACCTTTGGGTTTCTCCGCGTGACCTTCGGCGCTTCCGCGCGTCAAGCGTGCATCGCAGCCCCTTCAACCCCCCGGCAGGACCCGCTTCCCAAAATGTCTATGAACTCACTCCTCCGCCCCACGGGCGCAGCCCCGTCGCCAAAGATTGTCGCCTTGGCCGCGCTCGTCGCGGGCTGCCTGCTTCCGCTGGCCGGATTTGCCGCGGACGACGGTCCCTACCGGTTTGATTTCGGAACCGGCCCGGCGGCTCCCGGGTATGTTTCGGTGACGCCCGACATGGCCTACAGCGCGGAGCGCGGGTTTGGGTTCGAGCCGAATTCAACCGTGACGGCCGTGGCCCGGATCGGGGACGCCTCGGCCGCGGAAAGCGCGGCTCCGTGACGAGCGACAAACCCTTCCTGTTCTCCGTAAAGGTGCCGGAGGGCAATTACGACGTCACCGTGACGCTGGGAGACCCCGAGGGCGAGTCGGTGACCACCGTGAAGGCGGAGTCGCGGCGCCTGATGCTGGAGAAGGTGGAGACGGCGAAAGGGGATTACGCGACCCGCACATTCGTGGTCAATGTCCGCAACTTCAAGGTCCCGCCGCCGCCGAAGAACGCTCCGGGGGGCGATCATGTCGTCCTCAGCTACGGCCTGTCGCTGCAGCATCAGGGGCGCATGGAGGAGGCCATCAACGTCTTTTCCGCCCGCCGGCGACATTTCAAAACGGCCGACGTCCACGAATTCCTGCTCTACCCCCTATTCCACGCCCCTGACCGGCTGAAAAACCGCGTATCGCAAGAGGCCCGCAAGTTGGGCCGACCTCTACGCCGCGCCAGTGACGCCTTCCGAGTGGCCTTTGGCAACGAGCGCACGGCTAAGCGCCCTCTTGCGTTGTTGTTAGGCTATGTCGGTCCGAGTTTCACGCGCAACCAGGTGCGCTCAATTTCTGCTGCCGGTGCTTGAGAACCACGATCCCGCGGTGGTCGAAGTCTTCCTGTACTGCGCCGATCCTACGGCTGAGGATGGTCTGCCTGCCGGCTGCAAGGTCAGGGCGATCGGCCAGTTGCCGGACGCCGAGGTCGTGGCCCGCATCCGCGCCGACAAGATCGACATTCTGGTCGACGTCTGGGGGCACACGGCGGGCAGCCGCCTGCCGGCGTTCGGCTATCGCCCGGCGCCGATCCAGGTGGCCTGGATCAACTTTGTGCAGACCACGGGCCTGGCTTGCATGGACTACATCCTGCACGCCGACAGCATGGATGTGCCGGGTACAGAGCAATACTTCACCGAGGAGATCTGGCGAATCGGTTCCATCGTGGCGCCCAGCCGTCCGCCGGCCGACCGGCCTGATCCCACGCCAACGCCGGCGCTGAAGAACGGCTATGTGACCTATGGCTCGTTCAACAATCCGGCCAAGCTCAGTGAGATCACCATCGCGGCCTGGTCGTTGATCTTGCGCGAACGGCCCGCTGACCGGCTGGTGCTGAAATACAGCTATTTCATCGACCCGGTGCTGCAGCGGGTGACCCGCGCTCGCTTCGCCGCCTACGGCGCCCAGCCAGAGCAGCTCGAATTCCGTGGCCACAGTCTCGGCCCCGACTATCTGCGCGAGTTCCAGGACATTGACCTGGCGCTGGACCCCCACCCATGCCCCGGGGGCACCACCAGCTGCGATGCGCTGGCCAACGGCGTGCCGGTGCTGACCCAATGGGGAGAGGATTTCTATGGCCGGATCGGCGTGCCTGTGGTGCTCCCGTGCGGCTTGCCAGAGCTGATTGCCGATGGCTGGGACGACTACGTAGCCAAGGCCTTGGACCTGACCGCCGACCACCAGGCGCTTGACGCGCTCCGGGCCAAGGTCCGTCCGGGGTTCGATGCATCGCCCTACCGTGACGAGATCGGCTTCACCCGCAATCTGGAGGATGTCTTTCGCCAGATGTTCGCTCGCTGGCTGGCCGCCGGATGAGTGCGTCGACCGAAAGGATTGTCGACGTTCCGGCCGACCTTCGCGACGGCGTCATCGCGGCCCGGATGGCGACCGAAGAGATCGCCCGGCGGGTCATGGACGAGAACAAATTCTGGTCCTGAAGAACGTTTTCACGGACGCCGCGGTCACCAGGCTCACGTCTGCTGTCGCTGACTGGGGGCGCGATGTTCCCCCGGCCGACATCGACGATTTCCGCGGCAACTATCATCGCCGCCGGGCCATGGTCTCGCGTCTGCAACAGGCGCCGCACGTCTTCCACGATTACAATTTCCATGACCTCGCGACCCTGCCGCCGACGCTCGCGGATCACCTTCGCGACCTCTTCGAACCGCTGCGCGGGCTTTACAACGACTTGACAGGCCAGAGCGTCAGCCTGGATGTCGCGACGAGCGGTCCCTACGTCCATCCTCAGCTGATCCACTATCCCCGCGGCGGCGGCTTTTTCGGCCGTCACTGGCACAAACTGGAGCCGCAGCAGCTCGGGTTTATCGTGTCCCTTTCCCAACGTGGGCGCGACTACCGCAACGGCGGAACCTGTTTCGAAATCGGTGACGAAGTCATCGATATGGAGACCCGCCAGGGGATCGGCGACATCTGCGTCTGGCGCTACGACCTGCAGCATTGGGTCACCCAGTCCGACCTCAGCGACAAGTTTGACTGGGCCAGCGACGCGGGCCGCTGGGTGGCCACCTTCGCCTATTTCGATCCCCAAGCGCCGGCGGCCTGACCATGGCGGCCGAGCTCAAGGCCAGCAAATACAAGTGCCCCGAATGCGCTTCAGGCGACTTCTCGGTCACGACGACGCAGTGGCGGTGCGCCGCCTGCGGCAAGACCTACTCTTGTGCAGCGGGCATCCCGCGCCTGTTCTTGGAGGAGAACGTCGGCGCCCAGGACCGCAAGCTCCGGGCCGCCTTCTACGACGGGGTCTTCGGGCGGTTCTATCAGGTGATGATGCCGTTCATCGTCATGCCCGTCCGGCCACTGAATCTGTCGAGACCCTATTGGATCGCCTACTGCGCGTTCGTGATCGTCCTCTTAGGCTTGATCGGCGTCGTCTTCAGCGGCGGCCCGCCGGCGCTCCTGGCGCTGCTGCTGCTCGCCAGCATCGGCTGGTTCCTGCTCCGCCAACGCTACCTTCTGCACCTGATGATCCTGGCCGTCCCGGCGTACCTGTCCTTGACCCGCAGGACCTACGCGCCGCCGGAATCCTTCACTGAAGTCCACCAACGCGTCCTTGCGCCGCTCCGGAAGGCAAAAGGCCGACTTCAGGTGCTCGACGTCTCCACCGGTTCCTGCAACTCGCTTTACCGGCACGGCTGGATGAGCCTCGACGCCGACTACACGGCAATCGACCTCTCCGAGACCATGATCAAGCAGGGCAGCGACATGATGAGCGCCGCCGGCGTCGCCGTCGACCTGGTGCTCGGCGACGCGGTTGAACTGCCGTTCCAGGACAACCGCTTCGACGTGGTCACCAGCTATGGCGCGGTAAACGGCCTCTCCGATCCGGCCAAGGCGATCGCCGAGATGGCGCGGGTGGCGAAACCCGGCGGGATCCTGCTGTTCCTGGACGAGCAGATGTACGAGGGCGCGACGCCCGTGGAGCGGGCCTATTTCATGAAGGTGCTGTCCAGCCACAATGTCATCCACCACTGCCCGGTGGAGAGTTTCCCGGCTAGCCTGACCGACGTACGGGTAAGCCAAGTCTACCAATTCTATTACATCTGTACGGCGACCAAGGCAGGCGGCCAGGGCGCAACCTGAGCGGTGGGTCAGTTCGCAAGGTTGACGAACATCGCCCCGCCGGCAACGAAGTTGCGGGCCACCCGAGAACCCAGCTCGACGATGGCCCGGTCGGCGACCTTTCGGGGGCCGTCCCCGTGGGGCCATTGGTAGTCGTCGAAGATCACCCAGCCGCCGCGCGCGACCAGAGGACCCCACAGCGCGAAGTCCTCGGCGACGGCGGCTTCGTCATGGTTCCCGTCGATGTGCAGCACCGCGATGGTTCCCGCCAGCGGCGTGGTCCCAAACTCGCGCGAAGTCACGCTTTTGCCCGGGCCGTAGCGCTGGCGGGCGAGGTTCGAATTCATCCGTAGGTAGTTGAAGGGCGGCGCCGACAACGCCAGCATGGCGATCAGGAAGCCCGAATAGACCGCGTCCCAGTCCCAGCCGCCGGAGGCCTCCTGAATGTGAGTTGGGGCGTCGGTCTGCACCGACATGCCCAAGTCCCAGGGATCGACGCACAGGGTCGCCCCAATCCCGCAATAGGCGGCGACCCGGTTCAGCACATAGCTCGACTTGCCGAATAAGGCGCCGATCTCGACGATGTCGCCCTTGGGCGCGAAAGGCACGACGCCGCAAACCGCCAAAATCTTCTCACGTGAACATTCGCCGTGGATGGTCTCCGCGTGGGTCAAGAGCCCAGCCAGGAACTCACGAGGCAGAACCGAGGGGGCTTTGCCGAACTCGGTGACGACCGACAGCGCTTCTTCCGCCAGGGTTTGCGCATCGGCCACCTGGTTCATCTGCCGCTTGAAAGGTCCCGGGCCCAATAGCTCCAGGTTCGGCAGGTTCACGGGCAGGGCCCGTTCCAGCAGGTGGAAGGTCGGCGCATGCGCCGTGAACAGCGTCGTGATCCGTTCGCGCTCGACGAGGGCGGCCAGCGCAGGAAAGAAGTCCGCATCGCCGATGAACGGAAGCCGCGCCCAGACATCGAACAGGGGCGCGTTGGGATCGGATTTCAGCGACGAGGCGCCGACCACGCGGTGCCCCCATTTCGCCGCTTCCCTCGCAAAGCTCCCGGCGGTTTCCAGGGTCGAAGGGAAGACTAGGATTTTCATGCCAGCACCGCGCAGCCGACGCCAGATTTTCCGAAGCCGTCCCCATTATGGAACATGATCTTGCGCCCATCCGCCTCGACGACGCTTGGGTAGGACATGGTCAGCGCGTTCCATCCCGCGCCCGTGGGCTGCAGGCCGACCGGGTCTGGCTGTCGCGTCCAGTCGATCCCGTCCCGCGAAGTGGCGTAGCCGATGCGGTAGGACCCGTCGCCATCGCGATAGTCGCGGCTGTTGCGATAGGAGAACCACATCTCATAGCCCTCCGGTGTCTTGAGGACGGACGGCCGCGTGTTGGCCTCAAGCGGGTCCAGCGTCGGGATGCAGGCGTGGTTGGTCTGGCGCCACGCGAGCCCATCGTCGGAATAGGCCAGCTTGATCTGATAGGTCGGCTCCAGCTTACCCTCGATCTCCACCCAGCCGGTGCCAGACCCGTACCACATGGTCCACAGGCCATCGGCGATAATGATGTTCGGCGCCATGGTCATGTAGGGTTCAAAACGCGTGCGGTCGATGACCGGCCCCTCGAACACCCGCTCAAAGGTGAGACCGCCGTCAAGGCTGCGCGCAAGGCCCACCGACATCCTGTAGGAGACGTGGCCGCCACGGCTGACGCCGCCGTAGTACATGCGCATCTCGTCGCCGAGCACGATCACCTGGCTGGCGATCACTCCATCCTCGTCATGGGTCCCAGGCTTGCCGAGGTCGAGCACCGGCCGGTCATGAACATGGACCAGCCGGCTCGGGTCGGCGCGATCGACTTCGAAGAAGCTGGTGCGGCTGCGGTTTTCGTCATTGCGCGTGCCGTAATAGACGCGAATGCGATCGTCCATAAGCAGCGCCGAGGGCGCTTGCGCATGGCTGCGCGACCAGTCGCGCGCGCCATCGGGGACAAAGACGGCGCCAAGCTGTATCCAGCCGCTCACGTTTTCCAGTAGCCGCTGGCGTCGGCGAGGGTGCGGTAGTCGGCTTCGGTCACACCGACCATGATGCGGTCCCAGTAACGACCGCCGCGATAGTACCAGTCCCGCTGCCGACCCTCTTCCTTCCACCCACACTTGCCCAGATAGACCGCCAGCGAGGCCTCGTTGTAAGCGATCATCGAACCGTCCAGCCGCCTCAGATGCAGTTCGTCGAAAGCGTACCGCATGGTGGCCATGATCACGTCGACGCCGATGCCCCGCCCGCGCATCGACTGATCGCCGATCATCATGCCGTGGAAGGCGTTGTTGTTCTTCCAGTCGATATCGACGAGATTGGCGGTGCCCACTAGGCCTGTCCCGGGCACATCGATGGCGAACCTCTGGTTCAGGGGATCGCCAGCCAAACCCTGGAACCAAAGTCGCGTCTGGCTGAGCGAGGACGGGAAATGCCAGCCGCCCAGCATGGACCACAGGTCCGGGTCGTTGCCCCATAGGTGTAGTTGCGGCAGGTCCGCCTCCTCGATGGCGCGGAGGGTGACCGTCTTACCCCTGATGTTCATCGGCGGGCTCCTGAACACGAGCGCCTCGGTGGGCGGGAAAGAATCCGTGAGGATGCGAATCGCGCGTTCAGCATCTCACAAGCCGGCCGGACCAGCACCTTGCCGCAGGGCTAGGAGGGCCTCAGGCGCAGCAGGACGTGCTCGTCCCAAGCCGGAACCCCAAACGCGCCGCCAGCATCGGCCAGGCTGCCGACGGCGGCCTCTACGGCGTTCGGGTAAGTCACGCCAGGAACGCCGTCACGCTGTCGGCGATCCGCGCCATGTCCGCCTCGCCGTAGCGGTGGTCGCAGGGAAGAGTGATGAGCTCACGGGCCCATTGGGCCTCGCGGGGAAAATCCATATCCGGGCCGGCGATCCTGGGCCAATGCACGGCCGCGAAGATTCGTTCGGCGTGCAGCTTGCGCAAGAGTTCGTCACGCAGATCAGGCGCCAGGCGCAGCACATAGCCCAGCGGCGGGGAGGCCGGATCAGGCGGCAAGGCCGACCAAGCGCGCAGGCGCTCGTCGAGCGTGCGCCAGTTCCGCAGCCTTGGTCCCGCTAGGTGTTCCAGCGACGCGCGCGCCAGGATCGACAGGCTGCGGTCGGTCATGACATGCGAGGACACAGACATGGCCGCCTCCTTGGCCTGGTTCGCGGCATGCCAGACGGCGTTGCGCAGACCCTGTGGATCGGCGGCCCGCAACGACGGCGCGGCCCACAGGGCGTCGCTGTCGGCTGGTTCGGTGGGCAGAGGAAGCGGCGCGACGGCGTCGCACGCGACGAGAAGCCCGCCGTCGGCGACCCCCAGCAGCTTGCGAGGGCTATGGAGCCGCCAGCCGCCGACCGCCGGCTCCGCGCCCAAGGCCTGGGCCCGGTCTTCCACAACCCGCAGATCGGGGCGGCGGCCCAGGGCCTGGCGGGTTCCTGGGCCGATCGGCAGACCGAAATAGGCGGCGACAAGAACGAGGTCGCCGGCCTTCGCCTCGGCCTCGACACCGCTAAGGTCCGGTTCAAATCCCTCCAGCACCGGATAGCACCGGGTCCGGGCTGAGTAGGGCGCATGGACCAAATCGTGGCACAGGAATGCCGGAAGCCACACGGAGGCCCGCGGAAATGCCTGCGCGAGCGCCGCGAACGCCGAGCGGGCGTTCCCGAAGGCGGCGTAAGGACGCCCTCCGGTCCAGGACTCAAGGACGCTGACGCCGGTTGCGGCGTCATTGGGAACATGCTGTTCGAAGAAGCCCCCGATGGGCGCGACCTCGCCTCGGCTGGCGGTTCCGACGTCCGAGGCGTTCATCAAGGTCATGCCCTATTTCGCGGTGAAGCCGCCGTCGACCATGTAGGCGCCACCGTGGCAGGACGCGGAGTCGTCGCTGCACAGGAACGCGATCATCCGGGCGACCTCGGCGGGCAAGGCATACCGTTCCAGCGGAACGCCCTTGGCCGCATCGGCCTGCCCGACCTTCCGGCCGGGGTCGCGGTCGCCGAGCGCCTTGTCCAGGCGCTGCATCATATCGGACTTGATGGGCCCGGGGCAGACAGCGTTGACGCGCACACCATGGCGTCCGGCCTCCAAGGCGGCCGTCCGCACCATGCCCACCACCGCGTGCTTGCTGATCGCATAGGGCCCCAGCAAGGCCGCCCCGACGATCCCCGAGATCGAGGACAGGGCTACGATGCTGCCGCCGCCGTTGGCTTTCATATGCCGCAGGCAGGCCTGCATAGGAAACAGCGAACCCTTCACGTTGACCGCCAACGCCGTGTCTATCTCGGCCTCAGAGATGTCCTCGATGGGCCCCACCGCGCCTTCGACGCCTGCGGCCAGCACCGCGGCGTCGATGCGGCCGAAGCGATTCAGGGCGGCTTCGAACATCGCGTCGACAGCCCTCGGGTCGGTGATGTCGGCGGCCTGGAACCAGGTGTCTGGATGGTCAGGCTTAGGTCGTGGCGCGACCCGATCGGTCATCGCCACTTTGGCGCCGGCCTCCAGGAAGGTCTCGAGGCACGCCCGTCCCACGGTCCCGGCCGCACCGGTGATCAAGACAGTCTTGCCTGACAATCCCTGCATATGTCGAAAGCCTCGGCGCCAGTGCGCGGAGTTGCGCCAAGCTATTATTCTCCAAATTCCCGGCGGACAGGCCAACATGTTGTGGTTAACGACAGGTGACGATCGGGCTTCCCGACGTCTTTCGCGAGGCTCCAACGCCCGCCTGATCAAGACCTGACGCGGGGCCTCAACCGGACGCCGCCCCCGCGGCGTCATGCATAGCCGGAGCTCGATAGGCCGGAAAGAAGCCGGTCTCCTCCCGCCCCACGCTCAATCGATTGTAGGCTGTGCGGTCCAGCACGGCGCCGCAGATGTGCGCCATCACCTCGCAGTTCGCGAAACCCTGCTTGAAGGCGGAGAGCCCGCCCGCGCCGTCGCCCGCGCCCGCGCCGCCGCCCAGGTGGATCACGTTACGCGGGGCGAACCGCTCGACGCCCGCGCCCACGAGGGCGTAGGCCGCCCCGTTGGCGTAGCCCAGGCCGTTGACGGCGCACAGGTGGTAGTAGGCCACGCCCTCGGCCTCAAACCAGATGGCCATGCCGGCCAGGTCCTCGCCCACCCAGACGCCGAGCGCCTGCATGGCAGGGTCGCTCGCCAGGGAGTCGAAATAGACCGGCTTGAAATCGGCCGCCCCGGTGACGCCACGGCGGGCCTTCAGGCCTGCGTAGAGCCCGCGCCACGCGGGAAGATGATCGGCCAGCGCCACCCAGTCCAGCCGGCAGCGGCGCGCGGCCCGGCGCAGTTCCTGGCGATGATGGCGGCTGGGAGCGAAGGCCCCGCGGGCGGAGTCGATCACATAGTGAGGCTTGAAGGGTCGACAGACCTCGAAATTCCGGGCCAGTTCGGCCGCGGGGCAGAGCAAAGGGTCAGGCGTCATGACCGCCGAGACCAGGCCATCGGCGGCGAGACGAGCGAGCCCTGCGCTCACGTCCGCCCCTCGCGCGAACACCTGCAGCGGATAGACGCCGGCGGCGTCGCTCAGTCCGTCT
Organism: uncultured Alphaproteobacteria bacterium; assembly: GCA_963804105.1. Taxonomy (GTDB): domain Bacteria; phylum Pseudomonadota; class Alphaproteobacteria; order Caulobacterales; family Caulobacteraceae; genus BOG-938. Next base: position 20,527 of record CAWDPL010000022.1, read on the forward strand.
GGCGCGGCGCGGCGGATCATGTGCGCGCCCCACTCCGGGACCGCGATGGTCGCCTGCGCGCCCGCCAGGGCCTCGGCATAGGCCTGCTGGGTGAATGGATGTCCGGAGCCGGCGGGAACGGCCGGCATCAGTTGCGCCCCCAGACCCTGTCGCGGGCGGCGGCGATGCGGGCGATGTCGTGCGCGCTCATGTCGATCGAGAACGGCGGGCCCAGCATCGACGCCGTCCTCGCGAAGGCCGCGCGCCACTTCGGCTCCCGCGTCGGCCGGCAGAGCCCCCGGTCGCGCCTCATCGCCACCCGCCCTTTCCTCGCGGCCGCCCGACCGCTCCTGTGTGTGATAATGTCATGTATCACACATTGTCCGGCCAAGAATCCCCTCCCCCATCGTTCCACCGAGCCGGTGATCGCGGCGCTGGCCCCCGGGCGCTGTCAGCTTGGGCCTGCCAATTTAACTCAGATCTCCGAATTTGCCGCACGGCGGGAGCGATCCACGCGATTTCTTCGAATGCCGCGCTCGTTGCCGCCGAAGCGGTTGACGAAGACCGGAATTTCGTGCGAATTTGGCGCAATAGCGAAAATATTTTCGGCATAGCGCGCCAAGGGGCTATTCAAGCCAGGGAGCGCGCAACGATCAGCTTGCTCTCGAGGGAGGAACGATGGCGCAAAAATGGTATTCAGCGCCGCGGTCAGTTCGATGAATTTGATCGGCGCACAAGATGAACAGGCTCGGGACCTGGCCATCGTCCGCCGCGTGGCGTTGAGATTTATTCCCTTTTTGATGGCCTGCTACATCATTTCCTGGCTCAACCGGGTCAATCTAAGTTTCGCCGCCCTGCAGATGAACAAGGATCTCGGCCTGACCGAGACGGCCTACGGCCTCGGCGCCGGCCTGTTTTTCGTCACCTACTGCCTGTGCGAAATCCCCTCCAATCTGTTGCTGCACAAGTTCGGCGCCAGCCGCTGGATCGCTCGGATCATGTTGACGTGGGGGATGCTGGCCGTGGCCACCGCCTTCATCCGCGGGCCGTTGAGCTTCTATGTCATGCGCCTGCTGCTTGGCGCGGCGGAAGCGGGTTTCTATCCTGGCGTGCTGTACTTCTTCACGCTGTGGTTTCCGGCGGCCTATCGGGGGCGGATCATCGGGCTCTTCCTGGCGTCGATTTCGATCACCGGCATCATCGGCGCGCCGCTGTCAGGATGGCTGCTGACGCTCGACGGATTGAACGGGCTGCGCGGATGGCAGTGGCTGTATATCATCGAAGGATTGCCGGCGATCATGCTGGCGCCCCTCGTGGTCTTCTTGATCCAGGACACCCCCGCCAAGGCCAAGTGGCTGCCGGACGCTGATCGGGCTCGCCTGGAAAGCGTGCTCAGCCGGAAAAACGCAGCGTCGACAGCAAGCGCGCTTATACCGTGCTGCAGGCCTTGGCCAATCCCTGGGTGCTGTTCCTGGCGCTCACCTACTTCAGCAATGTGTGCATGCTCAACGGGATCACCTTCTTCCTGCCGCAGATCGTCAAGGCGTTCGGATTCAGCAATGTGCAGACCGGTTTTGTGGTCGCGATTCCCAGCGTCTTGGCCTTTTTCGTGCTGATCTGGTGGGGGCGCCGGTCGGAACTCGCGCAGGGAACGCTATGGACATGCCGCCATGGCCAACATGGTCGGCGGCGTGGCGCTGCTGGCAGCGATGCTGCTGCACGATCCGGCCGCGCGCATTGCCGCCATTTCGGTGTCCTACGCCTGCACCCTGGCCTTCACCGCGCCCTTCTGGGCCATCCCCGGATCGTTCCTGACCGGCGCATCCGCGGCCGGCGGAATCGCCGCCATCAGCGGTCTGGGCGTGCTGGGCGGCGTCGTCACCCCATGGGCCATAGGCCGCATTCACGACCTGACCGGCGACTTCCGCGTCGGGCTGGGTCTGGTCGCCTGTTTGGGCATGGCGGTCACGGTCGCCTTCTACCTGCTCGGCCGTCGCCGCGCCGCCTCACCTTGATTCAGGACGTTGCCGTATGACCGCCAAGTCACCCTACGTAATTCACCCTTACGAGCAGCCCTTCTACAGCCCCGCGAACCACACGGGCACGCGCAACTACCGCCTGGTCGGGCCGCCGACCAACGGCTCGAAGTATCTGGAGATCGCGCTGGGCGACATCGAACGGCACGAGGGATCGCCCGCCCACACCCACCCCGATCTGGAACAGGCGGTCTATATCATCGAGGGTGAAGCCACGGTGGAGATCGACGGCGTGATCGAGGAGGTCAAAACCGGCGATCTGATGTACTTCCCCCCCAAGGTGTTCCACGACATCAAGGTCAAAAGCGAGCGGATCAAACTGCTGGTGATCTATGCCCCGCCGTTCCTGGAGGCTCCGGTCATGCTTCGTGAAGATTCGGACGCAAAGGAGGGCTGAACCATGTCGGACGCAATCACGGGCGCCGGCGGCAAACCGGCTCTGGACGTCGGCAAGGTCCTGGCGATCGATATTCACACCCACGCCGAAGTCAGCTGCCATGACCACGAAGATCCGATCATGGGCAAGTTCCTCGATGCCGCCTCCGTCTATTTCAAGGCCGACCGCAAGCGCCCGACCATCCCGGAAACCATCGCCTACTACCGCGCCCAGAACATCGCCTTCGTGATGTTCACCGTGGACATGGAGGCCGGGACGGGAATCAAGCGCATCTCCAACGAGGAGATCGCGATCTTCGCCCGCGATAACGCCGACATCATGATTCCGTTCGCCTCGATCGATCCTCACAAGGGCAAGTTCGGGGCGCTGGAGGCGCGTCGTCTGGTGGAGGATTTCGGCGTCAAGGGCTTCAAGTTCCATCCGCCGCTACAGAACTTCAACCCCAGCGACCGCATGGCCTACCCCCTCTATGAGGTGATCAACCACTACAAGCTGCCGGCGATCTTTCACACCGGCCACTCGGGCATGGGCACGGGCATGCGGGGCGGCGGCGGCATTCGGCTCAAGTACGGTCAGCCGATCCTGGTCGACGACGTCGCCGTGGATTTCCCCGACATGAAGATCATCCTGGCGCATCCGAGCTGGCCATGGACCGACGAGTCCCTGTCCATGGCCCTGCACAAGGAAAATGTGTTCATCGACCTCAGCGGCTGGTCGCCCAAGTATTTCCCGCCGCAGGTGATCACCTACGCCAATGGCCCGCTGCGCAAGAAGATGCTGTTCGGCTCGGACTTTCCCCTGATCAAGCCGGAAAAGTGGATGGCCGCGGCCGCCGAGGCCGGTTTCCGTGAAGAGGTCATGCCGGGCATTCTCAAGGGCAACGCCGCACGGGTGTTGGGACTGGAGCCACCCGCGGATTAATGCCTATGCGTCGGAGCGCACCGGACTTCGAGGTAGCGCCGCCGCCTGACGCGACAATTCCTCGATCCGATTCCAATCCCCGGCGGCGAGTGCCTCCGTCGGAGCGACCCAGGAACCGCCGACGCAACAAACATTGGGCAGGGCCAGAAACGAAGCGGCGTTGTCCGGACCGATGCCGCCGGTGGGGCAGAAGGCGACAGTGGGAAAAGGGCCGCCCAGCGCCTTCAGCGCGCCCACGCCGCCCGCCGACACTGCCGGGAAGAACTTGAAGGCGTCCAGGCCCGCTTGCAGGCCTTTCATCAATTCCGAGGCCGTCGCCACGCCTGGCAGGAGCGGAAGGACCTGCGGCTCCAGCATGAAATCAGCGATGCCGGGAGAGAAAGCCAGGCGCGCCCCGGCCTTGGCCGAACGCTCGAGATCAGCGGGCGACAACACGGTTCCGGCCGCCACGATGGCACCTTCCACCTCTCCGTTGATGCGCGCCATCGCCTCCAAAGCCAAGGGCGTGCGCAACGTCACCTCGAGCACCTTGAGGCCGCCCGCCAGAAGGGCGCGCGCCAAGGGCGCGGCGTCCTGCACCCGTTCGATGGTCAGCACAGGTATGACCGGCGACAGGTTGAGAAAGGCGCGCTGCGACACTGGGATTTCCTTGTTGGCAGGTCTCACGTTCCGCGAACCGGCGATGGCTTAGAGCTTGGCCGTCAGTTCCGGCACGATCTGGAACAGGTCTCCCACCAGTCCCAGATCGGCGATCTGGAAGATGGGGGCGTCCGGGTCGGTGTTGATGGCCACGATGGTCTTGGCGTCCTTCATGCCGGCCAGGTGCTGGATGGCGCCGGAGATGCCGATGGCGATGTACAGCTCCGGGGCCACGATCTTGCCGGTCTGGCCCACCTGATAGTCGTTGGGGGCAAAGCCCGCGTCCACCGCCGCGCGACTGGCGCCCACCGCCGCTTTCAGCTTGTCGGCCAGGGGCTCGATGATTTTGGCGAACGTCTCCGCCGAGCCCAGCGCCCGACCGCCGGAGATCACCACCTTGGCCGAAGTCAGCTCCGGCCGTTTGGACTGAGGAATGTCGGCGCGGACGAAGGCCGACAGGCCCGGGTCGGCCGGGCCTGTCACGGCCACAATCTTGCCCGATCCGCCCTCGGCCGGCGCCTTGGCGAATGAGGTGGCGCGCACCGTGATCACCAGCTTGGCGTCGTTGGACTTGACCGTGGCGACGGCGTTGCCCGCGTAGATCGGCCGGGTGAAGGTGTCCGGTCCCTCCACCGACAGGATCTCGCTGACCTGCATCACGTCCAGCAGGGCCGCGACGCGGGGCGCGATGTTCTTGCCGTTGCTGGTGGCGGGGGCCAGGAAGGCGTCGTGATCGGCCATCAGCTGCACCACCAGGGGCGCGACGGTCTCGGGCAAGGCGTGGGCGTAGGCGGCATTATCGGCCACGAGCACCTGCTCGATGCCGGCGATCTTGCCGGCGGCCTCGGCGACTTGGCCCACGCCCGATCCGGCGACCAGCAGGTCCACCGTCCCTAGCTGGGCCGCGCCCGTCACCGTGGACAGGGTCGCGTCCTTGATCTGGCCGTGCTCGTGCTCGGCCCACACCAGCGTCTTCATGCCGTCACTCCTAGGTCCTTCAGCCGCGCGACAAGGGCGTCCACGTCCGCCAGGATCACCCCGGCCTTGCGCTTGGGCAGCTCGGACACCTTCAACGTGGTCAGGCGGGGCGTGATGTCCACGCCGTAGTCGGCCGGGGTCTTCTGGGCCAGGGGCTTGGAGCGGGCCTTCATGATGTTGGGCAAGGAGGCGTAGCGCGGCTCGTTCAGGCGCAGGTCCGTGGTGACGACGGCCGGCAGGGACAGGCTGACGGTCTCAAGGCCCCCGTCCACTTCGCGGGTCACCTCCACCTTGTCGCCCGCCACGCTCACCGCGCTGGCGAAGGTCCCCTGTGGACGGCCCATCAGGGCGGCCAGCATCTGGCCGGTCTGGTTGCAGTCATCGTCGATCGCCTGCTTGCCCAGGATCACCAGGCCGGGCTGCTCCTCATCGGCCACCGCCTTGAGCAGCTTGGCCACGGCCAGGGGCTCGACCTCGGCGTCCGTCATGATCAGGATCGCCCGGTCCGCGCCCATGGCCAGGGCCGTGCGCAGGGTGTCCTGCGCCTTGGCCGGACCGATCGACACCGCGATCACCTCGCTCGCTGAGCCCTTCTCGCGCAGGCGAACCGCCTCCTCCACCGCGATCTCGTCGAAGGGGTTCATCGACATCTTCATATTGGCCAGGTCCACGCCCGACCCATCCGACTTCACCCGGGGATTAATGTTGTAGTCGAGCACCCGCTTGACCGGCACCAACACCTTCATCCGTGAACTCTCCTAGACCGCGCGGCGCTCGCATTTGAGACCCCGAGCCAATGCACGTAAATTGCGCAATTGCGAATATTTATTCGCTAATACGTATTTTTGTTCGCTTTGAAAAGGGCCTGCAGCTCAGTCCGACCGCGCCCTATTCCGACCCGATATCGACCTTGGCCCTGTCGTATCGCGGCGAGATGACGTGCACCGCGGCCAGGGCCAGCAGATAAGTGCATGCGGCGATCATGAAGATCGGCGTGTAGTCCTTCACCCACGACAGAATCGCGCCCACGTATTGCGCCATCACCATGCCGCCGATCGCTCCGGCCGTCCCGCCGATCCCGGCGACCGACGCCACGGTCCGGCGCGGAAAGACATCGCAAGGGAATGCGAACAGGTTGCAGGAAAACCACTGATGCGCCGCCGCCGCCAGGGCCACGAGACCCACGGCCAGCCAGAGGCTGTCCACGTAGGCGGCGAAGGCGACGGGCAATACGGCGATGGCGGCCACCAGCATGGCCGTCTTGCGCGCCGCGTTGAGCGACCAGCCCCGCTTCAACAGCATCGATGAGAACCAGCCTCCTGAAAGGCTGCCGAGGTCGGACACGACATAGACCACGATCAGGGGCGGACCGAAGCTGACCAGGTCCAGGTGATGCCGTTTTGCGAAAAAATCCGGTAGCCAGAACAGAAACATCCACCAAATCGGATCGATCAGGAACTTGCCCAGGGCGTAGGCCCAAGTCTCCCGGACGGACAGGAGGCGCAGCCAGGGAACGGGCGTACTCTTCTCGGGAGGATCGCTTTCGATATAGGCGACTTCGGCCGCGCCGGCGTTCAGCTGCTGGCGAGGCGCGCGGTAGATCGTCACCCAGGCGGCCAACCATAGAAGCGACGCCAGCCCCGTGATGATGAACGCCCAACGCCAGCCGAGCGTCAGGGTGATGGCCGGGACGATCAGGGGCGTGACAATGGCGCCGATGTTGCTGCCGGCGTTCAGCAGGCCGATAGCGAACGCCCGCTCACGGTTGGGGAACCACTCCGACACCGCCTTCAGCGCCCCCGGGAAGGACCCGCCCTCCCCCACGCCCAGGACCATCCGGGCGAAGGTGAACTGCAGGGCCGTCCGCGCCAGGGCGTGGCTCATGTGACCGATGGTCCAGACGGTGAAGGCCGCGGCGTAGCCCAGCCGGGCGCCGACCTTGTCGATGAATCGCCCGAAGGTGAGGTAGCTCACCGCATAGGCCGCCTGAAACCAGAACACGATATTGGCGTAGGCCGTCTCGGTCCAGCCCAGCTCATGCTGCAGCGTGGGCTTGAGCACGCCGATCATCTGACGGTCGATGTAGTTGAACACGGTTGCGGCAAACAGCAGCCAACAGATCACCCAGCGAAAGCGACCGACGAGCCCGGGATTGGAGGCGGCGTCCGCCGACGGGAGATAGGCGTCTCGGTCATCAGGCTTGGCCACTCTGTTTCATCCCTATCGAACGAGCCGCGTCTGGTTCTTCGTTGTGCGAATGCCTGCCACGGCGGCCTGCTCATCCGAGACCCGACCATTCAAGAGCTCAATGCGCCCCACAAACGCTAAAGGAAACCGGTGTCATTGGCAATCCGACGCCTAAGCCGCTGACGCTGATCAGCGTAGGGTGCGACCGGCGTCGCCGCGCAACAGGGCCTGCACTTCGCTCAGATCGGCCATGGATCCGTCTCCGGGCGTGGTCATCACCAAGGCGCCGTGCGCCGCGCCATAGTCCACCGCCGCCTGCGGGCCCAGCCCCGCGAGGAAGGCGTAGATCAAGCCAGCGGCGAAGCCGTCCCCGCCCCCGACCCGATCATAAATTTCCAGATGGTCGCGGGTTTTCGCGTGATAGATCACGTCGGCCGCCCATAGAGAGGCGCCCCAACTGTTGAGGGTCGCCGAATGCGCCTTGCGCGCCGTCGCCGCGACCACTTTGAGGTTGGGGAAGGCGCGGGCCAACGCGCCGGCCGCGTCCGGCCCCTGGACGGCGCCGTCGGCGCCGCGCGCCAGACCTGCAAAATCGTCAACGCCGCCGATCAGCACGTCGACCGAGGGCAGCAGTCGCCTGTTCAGGTCCGTGGCCGCCGCGTACCCACCGCGGTTCGCCCATAGCGATGGGCGGTAGTTCAGGTCGTAGGACACTACAGACCCATGCGCGCGCGCCGCCGACATCGCGGCTTCGGTCGCCTCAAAGGTCGAATTGGACAGAGCTGAAAAGATGCCGCCGGTGTGGAACCAGCGGGTTTTGGACGCGCCGAAGATGGCCTCCCAATCGAAATCCTGCGCGGTGATTTGAGCTGCTGCCGAGTTCGCCCGATCCGAGCACCCCAGCGCAGGTCGCAATCCGAAACCCCTCTCCACGAAATTCAGGCCCATCCGCGCCGGATCGCCCGAAGGTTGGGCGTCGCGCCAAAGAAGTTGGCTGACATCCACCCCGCCCTGAAGGATCAGGTCTTCGCCCAGTAGACCAAGCTCGTTATTCGGCAAGGCCGTCAGGATCGCCGTGCGCTGGCCGAACGCCTTTCGCAACGCACGGACCGCGTTGTATTCGCCGCCTCCCTCGTAAACGTCGAACCGCCGCGCGTTGCGAATGCGGCCGGAGCCCGGATCGAACCGCAGCATTACTTCGCCCAGGGCCACGCAATCCCACCGGCAGGCGCCGGGCTCGGGCAGGGTCAGTAAGAGCCCAGCGAAATGACTCGACACTTTATTCGCCCCTCAAGCGATGGGAGTCGCGCGTCGACCTCAGGCAGCGGCAATCCGCCCAGGCCGGCCGCTGTTGGGCAGGACCGAATCCAGTTTGTAGGCCCGCTTGGGCAGATCATACGCCAGGGCTCTGGCGAGGTCGTGGGCTTCGGTTTCATCCAGGCGATGCTCCGCGACCAGCCGCGCGAGGAACCCGCAATCCATGCGTCGCGCGACGTCGTGCCGGGCGGGAATGGACAGGAAGGCGCGCGTGTCGTCGTTGAAGCCAACGGTGTTGTAAAAACCAGCCGTCTCGGTGGTCTGCTCGCGGAAACGCCGCATGCCTTCCACGCTGTCATGGAACCACCAGGGCGGCCCAAGCTTGAGCGCCGGATAGTGGCCGGCCAGGGCGCCAACTCCCGCGCGTAGGTGCTTTCGTCCAAGGTGAACACGATCAGGCTGAACCGCGCCTCGGCCCCGAACCGGTCCAACAGCGGCTTGAGGGCGTGGACGTAGTCGGTGGCCATCGGGATATCGGCCCCTTTATCGCGTCCGAAGCGGGAGAAAATCCGGGCGTTGTGGTCGCGGAAGGCGCCCGGATGCAGTTGCATCACCATGCCGTCATCAACGCTCATCTTGGCCATTTCGGTCAGCATCTGCCCCCGGAACAGCTCCGCGTCCTTCGCCGTCGCCCGCCCGGCGGTCACCTGCTTGAACAGAGCCTCGGCGTCCAGCGCACTCAGATCGGCCGTAAAGGCGGTCGTATGACCATGATCGGTGGAGGTCGCGCCCATTTCCCGGAACGCCGCGCGCCGGATGCGATGAGCTTCCAGATAGCCGGCCCAGCTGTAAACGTCCTGACCCGACAATTCGGCGAAGCTCCGCATGGCCGTCGGGAAATCGATCATCTTCGACGTTGACCACCGGATCAGGTCGATAGGCGGTCACCACGCGGCCGGTCCAGCCGCTGTCGCGAATGGCGCGGTGGTGGACCAGGTCGTCCGAGGGGCTTTCGGTCGTCGCCAGGAGCTCGATGTTGAATCGCTCGAACAGGGCGCGCGGCCGGAAGGCCGGTGTCGCCAGGGCGGCGTTGATGTGATCGAAGTAGAGGTCCGCGGTCCGCGCATCGAAGGCCACATCCAGGCCGAACACCTCAACGAACACGTGGTTCAACCAGACGGCCGAGGGCGTTCCGCGAAACAGGTGAATGTTTTCCGCCAGCAGACGCCAGGCAGCGCGCGGATCGGCGCTCGTCGCCTCGCCCTCCGCACGGACGCCAAGTGACTCCAGATTTATCCCCTGACTGTAGAGCATGCGGAACAAATAGTGGTCTGGCGTCAGCAGAAGATCCGTCGCATTGGAGAACGGCTTGTCATAGGCGAACCAGGCCGGATCGGTATGTCCATGCGGACTGATGATCGGAAGCTTGGCTATGGCGCTGTAAAGCTCACGGGCGATCGCGCGAATACCGGGCTCGGCCGGAAAAAGCCGATCGGGGTGGAGGCGGAGCGAGGTCGACATGCTTTTGCTTTTCCGGCGGACCGTTTCTTGGACCGATAGGTAACCGGTGTCATCTCGCGGGGCAAGCCACAATCTGGAAGCGCAATCAGGCGGGCGTGGCGGTGGATTCCCTCACGATTAGCGTCGGCGTAATTCTCGACTTCCCGGCGGGCGCGGCCTTCGTTGCAGCGTCATCGATTTCAGCCATCAGGCTTTCGGCTGCAAGCCGGCCCATCTCCCGGATCGGCAGCAACACCGTCGTCAGCGGCGGCCACAGACGCGTGGCGATCGGCGCGTCGTCGAAACCGACCACAGACAAGTCTTTTGGAATCGACAGTCCTTGCTCGTGGGCGGTGCGATAGACGCCCGCGGCCATTTCATCGTTCAATGCACAAATGACGGTGGGGCGCTCGCTCATCCGCAATAAATCTTCCGTACGAGCCACCCCGGATTCGAATGTGTATTCGCCCTCCACCACGTATCGGGGATCAAGCGCAAGACCTTCGGCGGCCAGTCCTTCCTCGAAACCACGCCGGCGCTCATAGGCGGACCGGAAGCTCTTCGGCCCCGTGATCAGTCCGATGCGACGGTGTCCCAGGCCGGCGACGTGGCGGGCCGCTGCAAAGGCGCCTTCGCTATCGTGCGAGACGATCATGCACCGGGGTTCGTCAAGCTCCACTGACGCCACGCGCACATAGGGGCAGCCCAAATTCTTCAGCATTTGCACGAGCGTTTCATTTTCCGAAACCCGGGGGAACATGATCACCCCGAACAACTTCTGGCGCTCGACGAATCCGCGCACGTCCTCGAGGAAGCTCGGGCTCGACGGATCGCATGGCCGCACCATCAGCTCAAAGCCCCGTTTGCGGGCCGCGTCTAGGATGCCTTGCTGGGCGTTGACGATGTATTGGGGGTTGGGGTTGTTGTAGATGTAGCCAATCACGAAGCTGCGCCGGAATGCCAGCCCGCGGGCCTGAGGATCAGGGGAATAGCCAAGGTCGGCGATCACCGCTTCGACCCGCTCGCGGGTTTCGGCGCTCACCGTCGGCGACTGGTTGATGACCCGGGATACGGTTTTCTTTGAAACCTGGGACAATCGCGCCACGTCATTGATCGTCGGTCTGCGCGCGCGATCAGCCGTCATTGCGGCGCTGACAGGGGTTCCGGCGCCTCTGGTCGGCGAAGACGATTTCAAATTCCCAACTCCAATTTCTGCGCAGACTTACGCGGGCGTGATCGCAAGGCCAATCCCCGGGCTGGATTTCTGTTATGACACCGGTTACCTATACGGGCATGCTTGATCCGCACAATCCTGAAATGGTCTCTTTTGCAAACGTTCACCTTGTCGAGGACAGCGACGACGTCGGCGTGGCGCTGCGCGACTTGGAACCGGGCGAGGCGGTGAACGGAGTTATCGTGCGCGCGCCTGTGCCGCGCGGCCATAAACTCGCCGTTCGCGCCGTGGTTGAAGGCGCCCAGGTGCGAAAATACGGTTGGCCCATCGGCGTGGCCAGGACCGACATCGCGCCGGGCGACCACGTGCATACGCATAATCTCGTCACGGCCCTGTCGGGCGAAGAGGCCTACAAGTTCGTCCCCCCGGCGGGGATTGGCCGCCCCACGACCAGTGCAAGCGGAGCTTTCAAGGCTATCTGCGCGCGAACGGGCGCGTGGGGACCCGCAATGAAATCTGGGTGATCTGCACAGTCGGCTGCGTGGCCCGCACCGCTCAAAGAATCGCGGCTGAAGGCCACGCTCGCCACGCGGGCCGCGGCGTTGACGGAGTATACGCGGTCACACACCCCTTCGGCTGCTCTCAACTGGGTGACGATCTGGGCGCCACCCGCCAGATTTTGGCGGATTTGGCCGCGCACCCCAACGCCGGCGGCGTGCTGATCGTCGGGCTCGGCTGCGAGAACAACCAGCTGGACGCCCTGCTGGCCGCGGCGCCCGGACTGGACCGCTCGCGCGTGCGCGCCTTCAACGCTCAGATGTCGGCCGATGAGGTCGAGGAGGGCTTGGCGGCGGTGGACGCTCTGGCCGCCCGCGCATCCCAGGACGTGCGCACCGAGCGCCCGCTGGCCGATCTGGTGCTGGGCCTCAAGTGCGGCGGGTCAGACGGCCTGTCCGGACTGACCGCCAACCCGCTGGTGGGACGCATGGCGGACGCCGTGGCCGCGGCGGGGGGCTCGCCCATACTGACCGAAATCCCCGAAATCTTCGGCGCCGAACGGTTGCTACTCGCGCGCGCCGCAGACCGGGATGTGTTTGACCGCACGGTCCAGGTGGTCAACGGCTTCAAGCGCTATTTCGTCGATCACGGTCAGCCGATCTACGAGAATCCCTCACCCGGCAACGTGGCGGGAGGGATCACGACGCTGGAGGAAAAGAGCCTGGGCGCAGTACAGAAAGCCGGTCGCTCCCCTCTTCGTCAGGTGCTGAGCTACGGCGAGCGCGTCGATATTTCGCCGGCCCATCGCGGCCTGACCCTGCTGGAGGCGCCCGGCAACGACGCCGTGTCTTCCACGGCGCTGACCGCCGCAGGAGCGACCGTGATCCTGTTCACCACCGGCCGAGGCACGCCTCTCGGCTTTCCCGCACCGACCTTGAAGATCGCCACCAACACGCCCCTGGCCCAGCGTAAACCCCGCTGGATCGATTTCGACGCCGGGCGGGTGCTGAGCGAAGACCGCGAGATGGTCAGCGACGCCCTCCTCGACCTGGTGATTGACACGGCGTCGGGCCGCCCGACGCGTGCGGAGATCAACGGCGAACGCGAGATCGCCATCTGGAAGACGGGCGTCACCCTTTGAACCGCCTCAGCCTGTCTACTTTGCCCCAGGTTCCTGGGCCGATCGGTCGTCCCGATTATGACGTCGCCAATGTGAGGATCGGCGTGGTTCATTTTGGGCCCGGCGCGTTCTTTCGCGCCCACCAGGGCGACTATTTCGACCGTCTGCTGACCCGCGATCCGCGTTGGGGAATATGCGCGGTTTCCCTGCACAGCACCGGCGTGCGCGACGCCCTTGCGCCGCAGGACGGCCTGTACTGCCTGGCCGAACTGGACGCTCAAACGTCTTTGCGAATTAACGGCGCGGTGCGCGAAATCCTTGTGGCGCCCGAGAGCCCAGCCGATGTCCTCGCGCGCCTGGCCTCGCCGCAAGTCCGTGTGGTGACCCTGACGGTGACGGAAAAAGGATACGCCCTAACGGCCGGCGGCGCGCTCGATTTTCAGGACGAGGCCGTGCGTCGCGATCTGGACCAGCCCGACACTGCGCCGACCAGCGTGATCGGATGGCTGGCGGCCGGGCTGAGGGCGCGTCGTCAATCCGGCCTTGATCCCTTCGTCACCCTAAGCTGCGATAACCTACCCGACAACGGCGGCAAGCTTGGACGCGCGGTCGTCGCCTTCGTCCGCGCGGCCGGCGAGAACAACTTGGCGGACTGGATCGAGGCCAAAGCCCGGTTTCCACGCACCATGGTCGACAGCATCACGCCCGCTACCGACGAGCCCCTGCGTCGCCGCGTGGACCAGGCTCTAGGACTGGAGGACGCCTGGCCGATCCAACGCGAGGCCTTCACCCAATGGGTGATCGAAGATGGCATGGGCGAGGATGCGCCCGATCTGGCCAGCGTCGGCGCGACCTTGACCTCCAATGTCGGTCTGTTCGAACAGGCCAAGCTTCGCCTGCTCAACGGCGCCCATTCCAGTCTGGCCTACATCGGACTGTTGGCGGGGCTGGAGACCGTGGCGGAAGCGATGGCCGAGCCGCGCCTGGCCGCCTTCGTCGCCACGCTGATGTACGAGGATATCGCGCCGACCTTGACCTCCGGGGCGGGCCTGGACCTGGACGCCTACAGCGCCTCGGTGCTTGCACGGTTCGCCAACCCCGCACTGAGGCACGAATTGGCTCAGATCGCCTGGGACGGCTCAAAAAAACTCCCGGTCCGGCTGTTGGCGTCCCTCGAGGACGCCCAGGCACGCGGACGTCCGCTGAACAGATTGGCGACGCCGATCGCCGCCTGGATGCTGTTTGTCCGAAGCCGGATTGCCTCGGGCCTCCCACTGGTCGATCCCCTCGCGGACGTGCTGGCAACCTGCGTCGCCGGAAACCTTGATGGCGATGTCGGACGCTTCCTCGATCTAGACCCAAGTATTCCCCCTGATGCTCGCCAGTTCCAAGGGATTCCGGGATGCGGTCCAAGCCGCGCACACGGCTTTGCGCGCCGAACCGCTCAAGGCTTTGAGCTGAAACTTCGGTTCAGACCGGGGCAGGCGGAACTCAGGTCGCCCAACGTTTTCGCAAGGCATGCGCCGCCATCTTGGGCCGCCGGTCGCGGGTGAATATTCCCTTTAGGTTCATGCCCTCCGCCCGGCCCGTCGCCTGGGCGGTCTTGATGTCGCACAGCATCCAGACTTGGGTTCCTGCGACAAAGGACCGTAACTCGCAAACGTCGGCCACACGTCCGACCAGCTCAGCTTCGTATTCTTCGCTCCACATTTCCGGCGGATCGGCGTGGAACCCGGCGATGGCGTCTGCGCCGAACTCCGTGACCATGATGGGCTTGCCCGTGCGGGCGTGCAGGGCGTCCAACTCGGGACCCAGCAGATTTCCATCGGAAATCCGCATCGCCCAGGTGGGAATACCAGCCGTTGTAGCGATTGATGCACAGCACATCCGACAAATCGGCCCATGACCGATCGGTGGCGGACATGGCCGTCAGCGTGAACGGGCGCGTCTTGTCCAAGGTGCGCGCGTAGCCGAACAGGTTCTCGAAAAAAGGCGCAGTCCATTGGTCTTGTAGGCGTCATTGAGTGGAAGATTTCCGCCGGCCGGAATTGATGAAGCGGTTGCTGGTGGGCTCATTGGCCAGACACCACATGATCACGCTCGGGTGATTCTTGTCGCGCGTGTAAAGCTCAGGGAAATCCTGACGGCACTGGTCCAGCCGCGCCTTGATGTTGGCGTCGCTGTCGCCGAAGTAGAGCTTGCAGGCGGGAATTTCATCGATCACCAACATGCCCTCGCGATCAGCCAGGCGCATGGTCTCCTCAGAGTAAGGATAGTGGCTGGTGCGGAAGGAATTGCCGCCGATCCATTTGAGCAGCTGAATATCGCGCACGGCGACGGGAAGATTGAGGCCCCGCCCATTGATTGGAAAATCCTCATGCCGCGCCGCGCCGCGCAGGTGGATCGGCTGACCGTTGAGCAGCAGCTGGTCGCCGCGGACCTCGATCGTGCGAACGCCGACTTCGAGGGTGTAGACGTCCGTGGGCTTCGCCGGATCTCCAAGCGTGACCTTCAGATCGTAGAGGTGGGGCGAGGCGGGGACTCCACGGCTTCACGCCCGGGATGCGAAAAGTCACAGTCGCCTCGCCTTCTTTGAATGACAGCGCCGTCTTGGCGCCGGCCGCGTCGAGCCGAGCCTTGACCATTAAAACCGTCGGAAGCGGACACGCGCAGATGCATGAGGCCATCCGCGCCATCGAAGGCCGTCGACCACGCTGATGTCGCTAATGTGGGTTTTCGGCGCCGCGTAAAGGGTTACGGCCCGGTGTAGGCCGCTGTAAGGGAAGTGGTCGTAATTGACGTCCGGAAAGTTCGTCGCGTGGCCGGCTAACGGCGAAACCGGCCGGAGGGACCCGGGTCGGCATCGCCACGTTTTCAACCCGGATGGTGATGGAGGTCGGCCGGCTCCCAATCCGCGATGGCGGTGATGTCGAAGGCGAAGGGCAGATGGCCACCCTGGTGCTCACCCACCCGATGGCCTCCGACCCAGACCGTCGCGTGATAGACGGCCGAGCCGACCCTCAGGACGATCCTTTGCCCGCGCCAGGATCGCGGCAGAGTAGCCCGGGATCTGATACCAGGCCACGCCCGTGTAGTCGCGCGCATCCTCGAACTGATCATTCCAGCTGCCGGGTACGCCGATTAGCCGCGGCGAAGGCAACCGTGTCGCCCAGTCCCTGCCCTCCCCAACGCCGTCGGGATCAAGCTGAAACTCCCAAAGTCCGGCAAGCTCCAGCACATTGCGTGTTTCATTTTGCTGAGGTTCCAGGGCGCAGGGGATAGGCCGAACCGCCCCGGACGGATCCTCCCGTGTCTGCGCCCAGCGCCGGCGCCCGCCGCCAAACTCATCGAGGTGGTCAGCAGCAGGAAGTCACGACGCGACGCTGTCTCAGTGCTCATCGGCGAGCTTCCTCTTCCAGTCCGTCAATGCAGCGGACCGCTGTACTGGAACAACGGCAGGGACCCGGCGCGCGTGCTGTCGTCCAAGCACCGCATGTTAAACCCAATCGAACGCTGCGGATCAAACGCCTCTGGAAACCGGTGTCAACGACAAGTCCGCGAGCGCTTCGGCTATATCCCGCCGATTTGGGGGTCAGGCGCGCCAAGAATCCACTCGTCTTGACACGTGGCACCGTCACCGTATATGACACCGGTTACCTATATAGCGAAATTTTCTTCGCCAAGGCGGATCGATCAATCAAAACAACAGCCGCGGCTGTTCTTGGGGAGACAAAGATGAGCAGGATCCAATTAAAGCGTGCGTTGCTGTCGAGCGCGGCCTTGCTCGCCCTACCCACCTTCGCCCTCGCGCAAACAGCGCCGGCTAAGTCGGACGAAATCGTGGTCACCGCGCAAAAGCGCGCCGAGAACCTCCAGCAAGTTCCGGTGGCGATCACCGGTGGTTCAATCCGCCCAGCTGACCGACGCGGGCGTTCACAACTTTCAGAGACCTTTCCAACGTGGCCCCATCTTTGGGCGTCACCGCCGGCGGCAACGGCCAGAACAGTCGGTCGTCATGCGCGGGGTAGGCGCGTTCAGCTACTCATACTTGACCGAGCCAGACGTCGCGATCATCATCGACGACGTGCCGGTGGCCTCGCAGTCCCAGGCCTTCACCAATCTGTCGGACGTCTCCCAGATCGAAGTGCTGAGCGGTCCGCAAACCACGTTGTTCGGTAAGAGCGCCTCCGCGGGCGTGGTCAACATCCTCACCCAAACCCCCACCAAGGTGCTGTCGGGGAAGGTTTCGGCCTCAGCCACGACCGATGGAGAAGAAACCTTGATGGTACGATCTCCGGCCCGCTCGCGGAAAATCTGACCTTCCGCCTCACCGCCGCGACCGATGATTTCAAGGGCAACGTACAAAACATCGCCACAGGACATTGGGAAAACGGCGAAAACGCCTCCAGCATCAAGGGCAAGCTGCACTACACGCCCACGTCCAAGCTGACCTTCGACCTGGCCGCAACCTATATCAACGCCACCGGATCGCTCGGCCTGCCGCAGGTTCCCGTCAGCGCGCCCGCTTCCGCCGCGCTTTACGCGACCACCATGGGCGCGGCTTATTCTGGGCTGACCCTCAACACCAGTAACAGTTCGGTCAAAACGATGTTGACGACGTGCTGAATTACAACATCGCCCAGGGCTCGTTCAAAGCCGCCTATGACACAGGCCCGGTGACCCTCATGTCGATCACCGGCTACAGCAATTACAGCACCTACAACAACAGCGACTTCGACGGCACGGCGACCAATGTTCTGGCGCTGGAAACCGCCGGCAAGCAGAATGGCGGCCTGACGCAGGTGTTCAATGAGCTGACAACCCAGTTCAGCGAAGAAGTGCGGGCGGTCTCCGGCGCCCGGCCCTTTCCGCTACGTGACCGGCCTGTGGTACGCCGACAAGATGGACGACTACGACACGGTTCGCGGGCCTTCATTTCCGGCCTGGGAACCCACATTTACGCCAACTACTACTACAAGGACTGGTCCACCCAGTACGCGGTCTACGGCCAATCGGAATGGGATTTCGCGCCGCAATTCACCCTTGTCACCGGCCTTCGGGCAGGCGAGGAACGGATCGCTTACAACTCGACAACATCGCCAAGAATTTCCTGTCAAACGGCGCGCACCTGCAAGGCGCCGGCACGGGCAAGGCAAGCCTGGAATACCACTTCACGCCGGACATCAACCTGTTCGCCGGCTACACCCGCGGTTACAAGGGCGAAACCTACGATTTCACGAGCTCCTTCAACGCCGCGCTCGCCGCGAACGGACCAGTCAAGGCCGAGACGTCCAACAACTATGAAATCGGCGCCAAGACCCAGTTCTTCGATCACCGCCTGACGCTGAACCTGACCGCGTTTGACACCGAATATTACAACTTCCAGGCCCAGACGGTCATCCCGATCCTCGGCGCGGGCTTCGTCCTCGCCAACGTCGGC
The DNA here is from genome assembly GCA_963804105.1 of uncultured Alphaproteobacteria bacterium. Classification (GTDB taxonomy): domain Bacteria; phylum Pseudomonadota; class Alphaproteobacteria; order Caulobacterales; family Caulobacteraceae; genus BOG-938. The sequence goes on from CAWDPL010000022.1 coordinate 38,653, forward strand.
TCCTGCAGACGCGCGGCCTGGAAGTGGACGGCCGCGCCCGTCTGACCTCGCAGTTCACTGTCGAATTTCGGCGGAACCTTCTTGGACGCGACGATCACGCCACTACCCCAACGGCCAATGTTATTACACTCAAACGGCGGCACAAGGATGCCTGCGCCGGCCCCCTGGGCATCCACCTGGAATCTGGCCGGAAAAGACCTGCCCAATGCGCCCAGCTTCAAGGGCGACATCGACGCCCAGTACGACACGCCGCTGGCCAATACCGGTTTTGACGCCGTGCTCGACGCCACTGTGAAGTATCAAACGGCCGTGAACTTCTCGCTTTCGCCGGATCCGATGACCGAGCAGCCCGCTTACGCCATCGCCAACCTGAGCTTAAAGGCGCTGCCGATCCAGGGGCCGAACTACAGCGTGTCCGTGTTCGTCAACAATCTGTTCGACACCCACTATTACGCCGGCATGCTGGACCTGAGTTCCGTTTCCGCAGCCAACACCTTCGGCATCCTGCCGCGCGACTTCCGTCGCTACGCCGGCATGCGGGCGTCATACGCGTTCTAAAATTGGCGGGGCTTCAGCGGCACGAACCCACTGCTGAAGCCCCGCTCTTTGCACGACAAGCCTTGGCAGACCTCCTCCCGCCAAGGCGCTTTGCACGCCCGGCCACCCGCCGGGCGTGACTTTTTTGTTGGATCGGTTCATGTCCGTGGATCGGGCGAAGCCCCCCTATAAGGGAGAGAAATCATGGCGAAGTCTGTGGGCGGCGGACTTGGGGCCTATGTCCTCTGGGCGGTGTCGCGTTTGGGCCTTGGGCTTTCCCGCCTATTCGCCGGACCGGCGGACGAGGACAGGTGCTGAACCTTTATCCCGGCCCTGCCCCCGGATCAGAAGGTGAGCGCACACCCGAGACTGAACGACGGGCTGCGCGTGCGCAATGTGTCCGTCCCGACCTTGACCGTATTTCGGCCAAGATCCGGCGCGGCGAGCGGCGGGCCGTCATCATCGCTCCCGGCGGCGGCTTTGAGCATCTTTCCATCGCCAACGAAGGCTTCGACGTCGCACGTCGCTTGGCCGATCGCGGCAGTCACCGCCATCGTCCTGAAGTACCGACTGAGCCAGTCCTCGCCGCACAAGCCGGCCGCGCCGTCTGATCAAGGTCCAAGGGACGAATTCAAGTCGACGTCGCCTCCGCCGGCGGCGCCCCCTCTGTCCGAGCGCATCGACGAACAACTGAAGTCACCGGACGTTGGCAGCGGCGAGCGCCGATGCCGACCAACGCCATTCGCTACGTGCGGGCGCATGCGGACGAACTGAAGATATCGCCTGACAACGCGTGGGATTTATCGGATTTTCGGCCGGCGCGGTGCTTGCCATGGAGTTGGCGCTCAGCCGCGATTCCAAGCCGCGCCAGATTTCGCCGCTTCGATCTATGGCGCCATGGACAGCCATGGGACGGCGCCGCCCGATGCGCCGCCACTGTTCCTGGCCGTCGCCGCGGACGACAAACTGGTGGGGCCGGACGGGAGTCTGCCGATACTTGCAAGCGTGGCGGACGGCGGGACGCGACGTGGAATTCACCTGTATCAATCCGGCGGCCACGGCTTCGGCATGGCGATCCAGCACAAGACCAGCGATCACTGGATCGACGAGTACCTCTGGTGGCTGGAAGCGCGGGGCTTGATCGCCGCGGCGCGTTAAGGACAGACCAAATCCGCCGCGGCCGGTCAGTAGGACTTGGGCAACCCCAGCACGCGTTCAGCCAGATAGCACAGGATCAGCTCCCGCGAGACCGGCGCCAAGCGGGTGACAACGGCTTCGCGGAAATAGCGCTCGACGTTGTATTCGCTGGCATAGCCCATGCCGCCGTGGGTGCGTACGGCCTGATCGCACGCGCGGAACGCAGCATCAGCGGCCAGATACTTCGCGGCATTGGCCTCCGCCCCGCAAGACAGACCCGCGTCATAGCGCTCCGCGGCGCGCAGCGTCATCAATTCAGCCGCGTACAGCTCCGACCAGTTCTCCGCCAGAGGATGCTGAATCGACTGGTTCTTGCCGATCGGGCGGCCGAACACGACGCGCTCGCCGGCGTATTTCACCGCCTTGGACAGAGCCCGGCGCCCGATGCCGAGCGCCTCGGCGGCATTAAGGATTCGTTCGGGATTCAGACTGTCGAGGATGTAACGAAAGCCCTTTCCCTCCTCGCCAATGCGATCCTCCACCGGGATCGGAAGGCCGTCGATGAACAGAGCGTTGGAGTCCACCGCCGCCCGGCCCATCTTGTGGATTTCCCGCACTTCGACATAGGTCCGGTCCAGGTCGGTGTAGAAGATGGACAGGCCGTCGGTGGGTTTGGCGCAGTCCTCGATCGGCGTGGTGCGCGCCAGGAGCAGGATCTTGTCCGCTTCCTGCGCGGTGCTGATCCACATCTTGCGGCCGTTGACGATATAGCGGTTCCCCTCGCGCACGGCGCGGGTCTTCAGCTTGGTGGTGTCCAGACCCGCGTCCGGCTCGGTCACGCCGAAGCAGGCGCGTTCCTTGCCCTGAATCAGTGGCGGCAGAATTCTGGCTTTCTGCTCTTCGCTGCCATGCACGACGATGGCGTGGGGGGCGAAAATGTTGATGTGGATGGCCGAGCTGGCGGCGAAGGTCCCCGCGCTGCTCCCCACCGTTTGCATCATGATCGCCGCTTCGGTGATCCCCAGGCCCGCGCCGCCGTATTCCGGCGGCATGGCGATGCCCAGCCAACCGCCCTCGGCGATGGCCTGGCTGAATTCAAAGGGAAATCGCCGGACTGGTCCTTCTGCGACCAGTACTCGTCGTCGAACCGGTCGCAGATCGCGCGCACGCCGTCACGGATCGCCTCGCGTTCGGGCGTGTCGGCGGAAGGCTCAAAGAGGTGCTCGGTCGACGCCATGCTCTCAGCCCTATTTCGATATACCGTAATTTTATTCGCTAATACGCAATTTTTTGCCGGTGTGAAAAGGGCCTCGCTCCAAAATGTGCGGGGATGGGGGCTCATTACGCAAACTGAAGAATAGTCGTTTGCAGGGCCCGGCAAGCGCGGTATCTCCGCTATAGCGAAACTGTGATCGAGCGCGCGGATGTCAAAAATCGTTGAACGCACCTTGGACTTCCTGGAGCTGTTCGCCGACCGCAAACGCCCCCTCTCCCTGTCCGAGATATCCAAGCTTTTGGACATCCCGATTTCCAGTTGCCACGATGTGCTTCAGGCCCTGCACGAGCGCGGCTATCTGTACGAGATCGCGCCTAGGGCCGGCTATTATCCGACCTTGCGCCTGCTCGACATCGCCAAGGCCATCGCCGACAACGATCCGGTGGTCCTGCGAGCTGAACAGACGCTGGGTGCGTTGAAGGACGCCATCGATGAGACCGTGCTGCTCAGCAAGACCAGCGGCGAACCTCCACCTATCTGCTCGCCTTGGAGCCTGCCCATGTCCTGCGCTTCAGGATCAGCGTGGGCGACAATATTCGCAGTCTTTACGCCACCTCCGGCGGCAAGGCCCAGCTGTCGAGTTGGAGTGACGAAGCGCTGGATGAGTATCTGAAAGTCGTGAAGTTGACCCCGTTCACACCGCACACCATGACCTCCAAGAGCGCCTTGCGCGCGGAAATCCTGGCCGGCCGCAAGCGGGGCTGGTTCCTCAACAATGAGGAAAGCATGGAAGGCGTGGTCACCTTGTCGGCGCCCTTTGTATGGAACACCGCCGTCTACATCGTGACGATCGCCGGTCCCAAGGCGCGCCTGGAGCCGCAACTTGAGATGGCGGCCCAAAAACTAATCGAAGCCTGCCGGTCCCTGGAAATGCGCCCGCCGTCGAAGTGATCGACCTGCTCAGGCACCCTCGCCGGCCAGCAGACCGACCGGAACCGAGATCATTATTTCCAGCGCCATCTGGCCGTAGGCCTTGCCTTGCGGGTCGATGCGCAAGGATGACATGCCGCCGCCACCCAGGGCGTTGTCGAGCAGAAAATTGAAGGCTTTGCAGACCTGGTGCTTCAAAGCGTCTGACTCGGACCGGCGACCAAGATGCTTGAAGTGCGCCGCCATCCGTTCAGCCGTCACCTCTCGGCGCAGAATGGCGCGAATTGCGGGCTTGCGCGCGATGATGGCGATATTGGCGCTGTCGCCCTTGTCGCCCGAGCGGGCGAGGGCCAGGCGGATCAGCGGAACCTCCACCGTCGGACCTTCCGGCGCCGGCTCGACGGGAGCCTCGGCGACTGGAAGCGCTTGGAATGCGACGCCTTTGGGCGTCGTCACCGACGTCGTTTGCCCCCCCAGGGTCACAGTCGGCGGCTCAATCGCGGTCTTGTCGATGAACAGCGTGAAAAGGCGAATTTGCGGCGTGGGCTTGGGACGGCCGCTGTAGATGCCGGTCGTCCCCGGGGCGAAGGAAATGCCGACCGAACCCAATTCGCGCGCAAACAGGTCCAGCGCCTTGCGATCGGGATGGACCACAACGAGCCGCAGGAGCACCTCACGCGAGGCCCGCGCACGCGATTGCGGCCCATATGACGCTTCCGCGCCGAGCGCCTCGATGTGAGTGGCCGTAAAATCGCCAAGCCCCACTTCGGCGAAGATCAGCCGGGCGCGGGCGATCAGGGCCTCGCCCGTGCGCTCCGCCTTATCCGCCGCTTCAGGGCCGACAATCGACACCGTGGCGACCGCGCGATAACCGTCCTGATAGGTGGCGGACACCTTGTACCGGTCCGTCGGAGGACGGCCGCGGGCGCCGGAAACCCGCACCCGGTCGACGCCGTCCTGAACCAAGGTCACGCCTGAGAAGTCGGCCACGACATCGGGCAATATGTAAGCGGCCGGATCGCCGATTTCGTAAAGCACCTGCTCGGACGCGGTTCCGGGCGTGACCAGACCGCCGGTTCCATCGGGCTTGGTCAGAACGAATGTCCCGTCGGACCGGCACTCCGCCAGCGGGTATCCGATGTTTTCCCAATTCGGCACCGCGCGCCAGTCGGTGTGCAATCCGCCGACGCCCTGGGCGCCGCATTCCAGCAGGTGGCCGACCAAGCTGCCGGCGGCTAGGCGATCATAGTCTTCGGCGTCCCAGCGGAATTCGTCCATCAGGGCCCCAAGCGCCAGGCCGCTGTCGGCGCAGCGGCCTGTGATGACGATGTCCGCGCCCCTGTCCAGGGCGGCCTTGATCGGCAATGCGCCAAGATAGGCGTTTGCGGTGAGCAATCGGGCGGGCAACGGCTCGCCTGACACCGCCTCTTTTACCCCGGCCGCGCGCAGTTCTTCGATCCGGGGCATGACGTCGTCGCCGAGCACCACGGCGATCTTAAGGTCCAGATCCAATTCCGCGCATAGAGCTTCGAGTGCGGCCGCGCAGCCCTGCGGATTGACCCCTCCGGCATTGGACAGAACCTTGATCCCGCGCCGCGCGATTTCGACCAAATGGGGTTTCAGATAGAGCACGAAATCGGGCGGAAAGCCGCCCTGGGGATCCTTCAGCCGGGCGCGCGCCAGAAGCGACATCGTCACCTCGGCCAGGTAGTCCATCATCAGATAGTCCACCGGCCCGGTGAGCAGCTGGCCGAAGGCGCGGGGGCTGTCGCCCCAAGCGCCGGAAGCGCCGCCGATGCGAACCACGCGGTCAATCATCGGGCTCCTCCCCTGCGCCCAGCGGGGTTTGCGCCGTTCGTTGAAGGCCGCCAGGCCTTCCTCCGCGTCCGCCGTGCGCGAGGCCAGGGCGATCTGGGCCTCGGCGAAGGCCAGGGCTTCGCCGAACGCCATGTTCTCCATGGCGAAAATCGCCTGTTTGCCGCGCTTCACCGCAGTCGGCGATGCGGCCCGCAGCTTCTTCAGCAGCGCTTCGACCGCCCCGTCGAGCTGAGCCATGGGCGCGACCTGATTGACGATCCCCCACTCCAGGGCGCGATCCGCCGTGATAAGTTCCCCGGTCAAGCACAGTTCGTTGATCCGGCGCGATCCCAGCATGCCTCGCAGGTAAACCAGCACCTGCATGGGAAACACGCCGACCTTGACCTCCGGCAAGCCGAACCGCGCGTGGTCGGCGGCAATGGCCAGGTCGCACAGGGCCAGAAGCCCCATGCCGCCCGCGACACAGGCGCCGTTGACGCGGCCTACGATCGGCACGCCGGCCGTGCGAACCTTACGCGCGAGCCTGCCGAAATCGGTGGTCGGCTCGTCCGCGCCGGCTTGGAATGTCCCGGTCCCCTGGCTCAGATCGGCGCCCGCGCAAAACGCCTTCTCGCCCGCGCCGGTCAGCACCAGGCTGCGGATCGAGGGATCGGCGGCGGCCCGGTCAAGACCGTCGCCGATACCGGCCAGAACCGCCGGATTGATGGCGTTGCGCCGGTCTTCTCGATCGATCCATATCCACAGGCTGTCGCCTTTTCGCTCCAGTCGGACGTCCAGATGAGCCGCCTCATTCACGTGGCGTCCTCCGATTGGGCATTAGCCATCGCCTCGAGCACGGCGTCGGTATGTTCGCCGAGGTTTGGCGCCAAGCGCCGGATTGACGCCGGCGACTGGCCGAACCTAATCGGAAAACGGGCAATTTTCAGCCGGCCTTCAGTGGGATGATCGACCTCTTGAAAAAGTCCAACGGCCTCGAGATGTGGGTCATCAAACAGATCCTCGATGTTGTTCACCGCGCACGCGGGGATATCGACCTCGCGCAACAGCTTCAGCCACTCCGTCGGTGGTTTTCGATGGCGTGTGCTCAGCCAGGAAACTTCCCATCAGTTCGGCGTGGCGGGTTCGAATCGCCTGGGTGGAGAACCGCTCGTCGGTATCCAGCAGGTCAGGAATGCCGACGAGTGCGCTAAACGCGCGCCAGTCCCGGTCCAGATAAACGACCAGGCAAAGATAACCATCCTTCGTGCGGTAGGGCCCGCGCGTGCGCGACAGAAGGCGCTCGTAACCCATGGCGCCCATAAGGAGGGACAAAAGCCGCGCCGCCCATGTGATCGGCAAGAACGAACTGCGCCATGGTCTCGAACATCGGGACTTCGATTTCCTGGCCCTCGCCGGTCATGGCGCGGTGATAGAGGGCGCTGGTGATCGCACTGACCACATAGAGTCCCGACCACCCGATCGCAGATATTGACCGGCGCGTAGCGCGGCGTCCCATCCACCTTGCCGAACAGACCGGCGATACCCGACGCCGCCTGCATCAGGTCGTCATAGACCGCCTGTCCCGAAGACGGCCCCTCCGAGCCATAGCCGACGGCGGCGCAATAGATGATCCTGGGATTGGCCTGGGCCAGCGCCGGGTAGTCCAGTCCCAGCCGCTTGAGCGCCTGAGGACGCACATTGGAGACCAGGACGTCGGCCTGCTTGGCCAGAGTCAGAAGAGCGGCCTTCCCGGCTTCCCGCCTTCAAATCCAGGACAACGCTGCGCTTGTTCCTGTTGGCCTGGAGAAACAGGGGACCCATGCCGGGGTGTCGCCACGGCCCGATCCAGCGCATGGAATCCCCCGTGACGGACTTCGATCTTGATCACGTCCGCGCCGAGATCGCCCAGAACCTGCGTCGCCGCGGGTCCCATGACCACGGTCGTCAGGTCCAAAACGCGCACACCTCGGAGCGGGCCGGTCGCCTGGTCTGCATTCGTCAGGCCAGAAGCCTACCTCCGGTTTCATGTGCACCCTTTCAATTCGACAAAACTGCGGCAGGCTTCACGACGGGCTGTTCTTGGCTGAAATTCGCTGTTGCGCAATATTTTTCGCTTTTGCGATAATTGTCTTGGCGGGATGGAATTTGTCAAGGGTTTGACGGGAGCTGGCAGCTTGCGTCGGGGTCTTGTCAGTTCGCTTTTTCAGCCCAGCCGGCTGACGCTAAGAGCGTGGACCGGGCGCAGTGGCGCAGGCCCGCCGGCTCGGCTCAGCCTACCGTGCGGCCGTCGTCGCCGCGCACCAGGGCCTGCACTTCGCTCAGATCGGCCATCGACCCGTCGCCGGGCGTGGTCATCGCCAGCGCGCCGTGCGCCGCGCCGTAGTCCGCCGCCGTCTGCGGCCCAAGCCCCGCCAGGAAGGCGTAGATCACACCCGCCGCAAAGCCGTCCCCGCCGCCGACCCGGTCGTAGATCTCCAGATTGTCGCGGGTCTTCGCGTGATAGATCACATCCGCCGCCCACAGCCAGGCGCCCCAACTGTTCCGGTTCGCAGAAAGCGTCTTGCGCACCGTGGCCGCGACCACCTTGAGGTTGGGAAAGGCCCGCGCCAGGGCGCCGGCGTCCGGCCCCGAACGGCGCCGTCGTCGCCGTTCGCGAGAGCTGCGAAGTCGTCCACCCCGCCGATCAGCACATCGACCAGGGGCAGGAGGCGACGGTTGAGGTCCATCGCGGCTTCGAACCCGCCCCGGTTCGCCCACAACGATGGGCGGTAGTTCACATCGTAGGACACCACCGTCCCATGTCGGCGCGCCGCCGTCATCGCCGCCACGGTCGCTTCGAACGTGGCATCGGACAGGGCGGAGAAGATGCCGCCCGTGTGAAACCAGCGGGTCCCGTACCCCCCGAAGACCGCTTCCCAGTCGAAATCCTCGGCGGTGATCTGAGCGGCCGCGGAATGGGCCCGGTCCGAGCAACCCAGCGCGGGCCGCACGCCAAAACCCCGCTCCACGAAATTCAGGCCCATCCGGGCGTCGCGCCACACCAGTTGGCTGACGTCCACGCCGCCCTGAAGGATCAAGTCCTCTCCCAGTCGTCCCAGCTCATTGTTCGGCAGGGCTGTGAGGATGGCGGTGCGTTGGCCAAAGGCCTTACGCAGCGCGCGCGCCACATTGTATTCGCCGCCGCCCTCGTAGACGTCAAACCGCCTCGCCGCGCGGATGCGTCCGGCGCCAGGATCGAACCGAAGCATCACCTCGCCCAGGGCCACACAGTCCCATCGGCAGGCGCCGACGTCTCGTAGGGTCGGCATGGCAGGTTGATCGGACACGCTGTTCGCCCCTTGGCCTCAGGGTTGGCGCACTGGCCGCACGCGGCCTTCGTCCGGCCATAGCCGGCGCTCGAGACGCGCGTCCAGCCCGATCATGCGCCGGCCCGATTGGCGCGGCCGATCAGCCCACGGTCGGCCAAGCTCGACATCAAGGCGCGCGCGCCGAACCGCCAGGGAGCGACGCGATCGGAGGTGCTCACGCGGTTGACCAGCGCGCCCAGCCGCTCGGACCGCACTGTGACGATGTCGCCGAGCTTATGGGTAAACCCTCCGCCGGGCCGATCGCGATCCTGAGTGGGCGCGAACATGGTCCCCAGAAAAAGGGCCATCCCGTCAGGGTACTGATGATAGGCGCCCATGGCCGCCTCGACCAGCTCGCCGATCCCGCGGCTGATCTGCGACATGGAGCTGGCCCCGCCCAGCACGAAGCTGTCCTCGCCTTCCACCGTTAGGCTGACCTCGGCGGATTCGACGTCCGCCAGGGTAAAGCCGTCGTCGAACAGGCGGATGAACGGTCCGATCGCCGCCGAGGCGTTGTTATCCTTGGCCTTGCCCAGCAATAGGGCGCTGCGACCTTCGAAGTCGCGTAGATTTACGTCATTGCCGAGGCTGGCGCCGACCACCGCGCCGCCGCTGGACACCGCGATCACCACTTCCGGCTCGGGATTGTTCCACACCGAACGCGGATGCAATCCGATTTCGGCGCCGAAACCGACCGACGACATTGGCTGGGCCTTGGTGAAGATTTCGGGGTCGGGGCCGATGCCGACTTCCAGATATTGCGACCAGAGGCCCCGGGCCTTCAACGCCTGGGACAGGCGCTCGGCGTCGGGCGAGCCGGGCTTCACGCGCGACAGGTCCGAGCCGATTTCGTCCGACAACGCCTTGCGGATCGACAAGGCCGCGGCCGGATCGCCCCTGGCCTGTTCCTCGACCACGCGCTCCAAAAGACTGGCGGCGAAGGTGACGCCCGCGGCCTTGACCGCCTGCAGATCGAACGGCGACAGGAGCCACGGCCGATCCGGCGCCCGGCCCAGCGGGTCGCTGTTGGACAGTAAGTCCTCGACTGAGCCGATCGGCACGCCGGACGCATCGCGCGCGAACGCCGCCGGGTTCGGCTGATCGATCAGATCGGACATGGTCGCGGCCGCGCGGCTGATATCATATGCGCCGTCCGGCCGCAGCACGACCACGCTTGGACCGGGCCGATCGCCGGGCAGCCAAGCACGGCCGACAAAGCAGCCGGCGGATGCGTCCACCGGCGCGACATAGCGCTCGATCAGGCTTGAACTCACGATCCGCTCCGTCGCCGCAAAACCAATCTTACCGCTTCCTGTCGTCGCCGCGCGTCTAGATGACCGCCGTCGGCAATGGACGCGCGGCGAAATGAGCCGCCAGATTATCCAGCACCAGTCGGCCCATCGCCGTGCGCACCTCTACGGTCGCGGTGCCCATGTGCGGCTGCAGCACCACCTGGTCCAGGCCGATCAGAGCCTGGGGAACATTCGGCTCATTGACAAAGACATCCAGCGCCGCGCCGCCCAGGCGACCCTCGGCCAGGGCGGCGCACAGCGCCGGCCTCGTCCACCAGCCCGCCTCGCGAGATGTTGATCAGGAGTCCGCCGGGGCCCAGGGCCTGCAAGACCGCCGCGTCCACGAGGCAGCCCGCGGCGCCATCGGCGGCCACGACCAGCACGTCGCTCGCGCGCGCCAGGGCTTGCAGGCTCGGGAAGTAGGCATAGGCGACATCGCTGCGCGGCGCGCGATTGAAATAGGCGATGGACGCGACCATCGGCTCGCACCGGCGCGCGATCGCCAAGCCGATCTTGCCGAGACCCAGAACGCCCACCCTCAACGCGCTCAGGCTGCGGGCCAGCGGCGCGGATTTTTCCATCCAGCCGCCCGACCTGACAAATCGGTCGTTGACGCAGAATTCGGCGAGCCAGGGCGATCAGCAGGCCGATCGCCAGGTCGGCGACATCGTTGGTGACCAGGTCGGGGGTGTTGGTCACGCGCAGACCGCGGCGCGCGGCGTCGGGCAAATCGATCCGGTCCAGGCCGACGCCGTTGACGGCGATGATTTCCAGGGCGGGCAGACGGTCGAGCCATTGCGGCCTAGCCCCGGTCCCGCCGCCGGTGATCAGGCCGCGCACCCCCGCCAGGCTCGACCAGTCGACGCCGTCCAGCGGCGGAACGGCGCGGTGGACCCGATAGGTCTCTTCCAGAAGGCGGTCCACGCCCGGCGGCAGGGGACAGATCGACAGGATTTCGGGCTTATTGGACTGAAAGGTCATGCAGGGTCCGCATCTCCGCGTCGGCCAATATCGCCGCCCGAGGTGGAAGTTTCAACAGATCGCCGCGGGCGGCCCTGCCTTGTCGGGTCTGCGTCCGTGTGAAACTGTCCCATTCAACAAACGGGAGGAATAAGCCATGACGGATTGGCGATGGACCGTCCTGCTGCCGGTGGTGTTCGTCTCCTACAGCCTGGCCTTTGTGGACCGGACCAATTTCGGTTTCGCCCTGGCCGCGGGCATGGCCAAGGACCTGGGCGTCACCAGCGGGGCCGCCTCCCTGGCCGGCGCTTTGTTCTTCCTGGGCTATTTTCCGTTTCAGGCGCCCGGCACGCGGTTTGCCGAGCGGCGCAGCATTCGTTGGGTGATCTTTGGCGGACTGATCGGCTGGGGCGTGCTGGCCAGCGCCACAGGCCTGATCCATCGGCTGGACCTGCTCTATGCCGACCGGCTGCTGCTGGGCGTGGTGGAAAGCGCCGTCATGCCGGCGATGGTGATCCTGCTCAGCCGTTGGTTCACCGCGGGCGAGCGGGCCAGAGCCAACACCATCCTCATTCTCGGCAACCCGGCGACCATGTTGTGGATGTCGGTCGCGTCCGGATATTTGGCTCAGGCGGCGGGCTGGCGGGCCATGTTCATCATCGAAGGCGCGCCGTCGGTCCTGTGGGCCTTTGTCTGGCTGGCCATATCGGCCGATCGACCGTCCCGCGGCCGTTGGTTCGATCCGACGAAGGCCGGCGCGCTGGAAGCGGCGATCGCGGACGAGCAACGCGCCATCAAGCCAATCGCGTCCTACGCCGCCCTCTTCCGTTCGCCGGCGCTGATCCTGTTTTCCGTCCAGTTCCTGCTGTGGAGCGTGGGGGCCTACGGCTTCGTGCTGTGGCTGCCGGTGATGCTCAAGCACAATCAGATCGGCCTGGGCGAAATCGGCTGGCTGGCGGCGGCGCCCTACGCCGTGGCGATCGCGCTGATGTGCGTGAGTTCATTTGCGTCCGACCGATTGCGCACGCGCAGACTTTTGGTCTGGCCCTTCCTTCTGCTGGCGGCTCTGGCTTTCTACGGTTCTTATCTGACGTCGGGCCTGCACTACTGGCTGAGCTATGGGCTGCTGGTTCTCGCGGGCGCTTGCACCTACGCGCCCTATGGGACCTTCTTCGCTTACATCGCCGAGGTTCTTCCCCGCAATGTGCTGGGCCCCGCCGTCGCGATCGTCAACAGCGCGGGAGCCCTCGGCTCGTTCGGCGGCACATATCTTGTCGGGCTGCTGAACGGCCTGGGTCACGGCCCCAGCTTGTCCTACCTGTTGATCGCCGCGGCCCTTTTGCTGGCCGCGGTCACGACCTTGGCGCTGCCGTCTTCGGGCGAACGGCGCGCGGGGGGCCGGGCCGCGATGGTTGCGGAGGCCTTGAGTTGAAAGCGCCGCTGCGCGCTAATCCGCGAAGGCTTCAACGGTCAGACGCCGACCGATGCGCAATGCGTCTTCAACCAAGCTGAGCGGCGTCAGATCAACATCGACGCCGCGGGTCCGGATCAACGCGGCGAAGCGTTCATAGAGGGCCGGGTATTCGCGCGGAAGCTCGTCCACCTCGACGCGCCCGTCCAGGCTCATCATCGCCCCGCCCTTTGACAGCAATAGCCTACCGGCGTCGGTTTCGACGGCGATGTCCCAGGTCTGCGGCCCGAGCTGTCCGAAGTCGAAGTCGGCCAGGATGGGAAGCTCGCCCGGCCCGGTCATCTCAAGGCGTGCGGCGATGGGCGTCTGCCGGCCGGCCGGGACCTCCAGCGCCGCGGACGTCACCCTGATCGGCCCAGGCGCCAGCAGCGTGAGAATCGACAGGGCGTTGATTCCCGGATCGAACACGCCCATTCCGCCGTCCCGCCAGATCCATTCCTGGCCGGGATGCCAGCGCCGGACATCCTCCTTCCAGACGATCTCCACCGAACGCAGAGTGCGGTCGCTCAGCCAAGCCGCCGCCGGACCAACCGCCGGCGCCGCGCGCGAGTGCCAGGCGGCGAACAGCGCCGCGCCCCGCCGTGTGGCGATATCGACCAGGTCGGCCCCTTCTGACACGTTCGCGGCGGGCGGCTTTTCCAACAACACATGAAGGCCATGGGTCAATGCCTCGGCCGCAACGGCATGGCGGACCTGCGGCGGCGTGCAGATCGCGACGGCCTGCACAGCGGGACCGCTTTCAAGCAGCTCGCCCAGGGAGGCGAAGGCTGGCGCGCCTTGGTCGGCCGCGCGCGGGTCGACCACCGCCGCCAGCTCGAATTGGCCGCTTTGGACGATGGCCGGCAGATGCTGGTCGATGGCGATCTTGCCGAAGCCGACGATGGCGATCTTGGTCGCGGTCACGGCGCGCGCGAACCTTGGCGCGGCCCCTTGGCGGAAAACCGAAAGACGATCAGGTTGCGATAGGTTTGGCCCGGGTCGAGCCGGGCCGAGCCGAACGTGGGTTGATTGGGCGTATCGGGAAACATCTGGGGCTCCAGGGCGAAGGCGTCGCCCTGGCGGTATGCGCGGCCGGATTTACCGACGATCGACCCGTCGAGAAAATTACCCGAATAAAACTGAAGTCCGGGCTGGGTCGAAAGGACCTCCAGCACCCGCCCCGATGCGGGGTCCTCCACCCGCGCCGCCAACCGCGGCCGCTGCGCCGGCCGGCGGCCGATCACCCAATTTTGGTCGTAACCCTTGGCCAGCACCAGCTGGCTCTCGCGCCCGTCGCGAATGTCCCGGCCGATGGCCTTGGGCTTCCTGAAATCGAAAACCGTGCCGGCCACGGCCCGAATCTCCCCGGTGGGAATCAGGGTCGCGTCGGTGGGGGTGAAGGCGTCGGCCGGAATGGTCAACCGTTGGTCCATTACCCCGCCGGACGCGCCCTCGCCGGCCAGGTTCCAATAGGTGTGGTTGGAGAGATTGACGATGGTGGGCCGGTCCGTGACGGCCCGATAGTCCACCGACAGTTCATTGCGATTGTTCAGGGCGTAGGTCGCCGTCACGGTCAGCTTCCCGGGATAGCCCTGATCACCGTCGGGGCTCACATAGCCGAAGGTCACGCTGGCCGTGGGTCCGGAGGCGACCTTGAGCACCGTCCAATTGACCTTGTCGAAGCCCTTCAGCCCCCCGTGCAGGCTGTTGGGTCCGTCGTTGATCGGGACCGAATAGCTCACGCCGGCGAGGTTGAAGCGGCCCTTGGCGATGCGGTTGGCGAACCGACCGACCGTGGCCCCGAAATAGTTCGGCTTGGCCAGGTAGCCCTCCAGGCTCGAATAGCCCAGCGCCACGTCGGCGCGATGTCCGTTTCGGTCGGGAAACAGGATCGACTGGACGCTCGCGCCAAGGCTGATCAGGCCCACCTGCACGCCGTGCGCGTTCTCAAGGGTGATGATCTCGACCTTCGAGCCATCAGGCATGACGCCGAAGTGGCCCTGGCTGGCCTTGGCCGCAACCGCCGGCCCCGCCGCCAGGGCCGCCATCGTCAACCCCAACGCGATCTGCGTCGCGATTACCGAGCCCATGTTCGCCGCCCCCCGATCCCGGCGTCGAAGCGCCGTTCCGGCCGACTACATCCCAAGATGAGATAAGGAACAAGCGCGGGGACTTGACCCCCATGTCCGGCCACGCGATCTGGAGGCGAGGAGGACCGGATCGATGGGGCAGGCCAAGGGCGACTGCATCTGGCCCGCGCGCGCCGTCCTGGGGGAAGGGCCGCTGTGGTCCTGGCGCGACCGGTCGGTCTATTGGGTGGACATCAAGGCGCCGGCGCTGCACCGATTCGCCCTCGCCGACGGCGCCCGGCGAAGCTGGCCGATGCCAGAGGCGCTCGGCTGGGTGATTGAGCGCCGCGACCGCGCGGAATTCATCGCCGGGTTCAAATCCGTGTTCGCCGAACTGGACCTCGACC
Organism: uncultured Alphaproteobacteria bacterium; assembly: GCA_963804105.1. GTDB lineage: Bacteria > Pseudomonadota > Alphaproteobacteria > Caulobacterales > Caulobacteraceae > BOG-938. The sequence goes on from CAWDPL010000022.1 coordinate 53,795, forward strand.
CGCTATCGATCCGGCCAATCGGAGAACCAGAGCCGCACCTGCCCCACAACCGGCGCAACGACGCCAAGGCCGACGCGGCCGGGCGCATCTGGGCTGGCTCCATGGACGATGGCGAACAGATGGATTTCAGGCGGCCTGTGGCGCCTCGATCCCGACATGAGCTGGTCGCTGATGGACGCGGGTTACCGGGTGGCCAATGGCCCCGCCTTCAGCCCCGACGGATCGATCCTCTATCATGCCGACAGCGCCAAACGGCTAATCTACCGCTTCGATCTGGACCCGGCGGGCGCTCTGCACGACCGGCGCGTGCACATCCGCTTTGAGGAGGCGTGGGGCTATCCGGACGGCATGACCACCGACGCGGCGGGCGGCCTGTGGGTGGCCCACTGGGACGGCGCGCGCGTGAGCCGTTTTTCGCCGGAGGGCGTTCTGGACCGATGGATCGAACTGCCGGTTTCACGCCCCACCAGCTGCGCCTTCGGGGGAGCCGACCTGGATCGCCTGTTCATCACCAGCGCCTCCATCGGCCGGGAGGATGAAGCCCTCGCTGGCGGCCTGTTCGAGGCCGACCCCGGCGCGCGCGGCCTGCCGACGGGGATGTTCGCCGGATGACCGAACGGTCCGAAACCTTGATCGGCGTCGACTGGGGCGCGAGCAACCTTCGCGCCTTCCGCATGGATGAAGCGGGCAAGGTGATCGAACGCCGATGGGCGCCCCAGGGGATCAAGACCCTTGAGGCGGGCGACTTCGAGCCGACCCTGAGCCGGCTGTGCGAAGGCTGGATTGACCCGGGGCGAACTTGGATCCTGCTCTGCGGCATGGTCGGAAGTCGTCAGGGCTGGGTGGAGGCGCCCTATGTCCCTTGCCCCGCAGGCGTGGGCGATCTGGCGGCGGCGTTGACCCCGGTGTCGACCGAACTCGGCCAGGTTCGAATCGTCCCCGGCGTCAGCCTCGAGTCGGCGGATGCGGTGGACGTCATGCGCGGCGAGGAGACCCAGATCATCGGCGCGGTCCCGGGCGACTGGACCGGCGTGGTCATCGCGCCGGGCACGCACAGCAAATGGGCCAGGATCGAGGCCGGACGGATAATGAGCTTTCGCACCTTCCTGACCGGCGAGCTCTATGCGGTCTTGAAGAGCCATTCGATCCTCGGCCGACTGATGCACGAGGGCGGCCACGACGAGGCGGCGTTCGAAATCGGCGTAGCCCGCGCCCTGACTGATACAGCCATCACCGCTCTGCTGTTCGGCGTGCGCGCGGAGGCCCTGTTCGGGCGGATCGCCCCCGCCGCCCTGCCTTCCTATCTATCCGGCCTGCTCATCGGGGCCGAGGTCGCGGCGGGATCGCGCGGGATGCGCGCGGGTGTCCCTGTCACGGTCATAGCCTCGGACGCCGTCGTCGGCCTATATGCTCAAGCTCTGCAGCTGGCCGGCCATGCGGGGGTCCAGGCCGCCGACGGCGAGGAGGCGGCGGCGCGCGGCTTGTGGCGGCTGGACCGCCTGGCTTCGCCAAATTGAAGGAGACCGTCATGGGGGCTTGGACCAAGGTGCTGAGTCAGACCCCGCTGATCGCCATTCTGCGCGGCCTGCGCCCCGCCGAGGCCGTCGACATCGCCCAAGCCCTGCTCGACGGCGGCTTTCTCTGCGTGGAGGTTCCCCTCAATTCGCCGGAGCCCTTCAAGAGCATCGCCCTGATCCGCGAGCGCTTCGACGGCCGGCTGGTGTCCGGCGCGGGCACGGTGCTGTCGCCGGGCGATGTCGCCCAAGCCCACGCGGCCGGCGCCCAGATCATCGTTTCGCCCAACACCGACCGCGCCGTGATCGCGGCTACCAAGGCCGCCGGGATGATCTCCCTGCCGGCCTTCTTCACCCCCACCGAAGCGTTTGCGGCCCTCGCCGCGGGCGCGGACGCGCTTAAGCTGTTTCCCGCCGAAGCGAGCCAACCCCGCACCCTGAAGGCCATTCGAGCGGTGCTGCCGCCGAGCGCGCTGGTTTTTCCCGTCGGCGGCGTCGAGCCCGGTTCGATCAAGGCCTGGCGCGACGCCGGGGCCGGCGGATTCGGCGTGGGTTCAGCCCTATACAGACCGGGCGCGACGCCGAGCCAAGTTCGCGCCCTGGCCGAGGCGTTCGTCGCGGCCTATCGGGCATCGGACGGCGCGAACGCCTCCATCGACCCGAGTCCCGCGTGAGAAAGCAAATCGGAACATAGGGAACGCCGCCGTGCACATGGGTTTGATCGACTGGATGATCCTCGCCCTCTATGTGGCGTTCGTCTTGGCCATCGGCGTCCTGGCGTCTCGACGCGCCACGAGCGGGGAAGATTTCTTCCTGGCGGGCCGGTCGATCCCGGCCTGGATCTGCGGCCTGGCCTTCATCTCGGCGAACCTCGGCGCCCAGGAGGTGATCGGCATGGGCGCCTCGGGCGCCAAATACGGCTTGGTCACCGCCCATTTTTACTGGATCGGCGCCATTCCGGCGATGGTGTTCGTCGGCCTGTTCATGATGCCTTTCTATTACGGCTCCAAGGCCCGTTCCGCGCCGGAATATCTGCGCATGCGGTTCGACGAGAAGACTCGCGGAATTCAACGCCGTCACCTTCGCGGTGATGACCGTGTTCTCCTCCGGCATCTCGATGTACGCCATGGCCAAGCTGATCGGGGCGCTGCGCGTGCTCGACGCGCCCCTGATCCATTTGGGCCTGCCGCCAGGATGGGGGTTCCACATCTCGGTGCTGGTTTCAGCGGCCGTGGTCCTGGCTTACATCTATCTGGGCGGGCTGCGCGGGGCGATCTACAACGAGGTGTTGCAGTTTTTCCTGATCGTCGCCGGCTTCGCGCCCCTGGTCTGGCTCGGCCTTCGCGCGGTCGGCGGCTGGCAGGGACTGAGCGCCAGCTTGCCGAGCGCCTATCTTCACGTCTGGCGCGGCATGGCTAGCCCGGCGACCAACCCTTTGGGCGTGGAGTGGTTCGGCCTGGTGGCCGGATTGGGGTTCGTGCTGTCGTTCGGTTACTGGTGCACCGACTTTCTGATCGTACAACGCGCCATGGCCGCGGACTCCATGGATTCGGCCCGGCGCACGCCCTTGATCGCGGCCTCCATCAAGATGGTCTTCCCGTTCCTGGTGATCGTGCCCGGCCTGATCGCCATGTCCCTGACCGCAAGCGCCGCTCGCGTCGATCCGGCGCGCCTATCGGCCTACGCAAGTCACGCCGCGGCCGTGCAGACGCCGATCATCCCGGTCAAGACAGACGCCTCGGGCAAGCCGGTGCTGGACACGGCGGGCAAGCCGGAACTGGATTACGACCTGGCCACCCCCAACCTGTTGCTGCGCTACTTCCCCAGCGGGATGTTGGGCGTCGGCCTGACCGCCCTGTTGGCCAGCTTCATGTCCGGCATGGCGGGCAACGTCACCGCGTTCAACACCGTTTGGACCTACGACATCTATCAGGCCTATGTGCGGCCCGGCGCCAGCGACCATCATTATCTCAACGTCGGTCGTTGGGCGACCTTCGCAGGCGTGACCCTGTCCATCGCGGCCGCCTATCTGGCCGCCCAATTCAACAACATCATGGACCTGCTGCAACTGGTGTTCGCCTTCGTCAACGCCCCGGTGTTCGCCACCTTCCTGCTCGGCATGTTCTGGAAGCGAGCCACCGGTCACGGCGCATTCGCCGGCTTGGCGGCAGGCACCGTCGCGGCGGCGCTGCACCACGGCCTGAGCCTGCCCGCGGGCGCCGCCCCGGGGGTCCAGGGCGGCTGGATCGCCGCGATCCACCTCTACCCCAGCCAGATGGCGCAGAACTTCTGGACCGCCATCTTCTCCTGGACCACCTGTTTCGCGGTGACCGTTCTGGTCAGTCTGGCGACCAAGGCCCATGATGAACAAAGCCTGGTGGGGTTGGTCCACTCGCTGACGCCCAGGCCGGCAAACGCCTCTTCGGCCTGGTGGCGAAGCCCGGTCTTCATCGGGATGGTGGTCTTGACCGGCGCGCTCATTCTCAACTGGATATTCCGTTAGGACGCTGGGTCATGGATTTCGACATTCGCGCGCCCATCGGCGTCCTGTTCCTGGCCCTGGGTCTGGTGGTCGGCGGCTACGGCCTGATCGGCGGACCGCAGATCAATCAGACCCCCGCGCTCGGCCTGAACATCGACCTGGTCTGGGGCGGCGTCATGGCCGGCTTCGGCGCGATCATGCTGGCGTTGGCGGCCTTGCGCGGAAAGGACTGACGACGGGTCAGTGGTTATCCCGCGGGACCCCGAACCGGGCGTTCAGGCGGCGATAGTCCACCGCCTCCTCCAGCACCATGCCGCCTTCCATCTGGCCGGTCAGTCGCCGCTGGATGGCCTGCCAAGGGGTTTGCGAGACGGGATAGGCGTAGCCGCCGGCCGCCTCCAGCGCCGCTCGCCGCCCGGCCCAGTCATCCGCCGAAACCAGGGCGTCGACCCGGCGGGTCCGCAAATCCACGCGGATGCGATCGCCGGTGCGCAATAACGCCAAGCCCCCGCCGGCCGCCGCCTCGGGCGAGGCGTTCAGGATCGAGGGCGAGCCCGAGGTGCCGCTCTGACGCCCGTCGCCGATGCAGGGCAAGGCGTCGATCCCCCGCCGGATCAACCGCGCGGGGGGCTGCATATTGACCACCTCCGCCGCGCCGGGGAAGCCGATCGGACCGACGCCGCGGATCACTAGGATGGCGGTCTCGTCCACGCCCAGCGCCTCATCGTCGATGCGAGCGTGGTAGTCCTCCGGGCCGTCAAACACCGCCGCCCAGCCTTCGAACGCGTCCGGATCGTTCGGATTGGACAGATAGCGTTGGCGGAACTCCTCGCTGATGACGCTGGTCTTCATGACAGCGCTGTCGAACAGATTGCCGCTGAGCACAATGAAGCCGGCGGCGGCCTTTAAGGGCTTGTCGATCGGGCGGATCACCTCCGGGGCCTGGATCTCCCGGCCCCGGCAATTGTCGCCGATGCCGGCCCCGCTGACGGTCATCGCCGCTTCTCGGATCAGGCCGTGCTTCATCAGCTCATTGACCACGGCCGACACGCCGCCGGCATGGTGATAGTCCTCGCCCAGATATTCGCCGGCCGGCTGCAGATTGACCAGCAGGGGAACCTGATGGCCGAAGGTCTGCCAGTCCTCCAGGCGAAGATCCACGCCCATGTGACGCGCGATCGCGGCCAGGTGGATCGGGGCGTTGGTCGAACCCCCGATGGCGGAATTGACCACGATGGCGTTGAGGAAGGCGTCGCGCGTGAGGATGTCCGAAGGTTTCAGAATCCTCCATCACCAGACCCACCGCGCGCTTGCCGGTCAGATAGGCCATCTGCTGGCGCTCCCTGTACGGCGCCGGGATCGCCGCCGAACCGGGCAGCTGCATGCCCAGGGCCTCGGCCAGGGAGTTCATGGTGGTCGCCGTGCCCATGGTGTTGCAATAGCCGGTGGACGGCGCCGACGAGGCCACCAACTCCATGAATCCGGCATAGTCGATCTCGCCCGCCGCCAGCATCTGGCGAGCGCGCCACACGATCGTGCCCGAGCCCGTACGCTCGCCCTTGTGCCAGCCGTTCAGCATGGGACCCACGGACAGGGCGATGGCGGGAATATCGACGGTGGCGGCCGCCATCAGCGCCGCCGGCGTGGTCTTGTCGCAGCCGATGGTCAGCACCACCCCGTCGATCGGATAGCCGAACAGCACCTCCACCAGCCCCAGATAGGCCAGATTACGATCCAGCGCCGCCGTCGGCCGTTTGCCGGTTTCCTGGATTGGGTGGACGGGAAATTCAATAGCGATGCCGCCGGCCTCGCGGACGCCCTCGCGCACGCGCTCGGCCAGCACCAGGTGATGGCGGTTGCACGGGGACAGGTCCGAGCCGGTCTGGGCGATGCCGATGATCGGCTTGCCGGACTGCAGCTCCTCGCGAGTCAGGCCATAGTTCAGGTACCGCTCCAGATACAGGGCGGTCATCCCCGGATTGTCGGGATTGTCGAACCAGGCGCGCGACCTCAGCCGCCGACCCGCAGCCGAGGATTCACCACTATTGGACATGATCTGCGCCTTGGCTTTGCAATGCTTCGGGCGAATTTCGCCAAGCGAATTCTCGCATGACCGCCCGCACCATCGACGTCGCCAGAAATGGACCGGAGTCGACCATAGGCGGTGAAAGCATCATCGTCCTCTCTCCAAAACTCAAAGCAGCCGGGCTAAATCTCGATTTCCCGGGCGATTTCCACCACATCGCAACGCGGCAGGCTGAACCGATCCACGGCCTTGACGGCATTACGGTAAAGGAAGGCGAACAAGGTCAACCGCAGCTGGGTGAACGGCGAATGGACCGGCCCCGGCGTCACCAGATCGCGCGAGGCGAAATAGATCGCGCGGTCCACATCGATCCTAGGATCCAGGCCCTTCAGGCTTTTCAACGCGGTCGGCAGATCCGGAATTTCGATAAAGCCGAAGCGCAGCGCGACCCGCCAGATGCCGTCGGCGATCCGTTCACACGAACCGCGTTCCTCATCCGATATCCGCGGAATCTCCTCGAAGGCGACGGTCAAGGCCACGACGTTGCGATGCAAGGCGCCCATATGTTTGACATGATCGATCAGCAGCGGCGGAATATTCTGCTGGGTGCGGGTCAGGAAGATGGCCGTGCCGTCCACCCGCGGAATGCGTCCGGACTTCAGTTCGGCCATGAACTTTTGCGGCGCTTCCGAACCCTGAGTCAGGCTTCCGCGCACCGCGTCCACGCCGGTTCGCCAGGTGATCATGACGAAGAACACGGCCAAGCCGAACGTCAGGGGCAACCAGCCGCCGTCGGCGATCTTGAGCAGATTGGCGCTGAAAAAGCCGGTGTCGACGATCAGGAACAAGCCGGCCACCGGGGCCGAAATCGCCAGGGGCCAGCGCCACACCTTGACCATGGCCACGAACAGCAGACCCGTGGTCAAGAGCATGGTCGTGGAAACGGCCGTGCCATAGGCCCCGGCCAGACGGTCGGAGCTGCCGAAAGCAATGGTGACTCCGATGGTGGCGATCATCATCAGCCAATTAACCGTCGGCACGTAGATCTGGCCATAGACCCGATCGGAGGTCTGGCGGATAGCGAAGCCGGGCAGCCAACCGAGCTGCATGGCTTGACGGGTCATGGAGAACGACCCCGTGACGATGGATTGGCTGGCGATGATGGTGGCGACGGTGGCCAGGGCGACCAGGGGATAGACCGTCCAGGTCGGCGCGAGCTGGAAGAAAGGATTGCCGGAAATGACGCCCTTTTCGATCAGCAGCCCCGTCTGGCCCGCATAGCTCAGCAACAGCGCCGGCAGCACGACGGCGTACCAGGACAGGCGGATGGGTCCCGCGCCGAAATGGCCCATGTCCGCGTAAAGCGCCTCCGCCCCTGTGATGCACAGGAACACCCCGCCTAGGACCAGAAACCCGGTTGGACCGCCGTGAACGAGAAAGCGGATCGCGTGGCGGGGATCGATCGCGGTCAGCACCACGGGATGTTGCACCACGCCGAGAAGCCCCAGGAGCCCGATCACCGCAAACCAAGCCAGCATGATCGGGCCGAACGCGCCGCCGATCTTGGCCGTGCCGAACCGCTGCACGGCGAAGAACGCCACCAATACGCCCACGGCCATCGGCATGACGTAGGGCTTCAGCACGCCGGTCACGACATTGACCCCTTCCAGGGCGCTCAGCACCGAGATGGCGGGGGTGATCACGCCGTCGCCGTAGATCAACGCCGCGCCCACCAGGCCCATGGCTGTCAGCACCTTGGCCCTTCCCGCGAAAGCATTGGCGCCGACCAGGGACATCAGGGCGAGGATGCCACCCTCGCCTTGGTTGTCCGCGCGCATCACGAACAGGCAGTACTTGATCGAAACGGTGAGGATCAGCGTCCACACGATCAGCGACAGGATGCCCAGAGCGCCCTCGGGCGTGAACCGCCCGCCCATGGCTTGGACCACGGTCTGCAAGGTGTAAAGCGGGCTGGTGCCCAGATCGCCGTAGACGACACCCATGGCGGCGAGCGCCGCCCACGACTGCGGACGTCGCTGCGGGGGCGCGGCCAAGGGAAGCGCGGCGTCGGTCATTGGTCTTCCGCTCAAGGTGCTATAGGCCGCCGCGGGAAACAAGTCTCGGACAGCACGCCTGCCCGCACCGTGCAGGTTTCGTCCGGCGCGATCAACCGCTACAGCGTGCGTGTGAAGGACTGTCGGCTGAACTTGCCGGGGTCTCGGTGAGTGGCCGCACGTTGCTTGCGCCCAAAGCGCTTAGCCCGCGGCGTCGCAGCGTGGGTGCATTGACCGTCGCCTTGGCGGGCGCGCGGCGCTAGGTAGTGGACAAGCCCACGAAACATCGGGAGGAAGTCATCGTCGTTTCCGAACCCGGCGTCGTCGGCAAGCTCACATGGCGGCTGTTGCCAATTCTGATCGCGGCCTATTTCATCGCCATCGTCGACCGCTCCAATGTCGGCGTGGCGGCGCTTACGATGAATCGGGATCTGGGCTTGTCGGCGACGGCCTTCGGCTTTGCCGCCGGCGTCTTTTTCGTTCCCTATGTTCTCCTTGAGGTTCCGTCCAACCTCGCCCTGGTGCGCTTCGGCGCGCGATGGTGGATCGCCCGGATCATGGCGAGCTGGGGGCTGATTTCCGCCGCCCACGCTTTCGCCTGGAACGCCGACAGCCTCTATGCGCTGCGCGCCCTGCTCGGCGCGGCCGAGGCCGGGCTGGTCCCGGGCGTGATCTTCTACCTCACGCTGTGGTTTCCGGCGGCCTATCGCGGCCGCATCATCAGCGTGTTCATGATCAGCATTCCCGTGGCGCTGATTGTCGGCACGCCGATTTCGGCGCTCTTGATGAGGTTTGACGGACTGTTGGGTCTGCACGGCTGGCGGTGGATGTACCTGCTGGAAGGGGCGCCGGCGATGATCCTGGCGGTGTTCATTCCCTTCGTCCTGCCGGGCGGGCCCGAGGACGCGAGGTTTCTCAGCGAGACGGAACGGGACTGGCTGATCCGGCGCCTGGACCAGGAAAAAAACGAGCGGGCCGCGTCCGTCGGCCACGGCTCGCAGGCTTTCAAGACTCTGCTCACCCCGCAGATTCTGCTCTTTTGCCTGATGTATTACGGGCTGACGAACCTGAACGGCGCCGTCAGCACCTTTCTTCCGCAGATTATCAAGCAATACGGCTTCGGCGTGGTGCAGACCGGATTTCTGGCGACGATCCCATACGCATGCGGCGCCGCAGGCATGATCGCGCTGGGCGCCTTGGCGGACCGGCCGGGCAAGCGCGTGGCGACCAATTACGCCGCGCTGGGCATAGCCGTTGTCGGTCTCCTCGGGGCCGCATCGATCCAAGACCCAACCCTGAAGCTTGCATCCCTTAGCTTCGCCGCGTTCGGGGCTTTCGCCGCCATTCCGGTGTTCTGGGGGCTGCCCACGTCCGTGCTCGGCGGGGCGACGGCCGCCGCCGCCATTGCCCTGATCAACGCCCTCGGCAACGTCTCAAGCGTCGTCAACCCTTGGGTTATCGGCATGCTGCGCGACCGTACCGGGGACTACAACGGCGGCCTCTACTGGCTGGCGGCCATGGCGAGCCTGTCCGCCTTGGTTCTCACCCTGATCGTTTTCCTGATCGGCGAAATTTCCCACAAAAACCAAGATTGAGGGCGTCCATGCGCATCACCGAAATACGCCTGCGCCGGCTGCACGGCGTCCTGCCGACCCAGGGCGATCTGTGGGAAGAGCGGCTCGTTCGTCCTGTCGACATCTACCCCAAATATCGGGACCGCAATGATTTCGAAGGCGGCGTGCAGACCGCCGACGGCTTCAAGATCGTCACCCATTTTCTTGAGATTCATACGGAAGACGGCGTGACCGGCCTCGCCGGACCCATTCCCGAGACCGTGGCCTTCATCATCGCCAAGCATCTGCGCCGACTGCTGTTGGGCGAGGACGCGATCGCCGGCGAGCGTCTGTGGGATCAGATGCATCGCTTCATGGTCCACGGCCGGCAAGGCGACGCCATGTTGGCCATCAGCGCGGTCGACTGCGCCCTGTGGGACATCCGCGGAAAGTGGCTCGGCCAGCCGGTCCATCGTCTGCTGGGCGGGCCGACGCAGACGAGAATACCCGCCTACGCCTCCATGCTCGGCTTTACGGTTCTCGATCCGGGCGCGGTGCGCGATCGGGCGCAGGAATACAAGGCGAAGGGCTACAGGGCCCAGAAGTGGTTCTTCCGCCACGGCCCCATGAGCGGGCCCGAAGGCTTGGCGAAGAATGTCGAACTCGTGCGCACGCTGCGCGAGGCGCTCGGCGAGGACTATGATCTCATGTTCGATTGCTGGCAGGCGATGGACGTCGGCTACGTCGTCGACCTCGCCCACCGCATCGAGGATTTCCGGCCCCGGTGGCTGGAGGAATGCGTCATGCCGGATCGGATCGACAGCTATGCGCGCCTGCGCGAACGCATTCGCATCCCGCTGGCCGGCGCCGAGCACGAATACACCCGATGGGGATTTAGGCGTTTCATCGATTGCGGAGCGCTCGATGTCATACAGCCGGATATCTATTGGTGCGGCGGCCTAAGCGAGACCTTGAAGATCGCCGCCTACGCCACCGCCCATGACCTCGTCGTGATTCCGCATGGACATTCCAGCGTGGCCACGGCGCATTTCTCGGCTGTGCAATCGCCCATCCACACGCCCTATCAGGAGTATCTGGTGAAGTGGAACGCCGTTCACCAGCACTTCCTGGTCGATCCGCTGGATGTCATCGACGGCATGATCACCGTGCCGACGACGCCGGGGCTCGGCGCGAGCATCGACCCCGACAAGATCGAAGCCGAGGCGGTGGTTTTTGCGGACTGAACGGACAAGGGCGCCCCGCCTTCGCTGAAATCAATCAGGCCTGGTTTGATAAGGCTCAACGCACACAGGGGAGACCACCTTAACTCTCGAGCCGAGACATTGAGGAGGAGGTCCTGTGGACATCGAAGACGCCATCATCGGTCGGCGCGCCGTGCGCGAGTATCTGTCGGACGGTGTCGATGAGCCGACGATCCGCCGTCTGATCGACGCCGCGATCCAGGCCCCCAGCGCGATCAACCAGCAGCCTTGGGTCTTCACCGTCGTTCGCGATCAGCCGCTGCTGGACAGGATTTCAGAAAAGGCCAAAGCCTTGGCCCTGGCCGCGGCCCCCGCCCCTGCCCGATCAGAGCCGCACTTGGCCATGCTGGACGATCCGGATTTTCACATCTTTTACCATGCGCCCACGCTGATCCTCATCTCGGCTGACAAAGCCGGTCCTTGGATCGTGGAGGACTGCTCCCTCGCGGCTGAAAACCTCATGCTCTCGGCCCACGCGATGGGCCTCGGCAGTTGCTGGATCGGGTTCGCCCAGCGCTGTCTCGACACGCCCGAAGGCAAGGCGCTGCTCGGCCTGCCCGAGAGCACAGTCCCGGTCGCGCCCATCATCGTGGGACATCCCAAGCGGGCCGCCCCCGCCGTCCCGCGCAAGCCTCCGCAAATCCGCTGGGTGGGATAGGACGGGCCCGGCCAAGGCCCGGGCGTCGGCCATTTGACTGGAGTGTTCCAAGTTGGACGCTGCTTTAGCGGCGGCGCGCGCAACCGTGTTGAACTAATGTTCCGCCGGCGACGCAGCCGCGCCCATTGACCGGCCCGTCAGGAGTAATACGCATATGGACGTCCAGCCAGGCCCCATGGTGTCCGCTCATGACCTGACCCGCCGGTTCGGATCTGTGCTGGCGGTCGATCATGTTTCTTTGGACATCGCCGGCGGCTGGTGGAGTTGTTCGGCCTGATCGGGCCCAACGGCGCGGGCAAGAGCACGCTGATGAAGATGTTCACGACGATGATTCCGCCGACCTCGGGACCGCGGGGTCGCGGGATTCGACGTCGCCCGTCAGCCGCGAGAAGTCCGCAAAAGCATCGGCTATGTGCCGCAGTTATGTCTCGCAGACGGCGAACTGACCGGTTATGAAAACATGCTGCTCTCGCGCGTCTCTATCTGGTCCCCGCCGCGGAGCGCGGAGCCGGGTCGCCCGAGGCGCTGGAGATGATGGGCCTGACGGAGCGAAGGACCGGCGGGTGCTCCACCTATTCGGGTGGAATGGCCCGTCGGCTCGAGATCGCCCAAAGCATGCTTCATCGGCCGGGCGTGCTTTTCCTGGATGAACCTACCGTGGGCCTGGACCCGGGGGGGCGGCGCGCGGTCTGGGACCATGTCCGGGCGTTGCGCCGGCAGATCGGCGCGGCCGTGTTTTTCGACCCACTACATGGACGAGGTGGAACAGGTGGCCGACCGTTTCGCCGTGATCGCCCACGGAGGGTGGCCGCGATCGGGAGCCCGCCGAACTAGGGCGCGCAGGGCGCCGACGCGACGCTGGACGAGTGTTCGCCACCCTGACCGAGCGGGCGCAATCGGTCCGAGGGCGTCGGAGCGGAGGTCCTCGTCCAGCTTACGGCCGATGCCCAGACGACGCCCTGGCGCCTATTTACCCAGGTGTTCGCGGTCGCGGACGCCGAGGCACAAGCTGCGCCACGACCCCACCGACCTCGCAGCCGGGCGGTGCAGCCGGTCTCTGGCTGCTGCTGTTCGGTCAGGTCATGGCCCACGTGCGAGGACAACACGACGGGCGGCGAATCCTACCTGGACTTCCTCGCGCCCGGATCCTCGCGCAGAGCGTGCTGTTCGTCGCCATCTTCTACGGCCTGTCGGCCATCTGGGAACGCGACCTCGGCGTCCTGCATCGCTATCTGGTGAGCCCCGCGCCGCGAGCGCCCTCGTGATCGGCAAGGCGCTGGCCTCGAGCAGCCGCGGCCTGACCCAGGCGGTGGTCATCTATGCGTGCGCGCTGCTGATGGGCGTCGGTTTCAGCTTCCGCCGTTGATCTGGTGCTGGGCGTGGCGGGGTTATCGTGTTGGCCTCGCCTGTTTTCGACCTTCTCACTGATCATCGCCTGCATCGTTAAGACGCGGGAGCGCTTCATGGGCATCGGCCAGTTCCTGACCATGCCGATCTTCTTCGCCAGCAACGCCATCTATCCGCTCAGCCTCATGCCGGGCTGGCTGCGAGCCGTCTCGAGGATCAACCCGCTGAGCTATCAAGTGGACGCCCTGCGCCGCTTGATGCTCAAAGGCGGGCACAGTCAGTTCGGACTGGGGCTGGACGCAGCCGTGCTGCTCTCGGTGACCGCCCTTCTGATCGTGGTCGCGACGCACCTTTATCCCCGGCTGAATCAGTAGTCGTCAGACCGAGTTCGCTGGTGGGGCCTTCCGCTCAAGGACGTTTGCGCAGGCTCAGGATGTAGCGGGTTGTGTCGGCCACCTGGTCGTTCGACAGCATCATGCTCGGCATGCTCATGGGCAGGGTGCTCTGGTCCCAGTGGGTCGTCGTCAGGAAGCGGCGCAGCGAAACTCGGCGGAGATGTCCGGCCGATCGGCGATGTCGGCGAAGCTCGGCGCGGGTTGGTTGAGCATCGGCTGGAACTCCTGATCGGAGGCCACGACATGGCAGCTTGACAAAGCAACAGGGCGGTCTTCTTGCCCGCCTCCACCGACGCAGAACGGCCGACCGGAGCCTGAGCGGCGGAGGCCGGGGCGATTGCGGCCAGCGCCGACAATATGCTACACAACACCTTGTTCATCCTGCACTCCTGGCTTCAAGCCTTGCAACGGGGCGCGATGGATGGCCGCCAAGCCGCAGGACGACCCATTGCGAGGCTCGGACCAGCCCGGCGCTGGCCGACGGTTTCATTGTCTTCCCTGCGTGAACCGATCTGTTGCGGCAGATCAAGGTCTTCATTTCATCGGGCGGGAAATACGAAAACATGGTCAAGCCCTTCAACTGGAAGATGATCGCCGGGTTCGGCGCGGCGGCGCTCGTAGTCGGGGGGCTCTTGCTTTGGGTCACACACAGGGCGCCCGCGCCGCGTTATGTGACCGCGCCGGTCACCCGCGGGGATGTCGCCACCACCATCACCGCCAGCGGCTCGGTCAATCCGGTGGTCACCGTCGAGGTGGGCACCTATGTTCGGGCACGATCGAGACGCTCAGCTGCGACTACAACACCCGCGTCCATAAGGGTCAGCTGTGCGCCAAGATCGACCCAGCGCCCTACCAGATCATCGTGGATCAGGACCAGGCCGACCTGGCGACGCGCCAAGGCGCAGCTCGTCAAGGACCAGGCCAACGTCGTCTACACCAAGCTCGCCAGCGACCGCGCGGCGCTTCTGTTCAAGGAGAACTCCGGCTCGCGCGACGCCGCGGACGCCGCCCTGGATGCCTACAATCAGGCCGCGGCGCTGGTCGGTCTCGACGCGGCCGCGATCGCCCAGAAGGCCGCGCGAGCTGAAGGCCGCGCAGATCAACCTGAACTACACCAACATCGTCTCGCCGGTGGACGGCACCGTGGTGACGCGCAATGTCACCGCCGGCCAGACCGTGGCCGCGAGCCTTCAGACCCCGACGCTGTTCCTGATCGCCACCGATCTGACCAAGATGCAGGTCGACACCAATGTCAGCGAGTCCGACATCGCCGGCGCGACGAGGGCGCCGGCGCCAGCTTCACCGTCGACGCCTTCCCCAACCAGACCTTCCAGGGCACGGTGGTCCAGGTCCGGCAGTCGCCGATCAGCGTGCAGAACGTCATCACCTATGACGTGGTGATCGCGGTCGCCAACCCCGACCTGCTGCTCAAGCCGGGGATGACGGCGACGGCCAGGATCGTCAAAGCCCAGGCCGCAACGTGCTGCGAGTTCCCGTCCCAGGCGCTGCGATTCACGCCGGCCGGCGCGGCCAAGCCGCGACCGCCAGGCGCCGCCGGGCAGCGCGCGGTCTGGGTCGACCGCGACGGCAAGCTGGTCCAGGTCCCGGTCACGGTCGGGCTCGACGACGAGACCAACGCCGAGATCAAGTCGGGCGACCTGAAGCTCGGCGATCAGGTGGTCACCTCCGAGGCGCGCCGCGGGCAAGGCCGGCAAGCCCATGCGGCGGCGACCCCGTCGCTGCAGCCTGTAGGCGGCGCCCGGCATGGCCGATCCGGTCGTCAAGCTCGTCGACATCACCCGGTCCTTCCAGCTGGGCGACACCGAGGTGCATGCGCTGCAGGGGGTCAGCGTCACGATCGAGCGCGGCGAGTTCGTCGCCATCATGGGATCGTCCGGCTCGGGCAAGTCGACCCTGATGAACATCATCGGCTGCCTCGACCGGCCGACCAGCGGCCAATACCTGTTCGAGGGGCGCGACGTCGCGCGGCTGTCGGAGAACGAACTGGCCGACATCCGCGGCCGGCGGATCGGCTTCGTGTTCCAGAACTTCAATCTGCTGGCCCGCACCAGCGCGCTGGAGAACGTCGTCCTGCCGCTGCTCTACGGCGCCGCCGCGGCGCTGACCTCGAAGGCAGCGCAACGATCGCGGCCGCGAGGGGCTGGCCGGCGTCGGCCTGGCCGATCGCGAGCGCAACACGCCCAGCCAGCTCTCCGGCGGGCAGCAGCAGCGCGTCGCCCTGGCGCGCGCGCTGATCAACCGCCCGCGGTGCTGCTGGCCGACGAGCCGACCGGCAATCTCGACACCAAGACCTCGCACGAGATCATGGAGATCATCCGCAAGCTCAATCGCGAGCAGGGCGTCACCGTGATCCTGGTGACCCACGAGGCGGACATCGGCGCCTATGCCGACCGGATGATCGTCATGCGCGACGGCAAGATCGCCTCGGACGAGCGCCAGGTGGCGGTCGCAACGTCGGACGAGCGCCGACGCCAGGCGCCGCGGCGCGCCGGCGCGGCGCGGCCAGCGCCCCTCCCCGACGCCGACTCCGGCCTCGGCGTGGCGTTTCTGTCGATGGTCGTCTCGGCCTCGCTGCAGGCGCTGGAGCGCAACAAGCTGCGTTCGGCCCTGACCATGCTGGGCGTGTTCATCGGCGTGGCCGCGCTGATCGCCATGGTGGCCGTCGGCGACGGCGCCAGCGCGGCGGTGAAGAAGCAGCTCGAGAGCCTGGGCACCAACATGCTGGTGGTCCAGCCGGGCGCCACGACCGCCGGCGGCGTGCGCGCCGGCGCGGGCAGCGCCTCGACGCTGACCGTGACCGACGCCCAGACCATCCTGCGCGACGACCCCGCCGTCGCCCAGGTCGGCTATCTGACCCGCCAGACCGCCCAGGTCGAATACGGCGACCAGAACTGGAGCACGGCGATCCAGGGCGTGTCGCCCAGCTATCCCGACATCGTCAGCTGGCGCATCGCCGAGGGCGCGGCCATGACCGAACAGCAGAACGACACCGCCGACACGGTCTGCCTGATCGGCCAGACCGTCTACCAGAACCTGTTTCGCGCCCGGCGAGAGCCCGATCGGCGCCATGGTCCTGATCAAGGGCGTGCCGATGCGGGTGATCGGGCTGCTCGTCGGCAAGGGCCAGACCGGCTACGGGCAGGACCAGGACGACGTGGTGCTGATCCCGTTCAACACCGCCGAGCGCAAGGTTCTGGGGGTCGCGACGCCGCAGGCGGCGCAGAACCTGGTCAGCGCCGCCTACCCGCCGGCGCCCAACGCCTTCGGCCTCAACCCGATCATGACCGGCTACGTCAACAGCATCTACGTCCAGGCCGGCGGGCCCGAACTGGTGACGACCGCGATCGCGCAGGTGACCGCGACCCTGGCGCGCAGCCACCACATCCAGGCCGGACAGCTCAACGACTTCAGCGTCCGCAACCTCAGCCAGATCGCCGAGGCGCAGGAGAGCTCGAGCCAGGTGATGTCCGCGCTGCTGGCCACGGTCGCCTCGATCTCGCTGCTGGTCGGCGGCATCGGCATCATGAACATCCTGCTGGTCTCGGTCACCGAGCGGACCCGGGAGATCGGCATCCGCATGGCGATCGGCGCGCGCCGGCTGCAGGTGCTGCTGCAGTTCCTGGTGGAATCGGTGCTGCTCAGCGTGACCGGCGGCGCGGCGGGCATCGTCGTCGGCGTGCTGGTGTCGTTCGTCATTTCCGCCGTCGCCCACTGGCCGACCCAGGTATCGCTGATCGCCGATCCTCGGCGGCTTCGTCTTCTCCGCCGCGGTCGGGATCTTCTTCGGCTACTACCCGGCCCGCAAGGCCGCCAACCTCAACCCGATCGACGCGCTTCACTACGAGTAGGCGCGGCGCGACGGGCTCGGCAATATCGGTGACTGCTCAAAAGCCCGGCGACTTCTCACCTCGAAAATCAGGCGTAAGGTGCCGACAACCGCCAGTCGACCGGTACAAGCCGGCCCGAGTCGCAACGGGAAACGCCGATGAAAGCGATGAAAATCCTGCTTGCCGCTGCACTGGCGTTCGTCGTGGGCCAAACAGCGTCAGCCCAGACCCCCGCGCCGTCCGAAGTCAGCGTGACAGTGGACGTCGCCAAGACCGGGCCCGATCATCGATCGACACATCTACGGCCAGTTCGCCGAGCACCTGGGCCATGGGATCTACGATGGAATCTGGGTCGGCGAGCACAGCGATTCCCAACATCCACGGCTATCGCAAGGACGTGGTCGAGGCGCTGAAGGCGATCAAGGTTCCGGTGGTGCGCTGGCCGGGCGGATGCTTCGCCGACACCTATAACTGGCGCGATGGCATAGGGCCGCGCGCCAAGCGGCCCGTGCGCATCAATGTCCATTGGGGCGGCGTGACGAGGATAACAGCTTCGGCACCGATGAGTTCCTCAATTTCACCGAACTGATCGGCGCCGACGCCTTTGTATCGGGCAATGTCGGCTCCATGACGCCGCTCGATATGGCCAATTGGATGGAGTACATGACCTCCTCCGAAAACTCGACGCTGGCCAACGAGCGGCGCAGGAACGGCCGCAAAAAGCCTTGGCAGGTCAAGTACTTCGGCATCGGCAACGAGCTGTGGGGCTGCGGCGGGGTGATGAACGCCCAATACGCGGCGGACGTCAGCAACCGGTACGCCATCTTCGTCCACGCGCCTCCCGGGCAATCGGTGATCAAGGTCATCAGCGGACCCAAAGGCCTGGATGCGGACGTCTATGACTACGCCGACACCCTGATGAAGAACGTGCAGGACATGCAGATGCTCTCGGTTCACCAGTACACCCTGCGCTATCCGCATCCGCTGGGCGCGACCGGCAAGTCGCAGGGGGCCCGGCGCTCGGCTTCGATGAGACCGACTGGGCGGCGATGCTGGCCAAGGCCGAACCATGGACACCCTGCTGACCGGGTCTGACCGCGGTGATGGACAGGGACGATCCGGCCAAGCACACGGCCATCGCCCTGGACGAATGGGGCGACCTGGTACGATCCCACGCCGGCATGCCGCCCGGCTCCGCTACGCAGCAGAACACGCTGCGCGACGCGGAAGTGGCGGCGCTGACGCTCAACATCTTCCACCGGCACACCGACCGGCTGAAGATGGCCAACATCGCCCAGATGGTGAACGTGCTGCAGGCCATGATCCTGACCGATCACGGGAAGTTCCTGCGCACCCCGACCTACTGGATCTATTCGATGTACGTCCCTTCCAGGACGCCACGCCTTATGCCGCCAGCGTGAGCGGCCCCACTGTAACGCGCGGCGAGTTTTCGCTGGCCCAGGTGGACGTCTCGGCGGCGCGCGGCGTTGACGGCAAGCTCTACCTGTCCCTGGTCAACACCGATCCGGACCGGCCGGCCCATGTGACGACCAATCTGACGGGCGGCCGCGAAGGGGCGGATTCTCACCGCCCCGACCATGGAAGCCCACAACACCTTCGAGGCGCCTGACGCCCTCCATCCGGTCGCCTACGCCGGCCGGATCGAAGGAGGCAAGCTTGGTGTTCGACTTGCCGGCCAAGGCGGTGGCCGTGGTGCAGGTCCAATAGGGCGCGGAACGCTCAGAACCGATTGACGAGGTTCTCCAGTCTCTCCTGGCGGCCCGAGCGCGGCCGAGGCCGAAGGTCTCGGTCCACGGCCAGGTCCGCGGCGGCGGCGAGGCTGGCCTTGGGCCGACCAGCGCCGGCCGACGGGCCCGTCCCAGCCTGCGTAACGCTCGGCCTTGAACGCGTCCAGGCGGCCGTCCTCGATGATCGGCCGCCGCCCGAAGCAGCCCGCGCGCGACCACATCGATGGCGCCCACATGTCCATAAACCAGGTCGATCGCGTCGATGCTCTGACGGCGGACCTTGGCGTCGAAGTTGAAGCCGCCAGTTGGAAAAACCTCCCGCCCGCAGCATCTCGATCATGGCCAGGGTCAGATCCTCCACCGAGTTGGGAAACTGGTCGGTGTCCCATCCGTTCTGCGGATCGCCGCGATTGGCGTCGATGGAGCCGAAGATGTCGAGGGCGGCCGCCAGGGCGATCTCATGCTCGAAGGTGTGACCCGACAAGGTGGCGTGGTTGGCTTCGATGTTGACCTTGACCGCCTGTTCAAGCCCGTACCGGCTGCAGAAAGCCATAAACGGTTGCCGTGTCGAAGTCATACTGGTGCTTGGTCGGCTCGTGCGGCTTCGGTTCGATCAGGATAGTCCCGGCAAAGCCGATCTTGTGTTTGTGCTCGACCACCATGGCGAGGAACCGGCCCAGGCTGTCGAGCTCTCGCCGCAGATCGGTGTTGAGCAGGCTGTCGTAGCCCTCCCGTCCGCCCC
This sequence comes from uncultured Alphaproteobacteria bacterium, assembly GCA_963804105.1. Classification (GTDB taxonomy): domain Bacteria; phylum Pseudomonadota; class Alphaproteobacteria; order Caulobacterales; family Caulobacteraceae; genus BOG-938. The sequence continues at coordinate 73,424 of CAWDPL010000022.1, forward strand.
ACAGCACATAATTGGCGCCGCCGAGCCGATGGGTCGCCTCAAGCGCGTCGCGCACCTGTAAGGCCGCCCAGGCGAACACCTCCGGATCGGATTTGTGGCCGCCCCGCCGCGTAGCGCGGGTGGCTGAACAGGTTGGCCGTACCCCACAAGGGCTTTAGGCTACGGCGCGCCTGCAGCCGCTCCAGATCCTCCACCGCCTCGGCGAACAGGCGTCGATGACCCGCAACATCGTGCGCCTCCGCCATCACGTCCACGTCGTGGAAGGTGTAGAAGGGGACCTCCAGTTTCTCGAAAAGGCTGAAGGCCGCTGCGCGCTTTGGCCGCGGCGGCGGCGCTGTCGTTGGCCCCGGCGTGCCAAGGCCGCCCGAAGGCCCCCTGGCCGAATACGTCGCTGCCCGGCCAGCAGAAGCTGTGCCAGAAACAAACGGCGAAGCGAGATGGTCCTCCATACGCTTGCCGAGGACCACGCGGTCCTTGTCATAAAAGCGGTAGGCCAAGTCAGTCGCGGGCGTTGGGGCCCTTGAAGGTGACAGGCTCGATCTCATCGAAATAGTCGGCCGTCATGCTGTGCCTTCCCTGGCGCTGAGCCGCCGATAGGCGGCGCGGAATTGCTGTTGTTTGTCGGCGAGACGGGCGCGCAGATCGGCGTTCGGTTCGACAATGTGGTCGATCGGCGGCGACATGCAGAACCCGCCGGGTCGCCGCCTAAGTCGCCGCTCGGGCAAGCTGCGCCGCGCCCAGCGCGGGCCCGACCTCGCCGCCCTTGCCAGATAGACCAACTGAAGATTCAGCGCGGCGGCGATCAACTGTCCCCAATAGGGCGAGCGGGCGCCGCCGCCGATCACGGACAGCTGCTGCACGCGGCGCCCGCCTCACGCAAAGCGTCCATCCCGTCGGCCAGGCGAAGGCCACACCCTCAAGCACCGCCTCGGCCAGTGTCGCGGCGTCTGTGTCGTGGTCCAGCCCGAGGAAGGCGCCGCGCGCATGCGGATCGTTGTGCGGCGTGCGCTCGCCGGACAGATAGGGCAGGAACAGTTCCTTGCCGCCGGCCGGCCCCGCGCCTGCGCGCGGGCGAACACCTCGGCCGGGCCTGCCGCGCCGGTGAGGCGCGCCGCCCAGTCCACGCAGGCGGCGGCGCTGAGGTGCACTGACATCTGGTGCCACATGCCGGGCAGGCAGTGGCAGAAGGCGTGCACGCGCGGGCAGGATTGGGCCGGAACGTGTCGGTGGCGGTGAAGATGACGCCCGATGTGCCCAGCGACAGCATTCCGTCGCCCTCGCGGACGACGCCCACGCCCGCCGCGCCCGCCGCATTATCCCCGCCGCCCGCCACGACGGACGCCTCGCCCATGCCCCAAGCTTCGGCGATTTCCGGGCGCAGAACGTCCGGTGACCTCCGGGCCTTCGAACAGCGCCGGCATGTGGTCCGGCCCGAGCCCGCAGGCGGCCAAAATCGTCTCGCTCCAGCGTCGTGCACCCACATCCAGCCAAAGCGTGCCCGAACTGTCGGACAGGTCGGAGGCGGCGACCCCGTCATATTCAACCGAACATAGTCCTTGGGCAGAAGCACCATGCGGATCTGATCGAACAGCTTAGGCTCGTGTTTGCGCACCCACATGAGCTTGG
>CAWDPL010000023.1:0-37326 GCA_963804105.1 uncultured Alphaproteobacteria bacterium
CGGATATTTGATATTTGATATTGGATATTTGATATTGGATATCAAATATTAAATATTTGATATTAAATATTGGATATTGGATATTGGATATTTGATATTGGATATTGGTGATATTAGATATTGGATATTGGATATTGGATAATATATTCGATATTAAATATTGGATATTGGATATTGGATATGGGATATTGGATATTGAATATTGGATATTGGATATTGGATATTGGATATTGGATATTGGATATTGGATATTGGATATTGGATATTGGATATTGGATATTGGATATTGGATATTGGATATTGGATATTGGATATTGAAATAAATATTGGATATTGGATATTGGATATTGGATATTGGATATTGGATATTGGATATTGGATATTGGATATTGGATATTGGATTGAATGGTTGGGAGAAGGGGTGCAGACACTCATACTATTGCAATTGGGCATGAGTTGGTCGAGAAATGCAGAGAGGTTATACCAAGGTAGGACGCTGAAGACGTTGCAACTAATTGAGCAGAGGCGGCGTAAGAACCGCATGCAATCAGACTGTATAATACTTATACAAGTGAAGAGATGAATGAAGTGCTCACGGGACCCCCTCAAACAACGATCTTTCCTGGTAGAGTTTCGACTTTTCAACCCTAACCGTGCAACTCCACGCTCCCTCCAGTCGTTTTATTCCCTCTACCGGGATCGCTCTGTGATTCCCACCTTCCTGTATCCCCAATCTGTGGTTGAATGGAGATCTCCGAAATGATATTTTTGAGGTGGAATGAAAACAGTAGTGGCTTCAAATTACAGTATGAATCTCAGACTTGGATCCGGCTTTCAATTTAGTGCCGCACTAGTCTGGAATAGGGACGTTGATTCACATGATCTGAGAAATCTGAGACACAGGAGCAAGGAAGTCCCTTATAGGTAGAAGGGTGCATGGGAGCTTAAGGAATGTGGCTAGCTCGCATAGAGTTTAGGGCACTGTTGTGGAAGGTTCACGTGATCGCCTTTACAACAAATTTTGTCATGCGAGTTTTGGGATCATCTTAAAAAAACAATTTCAGCAACATTTGTTCTTCCACTATTGGCGTATGCGAATCAATTGGAAATAGATAAGAAAGGAATCGATGATTTAAGCAGTAGGCTAAAAAGCAAGCACCACGTTCCGCAATGCTTGCCGTACGAAAAGGGGTTTCAAGGAATAAGCGTCACCTCCCAGTTTCTGCCATCGCTATACAAGGGAATTTGTGGGAAGGTATGAATAATCTTAACTTTTCATTAGTCAAAATGCCCACCGCTTTACATGGGGGCTGACGCTTATTTCTTGAAACCCCTTTCGTACTTAAGAGGGTTTTCATAATTAATGCAATGACAGGGGTGATTCTGCCATAAAAATTATGCCATTTACAGTGAATATCTAATGCTGCTTTAATAAGGAGTATGAGCACCTTTTCTATGAATGACTTTCCAGACCCTCTGACGGCGACGGTCGGCAAATCCCAAAGAAAAACAATCTCCTACACGCCGAGCACGACCGTGGCCCGGCGACGCTTTTAATCATCCGTGTTAAGATGGAAGAGCGTTACCCGCGCAGAGTAGCCTCGGCCCCAAGAGCGTCAACGGTGATTCTTAACGTCGGCTGCGGATAAATTTGTTGACTCGGCGAGGGCCTTCACAAGGCAAGGAAAACCGTCAAATCGACGTCTGTTCACGGAGAACCCGGCCGCCCAGCGCCCGTTCGCCGGACGTCAAAAAAGCTGACCGGAAGTGTTCCGATCAGCTCATAAATTTCAACGATTTGCGGTTGAGCAGGGCGAGTTTCCCGAGGCCGCGCAACCCTTAGGCGACCCCGGCTTTCTTCAGCTGCGCGGCTAGGCGCGACACTTTGCGCGAGCCGGTGTTCTTATGCACCACGCCCTTGGAAACGGCCCGCATCAACTCGGACTGGGCCTCCACGAAGGCGGCGCGCGCGGCGGCCAGATCGCCCCCGGTGAGGGCCTCTTCGAACTTGCGCACGAAGGTGCGCACGCGCGAGCGGCGGGCCTTGTTCACTTCAGTGCGGCGCTCGATCTTGCGGATCGCCTTTTTGGCGCCGGGCGTATTGGCCATGGACTTGGACCTTGTGGTTCATTGGCTGCGCCGGTGCGCGACCCAAAGGGCGGCGGTGGCGAGGGATTTCAGGAGGCGCGGATATACTGAAAGCGAGGCTCCGCGTCAACGCGAGCGGCGAGGGAAAGAGGCCGAGGCTCACGAAAGAACGTCTCAGCCGAAGCGCACGCCGCCTACTCTCCCCGGAACTCCGGTTTGCGCTTATCAAGGAAGGCCGCCATGCCCTCCTTCTGGTCATGCAGGCCGAACATGGAATGGAAGGCCTGGCGCTCCTGCTTCAGCCCTTGGGCCAACGGCGTCTCGAACGCCGCCTGCACCAGGGCCTTGGCCGTGAGCAGGGCAAGCGGCGGCAGGGCGGCCAGCTTGGCCGCCGCGGCCAGGGCCTCGTCCATCAGCGACCCTAGGGGCACGATCCGGCTGACCAGGCCGCAGCGTTCGGCCTCCGCCGCGTCGATCATCCGCCCGGTCAGGACCATGTCCATCGCCTTGGCCTTGCCCACCGCCCGCGTCAGCCTCTGGCTGCCGCCCGCGCCGGGAACCACGCCGATGGTGATCTCCGGCTGGCCGAAGCGGGCGTTGTCGGCGGCGATGACGACGTCGCACATCATGGCCAACTCGCACCCACCGCCCAGGGCGTAGCCGGCCACCGCGGCGATCAAGGGCTTGCGGCAGCTTGCCGCCCGCTCCCAGTTGCGGGTGATGAAATCCTCGGCCAGGGCCTGGGCGTAGGTCTTATCGGCCATCTCCTTGATGTCGGCCCCGGCGGCGAAGGCCTTGTCCGAACCGGTGATGACGATGGCGCGAACTTGGGGATCGGCCTCCGCCTGATCCAACGCATCGGTCAGCTCATCCATCAGCGCGTTGTTCAGGGCGTTCATCGCGCCCGGCCGGTTCAGCCGGATCACCACCGCGCCGGGGTGGGGTTCGACAATGATGGTTTCATAGGTCACGGGCGGGCCTTTTAGAACGAGACAACCAGTGTTGCGCCCGGGCCTTGTAGGTCAAGGCTCTAATCCACGGGCCCGTCCACCTGGTAGCCCAGCGCCCGAAGCTTTGCCGGCACGCCGTCCGGGCCCAGCAGATGGCCCGCGCCCACCACCACGACCACCTGCCCGGAACCCTTCAAGCGTTCGGCCAGGACGCGGGTCCAGGCCGCGTTGCGCTGGGTGATCAGGATGCGAAACAGCTCCGGCGTGTCCTTGGCGCAGGGTCAGCACGTCGTGCCGATAGATCTCCTGGCCGTCGCCTTTCATCCAGGCGTCCACCAGGCGCCGATATTCCTCAGGATCGCTGTCCGCCTCGCGCAGGCTGGCGCTAAGGGAGGCGATCTGGGCGTCCTGCGGCACGCCGGAGATCATGTCCACCTGCTCGGCGGCGGTTTCGAAAGCGCCGGCGCGCGGCCTGGGGAGCGGCCGGGGCCAGCTGCGCCTCCACGCCGTCCTCTTGACCCGCGCCGTCCTGCATGTAGCTGAACGATGAGACCAGGAGGTCGACGAACCAGGGCCGCATACGGTTCAGCTTGGCCATCGACAGGCGATGACCGGCGGCGAAATCCGCCAGGCGCTTGAGGTCGTCGGGGGGCAGCAGGGAGGACAGGTCTTGGCCCTCGGGCAGATAGCCGTGGGACTGGGCCTGCGCCGCCGCCTGGGCCTCCGATTGCGGACCCACGGGAATTTCGAACCACAACTCATCGGCCTGGGCCAGGGCATTCGCCAGGGCCGGCGGCTCCCAGTCGAGCCCTTGCGGCAGAACATGGATCGAGCCGAACAGGGTGATGGTGCAGTGCTCGCCGTGAACCACCCAGACTGAGGGCTGCGCCAGGGCAGGATTCGACTAAGCCGAGCAGCAGGCGCGCCGGCAAGCGCCAGGGCGGCGAGCCCGAACAGGGGCGGCGCATCAGACTCTGGCATGTTGGACAATAGAAGGTGGAGCGCCCGCCCTGGACCTTTCGCGCGATCACGCCGGGGCATGCGGGCCGTCAGGCATGGCTGGTCCTCGCGGCCGTAGCAGCGGAAACTGTGCTGGAAATAGCCGAGCGCCCCGTCCGCGCCCACATAGTCGCGCAGGGTCGAGCCGCCGGCGGCAATGGCCTCCTGCAGCACCTCGCGCACGGCGGCGACCAGGGCGGACAGGCGCGCCTTGCTGATCTTGCCCGCCGGGGTGAAGGGCGAGATGCGCGCGCGGAACAGCGCCTCGCACACATATATATTGCCCAGGCCCGCCACGATCTTCTGGTCCAGCAGCATCAGCTTGATCGCTTGGACGCGGCCCTTGAGCGCGCCTTTCAGATAGTCGGCGGTGAAATCGGGGCCCAAGGGCTCCGGGCCCATGCCCTTGAACCAAGGATGGGCGAGAAGGCCGTCGGTGCGGATCAGGTCCATGAAGCCGAAGCGCCGCGCGTCCGAATAGACCACCCGGCGGCCGGCCTCGGTCTGCAGCACCACATGGGCGTGCTTGCCGCCCACCGGCGCGGGGAAACGGAAGCCGCCGGGGCTTTGGCTGTCCTCGCCCTGCTCGATCTCGAACCGGCCGGTCATGCCCAGGTGCATCACCAGGGTCTCGCCGGTGTCCAGTCCCGCCAGCAGGTACTTGGCGCGGCGCTCCAGCGTTGCGATCCGCGCGCCGGTGAGACGGTCGGCTGAAGTCGTCAGGCAAGGGAAAGCGCAGATCGGGGCGGCGCGCCTCAACCTCCACAAGCCGCGCCCCCTCCAGCGTCGGCGCAAGGCCGCGGCGAACCGTCTCCACTTCGGGCAATTCGGGCATGCCCCTCCCTTAACGCGACCCGCCGCGCCGCGCCATGCTGGCCTTAAGGGCGAAATTGCGCCAAACCCCTGGGCGTGCGACCAGCGGGCGCGCAATGAGGTCGTGAGGATCAGGCGATGAATGGGCCCAAGGCCACATTCGGATTTGCGGAGGTGGAGGCCTCGGCCAAGGCGGGCCTGGTGCGCGGCGTGTTCGACAAGGTGGCCGGCCGCTACGACCTGATGAACGACCTGATGTCCGCCGGGGTGCACCGGGTGTGGAAGGACATGGCCGCCGCGCGCCTGAATCCCCAGCCCGGCGAGCGGATCATCGACTGCGCGGGCGGCACAGGCGACATGGCCCGCCGCTTCGCCCGCCTGGCGCGCAAGGCCAAGGGCGGCGCGGGGGCGAGGACGCCCAGGTATTGGTGATCGACTACAACGCCGAGATGGTCGCCGCCGGCCGGCGCAAGGGCGGCGAACCGGAGATCGCATGGGCCGTGGGCGACGCCCAGCGCGCTGCCGCTGCCGGATGAGGCCGCCGACGCCTATGTGATTTCCTTCGGCCTGCGCAACGTGACGGACGTGCAGGGCGCCCTGATCGAGGCGCGGCGGGTGCTGCGGCCGGGCGGGCGGTTCCTGTGCCTGGAGTTTTCCGCCCGGTGAGCGCGGCCCTGCGCAAGGCCTATGACGCCTACAGCTTCAAGGTCATCCCCGCGGTGGGCGAAAAGGTCGCCGGCGACCGAGCGGCCTATCAGTATCTGGTGGAAAGCATCCGCCGCTTTCCGCCCCAGGGCGAACTGGCCGCCATGATGGGCAAGGCTGGCTTCGCGCGAACCGGCTGGACTAATTTCACCGGCGGGGTCGCCGCCCTTCACCACGGCTGGGCTGTGTAGACCTTGGGCGGGGACCTTTCATCCTTAGGCCGGCTGGTCGGCGCGGCCTGGGTGCTGATCCGCGCCGACGCCCTGCTGCCGCAGCCGCTTGACCCCTATCTGCCGCCCTCGGGCCGGGCGGCGGCGCGGTTGCTGCGTCTGCTGCGCGGACCTCAGGCCCGCAAGGGTCGTCCGGGCGAGCGTTTGGCCCTGGCCCTGGAGGGCCTGGGACCGGCGGCGATCAAGCTCGGCCAGCTCCTGTCCACCCGCGCGGACATCTTCGGCGAGGCGTTCGCCCAGGATCTGGCGCGCCTGAAGGATCAACTGGCGCCCTTCCCGCTGGATCAGGCCAAGGCCGAGGTCGCCCGCGCCCTGGGACGGCCGCTGGAGTCCCTTTCAGCGAATTCGGCCCGGCCATCGCCGGCGCCTCCCTGGCTCAGGCGCACCCGGCTCGGCTGCTGGACGGGCGCAAGGTGGCGGTAAAAATCCTGCGGCCAGGCGTGGAACAGCGAATCCGCTCGGACATCGCCGCCATGACCCTGGCCGCGCGCATCGCCGAGGGCCTGGGCGCCAAACGCCCGCCGGCTTGAGCCGCGCGCCCTGGCCGCCACCGTGGCGCGCTCGCTGGAGTTGGAGCTGGACCTACGCCTGGAGGCGGCCGGGCGCAAGCGAGCTTGGCGAGGTGATGGCCCGCGATCCCTATATGCGGGCGCCGGAGGTGATCTGGGACGGCGTCGCCAAGCGGGTGCTGACCCTGGCGTGGGCGGAAGGCGAGCCCCTATCCAGTCCCTCAGCCCTTGAGCAGCCGGGCCTGGACCGGCCGGCCCTGGCCGTGCAGCTGACCCGCGCCTTCCTGGCTCAGGCCCTGGATCACGGGGTGTTTCACGCCGATCTGCACGAAGGCAATCTGTTCGCCGCCCCGCCCGATCGGCTCACCGCGGTGGATTTCGGCATCATGGGCCGGCTTGGTCCGGCCGAGCGCCGCTATTTGGCGGAAATCCTGTGGGGTTTTCTGGAGCGTGACTATCTGCGCGTGGCCAAGGTGCACTTCCAGGCCGGCTATGTGCCCGAACGCCACTCGGTGGAGGCCTTCGCCCAGGCCATCCGCGCGGTTGGCGAGCCAATCTTCGGCCACGGCGCGGCGGAGGTGTCCATGGGCCGGGTACTGACCCAGCTGTTCGAGATCACCGCCCTGTTCGACATGCGCCTGCGGCCTGAACTCGTCTTGCTGCAGAAAACCATGGTCACGGTGGAGGGCGTGGCCCGCCGCATCGACCCCGCCCACGACATCTGGGCCGCCGCCGACCCGGTTGTGCGTCGCTGGATCACCCGCGAACTGTCCCCGCCCGCCCGCCTGCAACGCCTGGCCGAGGACGGCCTGAACGTGCTCGAGGGCCTGGCCCGCCACGCCCAGGCGCCGGTGGCGCCGCCGGCGCCCGCGCCTGCGCCGAGGCCCAGCCGCCTGGTCTGGTTCGCCCTTGGCCTGGCGATCGCCGGCCTGGCGGTGGCCATCGCGGCCTACGGGCGGGGGTAGCTAATCGCAATCCTCGTCCGACTGGCCCGGAAGGTCGATGGGCGAACGACGGCAGTGGGACTGGTGGCCCTCCCCGTCATCATAGGTGGTGTTGCCCAAGGAGTCGGTGTGACCGTGCATCGTTTTGCCGTCCTGCCTCTGGATGGTCGTGCCGCCGAAGGCGTCGTGCGTGACGCGCGCGGTGCGGCCCCGACTATCGGTGACCGTGGCCCCGAAGGGGTCGTGGAACACGGTGTAGGTGTCGCCATCGGAGTCCTGGCAGGTCGAAAAGGCGCCGACCTCGTTGCAATGGTAGTGCGTCTGGTTCTGGGCGTGGGCCGCTCTGCCCAGCGCCGCGGTCGCCAGCAGCACGATCAGCGTCTGTCTGTGCATCTGTCCCTCCCATCCTAGCCGTTGTCGTCCGAGCCGGAGCTCTTGCGCGAGGTCGTGCGATAGCCCGTGTAGGGCTTGTCGAGGTCGGCCTTCTGCTGGTCCCAGTAGGCGGCGCCGTCGCGCGGCTTGAAGATGGTGCGCGGCGCGCCGTCCTTGGCCACCACGGCGAACAGATTGGTCTTGGCGTCATAGACCAGGGTGTCGCCGTTGGACCGCGTCAGGGTCTTGGCCCCCGTCGGCGGATGGTCGACGAAGGCGTGGGCCTTGGCGATGAAGGCGTCCTCGCTGTCGGTCCCCAGGTCCGCGCCATTCTTTTTGAACTGATAGTCGGCGTTGTCCTGGCTGGAGTGGTTGCGATTGGCCGCCCAGATCGGCTTGCCGTGATAGCGCGGGGCGTCCGCGTCCAGATCCGGCTTGGCCGCCGAGCGGTCGGCGTCGGTCTGGCCGCCGCCGGACCGGCTGGTCGATCCATAAGAGGCCTGCTGCACCCCGGCGTCGTCATAGCGGCCGACCGACGCGGCGCCCTCGCCCGCCGCGTGGCTGCGCGCCGGGCTGGCCGACGGCGCCCCGTCGCACGAGGCCAGGGCCAGCGCCACCACCGCCGCCGCGCCCAGGGAAACACTGACGGGCCGCTCGGCCCAAACGCGTGAAGCCTTCATCCCAGTCCCTCCACCTGCGGTCGTATCGACCGTCCTGCTCAACCTGGAACAAATTAAGAACAAAACGACGGGTTTGTCCAGAGGGGTCGAAAACCGCTATGACGGGCGCTGGAAAGAGCAGGAAAACCGTGTCCGGCCAAAGGGTGCTTCTAATCGTCGGCGGCGGGGTGGCGGCCTATAAGGCGCTGGAGCTGGCGCGCCTCCTGCGCAAGGCCGACATCGCCGTGCGCCCGATCCTGACCCGGGCGGGGGCCCATTTCGTCACGCCCCTGTCGCTCGGCGCCCTATGCGAGGACAAGGTCTATCAGGACCTGCTGTCGCTGACCGACGAAGCGGAAATGGGCCATATCGAACTGTCGCGCTCGGCCGATCTAGTGGTGGTCGCCCCAGCAACGGCGGACCTGATGGCCAAGGCCGCGGCCGGACTGGCCGACGATCTGGCCTCCACCACCCTCCTGGCCACCGACAAACCCGTGCTGATGGCGCCGGCCATGAACGTGCGCATGTGGCTGCATTCGGCGACCCAGGCGCAATTTGGCGACGCTGAAGGCGCGGGGGGTGCTGTTCGTGGGGCCGGACGAGGGCGCCATGGCCTGCGGCGAGTTCGGGCCGGGTCGCCTGGCCGAGCCGGCGGCGATCTTCGAGGCGATCCAGGCCGCCTTGGCCGGGCCCGCCGCCCGTCCGCTCGCGGGCAAGCGCGCCCTGGTGACGGCCGGACCGACGGTCGAGCCGATCGACCCGGTGCGCATGCTGACCAACCGCTCCAGCGGCAAGCAGGGCTACGCCATCGCTTCAGCCTTGGCGCGGCTGGGGGCGGAGGTCACGCTGGTCTCCGGTCCGACGGCTTTGACTACGCCGCCGGGCGTGCAGCGCGTGGACGTAGAAACCGCCGATCAGATGCTGGCCGCCTGCCAAGCCGCCCTGCCCGCCGACGTCGCGGTGCTGGTGGCCGCGGTCGCCGACTGGAAGCCGGTCCAGGCCCAGGGTCTGAAGCTGAAAAAGGGCCAGACCGCGCCGACCCTCGCTCTGACGGAAACCCCCGATATCCTCGCCACGCTGTCAAAGCCCGGCAAGGCGCGGCCGAAGTTGGTGATCGGCTTCGCCGCCGAGACCAACGACGTGGAAGCCAACGCTCGCGCCAAGCTGGCGCGCAAGGGCTGCGACTGGATCGTGGCCAATGACGTGAGCCGGGCGGGCGTGATGGGCGGCGATGAGAACGCTGTGACGCTGATCAGCGCGACGGGCGCGGAGACGTGGCCCAAGGCGTCGAAGGCGGAGGTGGCTGTGCGGTTGGCGGGGAAGATCGCGCAGGCGCTTACCGATTAAGGCCTGGGCTTGGCCTTAAGGTCTTGGATGCATCTTTGCTTTGCGGGACGGTCTGCTCAAGGACGGCGCATAGCGCCGCCGCTGCGCGGCCGCCGGAGGCGGTCCTTGACCAGACCGTCCCGCGAAGCTCCACTCTCGCCAAGACATTCAGGCCGATTCAGCATCAGAAGATGCTGAGCCACTGACATCGGGACGGCCCGATGACCCCTCAGATCGCCGTCGTCCGCCTGCCCCACGCCGAAGGCCTGCCGCTTCCGGCCTATGAAACCCACGGCTCGGCGGGCATGGACCTGCGCGCCGCAGTGCCCGAGCATGAGCCGATGACCCTGCGTCCGGGCGCCCGCGCGCTGGTCCCCACCGGCCTGTGCATGGCCATCCCCCTGGGCTTCGAGGTGCAGGTGCGCCCGCGCTCCGGACTGGCCGCCAAGCACGGCGTCACCTGCCTCAACACCCCCGGCACCGTCGACAGCGACTATCGCGGCGAGGTGAAGGTCATCTTGATCAACCTGGGCGAGGAGGACATCGTCATCCGCCGCGGCGAACGCATCGCCCAGATGATCGTCGCGCCGGTGGTGCAGGCCGCCTGGCTTGAAACCGACAGCCTGGACGAGACCGCGCGCGGGGCGGGGGGATTCGGGTCGACGGGGCGGTAACAATAGCCGCTCATCCCCGCGCAAGCGGGGACCCAGGACTGTCCAGTCCAGCGGCGGCGCTCTCCGCTCTCACTAGGTTCCCGCTTCCGCGGGAATGAGCGGAAGCGTTAGCTACTTCATCCCGAGCACGTCCTGCATGTCATAGAGCCCCGGCGCCCGTCCCGCGACCCAGGCGGCGGCTTGCACCGCGCCGCGGGCGAAGATGCTGCGGTCGCGGGCGGAGTGGGACAGGGTGAGGATCTCCTCCTCGCCGGCGAAGATCACGCTGTGCTCACCCACGATGCCGCCGCCGCGCGCAACCGAAAAGCCGATGGCGCCGGCGGCCCGCGGCCCGGTCAGGCCGTCGCGGGCGCGCACCTGCAGCGACTTGAAGTCCCCGCCCCGGCCCTCGGCCGCCGCCTCGCCCAGCATCAGGGCCGTGCCCGAGGGCGCGTCGACCTTGCGCCGGTGATGGGCCTCGAACACCTCGATGTCGTAGTCCTGCGCGTTCAGCACCCGCGCGGCCTGGGCCACCAGGGCCAGCAGCACATTGACGCCCAGGGAGAAGTTGCCGGACTTGACGATGGCAATGCGCCGGGCCGCCTCGGCCACCGCCGTCTCATCCGCCTCGGAAAAGGCCGTGGAGCCGATCACCAGGGCCGGGCCGCCGCGCGCCGCGCACGCCAGGGCCAGTTCTGCGGAGGCCGAGCCGATGGTGAAGTCGATGATCACGTCGCAGGCTTCCAGGGCCGCGGGCCGCGATCCCAGAGCCACGCCCGACACCACCTGCCCCTCCATGCCGGGCCGGTCGAACAGGGCGCACAGCTGCATCCCCGCCCTCGCGTCCGCAATGGCGGCCACGGTCCGGCCCATGCGGCCCAGGGCGCCGGCCACGCCGATCTTGATGCTGGAGTCCGCCACGGTTGATCGTCCTCATCTGTTCCCGATCCTGGCTAGACCCCGGCGCGCATTCAGGCAACCGGCGCCGTAAGCGCCTTGTGTCGGCGACGCCGTCTCTTTAAGCCCGGTTGCAGTTGTAGGTCGCCCAACCGACCGTTAGGTTGTGGGCCAATTCAGAGAATCCGGCGAGCCCAAATGGACGAATCCGAAGAAAGACGCACCTTCACCGACGAGGAAGCGCTCGCGTTCCACAAATATCCGACCCCCGGCAAGATCGCCATCGTGGCGACCAAGCCCATGGCCACGCAGCGCGACCTGTCCCTGGCCTATTCCCCGGGCGTGGCCGTGCCCGTGCGCGCCATCGCAGAGGATCCGGAGGCCGCCTACGACTACACCTCCAAGGGCAATCTGGTGGCCGTGATCACCAACGGCACCGCCATCCTGGGCCTGGGCAATCTGGGCGCCCTGGCGTCCAAGCCGGTGATGGAAGGCAAGTCGGTGCTGTTCAAACGGTTCGCCGACGTGGATTCGGTGGACATCGAGGTCACCACCCAGGACCCCGACGAGATGATCACGGTGGTCAAGAACATCGGCGTCACCTTCGGCGGCATCAATCTGGAGGACATCAAGAGTCCGGAGTGTTTCCGCATCGAGACCGAGCTGCAGGAGCTGCTCGACATCCCGGTGTTCCACGACGACCAACACGGCACCGCGATCATCTCCGCCGCCGGGCTGATCAACGCCTGCGAGATCACCGGCCGCAAGCTGTCGGACATCAAGCTGGTGCTGTGCGGCGCGGGCGCGGCCGGTCAGGCCTCGCTGGAGCTGATCAAGGCCATGGGCGCGCGGGCGGAGAACTGCATCGCGGTGGACAACACCGGGGTGATCTATCGCGGCCGCACCCAGAGCATGAACCAGTGGAAGTCGGCCCTGGCGGTGGAGACCAAGGCGCGCACCCTGGCCGACGCGGTCAAGGGCGCGGACGTGTTCATCGGCCTGTCGGTCAAGGGCGCGCTCACCGCCGAGATGGTCAAGACCATGGCGCCCCATCCGATCATATTCGCCATGGCCAATCCCGATCCGGAGATCACGCCGGAAGAGGTGAAATCGGTGCGCAGCGACGCCATCATGGCCACCGGCCGTTCGGACTATCCCAACCAGGTCAACAACGTCCTGGGCTTCCCCTACATCTTCCGCGGGGCGCTCGACGTGCGCGCCCGGCGGGTCAATCACGAGATGAAGATCGCCGCGGCCCAGGCCCTGGCGCAGCTGGCCCGCGAGGACGTGCCCGACGAGGTGGCCGCCGCCTATCACGGTCGGCGCCTGAAGTTCGGCCCGGAATACATCATCCCCTCGCCGTTCGATCCGCGACTGATCTGGTACGTGCCGCCATTCATCGCCCAGGCGGCCATGGACACCGGCGTGGCGCGCAAGCCGATCACCGACATGGACGCCTACCGCACCGCCCTGGCCTCCCGGCTGGACCCCACCGCCGGCTTTCAGCAAAAGCTGTCGGGCGGGGTGCTGGGCCAGCCGACCAAGCGGATCGTGTTCGCCGAGGGCGAGGAGACCGCCGTCATCCGCGCCGCCTACGCCTTCCAGAGCCAGGGCCTGGGCAAGGCGGTGCTGTGCGGGCGCGAGGAACTGGTGCTGGCCAATATGGCGGCGGCCGGGATCGACGCGGCCGAGGCCAAGCTGGAAATCATCAACGCCCGCATGTGGGACCGCAATTCCGAATATGTGGAGTTCCTGTACAAGCGCCTGCAGCGCCAGGGTTTCCTGCGGCGCGACGTGCAGCGGCTGATCTATCAGGACCGCAACGCCTTCGCCTCGGTGATGGTGGCCATGGGCGACGCGGACGGCATGGTCACCGGCGTGACGCGCAACTTCGACCAAGCCCTGCGCGAGGTCCTGCGGGTGATCGATCCGACCCCCGGCGGCCGCGTCCTGGGCATGTCGGTGCTGATGGCCAAGGGCCGCACCCTGTTCGTGGCCGACACCAACGTCACCGAAATGCCGGAAGGCAAGGACCTGGCCGAGATCGCCGTTGAGGCCGCCCGGGCCGTGCGGCGCCTGGGCCACACCCCGCGCGTGGCCTTCCTGTCCTATTCCACCTTCGGCAATCCCTCCGGCGAGCGCTCTGCCAAGATGCGCGAGGCCGTGGCCCTGATGGATGCGCGCGAGGACGTGGATTTCGAATACGAGGGCGAGATGCCGCCGGACCTGGCCCTGGAGCCGGAGCTGCGCGGCAATTACCCCTTCATGCGCCTGACCGGCCCGGCCAATGTGCTGATCATGCCGGCCATTCACTCCGCCTCCATCTCCACCAAGCTGGTGCAGGGGATCGGCGGGGCCACGGTGCTGGGTCCGGTCCTGCTGGGCCTGTCCAAGCCGGTGCAGATCTGTCCCTTGTCGGCCACGGTCACGCAAATCCTGACCATGGCCACCTTCGCCGCCCACGACGTGCGCACCGAGCCGTGCGTGAAGGCCGCGGCGGCGGAATAGGTCGAGCTTCTGCTTCCGGCCCGCTAGGCGAAATCGGCGGCCTTCGCAGCGCGGGTCTTGGCTGCGTTGGCCAGCACGAAGCATAGGGCCACAGCCGGAATCCCCAGCGCCGCCACGCCGAGGTAGAACAGGGCGTAGGCGTGCATCAGGTCGCGCCCCTGCTGCAGCCCTTCGATGACGAAGCCGGAAAAGCCCTTGAGCGTCTTGCCTGTCCAGGCAAGCGCTGAACTCATGACGGCGTACTGGCTGGCGACATAGCCGAGGTTGGTCAGGCTCGACATATAGGCCACCAGGGCGACGCCGGAAAAGCCGATGGCGAAGTCGTCCATCCCGTTCACCAGGGCGAACAGGGCAAGGTCCGGCCCGCCGTGCAGCGCCACCAGGGCGAAGGCGCCGATGCCGATCGGCTGCAGCAGCGCGCCCAGCACCAGGGTGCGAAAGACGCCCAGCCGCACCGAGCACAGTCCTCCGGAAGCGATGCCGGCGACCGTGCACCACAGACCGAGGGTCGTGCGGATGAAGCCGACGTTGGTCAGGGTGTAGCCCGCGGCCCGGTAAAAGGGCAGCGCGACCGGGCCGCGCAGATAGTCCGACAGGTGGTAGAGGGTGATGGTCAGCAGCATGACCAGGCCGAACAGCCCGTGGGCCTTGAAGAATTCGGCGAAGGGTCCGATCACGGCGTCGAAGAAGCCGCGCGGGGTCCAAAGGGGCGCCGCTTTGGACTTGGCCTCCATCACCCGGTCGGCCTTGACGGGCTCCTCGGCGAACAGGGTCGCCGCCACGCCGACCAGCATCAAGGCCGCCGACAGACCATAGGACGCGGGCCAGCCGATCCGATCGGCCAGGATCAGGATCCACGCCATGCTGAACAGCAGGGCCACCCGGTAGCCGAGCTGATAGGCCGCCGTCAGCAGGCCCAACTCGTCGGGCGTGTCGGCGATCTCGATCCGCCAGGCGTCCAGCACGATGTCCTGCGTGGCCGAGGCGAAGGCGACCGCCAGCGCCAGGCCCGCGAAGGCCCAAAGGCCGCCCTCCGGCCGAACCAACGCCATGGCCGCCAGCCCGGCGCCGACCAGGACCTGGGCTGCGATCATCCAGCCTCGGCGGCGTCCGAGCCGCCCGACAAGCGGAAGACCCACGCGATCGATCACCGGCGCCCAGAGGAACTTGAGCGAATAGGCCAGGCCCACCCAGGACAGCGCCCCGATGGCGCCCAGGGCGACGCCCTTGCTGGTCAGCCACCCGCCCAGGGTATTGCCCGTCAGCATGAACGGCAGGCCCGAGGAGAAGCCCAGCGACAGCATGGCCAGCACGCGCGGCCGGCGCAGGGCGCGCAGCACCTGGCCCATGGCGGCGCGGCGGGTGCGCGGCTTGTCGGGATCGGCGGTTGCGGCTGTGGTCATCGGGCCCCCAAATCAGGAGGCGAGCTTGTCCTTCGCCTGGTCGGACGTAAAGGTCTGCGCCTCGGTCCATCGCGCGAGCGCGGCGCGCAAAGCCCCCACTTCCAGGGGCTTGGCCAGGAAATCATCCATGCCGGCGGCCAGGCACGCCCGGCGGTCGTCCTCGAAGGCGTCGGCGGTGAGGGCCACGATGGGCGTGCTCAGGCCCGCCGAGCGCAGGGCGCGGGCCGCCTGCGCCCCGTCCATGCCCGGCATGCGCTGGTCCATCAGGATCAGGTCGTGACCGCCGGCCAAGCCCGCCTGCACGCCGTCCGCGCCGTTGGCCGCGCAGTCCACCGTGCAGCCTTCCCGCTCGAGCAGGGTGCGCGCCAACAGGGCGTTGATGGGGTTGTCCTCCACCAGCAGCACCCGCACGCCCACCGCGCAGGCGGGCGACAGGCGTTCGTCCTCCACCGGTCGCGCGGGCGCATCGGCATGGGCGTCGATCGGCCGGCCCAACACCGCGAGGATGCGTTCGGCCAGGGACGCACGCCGCAACGGCTTGATCAGATAGCCGGCGAACCCACGCGCCCGCAGGCCCTCGATCTCGGCCCGTTCCTCGGCGGTCAGCAGCACCAGGGCCGGAGCCCCTTTGGGCGGAGCCGCGGCCAGGGGGTGATCCACCAGGATCACGTCAGCGTCCGGCGCAGGCGATAAATCTTCCGCGGTGATCGCGCGTCCGCCGCTGGCCTCGATCTGGCGCGCGGCGGCGGTGCGCACCGTGGCGCTGGGCGAGGCGATCTGGACGGTCAGTCCCTCCAGCGGACGTCCCGCGCGCGGCCCGGCGCCAGGGCGAACCGCGCCTCGAACCAGAATTGCGCGCCCCCCTCCGGCGGCGTGGTCAGGCCGATGGCGCCGCCGTGCGCGGCCGCCAGACGCCGAACGATGGCCAGGCCCAGCCCCGAGCCTTCCAGGCGTGAGGTGTCGCCGGGCGCGCGGGCGTATTCCTCGAAGATGCGCGCCTGCTCGGCCTCCGGCACGCCGGGGCCGGTGTCGGTCACGCAGAATCTCAGCTGCGCGCCTTCGGTGTCGCGCTGCAAGCAACCCGCCTGCAGCAGCACCCCGCCGCTCTGGGTGAATTTGACGGCGTTGCCCGCCAGGTTGAACAAAATCTGGCGCAAGCGCCCCTCGTCGGCGAGAATCTCGGGCGGATCGCCGACGAAGGCCCAGGCGATCTCCAGGCCCTTTTCGTGGGCGCGGGGACTGAGCAGTTCGCACACGCCCTGCAACAGCAACTCCACGTCCACCGGCGCGGGCTCCAGGTCGATCTGGCCGCTCTCCAGTTTGGCCAGGTCGAGCACGTCGTTGACCAGGCCCAGCAGATGGGCCCCGGTCTGCTTGAGCGCCTGGACATAGGCCCGCTGATCCGCGTCCAGCCGCGTGCCGGCCAGAAGACCGGCCATGCCGAGCACGCCGTTCAGCGGGGTGCGCAGTTCGTGGCTGAGGGCGGCCAGATAACGTTCGCGCGCGTTCGGCCCCTGCATGGCGCTGGGCTCGCCCAAAATCAGGCGCTCGCCCTCGGGCACGGCGCGCACGCTCCAATTCCAGCCGCCGGGCTCTTCCAGCCGCCCGCCGGGCTCAAGCTGAGTCAGGCGCGCGGGCGGCGAGGCGGCCCGGAAGGCCTCGTTGGCGCACGCCAAGGCGCCGTCCGCGCCGATCACGGCGGCGGGGCGGCCCAAGCCTTCCAGCAGGTCTTCGGTCTTGGCCATGGCGCAAACCTAGCGGCCTTGGCTTAACGTTGGGTCAAGCCTGAGCGGCGATTAATCCTATGGAGCGGCCGGTCCCGATTGGGTAAACACCTCGACAGGGCGGGGGCCCGGCCCTGGAGACGATCTGACATGGCGAACGCGCAATCCGGCGGCCCTGGCGGCAGACGCGGCGGCGCCAAGCCCGCGCGCAGCCGGACTTAGGCGTTCGTCTATTGGAGCGCGGTCGCGGGGGTCTGGGGCCTGATCTTCCTGGTCGGCTTCCTGGCGGTGTTCGCCACCGGCCTGCCCGACACTTCCAAGCTCTACCAGGTCCAGCGCACCCCCTCGATCTCATATCTGGACCGCTCCGGCGCGCTGGTGGCGGTGCGCGGCAGCCAGAACACCCCGCCGGTGAACCTGGACGACCTGCCGGCCTATGTGCCGGACGCCTTCATCGCCATCGAGGACCGGCGCTTTTATCACCACTTCGGGTTCGATCCGATCGGCATGGTGCGCATGGTGTTCGTCGACCTGCGCGCCCACAGATTCGCCCAGGGCGCCTCCACCATCACCCAGCAGCTGGCGCGCAACCTGTTCCTCAGCCCGGACCAGACCATCCGCCGCAAGGTTCAGGAGCTGATCCTGGCGGTGTGGCTGGAGATGAAGTTCTCCAAGAAGCAGATTCTCAGCCTCTATCTGAACCGGGTCTATTTCGGCGCCGGCGCCTACGGCATCGAGGCGGCCTCCCAACGCTATTTCGACAAGCCCGCCTCCCAGCTTACGGTCGGCGAAGCCGCCCTGCTGGCCGGCCTGCTGAAGGGGCCGAGCTACTACAACCCGATTTTCGAGACCGAGCGGGCCAAGCGCCGCGCCACCATCGTGCTGGATGAGATGGTGGCCACGCACGTGATCACCCCGGCTCAGGAACAGGCGGCTTTCGCCGAGCCGGTGCGGGTGTCGCGCACCTTGTCCAGCCAGCATGCGCAATACTTCGTCGATTGGCTCGACGCCGAGGTTCGCTCACCATCGGCCGGACGCACGCCCGCAGCAGGATCTGGTGGTGGAAACCACGCTGGATCTGCCGATCCAGGCCGCCGCCGAAGCCGCCGAGCGCCTGGCCGCCGCGCCCGACGCCAAGGCCAGAGGCGTGCAGCAGAGCGCCCTGGTGGCGCTCGACGGCGAGGGCCGCGTGCGCGCCTATGTCGGCGGCATCGACTACGCCGACAGCCAGTTCGACCGCGCCTCCATGGCCAAGCGCCAGGTCGGCTCCGCCTTCAAGCCCTTCGTCTATCTCACCGCTATGGAGAACGGCCGCCGGCCCGACACGCCGGTGGTGGACGAGCCGGTCACCATCGGCAATTGGCAGCCCAAGAATTTCGAAAAGGAGTTCATGGGCCCGATCACCCTGCAGATCGCCCTGGCCCACTCCATCAACACCGTGGCCGCGCGCCTGGCCAATGAGGTGGGCACGGCCAATGTCGCGCGCACCGCCCATCGCCTGGGCATCACGTCGCCGATCCCCACCGACCCGTCCATGGCGCTCGGCGTCGCGTCCATATCCCCGCTGGAGATGGCGCAGGCCTATGACGCCTTCGCCAACGGCGGGGTGGGGGTGAAGGCCTACGGCATCGAGCGCATTCGCACGGCGGCCGGCACGGTGCTGTACGACCACAATGTCGACAAGCCGCCCCATCCCCAGGTGATCGGCTCGCCGGCTCTGCAGTACATGAACCAGATGATGCGCGAGGTGCTGGTCTCCGGCACCGGAACCGCCGCCCGCGTGCCGGGCTACGACCTGGCCGGCAAGACCGGCACCACGCAGGATTCCCGCGACGCCTGGTTCATCGGCTACACCGGCGGCTTCGTCACCGCGGTGTGGACCGGGCGCGACGACAACACCCCCATGCGCAACGTCACCGGCGGCATGTTCCCGGCGCGCATCTGGAAGGCGTTCATGGTGCAGGCCTTGCCCCGGCTCAAGGTGCAGGCCATCCCCGGCGGCGGCGCCCCGCCCCCCGACGAGGTCCCCGCTTCAGGCGAAGACGCCATCGGTGACATCCTGCAAAACGGCGGCCCGCCGCAGCAGCCGGAGCCGCAAAAGCCAGATGCGACACCGGTCCAGCCCGCGCCGAAGAAACCGGGGCCGGAGTTTTTTTAGATGCGGGCACGGCGAGGACTGGGGTGGCTCTTGCCGTCGATTAGTGGTGTCATTCCATCCGTGAACGAACACGATCCAATCCCCGTCGGCAAACAGCCGTGCGACCTGCCTTTGGTGAAAGCCAAACTGCGGGCGGCCCTGATCGCCGGCGAACGGAGCGGTCCAGCACGCCTGTTCGACCCCGTGGCGTTTCTGCAGCGCATGTATTCACAGCGGAAATAAACGTCCTCCCCCGTTTACGGGGGAGGGGGACCACGAAGTGGTGGAAGGGGCGTGCGGCGAGGGCGGCGCTTGGCCTATGCCCCCTCAGGCGCTGCGCGCCAGCTCCCCC
Organism: uncultured Alphaproteobacteria bacterium; assembly: GCA_963804105.1. GTDB lineage: Bacteria > Pseudomonadota > Alphaproteobacteria > Caulobacterales > Caulobacteraceae > BOG-938. The sequence continues at coordinate 19,270 of CAWDPL010000023.1, forward strand.
GCTCGCGGGGGAGCTCGTGGGACATTTGGATTGTCCCTCCGCTTACCGCCCGAACCCGTGCAGCCGCGTCCCGTGGCGCTTCAGCCAGTCGCGCGCCGCCTTCTCCGAACCGTAAATCTCCCGCACCAGGGCCCAGAACCGCGGGCCATGGTTGGCTTCCAGCAGGTGGGCGCATTCGTGGGCGGCGACGTAGTCGGCCACGGCGTAGGGCGCCATCACCAGGCGCCAGTTGTAGCGGATCGAGCCGGCGTCCGCCCTCAAACCCTTGCGCGGCGGGCGGCACGAGCCCCAGCGGGCCTTGGCGTCGCCCATGGCCACCTTTGGCGCGGGCAGGCCGAGCGCGCGGGCGTAATGGGCGGTGCGCTCGGTGAAAACCTCCAGCGCCTGGCGCTTGAGCAGGCGCAGGACCGCGCGGGCGAAGGCGTCGCCCTCGCCGAAGGCCGCCAGCACCGGCGGGCTGTCATGGGTCTGGCGAAATCCCGCCTCCAGGCGGGTTCGGGCGCGCGTCAGCACATGGCCCTCGCCCAGCACCTCAAGCCTGTCGCCCGGGGCGATGCGGACCGGTTGTGGCAGGGCGGCCAGGTGTTGGGCGATCCACTGCGCGCGCTGGCCGGCGAAGGCCACCGCTTCGCTCAGGCGCCGTGGACTGGGCGCGGTGGCGATTACCTCTCGCTTGCGCGCATCGATCCTGAGGCTGACGCGGCGGGCGCGGGCGTTGACCCTCAGTCGCACCGGCGCGCCGGCCACCTCGATCAGGTCGCCCGAAGTCAGGCTGGGGGTGCGAAACAGGCCCATCCCTAACCTAGGGCCGAGTCCGCCGCGCAATTCAAGCGGCGACGCGCTGGGCCGCCGTGTTGCGGGCGATGAAGTCGCGCGCCCGCGGATAGATGTCGTTGCGGAAGCGGCTGCCGTTGAACACGCCGTAGTGGCCGACCTCCGGATGGACGTAGAGCTCCTTCATGGAGTCGGGCAGGGATGGACACAGGGCGTGGGCGGCCTGGGTCTGGCCGACGCCGGCGATATCGTCGTGGCGCCCCTCGATGGTCATCAGGGCGATGTCGGTGATGGCCGCCGTCTGCACGGCCCGCCCCCGATGGATTAACTCGCCCTTGGGCAAGAGGTGCTTCTGGAACACGATATCGATGGTCTGCAGATAGAATTCCTCGGTGAGGTCCAGCACCGAAAGGTATTCGTCGTAGAACTCCCGGTGCTTGGCCGCGCCGTCGCCGTCGTCGCGCACCAGATCCTCGAAATAGCGCCAGTGCGCGTTCACATGCTGGGCCTCGTTCATTTTCATGAAGCTGTAGAGCTGCACGAAGCCCGGATAAACCCTGCGCATGACGCCCATATAGGGCAGGGGCACGGAATAGATCATCTGCTGCTGGAACCAGGTGAAGGGCCGGTCCTCGGCCATCTTGTTGGTCACCGTGGGCGACAGGCGCGCATCGATCGGCGAGCCCATGAAGATCATGAGGCGGGGCGCAGCGGGTCCTTGTCCTCGGCCATCAGCGCCGAGGCGGCCATCACCGCCGGCCCGGGCTGGCACACGGCCAGCACGTGCACGTCCGGGCCGATGGCGCTGATCATGGAGCGCACATGGTCGACGAAATCGTGGAAATCGAAGCGGCCCTCGATCAGGGGCACATTGCGGGCGTTGGACCAATCGGAAATATAGACCTCATGATCCTGCAGGAAGGCGCGGACCGTGCCGCGCAGCAAGGTGGCGTAGTGGCCCGACAAGGGCGCGACGATCAGGACGGCCGGGCCCGGGCCGGAACGGCCGGCGGCGGCCAGATCGGCCGGATCCTCGGCGAAGCGCCGCAGCTTGACCAGGCGGAGGACCACACCGTCTGCATGTCGACACGGACCGGGCGGCCGTCCACCTCCACCTGATCGATGCGCCAATCCGGTTTGCCGTACCGGCGGGTCATGCCTGTCAGCACCTCGGCCGAGGCGTAAAGCTTACGCCCCGCTTCGGTATAGGACGCCGGGTTGAGCGGCGAACTCCAGAACCGGCTGGCGGCCTCGGCTATGCGATTGAGCGGCTCGGCGGCGTAATATGCGGCTTCATGTACAGCGTACAGCATCGGTTCCCGCCTCGGCGCAACGGCGCCGCAAATTCAGACCATCCTCCCAGCGTAGCGTAAATTGATGAATCCGATGCTTAACCCAAAATGGGTCATGCGCCGCTCTTGGGCCCATCGGACATCGCTTCGGATATCTGGTGTGTCATCTGGTCCGGCGTAAGGCCTTCGGCCAGGACGCGATCGAATTTTCCATGAGGGTCCATCAGATAGATGGCCGAGGTGTGATCCACCGTGTAGGCGGAGCCCGAACCCGCCTTCTGGTAGAATACCTTATAGGCCTTGGCCGCCTGGTCCACCTGGGCCGGCGCGCCGGTCAGACCCACCGTCCCCTTGGGGAACACCGGGCTCGACAGATAGGCTTTCAGCTGCGAGGGCGTGTCGCGTCCGGGGTCCACCGAGACGAACACCACCTGGAAGTGCCGCGGCCTTGGGCCCCAGCATCGACTGGACCCGGCCCAGGACGGTGAGCGTGGTGGGACACACGTCGGGGCAATAGGTGTAGCCAAAAAACACCGCCGTCCATTTGCCGTTCAACAGGCGCTGGTCGGTCGGTCGATTGTCCTGGTTCACCAGCTGGAACGGACCGCCGATCTGGGCGACACCGCTTGAGGACGGCTGGTCGGCCGGGCGGGACGGCGTCCTTGGGCCCGCATGACGTCAAGGCCGGCGCCAGCGCCAGCACGAGTACAACCGGCAATAAAGGGGTCCTCACGCGCGACATGTCAGCGTAGCCTCACTCAACAACGGCCGCCCACCCGACTCGAACATACTGGAATTGTTCCGATCAATGTCGTCCGATCCCATCGTTCGCGTGGATAGGCCCGCGGCCCCGACGAGGCAAGACTCCCAGCCGCCCGAGCGGCTGAGACTGCGGACCTTGATCCTGCTGCGCTGGCTGGCGATCGGCGGGCAGTTGGCTACGCTTCTGATCGTCCGTTTCGCCCTGGGGTTCGACTTTCCCCTGTTGGCGTGCCTGGGCCTGATCGGCCTGTCCGCCGTGGTCAATCTGGGCCTGGTGCTCGGCCTGCCGCCGCAACATGTCTCGCCGCCCTGGCAAGCGGCTCTGCAGCTGACTTTCGACATCCTGCAGCTGGGCGGCATGCTCTATCTGACCGGCGGCGCAGACAATCCCTTCGCCTTGCTGTTGATCGGTCCGGTGATCCTGTCGGCGGTGACCCTGCACGGCCGCTACACGGTCCTGCTGGCCGCCTTGGCCGTGGCGATCGGCCTCACGCTCACCGTGGCGCACCAGCCCCTGCCCTGGCGGCCGGGACAGACCTTGGAACTGCCGCAGCTGTATCGCTGGGGTGAAGGGCTCGCCATCACCGTGGGCGTGATCCTCACCGCCGCCTACGCCTGGGGCTCGGCGGCGGAGGCGGCGCGCATGGAGTTGGCCCTGCACGCCGCCGAAACGGTGCTTCACCGCGAACAACGCCTGTCGGCCTTGGGCGCCCTGGCCGCCGCCGCCGCCCATGAACTGGGCACGCCGCTCGCCACGATCGCCGTTGTCGCGCGGGAAATGGCGCTGTCCACGCCCGAAGGGCCGCTGAGGGAAGACGCCGAACTGTTGTCGTCCCAGGCCAAGCGTTGTCGCGACATCCTGCACCGTCTGGCCGAGGCGCCGGAGGCCGACGACGCGGTGCACGCCCGTCTCAGTCTGGCCCAACTCCTGGCCGAGACGCTTGAGCCCCATCAGATGGACGATCGCGTGCACATGGAATGGAGCATCGTCGGACCGCAGGACACCGATCCTCCGGAACTGATCCGCCGCCCGGAGCTGTCGCGGGCCCTGACCTCGTTTATAGACAACGCCGCCGATTTCGCCCGCTCGGAGGTGCGATTGATCGGCAGGTATGACGATGAGAGCGTGAGCATCGAGGTGCGCGACGACGGACCGGGCTTTTCGCCCGACATCTTCGCCAAGCTCGGCGAGCCCTATGTCACCAGCCGGCCGGGCGGCGAAGGCTCGCCCTCGGGCCACATGGGAATGGGCCTGGGGCTGTTCATCGCCAAGACGCTCTTGGAACGCACCGGCGGCCTGATTGAATTCCACAACGATCGGGCCGGCGGCGCCGTGGTGACGATCCGATGGTCCAGGGACGCGATCGAGGCGCCCTTGGTTTATTGAGCGCCGATTGAGTTGTCGTGATGATTGACCGTAACGCTGTGCAACACGGCTCCGCTTGCGTTGAGATCAAGCGGCGCGCGAATGAGATTTGTTAAACCATAGGTCTTGAGTATATGAACGGCTGCCGCCCCGGGGTGGACATAGCCCCTCGTGCTTTACGGTGAATATTTGACATGACCGAATTGGCTTCCGCTGTTGCGGATTTCGCCGACAAGACCTTGCTGTTGCTGGACGACGACGCGCCATTGCGCACCCGGCTGGGCCGAGCGCTGGAAGGCCGCGGCTTTCAGGTCACCCTCGCCGGCAGCGTGAGCGAGGCGATCAGCGCGGTGAAAGCCGCGGCGCCGGCCTTCGCCGTGGTCGACATGCGCCTGGAGGACGGCACGGGCCTGGGCGTGGTGGAGGCGATCCACGCGGCGCGGCCCGGGGGCCAAGGTGATCATGCTGACCGGCTACGGCAACATCGCCAGCGCCGTGGCGGCGGTGAAAGCCGGGGCGGTGGACTATCTGCCCAAGCCGGCGGACGCCGACGACGTGGTGCGCGCGCTGCTCGCCCGCGAGGACGGCCCGGCGCCGCCGGAAAACCCCATGTCGGCGGACCGCGTGCGCTGGGAGCATATCCAGCGGGTCTATGAGTTGTGCGGACACAATGTCTCGGAAACCGCCCGCAGGCTGAACATGCACCGCCGCACGCTTCAGCGCATCCTGGCCAAGCGGGCGCCGAAATAGGTTTTCCCCGCCCGTTCCGATTTGACGCGAACTCCAGGGCTGGAACGATTTGGATGACCGTGCGCCGGGAAGGTGTTTGACCATGCCCCATCTCGCTGACGATCATGGGTTGGCGATCGCGGCGCGGGCGGCGGCCGTGGTCTGCGCCCTGGCCATCGTCGTCGCCTCCCTGGGACCGTCGACGTGGCTGCCCCATCTGCTCTATTCCAACAATCTTGAGCATTTCGCGGCCTTCTACGTGGTGGCCCTGGTTTTTTATGGGGCCCGTTATCGCACGCCCCTGGGCAGGGTTTTGCGCGACGTCGCCCTGCTGGCGAGCGTGCTGGAAGCCGCAAAATGGATGCTTCCCGGCCCGCGACCGGCCAATTTCCAGCATTGGATCGCCGATCTCGGCGGCATCTTGGCCGCCGCCGCCCCAATCCTGGCGACGTCGTTCCGCCGACAATTCCGTGAAGCTTCCGCGCAACGGACGGGGTCTTAGGCGCGGATCACAGCCCGGCCCGCGGCCATGGGCGAGAATTCGCGCAGGGCGAGAAATGCTCCGATCGATAAGCTTAGCATTAGCAACTGGCCCTGTTCTTGCGTCTGGGGGGCAGGCGGTTGCAGATTGCTTGGATTTGCGGCACAGGCCGGTAATTGAGACCTATCTGTCACGCGCGGGTGATAACGATGGGGCGCCTGTAGATTCCCGTTAGACAAATTTTTGTCTTGGAGGCTTGCTGTCCCGCGTTGAGCATGCGGTTTGAGGGGCTGATGGTCGAGGTCGCCTTATCGAGAAAGAACAGCGTCCGCGCCGTCAGCGACAGAGCCTCACGTTTGGGCAAGTCGGTTCGCGGTCGCATATTCGACGTTGTCTTGAGCTCGGCCTTGCTGATTGCCTTGGCGCCGGTCATGATCGGGACTGCACTGGCGATTTATCTTGAAGACGGCGGAACTGTTCTTTTTTCTCAACGGCGCCTGGGCTTCGCAGGACAGACATTCCGCTGCTTCAAGTTCCGCTCCATGTGCGTCGACGCGGAGGCGCGGCCTGGGCGCCCTATTGGACGCCTCGCCTTCGGCGCGGGTCCAGTGGGAGCGGGACCATAAGCTGAAGGTCGATCCGAGGATCACGCGGGTCGGCGTCTTCATTCGCAAATACAGCCTCGATGAACTTCCCCAGCTTTTCAATGTGCTCTTGGGCAGACATGACCCTGGTCGGGCCCCCGCCCATCATTCAAGCCGAGGTCTGGCGATACGGCCGGCGGTTCCGCCACTATTGCGCGGTCAAGCCGGGCTTGACCGGGCTGTGGCAAGTCAGCGGGCGCAGCGACGCCAGCTATCGGGCGCGCGTGGCGATGGATGTGGTGTACGCGCAGCGGCGCGGGCCTTTGTTGGATCTGAAAATAATCGCCGCCACCATCCCCGCGGTGATCTTGAGCCGAGGCTCCTACTGAGCCCTGAGGGCAGCAGAGAAGCTCAGGCCAAGGATTTCCACCAAAGAGGCGGTGAGCCGGCTCGATGAGTGTGAGGTCTGCCGGGCCTTCGATGACGGAAACAGCTGCCTAAGGGATAAGTAGAAGGTCTGTATGGGCCCAGTCGGCAGTCGAAGACAACCGAGCTTCTACCCCGTCTATATCGCCGGTGATGACTCTGAGCCGGCAGCACCCAGCTCGTAAATCACTGAGAATTGAGCTTTGAGCAGGCTTTTCAGCGACTCCAGCGTTCCGTTTCGCCTAAGCGCGGCAGGCCAGAACTCTATAAGAAAAGGGCATCGAGCCTCGATAAGCGGTCGCCCCTTTCATGATCTGGCCCTCGTGCCCCTGGGTGTCCATCCAGACCAGGGAGATCTCCGAAGGCTTCAAATCGGCCGCCGCCAGAACGGAATTCAAGGTCATAAGGCGCAATCCCCCGTCCTTGCCCTCTATGACCCTGTGGTCGCCCATGTTCTCGTAAGAAAGCTGGATGCTCGCGTAGCCATCATGGTCTGAAACTCCGGCTTGAATGATCTGAACCTGCGTATCCAAATTGTTGGCGGCCACGTTGGCCTTCAGCAGGGCGGTGTTACCTGGCTCTGGCTCAACCACCACGATTCGATTGAACTTCCCAGACCATGCCGCTTCGAGGGTTTCGGTGCCGACATTTGCGCCGATCTCAAGAAAAGCGCCGCCCCTTTGAATCCCCAGCTCCGCAATCACGCCCATGCACACGGACAATTTAGATTCCGGGTTTCGCGCGAACTTGATAAAGTTATGGGTAATAAATTTATCATTCGCATGAAGCAATACAGTTCCGTGCGAGGCTGTTTTATTCCAACGACAGAGATTTCGGGAATTATTTTTGTAATTACCATGAACGAGAGCTGCCTAAGCTTTTGCATTCTAAATGCGGTAGAAGATACAAACTGGAGTACCTTCGCAATTGATGGCATCGTTTGATCCACTGACTTATTTCATGGCGGGAAGTGCGTCTCGCAACCCGCGCGTAGGTGGCGCATACCTTCAGCTAACGATCAAGCGTGAAGAGCTTTGCCCTTGCTCATGCTTGCGATCATGACGGGGTCCTGGCCAGTTAGTGCGCCGTCTAAACCTGCGTCATGGCGTCAGGGCGATGGAACTAAGCTTGCCTGCTGAGCAGGTCTACATATGGCGAAGCATGGGCCACCTGCCTACGGGGCGGAAACTTCGTGCGCTGATGACCGCGCGCGATTACGAGGCGCGAGCTCAATCGACGGACTTAATGCTTCACGCCATCCCCGTTGAGCCGCCTCAGGCGTAAACCGCCCCGCGGAAATCCGAAGAGACGCCAGTCGTTCCTGCCGCTCATGCGGCGCCATGTCGGCAAGCTTGATCATGCCGTCGGCGATGCCCGCCGTATCCAAGGGATCAACCAGCACGGCCGCGTCTCCGGTGACCTCGTGCAGCGCGCCGCCTTGGCTGACAAGGGGAATAAGATCATAGGCGATCGCTTCGGCCGCCGGCAGGCCGAAGCCCTCAAGCAGGCTGGGCAGGACGAACCCGGCCGCATGGCGATAAAGCCATCTGAGCTGGGCGGCCGAGACGTATCCGGGACGTATGACGCCGGGCGTTCGATCGGCCAGGGCGGCGACCGCTTCAAAGCCCGGCTCCGGTCCGCCGCAGATCACATAGCTGTATCCGCGCGCTGAAAGGCCCGACCGGACAAACGCCTCGATGGATCGGGCCTGGTTTTTGCGCGCGCCGATGCTGCCGACGGTCAGCAGGAACGGAGCGGCGACTGTGGGCACGGGCTCCAAGGCGCCCTCGGTGAGGCCGCCCCGCAACGCCGGAGCGATGACCGTCATGGATCGAAAATTCGCGCCGTAAAGGTCCATGAACGCCCGCATCGCGCTGTGGGTGACAAACACCATTCCCGGTTGAGCCGCGACAATCTTGGCGAAGGCCATGTCATAGATGGGTTTGACCTTCGGATGATAAAGCTCCGGATGGCTGATCGGGCCGACGTCATGGCACAGAACCCAATCTGACGCCTTCAGCCTGTGCATGATGACTTCACGGGGATCCATGAAAACGACGGGACGCGGCCGGTTTATGAGGGGGATCAAGCGATGAAAAAGGGGAATGGCGCGCCAGAACTGGATTTCATCGCGCGCAATACGGCCTAGGATCCGAGCGATCAGGCTCTTTGGCGTTTTTGCGAGCGGGATGCGCCAATACAAAACCGAATGGATTAGATCGGGCGAGCTGTCGATGAATGACCGCCCTACGCAATACCGTCCGGTTCGATTATTGAGGGCCAGCGTGAATTCAATATCGACGCACCGGTCATGGCCGTTCATCCCCCGACTCCCCAAAGGACGGACGCAACCTAACCTACGGTTGTGGTCTTTGGAAGCAACTGGGGGTGAAACCCCGTAGTTCCTATTTATTGAAAGTCGCTGGCCACGCGTTTTAGTTGTGCGGCGATCCGGGAAGCAGTCGGTTCAACCGCCGCCAGGGATGGACAAACTCGGGAAATGACTGCCCCCAGCTTGAATCGACGATAGCTTTACCCCAGCGTCATGTTCGATGCGCTCATGTCGTACGGGCGATCGATCCAGAAAGGGCCGGCTCACTGATGCAAGAGGACGCGCCAAGTGAACAATATGGCCTTCAAATGTTGCGCGCGGTCGCCGCGTTGGCGGTTGTCCTCCACCATGCGCTTGAGCAGTCCAACGGCGCGAAGACGGCGTTCAGCCCGGATTGGCTGACTACTTTCGGCGCTTCGGGGGTCGACGTCTTTTTCGTGATCAGCGGCTTCATCATGCTCTACACGAGCTTTCGGCCCGGACGCGCGCCGATCCTACCCGACGCTTTCCTTTTTCGCCGCGCGACGCGGATCTATCCGATATACTGGGTATGTTGCTTGGTGACGCTGGCGATCATGGCCGCCGGCTTTTTGCAGCACAACCGTTTGACCCCGGTCGAGACAGCCCTATCGTTCGCATTGCTGCCGGGCGGAAAGCTCCTCATTGGCGTCTCTTGGACGCTAATCTACGAAGTCTACTTCTATGTCGTCTTCGCGATAACCCTGCTATTCCGCTCGGTTTTAGCCACCGCCATCAGCACAACGGCGTTGATCGCTGTCTTTGGCCTTGTAGGCGGAACGCTCGCAAACGGCGCACTCCAGAATTTTTTTGCCAATCCCATTCCATCGGAGTTTGCGATGGGGATTTGGCTAGCGGTCGCATTCACACGGGCTATCGCCGCCGGGCGGCGGTGGACGCCGCCGTCGTCTTTGTGCTTCCTCGGTTTTGTCGTTATGGCTTTGGCCCCCCTTGTCGTGCCGCACCGCGACACCACCGGGCTGCCCGGCTGGCCGCGGGTTTGGGCATGGGGACTGCCCGCCGCGCTAACGGTCGCTGCTTTCCTGTCCATCGCTACGCCAACCAACCGGTTTCAGCGTGTGATGGTGTTCCTCGGCGATGCTTCCTATGCGCTCTATCTCACCCATCCCTTTGTAATGATCGGCTATGGACTGATCCTCCACACAAAGGCCGTAAGCTCGCGCCCCAGATCGCGATCGTCCCCCTGGTCGTTTTGCTCGCGATCGCCGTCGGCATCACAGCGCACCTGGCAATCGAGAAACCCTTGCTCCGGTTGATCCGTCGATGGACAAGGCGGGAGCTGGTTATCTTGGAACCAACTTCTCGACACTAGCGACCTTATACTCTAGCCGTCCACGTCGGAGATGGAAGGCAAGATGAAGGTCAACGCGTACGTCTATTGCGTGGTCTACATTCACCCGAACAAAGCTCGATAAAGCGGAGATGTGAAACCAGCACCAGGTAAGCAACCGCTGAATTCCGGCTGCCAGCAATCAGGCCGCTACAGCACGCTCACTTCGCATATATCTCTAAATTGTTTTCTCCGCTGTATGAGTCTGTGCAAAAAAACCGTGTTAATTTTTGTTTTGTAGTAACGGCTGTTCCGCGCTTCTTTATTCGCGGAGGCCGAATCCAACTTTTTTCGATGCAAGTCGACTATGCCTATTTCGTTCTCAATAATATCGTATTCGTCGTATAGGCGTTCAAACGGCGCAATTCGGGCGGTCCACGGCTTAAAGCCGCCGGCAAAGTGCAGTATTTGCGGTTGTACGATGTTCTGGGCGTCCCAATCCCAATATCCCGTGACGAAGTTCCATTTGGGAGAGAGCCGAATACGTCTATGTTTCGCGACGGCATTCAGCGCGCTTTCGTCGTGATATTTGCACGCTTCAATATTTTCAATGAAATATCTAAAAGCTTCTCCGGCTATTGTTTGCCAGGTTGACCTGTCGGCCAGGAGCACGCCGGAATTAAAATATCCATCGTCAGCGCCTATGCCGATGCCCTCAAAATATTTGCGCGTCCAATCCCCTGTCGGGCCGATATCGTTTCGATAGAAATATGACAGGCCCTCTGCGGCCGCCAGTGAGCCCGCCGGTGGAACGTAGTCGATCAATGGCTTGATATCGCCGGCGGCCCAAGTGTCGCCGTCCAAATATATAATCCGATCGTAGTGGCCCGGCGCACAATCGATCATAAAGAAGCGAGCCAGGCATGATGGCGGAACATGTGTCTTGTTAAATTTTCTTAAGTCGAAACTAAGATATTCAGATGAAACAAGTCGTGAAACCGATATTTGTTTTTTTTCCAAGAATTCTGTCACCTTGTCGCTTAATTCAGACCCTACATTTGTCAATACAATATGGATTTCCGCCTCCTCATACGCGACTTTCCGGCGAACCAAGAGCGCGGATGCGATAGTGGGAAACAAATATCCCTCATCCGCAGTATAAAATACAGCGGGCCGCGATTTTTGCTTTTCCATCTTATCCATGAACAAACGCCGCCTCCTTCTCTCAAAATATGTCAAAAAGTAAAATATATCCACCGCCGTAATTTTGGTTCAATCGAATTGAGTTGTGACGATGACCGTGCGGTCATCGACAACAACCCCCCGAACTCGCCTATAAATTGCCACGGCGGCGCCGTCGTGACGAAGCCGAACCCTCCCTTCAGGCGACCAACGGATGGATATCAGACCATCATGCACCTGACGATCTAACCAGATAACAAAGGAGCAACTCTTGCTTGGGCGAAGTTAACTGGCGAGTGCTCTTGCTCCAAATCGTGATTTCAACTCGCAACGGCGACTACGTAGATGTCCGAACCCATGGGTTCGACCAGCTTCCCCACGGGACTGACCATCGTGGTGGTCAACCACAACTACGGTCGGTTTCTGAACGCGGCGATTGACAGCGCCCTCATTCCAAGCCCAGCCGGATAACGCCAACGGGCTATTGTCCGCGCACCATGTGGGAGGAAGACGCCGCCGTCCACTGCGCGGACTGGGGGCTCAGCACGAACGCAAAGAGAAAGCATCGCACTTTGTCTGGAAGGAATCCGCGCGCAAGTATATGGACGTTATTTCCAAAGCGACAGAGCGGCTTGGTTCAGGTTCTTAGCGGCCGTCGGCGCTATCCGTATAGAAGGCTCTGGAATGACCACCCACACCCGGCGCACCGTCAATGGTTGGATCAGTGTGGGCGTGTTCGGGCCGGCCATCGGCGCGCAGCCGGGCGCGAGTTCAGGCATTCCCGTGGGAACTCGCCGATAACCTTTAGCGATGAGTTCGACAGCCTTAGCGTTTCGCGGCTCGGTATCGGCACGCGTTGGAGCGCGCATACGCCGTGGAATGGTGACTTTGGAGACGCCAAGTTCGTCGACCCTCATCCGGGATTTCCCTTCACGGTTGAGGATGGGATCCTGGCTATCACCGCGCGGAAAGACGCAACCGGCCACTGGAAGGCAGGATTGCTGTCCTCGACAAATCCTCAGGGCCAGGATTCTCCCAGCAATATGGTTGATTTGGCGCTCGGATCGGGTTGGCCCATCGACAAGACGCCAAACCCTTCCGTATTCCTCGTCGACTACGTGAGGGCTTACGCTCCGTCGCCTAACTCATCAGCCGCCTAACCAAAGCGCTGAATTTCATTTCGAAATTCGCCCGGCTGAAGCGGCTCGCGGCCGCCTGGCAACGTGCGGAGATAAACGCCCCCTCCTCAGCCTCGAACGCGTGGATGGCGCCCACGAGCCCATCAACATCCTGACGATCGAATAGAAGACCCGAGACGCCCAATTCGACCGTGTCCACAGCGCCTCCACGGCCAAAAGCGATAACCGGCCGGCCGGACGCCATGACCTCCACCGGAATGATTCCGAAATCCTCCAGCCCCGGATAGAGCAAAGCCCGGCAACGTCGCATCAGTCGCGCATGCCGGCTGTATCGATTTTGCCGGTGAAGGAGATTGTCGGTCCTGCAATTTGGCGCAGACGCCGCGTGTCGCCGCCACCGGCCACGATCAGTCGTCGGCCCAGGCGATTACAGGCCTCGATCGCCAGCTCGGTGCGCTTGTAGGACACCACCTGACCCGCTGACAGATAGAAATCCTCAGGCTCACCGGCTGAGAATGCCTCAACGTCCACCGGGGGGTGAATGACCTCGCTGTCGCGCCGATAATACTGCTTGATCCAACTCTCGACGAATCGAGTTGGCGACGAACTCGGTGACACGAAAACTGGACAGAAGGTCTGCATGACGCAAGCTTCGCCCCGCCAGATAGCCCAACGGCCGCAATGCCGCGGGAATCTTCCGCAGATAGCCATGCCTCTGATCCCAGACATATCGCATCGGGCAGTGGCAATAGCAGACATGGATCGCGTCAGGCCGAGGCAGCACCCATTTCGCCGGACCCGCTTCGCTGGAGATGATCAGATCGTAAAGCTCGGTGTCGACGGCCTCAAGCGCGAGCGGCATCAGCGGCATGTACAGCGGGTGGGCCTGACGGGCGAAGGGCAGACCGTCGATGAAGGTGGTTTTCAGCGGCATCGTCGCAGACTGCCATAAGGAATTTCCGGGCGTACGACGTGTCAGCAGGTCGGCGTCCGGAAAAAGGCGACCGATAGCCTCAAGCACCGCTTCGCCCCCCCGTCGGTTGACCAGCCAGTAATGCACGAGCAACGTTTTGGAGCAAGCCGCCGCCGGGGCCCGAACCGAGGGGGGACATGGGGTCGAAGTCCTTTCATCGGGCCGAATTGAACCACACCGTCATATTGCCGGAAGATCCGTTTGAAAGGTACCGCCGCCGAGCCTCAAGATGATCACGGCCAATACCGATGATGCGCCCCACCGTCTTAATGATGCGCGTTGGTTTGGTGACGCCCTTCTTCCGCCCCGCACTGATTTAGTCGCTCCACTACGGACATGCGTCACCTTTGCTCCTCCGAGCCTGTAAGGGCAATGTCTTGACATTGCACGGATCATGCCCGAGCCGAATTGACCAATCGGCCGATGAAAATCAATATCCTCTCTACCGCGCCAACGGCTACTTTGTGCGTGCTATCTGGGGGCGCCGGTGACCACGCTGCGCGGACTGGGGGCTCGCAACGAACGTCTCTTGCCACACCTAAACCCAGGCTCAGATCAGCCTAGGACCCTCGTTCTGGCTGGATGGACAGCGGGGGTACGTCAACTTTGGCTTCTGCAAGGCCAACCGGCGAGTGCTATTGCTCTTAGGTGGGATTTCAACTGTTAACGGCCCGTGCGCGCAATGCCTGAACCCGAGAGTCCGCCCATCGCCCCGCCACGCTGACCATCGTGGTGATCAACCACAACTACGGCCAATTCCTGAACGCGGCGATTGACAGCGCCCTCGCTCAGAGCCATCCGGCCGGATCAGGTCGTGGTGGTGGATGACGGGTCGACCGACAATTCCCGGGCCGTCACGAGGCTACGGCGACCGCATCACGACGGTGTTCAAGGACGCGGGCGGGCATGTCACCGCGGTGAACGCCGGCTATGTCGTGGCCACGGCGATCTGTGCATCTTCCTGGACGCGGACGACGTGCTCTACCCCGGCTGCGTGGAGACCGTCCTGCGGGCATGGCGCCCCGGCGACGTCAAGCTGCAATACCGTCTGGACACCATCGACCAGGACGGCGCGAACCAGAAGATGCCGTTCCCCACTTTTCCGCCGATCTCACGCCGGAGTCGGTGCGGGCCCAGGCCTGCCGGTTCGGCGTCTATCCCTGGACCGTCTCCACCGGCAACGCCTTCTCCCGCTTGCTGCTGGACGCCCTGCTTCCCATCGATCCGGCTGAAATCTATCGCTCCCCGGACGGTTACATCAACAAGATGGCGCCCCTGTTCGGCGATGTGCGCAGCCTCAATGAGGTGCTCGGCGCCTACAGGGTCCACGGGGCCAACGCCTGGGCGCAAAAAGCCCACGAATTGAGGCTGGAGCCCGTTCTGCGCTGGCTCGAGTTCGACAAGGTGCTGCAGCGCAATTTCGAGGCCGCGGCCGCGCGACGCGGCATCGCGGTGACCCCTTACGCCGAGATAAATACCCTGCAGCAGACGGAATACCGGCTGCTCGCGCGGCGCTTCGCGCCCGAACGGTTCGAGCCGCCGCAGACCACGGCCTGGAAAATCTTCAGCAAGGCGTTTCGGCGGCCCGCGTCGCGCCCAATATCAGCTCGTTCGGCCGCGCCGTTTGGATGGCCTGGCTTTTCGTCATGGCCTTCCTGCCCAAGTCGGTCATTCGCGCGGTGTTCGCCTTGGCCCGTGGCCAAAGCGGCCGTTCGGCGGCGTCGCGCCTGCTCGTCCAAATCTCGCGCGGCCCCGCCAAGCTGAAGGCCCTCCACGGGGCCGGCGGCGATCTGCCGCGTATCGCCGTGGTCGTCGCCACCCTCGGCCGCCCCGACGAGGTGATGCGGCTGCTTGAGCGCTTGGGGCGGCAAACGCCCCGCCGGAGGTGATCGTGCTGTCGGTGGAATCAACCGCCGACATTCCCCCCGGCCTGCCGAACACGGTGCGCGTGGTCCGTGGCCCCAGGGGGGCGGCGGCGCAGCGCAATCGCGGCATCGAAGCGGTCAAGGACGCGTGCGACGTCATCCTGTTCTTCGATGATGATTTTCTGCCCTGCGATTTTTCCCTCAAGAGGGGCGGTCGTACTGTTCCGCGACCATGCCGATGTCGTCGGCGCGACCGGCCTGGTGCTGGCGGAACGGCATGGGGAAGGGCGGCATCGCCTTTGACACGGCCATGGACGTCGTATCGGACGCCGAAATCGGCCGCATGAACCCCGGATCGAACGCGAACTTCGCACGGCCTATGGCTGCAACATGGCGTTTCGTGTCGCCGCCATGGGCGACATCCGGTTCGATGAAAACCTGCCGCTCTATAGCTGGCAGGAGGATGTTGACTTCGCCGCCCAGATATCGCGACGGGGACGGGTGGTCAGGACCAACGCCTTCGCCGGCGTGCATCGGGGCGTCACGCGAGGCCGTACCTCCGGCGTGCGGTCGGCTTCCCCGAGATGGTCAATCCCGTTTATCTGGTGCGCAAGGGCACCATGCATCCCGTCCACGCCGCCCAGCTGATGGCGCGCAATCTCATCGCCAACCACGTCAAGGCGCGCTGGCCGAGCCGTGGGTCTGATCGCCTGGGACGGGTCCGCGGTAACTGGATCGCCTGAGGCGGATATTCAAAGGCCAGATCAATCCTCGGCAGGTCAGCGACCTGTGATTTGGTCGGTCGCTCTTTTTATTTCGGAGAAATAAGGACCACGACCGCGTGGGCGCTCAACATGATGTTGAACGCCGAGACATCGGCCCAGTCCTTGCTGTTCGTCGGATCATTAAAAATATCGACCTGACTGACCTGCGCGGCCTTGGCGGGACAGTCGGACATCGACGGCGTGGGGGCGCCACCGCCATCGGCGCCATGGCCTTCGCGTCCCAGATCGGCTCTTCGTTCCACAGCACCAACAGGCCCCAGCCGTCGCGCCGATGCAGAAACAGCGTGCGGGCGCTTGGCGGAAGACCGCCCACGTCGACCTCGGGCGGCGACAGCGCGGTCGTGGGCTCTCGATCCGCTTAGCGTTTCCGCCAGCCTGCGCAACGCCCAAGCGGCGGGCTTTGGCGAGTAGTCGACCCGAAACAGACCAAAGTGTTTCTCCTGGTTGTTCTGCTTGGTATTCGGGATAGGCGTCCAAGAGCTGGTAGATGTAGGTCCTGCAAACGCCGAAACGAAACGCGTCCAGGATCAGGTTGATCAGATAGGTCGCCTGGGTCTCCTCATCCACGCCGATCCATCCCGACCCGTGCGGTAGTGAAGAGAAACCGGCCTCGGTGATCATGACTGGTCGGTCGGGCGCGCGGTTTCGTTCGAAGGCGACGGCCGACGCGAGGTCAGCCCCAGGCCGCCCCCCATCCTTGGAATAGGGATGGATATTAGAAAAGTCGGCCGGGCCGGACAGTTCGGGCCAGGACGTCAGATCGATCACCGGGGTTCGCGCCAGCACCGGATCGGCTTTGACCGCCTTATAGAGGTCGGTCTGATAAGCGATTTCCTGCTGGCCGATCGTTACGGCCCTGGTAGGTGACGGGAAAATTGTTGGTCTCGTTGGGGCCTTCCACCGCCTCCACGGCGCCGGGGTAACGCTGGGCAAAGCCGTGCACCTGCGCCATCGCGGCGCCCAGATCCGATCGGTTGACCATCAGGTCAAAGCGCACGCCGGCGTCGGCCAGTATGCCGTAGCCCGCCTGACCCTGGCTGGCCGACCAAGGCGCGTTGTCACGCACGTGGTTCACGTGGATGAACCGCAGGGAGTCGTCGACCGGCCGGGATCGCGGTAGCCGCCGTCCGTGTATTCCACATGAATATTGACGCCGATGCTGTCGAGCAAATCCTCAGCGGCGGGTGTTTGCGGCGGCCGCGTCGCCGCTAAAACAGCCGCCAACCAATGAGAGAGCGCCACGTCAATCTCCTCCTTGGTCGAGCGCCGCATGCGGCCGCGTTGGGCCGTTAAAGCTCATCCAATAGAGCATCCATCATTTTGGCTGTCTTGGCCCAGTTGAACAAAGTCGCTCGCTGCAAGCCCCTGGCGCCGAGTCTCCCTTACGAGGCCGTCGTCGTCCAGCAGCCGCAGCATGACCGTCTTAGAGATCGTCGGCGTCGTGGGCATCCACATAGAGCGCCGCATCGCCGCCGACCTCAGGCAAACTGGCCAGGGCGGTGGTGACGACGGGAACAACGCGCATACAGGCGATGCCTTCCAAGACCGGCAAGCCGAACCCTTCATACAGGCTAGGGTAGATCAAGGCGCGGGCGCCCGATATCAGCGCGGGCAGGCGCTCGTCGCTGATCCTGCCGGTGAACACCACGTCATCGCAGAGCGATTCATCGAGGCCTGCGCTCGCGAATATCGAGGCGTCGCCGCGAGCGCCTGCCACCAGCAGCCGAGCCGGCCCACGCAGCGGCTGCGCCGCCCGCCACGCCCTCAGCACCAAGGCCAGGTTTTTGCGCGGCTCCAGCGTGGACAGGGTGACGAAGTAGGGCCGCCCGTCCAAGCCGTGGGCCGCGCGCGCGGCGCTGATCGCCGCATCGCCGGCGGGGGCGAAGGCCGGCGCGACCCCGTTGGGCGCGACCGCGATCTGGGACTCCGCCAGCCCAAGGCGTTCGGCCAGTCGCGCGCGGGAAAACGCCGATACGGTGACTATCCGCGCCCGCTGGGCCAACTGGGGCCAGAGCCATCGATAAAGGCCGGCGAAGCGGGGGGAGAACCATTCCGGAT
>CAWDPL010000024.1:0-105010 GCA_963804105.1 uncultured Alphaproteobacteria bacterium
GATTGCAGCGCTGAGTTCTGCAAAGAGCTCTGTTAGCAGGCTGTCTCGATTGCCGATTAGCCAGGGTCGAAATTCGACGATTATGGGAACACTGGAACCTCGAATATCTGGCCGCTCTCTCACGCCACTCCTAAAACGCGATAGCATCAGCCCGAGAACGCTGCTCTTGCCGGAGCCCCACTTTCCCTCAATCCCGATAACAAACGCGTCGCCTGCCGGCTGCCTCTCTATTGCGATCGCGAGCGCCTCTGCAACCACCCCGAGGTTCAGGCGGTCGTGTTCCAGCCCGCAAATCGGCCGCTCTGAACTGAGGGCTAATACGCTTCCGTCCATGCCGACATTTGAGCTGAACCGGGCCCGGAGGCAAACTACTTCTCAACTTCCAGAATTGGACCTTAGCAAGGGCAAAGAAAAGTCGGCCCCACATCCCCCGCCCCCCTCACCCCAACGCCGTCATCGCCACCCCCACCGCCGCGCCCAGGCCCGCGATCCACTGCCACAGGCTGAGGCGCTCCTTGAACATCCGCGTCCGGCCAGGGCCGATATGGGCGCCTCGATCACGCCCAGGGCGCGCACGGGGGCGGCGGGGGACAGGGCCAGGGCGGTGAGCCAGCAGCAGGAGGCCAGGGCGCCGAACAGGCCCGCGCCCAGGGACGAGCGCCACGCGGCGAAGACGGCGCGCAGGGCTGCGCGGTCCCATATCAGCAGCAGGCCGGTGAGGGCCAGGGTCTGGATCGCCTGGGTGATGCTGACCGTGCAGGCCGCCGCGAAGATCGGGTGGTGGGGGTCGAGCTGGGTCGCCGCCTGGCGATAGGCGTTCAGGGCGTAGCCGAAGGCCAGGCCGGACAAAAGGCCGAAGGCCGCGCCGCTGACGGGCTTTGGTCCGCTCGCCGGCGCGGCCAAGTGAGGACCGCCAGCGCCGCGCTGGTGATCGCCACGCCGGTCCAGGCCAGGGGGCGCAGGGGATCGTGGAAGAGCAGCAGGCCCAGGATCGCGGCCAGGGGCAGCGAGCTCTGCTGCACCGATACGCCCACGGCGAAGCCGGCCCGGCGCATGGAGACCAGCAGGGCGGCGGTGGCCAGCACCTGGCTCAGCGCGCCGGACAGGGCGCCCTGCCAGAACAGGGGCGTCAGGTGCAGTTTGCGCCGGGCGCGCAAAGGCGCGCGATGACGGCGAAGGCGAGCGCGAACGGCAGGCCGAACAGGAAGCGCACCAGGGTCGCGCCCAAGGCCCGGACTTGGGCATGAGCCCGCGCTGCAGCGCGTTGCGCGCGACCTGCAGGAAGGATGCGGCGATGGTGGCGGGGATCCAGAGGAGGGGGAACATTTAAGCGCCTGAACAAAGCGAGCTCACCCGCGCGCGCAGGGCGATCGGATATGGATTTTTGCGACCTCTCCCGCTTGCGGGAGAGGCACGATGGAGGAGAACATGCGCGGCGGCAACGGCCTCGGCGGACCCACAGTGCGGCGGCCGCCCCCCCCACCGCTTCGCGGTCCCCTTCCCCGCGCGAGGGGGGAGGAGAAGGGCTAGAACCCTGACGCGATGAGCGGTTCCGGGGCGGTTTTTCCCGGCGCTGGAGCAGGTTGTTGAGCGCGTTGACGTAGGCCTTGGCGGCGGCGGTGAGGGTGTCGGTGTCGGCGGCGTGGCCGGTGGCGATGTGGCCGCCGTCTTCCAGCCGGACCGAGACCTGGGCCTGGGCGTCGGTGCCCTCGGTGACGGCGTGCACCTGGAACAGGCGCAGGTTCGCCTCGTGCGGCACGATCTGGTGGATGGCGTTGAACACCGCGTCCACCGGGCCGTCGCCGGTGCAGGAGGCGTCTTTCGCCACGCCGTCGACGGTCAGGGTCAGATCGGCCGACTGGCCCTCGGTGCCGGCGATCACGCGCAGGCGCTTGACGGCGATGCGCGGCGCCGGAGGCCAGGCTGTCGTCGACCAGGGCGATGATGTCCTCGTCGTAGACGTGCTTTTTCTTGTCGGCCAGGTCCTTGAAGCGCGCGAAGGCCTCGTCCAGGGCGTTGGCGCCCAGCTCATAGCCCAGGGCGGTCAGCTTCTCGCGGAAGGCGTGGCGGCCCGAATGCTTGCCCATGACCAGATTGGTGGCGCCCTGCCCCACGTCCTGCGGCCGCATGATCTCATAGGTCTCGGCGTGCTTGAGCATGCCGTCCTGGTGGATGCCGCTCTCGTGGGCGAAGGCGTTCTTGCCGACGATGGCCTTGTTGTACTGCACCGGAAAGCCGGTGATGGCCGAGACATAGCGGCTGGCGCGGGTGATGTGCTCGCTGATCACGCCGGTGCGGTAGGGCAGACGGTCGGCGCGCACCTTCAGGGCCATGACGACCTCTTCGAGGGCCGCGTTGCCGGCGCGCTCGCCCAGCCCATTGACCGCGCACTCGATCTGCCGCGCCCCGCCCTGCACCCCGGCCAGGCTGTTGGCCACGGCCAGGCCCAGGTCGTTGTGGCAGTGGGTGGAGAAGATCACGCCGTCCGCGCCCGGGACGTTCTCGATCAGGTCGCGGAAGATCTCGGTGTATTCCTCCGGATAGCTGTAGCCGACGGTGTCGGGGATGTTGATGGTCTGGGCGCCGGCCTTGATGGCGGCCTCCACGCAGCGGCGCAGGAAGTCGCGCTCGGTGCGGGTGGCGTCCTCGGCCGACCATTCCACGTCGCCGCACAGGTTGCGCGCCAGGGTGACCGAGCTGGTGACCAACTCCAGCACCTCGTGCGGCTGCTTATTCAGCTTCCACTTCATGTGCACCGGGCTGGTGGACAGGAAGGTGTGGATGCGGCCGCGCTTGGCGGGGCGGACGGCCTCGCCGCAGCGCTCGATGTCCTTGGCGCCGGCGCGGGCCAGGCCGCAGACGGTGCTTTCGGTGACGATCTCGGCGACGCGGCGCACGGCCTCGAAGTCGCCGTTGGAGGCGATGGGGAAGCCCGCCTCGATCACGTCGACGCGCATGTCCTCCAGGATCTTGGCCAGCTCCAGTTTTTCGTCGAGCGACATGGAGGCGCCGGGCGACTGCTCGCCGTCGCGCATGGTGGTGTCGAAAATGATCACGCGGTCCGATGCGGACGCGGACTTGCCCCCTTGGTGAGGGCCTTCAGATGATGCGGACATGGGATTTTCTCTTCGCGGGAATGGACGTCGCAGTGTCTTTCAAAGACCCCCTGCGCGCCGGGCCGCGAGCGATACGCGGCTAGGGCGCCCAGGGGCCGCTAAGCCCCATGCCCAAATCCAGGGGGCCCAGGCCCAGGGCGAGAGCCCGGGCGCAATCAGCAATGGCGATGGCCGTACGCATGGCCGCCTATGTAGCGAAAAGACCCGGTTGGGGCAAGGCGGCGAGGGAAACTTATGATTTGCGCCCAGGCGGTGGCGCTGCGCTGCAACACGGGCTAAACCCGCGCGCAAAAGATTGATGGAGTCTCTCCCATGCCCCTGGAATCCGCCGCCCTCAGCCGCGTCAAGCCCTCCGCCACCCTGGCCGTCGACGCCAAGGCCCGCGCCCTGGTGGCCGAAGGCCGCAACGTGATCGGCCTGGCCGCCGGCCAGCCGGACTTCGACACGCCGGACAACATCAAGGAAGCGGCGATCAAGGCGATCCGCGAGGGCAAGACCAAATATACCGACGTGGACGGCACGCCCGAGCTGAAGGACGCGGTGGCCGCCAAGTTCAAGCGCGAGAACGGCCTGGACTACAAGCGCAGCCAGATTCACATCGCGCCGGGCGGCAAGCCGGTGCTGTACAACGCCCTGGTGGCCACCGTGAACCCCGGCGACGAGGTGATCGTGCCGGCGCCCTATTGGGTGTCCTATCCGGACATGGTGCTGCTGGCCGGCGGCGAGCCGGTGCGCGTGGCCACACGCGAGGAGGACGGCTTCAAACTGAAGCCGGAGGCGCTGGAGGCGGCGATCACGCCGCGCACCAAATGGCTGATCCTCAACTCGCCGTCCAACCCCACCGGCGGGACCTATAGCGCCGCGGAGCTGCGCGCCCTGGCCGACGTGCTGCTCAAGCACCCGCACGTGTGGATCATGACCGACGACATGTATGAGCACCTGCTCTACGACGGCTTTGAATTCGCCACCATCGCCGCCGTCGAGCCCAGGCTTTACGAGCGCACCTTGACGGTGAACGGCGTGTCCAAGGCCTACGCCATGACCGGCTGGCGCATCGGCTACGCGGGCGGGCCCGAGGCGCTGATCACCCTGATGCGCAAGCTGGAAAGCCAATCGACCTCCAACCCCTGCTCGATCGCGCAAGCCGCGGCGGTGGAGGCGCTGAACGGCACCGCAGGACTTTTTGGCGCCGCGCGCCGAGGCGTTCAGGAAGCGCCGCGACCTGGTGGTTTCCATGCTCAATCAGGCGACCGGCATCACATGCATCAAGCCGGAGGGGGCGTTCTACGTCTATCCGTCCTGCGCCGGCCTGATCGGCAAGACCGCGCCCTCGGGCAAGGTCATCGACAGCGACGCGGACTTCGCCGGCGAACTGCTGGACGCGGAGGGCGTGGCCGTGGTGCACGGCGCCGCCTTCGGCCTGTCGCCCTACTTCCGCATTTCCTACGCGACCTCGGAAAAGGTGCTGGAAGACGCCTGCGGACGGATCCAGCGGTTCGCTGCGAACTGTAAATAGGCTCACTTTCCCCCGTCAAACGGGGGAGAGAGGAGGGGGGCGGCCGAGCAAGTTCTAAGCCGCCCTACTCACCGCGAAGCTGGCCAGGTCTTCCAGGGCCAGGCGCCACTCGTTGTCGGAGAACACCTGCAGCGCCCGCTGGGCCTGTTCGGCGTAGTCGAAGGCCAGGTTCAGGGTGGATTCCAGGGCGCCGGTGCCCACGACCAGTTCGCGCGCCCGGCGGAAGTCGCTCTCGGTCTGCTCCAGCCGGCCGATCACCCGCTCCCAGAACGGCGCCTCGCGCGCGCCCGAGCGCGCCACGGCCAGGATCAACGGCAAGGTGGCCTTGCCCTCGCGGAAGTCGTCGCCGGCGTTCTTGCCGAGGGTTTCGGTGGCGCCGCCGTAGTCCAGGGCGTCGTCGGTCAGCTGGAAAGCCAGGCCCAGGCACAGGCCGTATTCGCGCAGGGCGGCGATCTGCCGGTCGCTCGCGCCGGCGGCCACGCCGCCCGCTTCGGCCGCAGCCGCGAACAGCTCGGCGGTCTTGGCGCGGACGATCTCCAGATAGACGTCCTGGTTCAGGTTCAGGTCGTGGGCGCGGGTCAGCTGCAGCACCTCGCCCTCGGCGATGACGCTGGAGGCCTTGGCCAGGATGTCCAGCGCGCGCAGGGAGCCGGTCTCCACCATCAGCTCGAAAGCGCGGGCGAACAGGAAATCGCCCACCAGCACGCTGGAGGCGCCGCCCCAGATCAGGTGCGCGGCGACCTTGCCCCGGCGCAGCTGCGAGCCGTCGACCACGTCGTCGTGCAGCAGGGTCGCGGTGTGAATGAACTCCACGGCCGCCGCCAGCTTCAGGCAGTGGCTGTCGCGCCCGCCCGCCAGACGATCGGCGGCCAGGGTCAACAGCGGGCGCAGGCGCTTGCCGCCGGCCGCGATCAAGTGCTCGGCCAGGGCCGGAATGGTGGGGACAGGACTGTCCATGCGCGCCATGATCAGGGCGTCCACCCCGGCCATGTCCGCCTCGGCCAACCGCACCAGGCCATCGACCGAACCGACCGAGCGGGTGATGGCCTGCTTTACTGCATCCAAGAGGCGGCTCCTCAACGGCGGCTTTGCCACGTCCGTAAATCGGTCGGGACAATGGTCGCCCGATAGGTCAGGGTCAAGCAGAGTAAAGACAAGAGGCGCCAGGCCCCAAACCCCAATGAACGCAGAAACTCAGCAAAGCGCCTTCACCGAGGACCGGATTTTGGACGGGCGGCTGATCCTGCGTCAGCCGCGCAAGGGCTATCGCGCGGGGCTGGACGCCGCCCTGCTGGCCGCCGCCTGCGACATCGCGTCCGGCGCAAGGGTGCTTGAGGCGGGCTGCGGCGCGGGCGCGGCCCTGCTGGCGGCCGCCTTGCGCCGACCCGACGCTCGCTTCACGGGCCTGGAGCGCGATGCCGAGGCCCTGGCCCTGGCGCGCGAGAACATCGCCGCCAATGCACTTGGCGATCGGGTGTCGGCGGTGGCCGGCGATGTGGCGCGGCGGTTCTCCGCGCTGGGTCTTGAGCCGTTCGACGCGGTCATGGCCAACCCGCCGTTCTTCGATGACCCCGCCGCGATCCGAGGGCCAGCGCCCGAGCGCGAGGGCGCCTATCTGGCCGACGGCGGCCTTCAGGCCTGGACGCGTTTCCTGCTCAAGGCCGTGCGCGAGGGCGGAAGCCTCACCCTGATCCACCGCGCCGACCGCCTGGGCGATATTCTCGCCCTGCTCGGCCAGGGCGCGGGCTCCTTCCGCATCCGGCCGGTGCTCCCATTCGCCGACGAGCCGGCGAAAAGGGTGCTGGTGCGAGCGATCAAGACCGGCAAGGCGCCGCTGGTGCTGTTGCCGGCGCTTGTGCTGCATGTGCGCGGCGGCGCCAAGCACACGGCGCAGGCAGAGGCGATCCTCAGGGGCGAGGCGGATTTGGGGTGGGTATGACCCGCTTCCCCTCGTCATCCTAGGGCCAAGCCCTAGGATGACGGATTTGGGGATGACGGATATGGGAATGGGCCGAGAGTCCCAGGCCAACCCCTAATCCGAATACAGCTTCACCGCGTCCAGGCACATTTCGAAGCCGGTCAGGTCGCCGTAGGTGTCACTCGTCACCACCACGAACAGGCGCCGCGCCTCGGCCCACAGCATCAGGTCCTCCGGCAGGCCGAAGTCCTCGACCTCGCCACCGAAGCCGTCGCGCCAGACGCCTTGGCGGTCCAGCTCCAGGCCCATGGCCGTCTCGATGCGGTTGCTCAGCTCGGCCTCTTCCTCGGACTCGACGTTGAGGTAGGCGAACACCGGCTTGCCCAAGCCCGCCAAAAAGCCCGCCTCGAAGGCCGAGCCGGTGTAACAGCCGGGGCCGCGCCAAGGCGTCAGATTGAGGATGGCGGCGTCGGCCAGGCGCAGGCGCTGCACCCGGTCGGTGTAGATTTCCCGCGCCATGGCCTCGGAGGGCTCGGTCTCGACCAACACGCTGTCGTGGGGCGACACCGGCACAAAGCCCTTGGCGTGGCAGAGGGTGCGCTTTTCCGCCAGGAGCCGCGCGCCATCCGGCATGGCCGCATCGGGACCGCCGATGTAGAGCGAGGCGATGCGGCGCATGGCAGTGTTCCAGATGGGTCAGTTTTTGGACTGATCGACCAGGCGGTTCTTGGTGATCCAGGGCATCATGCCGCGCAGGCGTGCGCCCACTTCCTCGATGGGATGCTCCGCTGCCCGGCGGCGGGTAGCCTTGAAGGAGGGCTGGCCCACGGCGTTCTCCAGCATGAAGTCGCGCACGAAGCGGCCGGACTGGATGTCCTCCAGCACGCGCTTCATCTCCGCCTTGGTTTCGGGCGTCACGATGCGCGGGCCGGTGACGTACTCGCCATATTCGGCGGTGTTGGAGATGGAGTAGTTCATATTGGCGATGCCGCCTTCGTAGATCAGGTCCACGATCAGCTTCACCTCGTGCAGGCATTCGAAATAGGCCATCTCGGGCGCGTAGCCGGCCTCGGTCAGGGTTTCGAAGCCGGCGCGGATCAGCTCGACCAGGCCGCCGCACAGCACGGCCTGCTCGCCGAACAGGTCGGTTTCGCATTCCTCGCGGAAGGTGGTCTCGATGATGCCCGAACGGCCGCCGCCGATGGCGGAGGCGTAGGCCAGGCCCAGCTCGTGGGCGCCGCCCGAGGCGTTCTGATGCACCGCCAGAAGGCAGGGCACGCCGCCGCCCTTCAGATACTCGCCGCGCACCGTGTGGCCGGGGCCCTTGGGCGCCACCATCAGCACGTCGATGCTGGCCTTGGGCTCGATCAGCTGGAAGTGCACGTTCAGGCCGTGGGCGAACAGCAGGGCCGCGCCGTCGCGGATATTGGGGGCGATGTCCTTGGCGTAGATCTCGCGCTGGTGCTCGTCGGGCGCGAGGATCATGAGCAGGTCGGCCCACTTGGCCGCCTCGGCCACGGACATGACCTTCAGACCCTCGCCCTCGGCCTTCTTGGCCGACGCGGAGCCGGCGCGCAGGGCGACCGCTACGTTCTTGATCCCGGAGTCGCGCAGGTTGAGGGCGTGAGCGTGGCCTTGCGAACCATAGCCGACAATGGAGATCTTCTTGTCGAGCAGGCGGGCGAGGTCGGCGTCGCGATCGTAATAGACGCGCATGTGATATCTCCGGAGCGCAAAGGACGGCCGCCCCCCATTCTCAAGCAAGAATGTAGAGGACGGCCGTTGGAAAGGCCGCTTTCGACCCCCTTTTCACGCTCCCGTCAAGCCGGCCGGCTCGCCCGATCACCAGAACAGGTTGTGCGCCACGTCCAGGATGTAGCCGTCGACAGGACGCACCAGCAGGGCGTCGGCGCCCACGCGCACCCACTCAAAGCCGTAGGGCGGCGCCGGAAGGCCGTAATCCCAATAGTCGGCGATGACATAGTCGCTGACGAAGAACGGGCTGGGCAGAAATTCGCCGAAGGCCCATACCCGGAAGCCGAAGCCGCGCGGATAGGCATAGGACGGGCCGCGGAACCTTTGCCCCGCGTTCCATTCGTGACCGCCGCCCGGACCGCGCGGATAGTCGCGCGGCGCCGGACCGAAGGCGCGGGGCGCGGGGCCTTGGGGTTGCACCTGACCCTGTGGGCGTCCTTGAAAGCCTTGGGGCTGACCCGGCCCCTGCGGACGGGCGAACGGCGGCGCATTGCCGTGACTGACCTGGGGAGCAGGACCAGGCCTGGGCGGCGGCGCATGGGGCGCGGGCCGAGCGGGGCCCTGCCGGTGATGATCGTCCTGCGGTTGGGCGTTGGCGGCGCCGGCCATAAGCGACAAGGCGAAAGCCGCCGTCATAAGCGTTTTCATGTTTTTCTCCCAAGGACGCGTCGTATCGGCGCGTATTGACCTGTAATCTGAGCGTCGCCACATGAACTCGACTTGAACATAACAGGCGCCCATCATTCAGGGAGCGCAATCGGAAACCTCACTATGCCGGCATCTGACGTGATCCAATTCTGGACCGAAGCCGGTCCCAAGGCCTGGTTCGCCAAGGATTCCGCTTTCGACGATGAGATTGTTCGCGGTTCGAGGCGTTGCACCATCGCGCCGCACGGCGGGAGTTGGACGACTGGGCCGAAAGCCCCGCAGGCGCCTTGGCGCTCATGCTCCTGCTCGACCAGTTCCCGCGCAACCTGTATCGCGGTTCGGGCCACGCCTTCGCGACCGACCCCTTGGCCCGCCATTTCGCCGGCCTGGCCATCGCCAAGGGCCATGATGTTGCCCATCCACCGCCGTTGCAGCCGTTCTTCTACCTGCCGTTCGAACATTCCGAGACCCCGGCCGATCAGGATCGCAGCCTCGCCCTGCTGGAGGCCTACGCCGCTCGCACCGGGGACGACAGCTCCCTGAAGTGGGGGCGCATTCACGCCGACATCATCGCCCGCTTCGGCCGCTTCCCGCACCGTAACTGCGCCCTCGGACGAACCGATACGCGCGAAGAGCTCGATTTCATCGAGAACGGCGGCTTTGCGGGCTAGCAAAGGCCCTGACTATGGGCTTTGTTCTATCCACGGCCCCGCTGTTGGGTCGGAGTCGTCGGCGGAAGGCCGGCTCGCGAGGGAGACACGACATGGCCCGGGTAGCAATCGTCACCGGCGGAAGCCGCGGCATCGGCGAAGCGATCTCTTTGGCGCTCCAGCAGCACGGCATGAAGGTGGCCGCCAACTACGCCGGCAATGACGAGCGGGCCAAGGCCTTCAGCGTGAAGACCGGCATTCCGACCTACAAATGGGACGTGGGCGACCATCAGGCCTGCCTGGACGGCGTAAAACAGGTGGAGGCCGATCTCGGCCCCGTGGACGTGCTGGTCAACAACGCGGGC
The DNA here is from genome assembly GCA_963804105.1 of uncultured Alphaproteobacteria bacterium. Classification (GTDB taxonomy): domain Bacteria; phylum Pseudomonadota; class Alphaproteobacteria; order Caulobacterales; family Caulobacteraceae; genus BOG-938. Next base: position 9,969 of record CAWDPL010000024.1, read on the forward strand.
ATCACCCGCGACGGCACCATGCTGAAGATGACCTATGAGATGTGGGATGAAGTCATCCGCGTGAACCTCGGCGGCTGTTTCAACATGGCCAAGGCGGTGTTCGCCGGCATGCGCGAGCGCGGTTTCGGCCGCATCGTCAACATCGGCTCGATCAACGGCCAGGCCGGCCAGTACGGCCAGGTCAACTACGCCGCGGCCAAGAGCGGCATTCACGGCTTCACCAAGGCCCTGGCCCAGGAAGGCGCCAAGTTCGGCGTCACCGTCAACGCCATCGCCCCGGGCTACATCGACACCGACATGGTCTCGGCCGTGCCGGCGGACGTGCTGGCGAAGATCATCGCCAAGATTCCCGTGGGCCGGCTGGGCCATGCCGAAGAAATCGCCCGCGGCGTGGCCTTCCTGTGCAGCGAGGACGGCGGTTTCATCACCGGCTCGACCCTGTCGCTCAACGGCGGCCAGCATATGTACTCACGCCGCAGCGACCTCTCCCGTTTGCGGGAGAGGGGGGTGAGCCCTGACGATGGCCAACGATTTGGCCATCGTGCGAACGCCCGCAGCTGGCTGCGGGCTGGGGAAGCGGTGGAGAGGGCGTGCCCGTGGCAAACGGCCTCGGCTGAGCTCTCGGTGCGGCGGCACGCCCCCTCAGTCCCTTCGGGACAGCTCCCCCGCACGCGGGGGAGCTCGCGTTTTGGTAAGTTTTTGTGGGCGGTTGGCCTCGCCGCGAACGAACCGAATCCAGCCCAGCCGAATCCGCTGTAGGATGACCGTCATGAACGCGGTCTCTCCCATCCTCGCCCAGGCCCATCCCGAACGGCAGTATCTCGACCTGTTGGCCGAGGTGATGGCGCAGGGCGCGCGGCGGCAGGATCGCACGGGCACGGGCACGCTGGGCGTGTTCGGCCGGCAGATCCGGTTCGATCTGAGCCAGGGCTTTCCCCTGCTCACCACCAAGAAGCTGCACCTGAAATCCATCGTGCTGGAGCTTCTGTGGTTCCTGCGCGGCGACACCAACATCCGCTGGCTGCAGGAGCGGGGGGTGTCGATCTGGAACGAGTGGGCCGACGCGGACGGCGAGCTCGGCCCGGTCTACGGCAAGCAGTGGCGCTCCTGGGCCGCGCCGGACGGGCGCTCCATCGACCAGATCAGCAATCTTGTCCGAGGCTCTGAAGCAAAATCCTTACAGTCGGCGTCACATCGTCTCGGCCTGGAACCCTGCGGACGTGGACGACATGGCCCTGCCGCCTTGCCACTGCCTGTTCCAGTTCTTCGTCGCGCCGACGCCCAGGGCGTGGAGCGGCTGTCGTGCCAGCTCTATCAGCGCTCGGCCGACCTGTTCCTGGGCGTGCCGTTCAACATCGCCTCCTACGCCCTGCTCACGATGATGATGGCGCAGGTGACCGGCTTTGCGCCCGGGGAGTTCGTGCACACCTTCGGCGACGCGCACCTTTATCTGAACCACGTCGAGCAGGCCAAGACCCAGCTCGAACGCGAGCCGCGCGCCTTCCCCACACTGAAGATCGCGGCGAAAACCGACCTGTTCGCCTTCGAGGAAGCCGACTTCGCGCTGGAAGGCTATGACCCGCACCCCCACATCAAGGCCCCGGTGGCGGTGTGAGCCTGCCCATCGTCGCCCTGGTGCTGGCCCGCGCCCAAAACGGCGTGATCGGCAAGGACGGCGCCCTGCCCTGGCGGTTGAAGTCGGATCTGGCCCTGTTCAAGGCGACCACCCTGTTCAAGCCGGTGATCATGGGCCGCAAGACCTGGGACTCCCTGCCGCGAAAACCCCTGCCCGGCCGCCTGAATGTGGTGCTGTCGCGCGACGGCTCGTTCGAACCGGACGGCGCCCTGGTGTGCGAAACCTTCGACGAGGCGTTGCAGATCGCGCGCGAGCAGGCGGCCGACGACGGCGCGGAGGAGGTGTGCGTGATCGGCGGCGCGGCGGTGTTCGCCGCCGCCTGGCCCAAGGCGCGGCGGCTGTACATCACCGAGGTGCAGGCGGAGGTGGAGGGCGATGTGGTGCTGCCGGCGTTCGACGAGGGCGAGTGGCGCGAGGTGCGGCGTGAGGCCTATCCGGCGGGGGCGGAGGATGAGTTTCCGTTCGTGTTTCGGGTGCTGGAACGGTAGGCGGGCACGGGGAACTGCGCGCCGGAACCAATCAAATCCGCTCATCCCCGCGAAAGCGGGACCCAGGTTTCCAGTGTGGGCGCTTCCTGGAGAGAACTGGGTCCCCGCTTTCGCGGGGATGAGCGGAAAAATTGGAGCGCTGACTGACCTTTTTAGGCCATTTCGCAAGCCAAGCGCACGATTCCAATTGTCACCGCTGCGCCGCACCCTTCGCCCGCCATGCCCAGGTCGAGGATCGGCTCCAGCTCAAGCCGCTCCAGCAGCCGCCCGTGGCCGGAGTCGGGCGAGCGGTCGCCGGCCATGACGTGGGCGATCGCCTCGGGGTCGACGGCGTGGAGCACCGCCGCGGCGGCCGCCGCGCCATAGCCGTCGATCAGCACCGGCACGCCCTGGCTGCGCGCGGCCAGGATCGCGCCGGCCATGGCGGCGATCTCGCGGCCGCCGAGTTGGCGGAGGACTTCCAGCGGTTCGGGCGCCTCGCCGGCTTCGGCGCGCATCCTGGACACGGCGGCGCCCGCGCGTTGCGCGTCCTGCTGCATCCAATCGCCCGGCTCGCCGCCGAAAGGGCCAGGGCGATGGCCGCCGCCGAAATCGGCGCGCCCGTCACGATGTCGCCCAGCACCAGAAGGTCGGGCTGCTTGGCCAGGGCCTCCATGCCGAAGGCCATGGTCGCGGCGCATTCGCGCTCGCTCATGGCCGCGCGCAAGGCGATGTCGCCAACGGGCTGCTCCACAGCCAGGTCGAAGGCCTCCAGCCCCGCGCCGGCCGCCTGGGCCAGGGCGTTGATGGGCGCGCCGCCGGCCGCGATCAGTTCGAGCCGTTCGCGCAGGGCATCCGCCTCGCCGTCCGCATGGCTGCCCGCGTAGAGGGCCACGATAGGCCGCAGGACCCTGGGCTTGCCGGGCGCGGACCAGCGCGACAGCTGCGCGGCGATCACCCCGAGCCGACCCAGCGCGGGATCGGCGGTGAGGCTGCTCGGCGCCACCTGCGGCAGGCCCGCGATCAGGGCCTTGATGTCGTCGAAGGGGCTGGAGGTCATGGGCGTTTGCAGAGCCGGTCGGTGAAGGAAAGGCCGCTGATTGGCGCGCCCGGCCGCCTCATGCAAGCGATTCACGCGTTGCAAACCCCTTTGGGCGTAGGGTGGCTGCGTAGGGCCGAGCATACGGCCTCGATGATGATGGTGGGTGTTCTTCCATGCTCAGATTAGCGGTGGTCGCCGCGATCGGGATGCTGTCGGCCGTGAACGTCGCCGAGCGGGTGATCCTTCAAGGCGGATCGGCTCAGGCCCAGGCCGCGACCTTGCGCGGTCCGCAGGCGTCCGATGCGGTCGGTCCGGACCAGACGGTGGGCGACGCTCAGGTGACCAAGGCGCCCGACGGCCATTACTGGGCGCAGGGTCAGGTCGACGGGACCGAGGTGCGCTTCCTGGTGGACACCGGCGCCTCCGTCGTGGCCCTCACCGGCGAGGACGCCAAGCGGCTCGGCTTTGATCCGCAGTTCCTGACCTTCAACGTGCCGGTGCATACGGCGGGCGGCGACACCCACGCCGCGCGCATCCGCCTATCCAGCCTGTCTGTCGGCGGGGCGCGGGTGGAGGACGTGGACGCCATGGTGGTCCGGCAGGGCCTGACCACCTCCCTGCTCGGCATGAGCTATCTGGGCCGCCTTTCGCGCTTTGAAGCGACGCCGCAAGCCCTTGTTCTGAAGACCATAAATCGACCTGAACTTCAGGCCGGTTCTGCAAGGGCTTGGCGGGCCGTCACCTGCTCCAGGGCGTGATCAAGCACCTGCACGCCCGCGCCGCGCTTCACGCCCTCCACCGTCAGAATGCGCCGCCAGCTGCGCGCGCCCGGGCGACCATGAAACAGGCCCAGCATGTGCCGCGCCATGGCGTAGAACGGCGTTCCGCGCGCCAGCTCCTGCTCCACATAGGGCCGATAGGCCCACACCGCAGCCTCGGGCGAGACGTCCGGCAAGGCCGGATCGAACAGGCGCCGGTCGGCCAGGCCCAGGATCGCCGGGTCATGATAGGCCACGCGGCCGAGCATCACGCCGTCCAGTCCGGCATCAAGGTGCGCCAGGGCCTCGTCCAAGCGAGTTCAGACCGCCGTTGAGCACGATGGCCAGGTCGGGCCGCTCGGCCTTCAGCCGATGCACCAAGCCGTAGTCCAGGGGCGGCACGTCGCGGTTCTGCTTGGGGCTCAGCCCCTCCAGCCAGGCCTTGCGCGCGTGGACGGCGAAGGTCTTGACCCCGGCGGCGGCGCAAAGATCGACCAGCCGGAACAGGCTCTCATGGGGATCCTGTTCGTCCACGCCGATGCGGCACTTGACGGTGGCGGGCACGGACACCGCGGCGATGATCGCCGCCATGCACTCGGCCACGCGTTCCGGCTCGCGCATGAGGCAGGCGCCGAACCGGCCGCTCTGCACCCGGTCGGAGGGACAGCCGACGTTCAGATTGATCTCGTCATAGCCGAAATCCGCGCCGATGCGCGCGGCTGCGGCGACATCGTCCGGCTCCGAGCCGCCGATCTGCAGCGCCACGGGATGCTCGGCCGGGCTGAACGCCAGCAGCCGCGCGGGATCGCCATGCAGCACCGCGCCGGTGGTGACCATCTCCGTATAGAGCCTGGCGCGCCGCGACAGCACCCGATGCAGCGCCCGGCAATGCCGGTCGGTCCAGTCCATCATAGGGGCGATGGCGAATATGGGCTCGGGTCTGTGCACGATCAGATCAAATGAATTCGGGACCGGCCGCTTGATACGCTCTGCGATAGGTGGAGCAAACCCTTAAGGGCTCGCAATTGTGTCGTCTGGGAAAACCCGGCGTTAGAATTTCACTTCATTGCGAGCGCCGGAGCTTGATCTTCCGGGCGCCATGAAAATGTCGGCGACGACTTGGGAGAAGAGACATGGGGTCAGCGACAGCCAACGATATCCCGGGCACGACCATGTTCGACGGAACGGAGGCCCAGAAGGGTTTCGCCCTGAACAAGATGTGCTTTTCCTTCAATGACGCGGCCAATCGCGCGGCCTTCGTCGCCGATGAAGACGCCTACTGCGCCAGGTACGGCCTGAGCCGCGAGCAACGCGAGGCGGTGCGCAGCCGCAATGTGCTCAAGCTCATCGCCGCGGGCGGCAATATCTATTACCTGGCCAAGCTGGCCGGGATCCTGGGGCTGAACGTGCAGGACCTGGGCGCGCAGCAGACCGGCATGAGCGTGGACGCCTTCAAGGCCATGCTGTTCGACTATGCGAAAGAGGAGGCCTGATCATGGCCAAGCTCGTTGGCGGCCTGGCCGTCTCCCACGTTCCGGCGATCGGCCGCGCCATCGCCGATCACAAGCAGCAGGATCCCTATTGGAAGCCGTTCTTCGACGGGTTCGGGCCGGCGCGCGAATGGCTGGCCAAGGTCAAGCCCGACGCGGTGGTGGTGCTCTACAACGACCACGGCCTGAACTTCTTCCTGGACAAGATGCCGACCTTCGCCGTCGGCGCGGCGCCGGAATATTGCAACGCCGACGAAGGATGGGGCCTGCCGGTGCTGCACCCGTTCAAGGGCGATCCGGAGCTCAGCTGGCACATCATCGACAGTCTGGTGGCCGATGAATTCGACGTGACCACCTGCCAGGAAATGCTGGTGGACCACGCCTTCTGCATTCCCATGGAGTTGTTCTGGCCAGAAGGCAAAATGCCGGCTGCCGTGCCGATCGCGGTCAATACGGTGCAGCACCCCCTGCCCTCGGCCCTGCGCTGCTACAAGCTGGGCAAGGCCATCGGCCGGGCCATCGAGTTCCTGGCCCGAGGACAAGCGCGTGGCGGTGATCGCCACCGGCGGGCTGTCGCACCAACTGGACGGCCAGCGCGCCGGGTTCATCAACCGCGAGTTCGACATGCTGTGTCTGGACAAGCTGGTGAACGACCCCAAGGCCCTGACCGGCTATTCCACCAAGGAACTGGTGGCCCTGTCAGGCTCCCAGGGCGTGGAAGTGCTGATGTGGATCGCCATGGCCGCGGCCATGACCGGCCGCTCCAAGCAGATTTCGCGCAACTATCACATCCCGATTTCCAACACGGCCTCGGCCCTGCTGGTGATCGAGAACGAGACCGTGCGCGAACCGGCGATGGCTTAGAGCTTGGCCGTCAGTTCCGGCACGATCTGGAACAGGTCTCCCACCAGTCCCAGGTCGGCGATCTGGAAGATGGGGGCGTCCGGGTCGGTGTTGATGGCCACGATGGTCTTGGCGTCCTTCATGCCGGCCAGGTGCTGGATGGCGCCGGAGATGCCGATGGCGATGTACAGCTCCGGGGCGACGATCTTGCCCGTCTGGCCCACCTGATAGTCGTTGGGGGCAAAGCCCGCGTCCACCGCCGCGCGGCTGGCGCCCACCGCCGCCTTCAGCTTGTCGGCCAGGGGCTCGATGATTTTGGCGAACGTCTCCGCCGAGCCCAGCGCCCGACCGCCGGAGATCACCACCTTGGCCGAGGTCAGCTCCGGCCGCGCCGACTGGGCGATGTCGGCGCGGACAAAGGCCGACAGGCCCGGGTCGGCCGGGCCTGTTACCGCGACGATCTTGCCCGATCCGCCCTCGGCCGGCGCCTTGGCGAATGAGGTGGCGCGCACCGTGATCACCAGCTTGGCGTCGTTGGACTTGACCGTGGCGACGGCGTTGCCCGCGTAGATCGGCCGGGTGAAGGTGTCCGGGCCCTCCACCGACAGGATCTCGCTGACCTGCATCACATCCAGCAGGGCCGCGACGCGCGGGCGCGATGTTCTTGCCGTTGCTGGTGGCCGGGGCCAGGAAGGCGTCGTGATCGGCCATCAGCTGCGCCACCAGGGGCGCGACGGTCTCGGGCAAGGCGTGGGCGTAGGCCGCATCGTCGGCCACGAGCACCTGCTCGATGCCGGCGATCTTGCCGGCGGCCTCGGCGACTTGGCCCACGCCCGATCCGGCCACCAGCAGGTCCACCGTCCCTAGCTGGGCCGCCGCGGTGACGGTGGACAGGGTCGCGTCCTTGATCTGGCCGTGCTCGTGCTCGGCCCACACCAGCGTCCTCATGCCGTTCACTCCCAGGTCCTTCAGCCGCGCGACAAGGGCGTCCACGTCCGCCAGGATCACCCCGGCCTTGCGCTTGGGCGGCTCGGACACCTTCAGCGTGGTCAGCCGGGGCGTGATGTCCACGCCGTAGTCGGCCGGGGTCTTCTGGGCCAGGGGCTTGGAGCGGGCCTTCATGATGTTGGGCAAGGAGGCGTAGCGCGGCTCGTTCAGGCGCAGGTCCGTGGTGACGACGGCCGGCAGGGACAGGCTGACCGTCTCAAGCCCCCCGTCCACTTCGCGCGTCACCTCCACCTTGTCGCCGGACACGCTCACCGCGCTGGCGAAGGTCCCCTGCGGACGGCCCATCAGGGCCGCCAGCATCTGGCCGGTCTGGCTGCAGTCATCGTCGATCGCCTGCTTGCCCAGGATCACCAGGCCGGGCTGCTCCTCATCGGCCACCGCCTTGAGCAGCTTGGCCACGGCCAGGGGCTCGACCTCGGCGTCCGTCATGATCAGGATCGCCCGGTCCGCGCCCATGGCCAGGGCCGTGCGCAGGGTGTCCTGCGCCTTGGCCGGACCGATCGACACCGCGATCACCTCGCTCGCTGAGCCCTTCTCGCGCAGGCGAACCGCCTCCTCCACCGCGATCTCGTCGAAGGGGTTCATCGACATCTTCATATTGGCCAGGTCCACGCCCGACCCGTCCGACTTCACCCGGGGATTAATGTTGTAGTCGAGCACCCGCTTGACCGGGACCAACACCTTCATCCGTGAACTCTCCTAGACCGCGCGGCGACGGCGTCTCAATCGCGTCTGCCATGTCGGCCCAGCGCCGCCCTGTCAATGCCCGGGCCCTCATGGGCGGCGGGCAAGGCGATCAGCCCGCCTCGATTTCGAAGATGACCGACTGCCAACCCCGCAGCCGCACGGGCGACAGGGGCAGGAGCAACCCCTCCTCGCTGGACAGGACCAGAGCCGTGGGCCTGACCTTGTCGGGCAAGGCGTAGTCGATGGGCGAGCGGCTGAAATTGGCGAGGATGAGGAAGGCCTTGGCGTCCAGGCGGCGGGCGTAGGCGAACACGGTGGGATGCGCCGGATCAAGGTCCTCGAAGGCGCCATAGACCAGCGCCGGTTCGCCTTTGCGCAGGGCGATCAGGCGCCGGTAGTGCGACAGCACCGAGCGGTCATCGTAGGTCTGGGCCGCCACATTGACCGAGACGCTGTCCGGATTGACCTTGAGCCAGGGCTCTCCGGTCGTGAAACCGCCATGCAGCGTCGGGCTCCACTGCATCGGCGTCCTGGCGTTGTCGCGGCCGGTGCGGCGCAGGCGGTCCAGCACGGCCTGAGGCGAGGCGCCGCCGAGCTCGACCTGCTGGAGCCACTGGGTCTTGGCCCACACGTCGTCGAAATCGCCGATGTCGGCGAACGGCGCGTTGGCCATGGCGATCTCCTCGCCCTGATAGATGAACGGCGTGGCCCTTAGGGTCAGCAGCACGCTGGCCAGGGTCTTGGCCGAGGCCATGCGCCAATTCGGATCATCGTCGCCGAAGTGGGACACCGCGCGCGGCTGGTCGTGATTGCCGAGGAAAGCGGCATTCCAGCTGTACGCTCCAGCCGAGCGATCCTGACGGGCGATGACGGCCTTGAATTGCGGCAAGGTCCAGTCGTCCGGCCCGCCAGTGCGCGGCAGGTCCACCAACGAGAAATCGAGCGCCATGTTCAGCTCGCCGCGCCGCTCGTCGGTCAGCAGCGCCGCCTGCTCGGGCGAGACGCCGAAGGCCTCGCCCACGGCCACGGCGTCGTGACCGGCGAGAACCTCGCGATTCATCTCCCGCAGGTAGTCGTGCAGACGCGGCCCGTTGGCGTAGACGCGTTCGGGATGGGCCAACTCCTCGTCCGTCAGGTCGGGCAATCCCGGCTGTTTGGAAATGAAGGCGATCACGTCCATGCGAAAGCCCGACACGCCCTTGTCCAGCCAGAACCGCATGAGGTCGTAGACCTCGGCGCGAACCTGGGGGTTGTCCCAGTTCAGGTCCGGCTGCCGCGGCGTGAAGCTGTGCAGGTAATACTGGCCGCTCGCCTCATCGAAGGTCCAGGCAGGGCCGCCGAAGATGGAGGGGTAGTTGTTGGGCGGGCCGCCGTCGCGGCCGTCGCGCCAGATGTAGAAGTCGCGGAACGGGTTGTCCCTGCCCTGGCGGCTTTGCCGGAACCAGGCGTGCTGGTCGCTGGTGTGATTGACCACCAGGTCGAGGATCAGGCGCAGGCCGCGCGCCTTCATCTGGACCAGCATCGTATCGAAATCGGCCATGGTCCCGAACGCGGGCGCGACCTTGCGATAGTCGCGGATATCGTAGCCATTGTCGGCGCCGGGGCTGTCGTAGTGCGGGCCGAGCCAGACCACGTTCACACCCAGGGCCTGAAGATGATCGAGCCGGGCGGTGATCCCCGGCAGATCGCCCACGCCGTCGCCGTCGCCGTCCATGAATGAGCGCGGGTAGATCTGGTAGACCACCGCCTCCTTCCACCAGCGCGCGCCGTTCATCGATCGTGAATCCCTTAAGGGTTCGATTTAGCCAAAAAACCTTGGCTATAGAGGCCAAGGCGCTTCCAAACGCCACAGTCGCGCCCACATTAAGCACGATGATCGGTCAAAGGTCCGTGGCGCGCCAAGGCGACAGCCAGACCCGCGCCGGGCTGCATACTGGAGACACTGCGATGAAAAAGATTCTGGCGGCGCTGGCGAGCGCGGCGCTTATCACCGCCCCTCTCAGTCTCACGTCTGCGCCGGCCGCGGCCGCGCCGCACGGCGGATTCCACGGCGGATCCGTGGCGGCTACGGCTATCGCGGCGGCTGGCATGGCGGCTGGGGCTGGGGATGGGGTGTTCCCGTCGGCTTCGCCCTGGGCGCGGCCCTGTGGGATCCTTGGTACTGGGGCTACTATCCGGGCTATTACTACGGTTATCCGGACCCCTATTATTACGGCTACGCCTACGGTCCTCCGCCGCCTCCGCCGCCCGCCGGCGCGGCGCCTCAGGCTCAGCCGCAAGGCGGTCAAGCCTGCGGATCGTGGTCCTGGGATGCGACCAAGTCGAAATATGACTGGGTCCCCTGCCCGCCCGCTGCTGCTGCTCACTGAGCGCGCAAAAACCCTGATAACGGCCCGAGCCCCTGGTTCGGGCCGTTTTTCCGTCCGTCTTGCGGGTCTAACGCCGATCGACCTGGTTTGACGGGAGGGTGTCGGTGTCGAACACGCGCTGCTGGGGCGGCGTCAGACGCTCGTAAAAGGCCGCGACCGCTTGGCTCTGGCGGTGAAAGTCCTCCAGATCCTGCGTCATGGTCGCGTCGATCAGGGCCAGACGGCGCGGCGTGGGCACCTGGGGCATCAGCTGCTGGGCGGCCTGATGGCGCGCCTGGGCCTGACTGGCCTGGCTCATGGCCGCCTCATACTGGCGCCAGGCGCCTTCCTGATCGGCTGACAGATGCAGGTCGTCATGCAGCTTGGACATCATGCTTGACGCATCCTGCGCCATGGCGACGCCGCCCAACGCGAGAGCCAAGCCAATTCCGATCGAGACCACGCGCATGAGCCGCTCCTTGTCCGTTGCAGGAAAAGCCATTGTACCGCCAATTGGGCCGCCAATATGTCAGGCGCGGTTCACCTTTTCGGGTCGAAGCCCTTGGGTTCGTTGGACTGAGCCCGTCGGGGGCGCTCCCTAACTCACGCTGACCTCGACCAGGGTCTCGCCCCGCGCCAGCGCCGCCAGGACATCCGGCAGTACTGTCTCGAACCAGACGAGCAGATCGCGGCTTCGCGTGTTCGGCAGGCGATCCAGACCACGACCGCCCCGTTCTGGGCCAACACCTTGCGCCGCGCGAAATCCTCGTCCTTCGTGATGATTGCAGCGGAAGACGCCAGGGCATGAGCGATCGCGGCGTCGGACGCGGCTTGCATCCCGATGTCGCCTACATGGTCCGTCTCATGCCCGTTGGCGGCAAGCCAGCGGGCGAGCGCGGGCGGCAACTGCGCATCGACCAGGAAGCGCATCAGGCCACGTGCAGCACCGGATGGTCGCTTTGCCGCGCGGCGTATTGGAGGGCGGCGGTAATGTCGCCTTCCTCCAGCAGCGGATAATCCGCCAGTATTTCCGCGCGGTCAGCGCCGGCGGCCAACAGGTCCAGCACGTCGCGCACGCGGATACGCAGTCCGCGCAGGCACGGGCGTCCGCCGCATTGATCGGGATTGACAGTGATCCGATGGATTTCGCTCATGCCGTGTCTCCGGAGCCGGAAATCGTCGTGGTCCGGCTCAGCATAGCATCACGGGTGCGAAATAGATCGACGGCATAAAAATTCCCTTCCGCCAACACCGCCTTCGACTGGAACGGCGCCATGCGGTCAATCTGGGCTATTCCAATAACGGCCTGAACCAGATGACCGTGTCGTGACCTATGACGCCAGGGGCAACCTCACCTCCATGGGGTCAACAGCTACACCTATAAGGCGGTGAACCAGCTGCTCACCCGCTCGGGCGGGCGCACGGCCAGCTTGACCTATGACCCCCTTGGGCCGGCTGGCCTCCACCACCGGCGCATCGACGACGCAGTTCGCCTACTCGGGCGATCAGCTGCTCAGCGAATACGACGGCACTTTCCTAGGTAGGCGATGGTAGGCCCGGCTGGACTTCGAACCAGCAACCAGACCGTTATGAGCGGCCGGCTCTAACCATTGAGCTACGGGCCTCCGGAGCACGCCTGCGGTTAGCATGAGTGCGGGCGCGCCGAAAGTCCGGCCCTGGAGCGGCGCCGACGTCAGTCGTCGGCGGCTCGGCGGCAGATCCGGTAGATGATCAGGCAGGCCAGGCCGATCAGGGCCAGGGGCGCCAAAATGCCCATCAGCTCGCCGAACACCATGGCGGGGCCCTCGGCCCAATCCACGCCCAGGGCGCCGACCAGGGCGAGAAAGCCGAACGCGAGGACGGCGAGAATGGTCGACGTCCGCGGTCGCTGCGAAACGGGCAATACTGCGGGCGTGGAGGAACTCAGAACCGCCTTGGCCATCACGGCCTCCCCTCGATACGCTCCGCCAAGGCGGCGACGCGCCTGACCTGACCTTCCCATGTTGAACGCCGATGGGGAGTTAAAGTTGCAAAGGTTGATGCAACGGCTCAAGGGCGCCGCCCGCGCAAGCGTTCCGGCGCCGTATCGCCTACCGCCTAGGCGCCGCAGGCGCATCGCATGAACCGAACGTGCCCGGCAACGTATAGCTGTTTGGCGGGTTCTGTTTGCGAAGCGATGGGGGTTTCCGTGCGAGTTCTATGTCAACCGAATCGCCACCGCGGCGCCGGCGAACGATATCCACCACGCGTTCGCCGCCTATGCGGAAGGGCTGTTGCCCGACCTTCGCCAACGCAGACTCTTCCGGCGCATGGCCGAACGCAGCCAGATCGACCAACGCTGGTCGTGCCTGAAGCCGGCCGCGCCCGGGGCCAATCTCGCCATCGACAGCGACGGCTTTTACCGGCCCGGCGCCTTCCCCTCGACGGCCGAGCGCATGCGCCGGTTTGAAACCACGGCGCCGGACCTGGCGGTTCAAACCGTTCAACGGCTGGAGCTGGGCGATCAGGCGCGATCCATCACCCACCTGATCGTCACCTGCTGCACCGGTTTCGCCGCCCCTGGACTGGATCTGCAGATCGCCGCCCGGCTCGACCTCAGCCCCTCGGTGGAGCGCACCCTGGTGGGCTTCATGGGCTGCTACGCGGCGATCAACGCCCTGAAGCTGGCGCGGCACATCGTGCGCTCCGAGCCGCGGTCCCAGGTATTGGTGGTCAGTCTGGAACTGTGCACTTTGCACCTTCAGGAGACCGAAGACATCGAACAGGCGCTCACCTTCCTGGTGTTCGGCGACGGCTGCGCCGCGGCTCTGATCTCAGCCGAACCGGTCGGCCTCTCACTCGACGCGTTCCATGTAGAGGTCGCGCGCGAGCACGACGACCAGATCACCTGGAACATCCGCGACCAGGGCTTCGACATGTTCCTGTCCGGCCAGGTTCCCGCCTCCATCGGCCGCGCGCTGAAGGCCGGCCGCGAGCGCATCCTGGGCGGCGCTGAGCCGGCAGCCATCGACCTGTGGGCCGTCCATCCGGGCGGGCGCACCGTGCTGGACGCCGTGGAGGCGGCCTACGCCCTGCCGCCCAAGGCCCTGGCCGCGTCGCGCCAAGTGCTCAGCCGGTTCGGCAACATGTCCTCGGCCACGGTACTGTTCGTGCTGAAGGCGCTGATGGAAGGGGTCACCAAGGACCGCCGCGGCTGCGCCATGGCCTTCGGCCCGGGCCTGACCGCCGAAACCATGCTGTTCAGCGGCGCCTGACATGGCCCTGCCCGACTTCTCGCGGCGCGCGTCGCTGACGGAATGGATGGACGACGACTCCGTCGATTACGAAACCTTCGCGGCGTGTCTGAAGGACCTCGCGCGGGTCAATGTGCTGACCCTGGGGCATCGGCCGACGCTCGGTTTCCTGGCCCGCCTTGAGCGCGAGGGGCGTTGGCCGCTGGGCCGGCCGCTGAGCCTAGTTGACGTGGGTTCCGGCTATGGCGACGGCCTGCGCCTTATCGACCGTTGGGCGACGCGGCGCGGCCTGCAGATCAACCTGACGGGCGTGGACCGCAATCCCTGGGCGGCGCGCGCCGCTCAGGCCGCCGGCGAGCCCGGCCGCCCCATCACTTACGTGACCGCCGATGTGTTCGATCATGCCGACAAGGCGGATGTGATCGTCAGTTCGCTGTTCGCCCACCATCTGGACGATGAACGGCTGGTCCGCTTCCTGGCCCTAATGGATCGGCGCGCGCGGATCGGCTGGCTGGTCAATGATCTTGAGCGCCATCCGGTGTCATGGGGCGGGTTTGCGGTTCTGGCGGCCGTGATGCGCAGGCATCCGTTCGTGCGGCATGACGGACCGGTTTCGATCCGGCGCGCGTTCTCGCCCGAGGACTGGCGGGGCTATCTGACCAAGGCCGAGGTTCGGGGCGCGGAGGTTCGCAGACGTTTTCCCTTCCGCCTGTGCGTTTGCAAGCTGCGGCCATGAACCAAGACGTACAGGCCCTGATCGTCGGCGGCGGCCCCGCCGGCGCCGCCCTGGCGACCTTGCTGGCCCGGGCCGGACGCAGCGTGGACCTGCTGGAGCGCGAACGCGGGCCGCATGACAAGGTCTGCGGGGAGTTCATCAGCGCAGAGGCCGCGACCGCGCTCACGCGCCTCGGTCTGGACCTTGCGGCGCTGGGCGCCGAGCCCATCCTAAGGGTGCGTCTGACGCCGGGGCGACAGGATCGCCGAGACGGGCTTGCCGTTCGCCGCGTTCAGCCTGTCGCGCCGACGGCTCGACGAAGCGCTGCTGGCCGTCGCGCAACAGGCCGGGGCGAGCGTCAGCCGCGGCGCCAAGGTCAAGGCGCTGGAGCGGGTCGCGGGCGGCTGGCGCGCGATTACCGGAGAGGGGTCTTGCGTGCGCGGCGATCAAGCCTTCCTGGCGACCGGCAAGCACGAGCTCAAGGGGTTCACCGGGCGCCATGGCCTGCAGAACGACCTGATCGCCTTCAAGCAGCACTGGCGACTGGCGCCGGAGCAATCCGCCGGACTTAAGGGAGCCGTCGAGCTGGCGCTGTTTTCGGGCGGCTACGCCGGCCTCGAACCCATCGAGGAGGGCAAAGCCAACCTGTGCCTTGTGGTGCGCCGGACCCGCTATGCGGCGCTTGGCGACTGGCCGACCTTGCTGCGCGCGGTGCGCGCGGACTGCGCGCTGCTGGACCGACGCCTGACGTGCGCCGAGCCCGTGTGGGATAAGCCCTTGGCCATAGCCGCCATTCCCTACGGCCATGTGGCCGGCTCCCACGATGGCCTATGGCGCCTGGGCGATCAGGCCGCGGTGATCCCTTCCTTCGCGGGAGACGGCCTGGCCATAGCCCTGCACAGCGCCGCCCTGGCCGCGCAGGTCTATTTGGGCGGCGGAGGGGCGCAAGACTACGGCCGTCGGCTTTCGCGCGATCTGGAAGCCCGGGTGATCGGCGCGACATGGCTGTCCCAGGCCCTGGTGCGCGCGCCCGGCCAGGCGGCGGTGATGGCCGCGGCGGGCCTTCAGCCGCGGCTGATGGCCGCCGCGGCCCGTCTCACCCGCGTGCCCGAAGCCGCCCTCAGGCGGGTTGCAGCTGGCGCCTGACCATGCGGCTGTAGTCGTCCGCCAGACCGAGGGTGATGGCGCCGGGCTTGTAGCGGTGCTCGGCGATCTCGCCCACCGGCGTGACCTCCGCGGCGCTGCCGGTGAGGAACACCTCGCTGAAGGTGCTCAGTTCCTCGGGCATGATGTGCCGCTCGATCACCTCGATGCCCTTCTGCTTGGCCAGGGCGATCACCGACTGGCGCGTCAGGCCATTGAGGAAGCAGTCGGGCGTGGGCGTGTGAATCGCCCCGTCGCGCACCAGGAAGATGTTGGAGCCGGTCGAACTCGGCCACGTAGCCGCGCCAGTCCAGCATGAGGGCGTCGGTGTAGCCCTCCTTCTCCGCCAGGTGCTTGGAGATGGTGCAGATCATGTACAGGCCCGAGGCCTTGGCTTCGGTCGGCGCGGTGAATGGCGCCGGGCGGCTGTACTTGGCGCGCGTCAGACGCACGCCGCGCGCGCGGTCCTCGGGGCTGAAATAGCTCGGCCATTCCCACACGGCGACCGCGGTATGGATCTTGGTGGCCTGGGCGGACACGCCCATGGCCTCGGGACCGCGCCAAGCGATCGGACGGACATAACAGTCCTCCAGACCCATCCGTTCGGCGGTCTCCTTGCAGGCGCGGTCGAGTTCCTCCACGCTGTAGGGGATTTCAAAGTCGAGGATCTTGGCGGAGCGATGCAGACGCTCGGAATGTTCGCGCAGCTTGTAGATCTCGCCGCCGTACATCCGCGCGCCTTCAAACACGCTGGACGCATAATGCAGCGCATGGGTCAGTACGTGAACCTTCGCCTCACGCCAGGGCACGAACCGCCCGTCCAGCCAAATCCAGCCGTCGCGATCGTCGTAAGGCAATAGAGACATTATGGGTCACTCCTTCCGTATCGGTCTTAGACGCCGCCAGGGCGCCATCGTCAACTCCGGGCGGCCCTCGCGCGGGCGGGAGCGGCGCGCGTGAGCCCGGCCAGCCCAACCGCCGACGCACGCCTGATTCTGCGCGAGGAGGAGCTGGACGCCTCCGTGGAACTGTTCGTTCTGGCCGAGGCGGCGCTGTGGTCCACGGCGGAGGCCGCCCTGCAAGGCCATCCCTCGGGCCTGGGCCGCGGGCACTACCGCGCGGCTTTCCTGCTCAAGCGGCGGCCCGGCATCGGCGTGCATGAGCTGGCCCAACTGACGGGGCTGTCCAAACAGGGGGCCAGCCGCGTGCTGTCGGACCTGGAGCGCTGCGGCTATATCGAAAAGGCCGCCGGCAAGGGCGACGCGCGCCGCCGTCCCGCCCAGCTCACCGCCGCCGGACGCGCCTTCGAGGCCAAGGTGTCCGAACGCCTGCGCAACCATTTGGCCTTCGCCTATCGCTCCGGGGGCCTGGACGCGGTTCCGGGCGCGCGCCGCATCCTGGCCTCGGTGGCCGGCTCGCGCCTGACCGTTTCGGCGCCGCCGGACCGGGACGGCGAATGAGCGCGGCGCCATGAGCGAGCAAAGACATCTGCTGGTGGTCGACGACGACGACCGCATCCGCAACCTGCTCAAGGAATATCTCGCTCGAGCGGGTTTTCGCGTCACCGCCGCGGCCGACTTCGCCGCCGCCCGGCGCGTGCTGGCGGTGATCGATTTCGACCTGATGATCCTGGACGTGATGATGCCCGGCGAGGACGGTTTGGCCCTGACCCGCTGGATGCGTGGCGAGGGCGCGGCCATGGCCCAGACGCCGATCCTGATGCTGACGGCGCGCGGCATGGCCGATGAGCGGATCGAGGGGCTGGCGGTGGGCGTGGACGACTACATGGCCAAGCCGTTCGAACCGCAGGAGCTGCTCTTGCGCATCGAGGCGATCCTGCGCCGGGCGCTGGCGGCGCGGCCGGCCGCGCCCGCGCGCCTGTCGTTGGGCCTATGCGCCTTCGACCGAACGCGCGGCGAGCTGACCCGCCAGGCCGATCCGGTGCGCCTGACCGAAGGGGAGACCAAGCTGCTGCGCCGTCTGGCCGAACGACCGCACCAACCGGTGGATCGAGCCGAACTGGCGCGCGATGCGGGCGAGGGCGGCGGTCGGGCGGTTGACGTGCAGGTGACCCGCCTACGGCGCAAGATCGAACTGGACCCGCGCAATCCGCGCTATCTGCAGACAGTGCGCGGCGTCGGCTATATGCTGGCTCCCGATGACGCCTAAGGCCGCCGGAAAACGAAACTGGCTGAGGCTGTGGCCGAAGCTGTTCCTGCCCCGCATGCTCAAGCGGCGGGCGCCGACGTCCCTGTTCGGCCGCTCCCTGCTCATTATCATCTTGCCCATCTGCGTCATGCAGATCGCAGTGACCTGGGCCTTCTTCGACGCCCACTGGCGCACGGTGACCAGCCGCCTGTCGGACGGCCTGGCGGGCGATGTGGCCTGGGTGGTGGACAGCTACAAAACGGATCCGTCCGTCGCTGCAGCGAATTTCCGACCGGGCCGAGAAGTCGCTGGATCTCTCGGTCGCCCTGCAGGAAGGCCACGACCTTCCCACGCGGCGGCGCAATTCCCTGTTCGCGCCGGTCGACCAATCCATCGAGCAGGGCCTGACCAATCGACTGGACGATCCCTTCTGGTTCGACACCACGCGCTATCCCGCCTATGTCGATATCCGGGTGAAGGTGAAGCAGGGCGTGTTGCGCATCCTGGCGCCGCGCGATCGGGCCTTCGTCACCAGCGGCCACATCTTCGTCATGTGGCTGCTGGGCGCCACCATCATCCTGACGGGCGTGGCCGTGCTGTTCATCCTCAATCAGGTGCGCGCCATCGAGCGGCTGGCCGAGGCGGCCGAAGCCTTCGGCCGGGGCGCCGACGCCGATTTCAAGCCCTACGGCGCGCGCGAGGTGCGACAGGCCTCGCAGGCCTTCCTCGATATGAAGGACCGCCTGCAGCGCCACATCGAGCAGCGCACCACCCTGCTCGCATCCGTCAGCCACGACCTGCGCACGCCCCTCACCCGCCTGAAACTGGAGCTGGCCCTGAGCGAGCCCAGCGCGCGGACGGAGGAGATGAAGCGCGACCTGGCCGAGATGGAGCACATGATCGACGAATACCTCGCCTTCGCCCGGGGCCAGGGCGGCGAAACCGTCGAGACCGTCGCGGTGCGCGGGCTGATCGAGGAGGTGTCCGAAGGCGCCAAGCGCGCCGGCGCCGAGGTCAGCCTCAAGGCCGGCCCGAACCTGATGGCGGCCGTTCGCCCCAACGCCTTCAAGCGCGCCATGTCCAACCTGGTGATGAACGCGGCCGCCCACGGCGAACGCATCGAGGTGGAGGCGCGCGTGGGGCCGGCCGGCGGGGTGGAGATCCTGGTGGACGACAACGGCCCGGGCATTCCGCCCGAGCGCTACGAGGAGGCCTTCCGCCCCTTCAGCCGCCTGGATGAGGCGCGCAATCAGAATGAGAAGGGCGTCGGCCTGGGCCTGGCCCTGGCGCGCGACATGGCCCGCGGCCACGGCGGAGACGTGACCCTGGACCGCAGTCCGCTGGGCGGGCTGAGGGCGGTGGTGACGCTGCCGGGGTAACCGTATTTTCGTTTCACAGGCCGAAGTCTTCGCGGAAGCGGTCGATCTGATGCATCCGCTCGTGCAGGATGGTCACGATGCCGATATCGCCGTTCGACAGCCTGCGCCAATAGATGAAATGCCGCTCGTAGCGGACGACAAATCCGTCAACGCCGAACTCAGCCGGAACGGGTCTCGATGTCGCTCCATGGGCCTCGATCCTGTCGAATATCTCAAACAGGCCGGCGACGTAGCGTTCCGCCTGCTCGGCGCCCCAGCGATCCCGCGTATAGCGATAGATGTCGTCAAGCCGGCGGGAGGCCGCGTCCTGGATGCGGACGGCGACCATCCGCTCAAGCCCGGTTACGGGCAATCACCTTGGCGGCCGTCAGCGGCTTATAGGACGACTCGGGCGCTGAGAACGCATGAACGAGCTCGGCCTTCAGCCGGCCGAACGCTTCCGCCTCGGCTCGTTCCTTGTCACGGCGAATCAGGTCGCGGATATACTCACTGACGTTCTCATAGGACCCGTCCTGACCCACGTTCGCCGTCACGAAGTCGCTCAACGCGCCGCTGATACGGACGGTCATCGTCGTGGTGCGGGACATGGCGCGCGTTCCCTTCGATTTTCGTATTCAATATAACCAATATTGAATACGCGGCAAGCGACTCGCCTGTGCGCTCGTTCTCGATTGGACCCTATCCGCTCCAGCGCATGTACAGCTTGCCGTCCTTGACCTGGAAGGAGTCCAGGCGGCGGAAGAAGGCCATGCCGAGCAGGGATGTGCTCATGGGCGCCTGGTTGATCTGCATCGGCACGTCGTCGAGACGCACCGGGCCGACCGACAGGCTGGAGGCCTTGAATGACGCGCCGCGGCCCATGCCGTTGGCGGTCTCGGCCAAGTCGGTGAACTTCAAGGACCCGACGTCCACGCCCACGCGCCGGGCGTCCGCCGGGCTGAGGACGATGTCGCTGGCGCCGGTGTCGGCGAGAAAGCGCACGGTCTGGCCGTTGACCTGGCCCATCACATAGAAGCCGCCGTTCTCGTCCTGACTGACGGCCATTTCATGCGGGCTCAGTTGAACCGGATAGCCCGGCGCGAATTCGGCGCGCACGCGGCTGAAGACCGAACCCAGGTCGCCGCGGAAGGTGTAGCCGATCGCCAAGACCGCGGCGATGACGGCCCACACCAGGACATAACGCAGAGCTTGATGTGGTCGCAGGCGCAGGCGCAGCAGCAGCGACCCGGCGAT
The DNA here is from genome assembly GCA_963804105.1 of uncultured Alphaproteobacteria bacterium. Lineage (GTDB taxonomy): Bacteria > Pseudomonadota > Alphaproteobacteria > Caulobacterales > Caulobacteraceae > BOG-938. The sequence goes on from CAWDPL010000024.1 coordinate 30,099, forward strand.
GGTCACCAGCATCATGCCCTGCGCCACATTCTGCCAATCGCTCGCCGAGGCGATGCTTCCTGGGAAATAGCGGCTCAAGGCCCACAGACCGGCGCCCACGACGGCCAGCAGGAGCAATAGAGGGCCCAGCCGGTGGGGCGGGCGCTGCGGCGGCGGCGCAGGCGGCCTGGGCGGCGGATGGCTCCAGGGGCTGGGAGGCTGTTCGCTCAAGGCTTTATCCGGCCAGGTCCTGCGAACGGTGAAAAGCCGCCGCCACCGCCTTTTCCAGCAGGGGCCCAAGCCCGTCCTTGCCCATCAGCACCTCCAGCGCCGCCTGGGTTGTGCCGCCGGGCGAGGTCACCTGACGGCGCAGTTCGGCGGGCTCTTCGCCCGACGCCTCCAGCAAGGCGCTGGCCCCGGCGATGGTGGCCCGCGCCAGGCGACGCGGAGGCCTTTTCCGACAGGCCGGCCTTGGCCCCGGCCGCCTCCAGCGCCTCGATGAAGGCGTAAAGATAAGCCGGCGCCGAGCCGGACACCGCCGTCGCCGCATGCATCAGGCTTTCATGGATCAAATCCACCGTGACGCCGACCGGCGCGAACAGGGCGTGGGCGCGGGCGTGGGCTTCAGGGTCCGGGGCGTAGATCGAGGCCACGCCCTTGCCGATGGCCACGGCGGTGGTCGGCATCACCCGGCCCACGCGCCGGCCGCCGAAGGCCGCGGCGATGTCGGCCAGGGTCACGCCCGCGGCGATGGACACGATCACCGCGTCGGGCGCGAGGCTTGGCGCGATGTCGGCGGCGGCGGCTTTCCACACCTGAGGCTTGACCGCCAGGATCAGGGTCCTGATCTCGCCCAGCTCAGCCGTCGGCGGGTTGAGGCGCGCGCCCAGCGCCTGAATGGCGTCCGATGGATGCGGCTCCACGATGATCAGGCTTTTGGGTCAATCGCCCCGGCGCGCGCCCAGCCCTCGATCAGCGCGCCGCCCATGCGACCCGCGCCGAGCAGACCGATGGGAGCCGCCGATTGGATCTGAGTCATGACCGCTCCCGTGTGCGCCAGGAGCGGTTTAAAGCCAGACGCGCGCCAGGGCTAGGCTTGGCCGACGGTCTCGAACATGCAGGCGGCGATGGCTTCTTCGGGATTTTTGCCGCCATTCAGCAGGAAATCGAAGGCCGGATAGAAGCGGTCCGCGCCTTCCACCGCCGCGTCGATCATGGAGGCGGCCTGGGCCAGGGTCGGGCGATCGCTGGACGGCAGGGCCAAGGCGTGACGGAACACGATTTCGCCGTCCTCAGGCCACAGCTCGAAGTGGCCGAGCCAGACCCGCTGATTGATCAGCGACAGCAGGGCGTAGGCCTGATTGCGCTTGGATTTCTTGGCGCGGATGTCGAGCGACAGGCAAAGCTGCAGGCAATCGGCCTCCGGGCGCCAGGCGAACCACAGCTCGTAGTCCTTCCAGTCGCCGGCCAGGGCGAAGGCCAGATCGCCGTCGTCGGTGCGGTCGAAACTGAGATTTTCCGCCGCCAGCACGCGCTCGACCACGTCCAACGGGTCCAAGGCGAAGTCCACGTCTTCATCCGGCTGGGGAGTGTCCATACCTTGAAGGTCCTTATAGGACGCCTGCGCCGCACCGAAACGCGGACGGGAATCGTTGACTTGGGTAGAGCCTAGCGCGCGAAAGGCGCGGCGTCTCAACCGGCTTCTTGTTTGGAGCGAGCAGACTTGGCCGGCTTGCGCGTCAGGCGGGCGATTTCCGCCCGCAAGGCGATCACTTCCTGCTGAAGGGCCTCGAATTCGTCGCGCCGGACCAGATCGAACTCGGCGACCACGCGGTCCAACTGCGCGCGCATGGCGACCTTGGCCTCTTCCGTCGCGGCCTGGGCCAGACCCATGGCGGCGGTGGTCAGCTTGGAAAATTCGTCGAGGAAGGGATTATTGGTTTGCATGACGAAACCTGTCGGAGCGGGTGAATTTCCACCCCTATATAGGGCTTTCCAGCGCCGTGGCGAGCGCCTCTGTTGCGCTGCATCAACGCCGAGGGGGTCGCGCGGCGGGCTGCGGTCCTGCTAAGCAGGGCCGCTGGCGCACTCACAAACCCGAGGCCTTCCGTGATTTTCCCTGATTTCGACCCTGTGCTCGTGCATCTGGGCCCCCTGGCGATCCGTTGGTACGCCCTGGCCTATGTGGCGGGAATCCTGATCGGTTGGCGTTATGTCGTCAGGCTCGTGCGCGAGCCGAGGCTGTGGGGCCCGGCGGGGCCTTCGGCGACCCAGCCGCAGATTGACGATCTGGTCCTTTGGATCACCCTGGGCGTCATCGTCGGCGGCCGGCTGGGCTATGTGCTGTTCTACGACACCAGCGTGATCTGGACGGACCCGCTGCAAATCCTTCAGGTGTGGCGGGGCGGCATGTCGTTCCATGGCGGCCTGATCGGCGTGACCCTCGCCCTGCTCGGCTTCTCAATGGCCAACAAGATCCGCCCGCTGCGCCTGGCGCGACATGGTTCCGGCCGTGCCCATCGGCCTGTTCTTCGGCCGCATCGCCAATTTCATCAACGGCGAGCTGTGGGGCCGGGTCACTCACGTGCCCTGGGGCGTGGTGTTCTGCAACCGCACCATTGAGCGAGCCTACGGCGGGGACTGTCCGGCGGGGCTGGTCCCACGCCATCCCAGCCAGCTGTACGAGGCGGCGCTGGAGGGGCTGGCGCTGTTCCTGGTGATGCGGCTTCGCCACCTGGCGCTTAAGTGGCTGCAGCGGGAGGGCGCCCTCACCGGCCTGTTCCTGCTGGGCTACGGTCTGTGCCGCGTGGCGCTGGAGAACGTGCGCCAGCCCGACGCCCAGATGCCCGATTTCCCCCTCGGCCTGACCATGGGCATGATGCTGTCGGCGCCCATGATCGCGATCGGCGCCGGCTTGATCTGGCGGGCCTTGCGTGCGCCTGGCGGCGACGGCATGAGCCTGGAAGACCGCCTGAAGGCTCACATCGCGCGCCCATGGCCCCCTGACCGTCGCCCAATACATGACCTGGTGCCTGCATGATCCGCATGCAGGCTATTACGCAACCCGCCCGGCGCTGGGCGAAAGCGGCGACTTCATCACCGCGCCCCTCGTGTCGCAGATGTTCGGCGAGCTCTTGGGGCTGTGGGCGGCGGAGGCCTGGAGCCGCATGGGGCGGCCCGCGCGGGTGATCCTGGCCGAGGCGGGACCGGGCGACGGGACGCTGATGAGCGACGCCCTGCGCGCGGCGCGGCTGGAGCCGGCGTTCCTCGCCGCGGCGGAGCTGTACCTGATCGAGACCAGCCCTGTCCTGATGAAGGCCCAGGCCGAGCGGCTGGGTGTGGGGCCCCTGTCGCCGAGATGGGTCACGCCCTGTCGCAGCTGCCGACGGACGCGCCCGCTGATCCTGCTGGCCAACGAACTGCTCGACTGCCTGCCCGCCCGCCAGTTCGTCAGGACGGCCAAGGGCTGGGCCGAGCGCGTGGTGGGCTGGACAAGAACGGCGCCCTGGCCTTCGGGCTCGCCGCCCAACCGATGGGGGACGCCTTGACCGGGCCTTGCCCGCGCCGACCCGGCGCGGTGCTGGAGGTCTCGCCCGCCCAGGAAGCCTTCGCCGCCGAGCTCGGCGCCCGCATCGCCGGCGAGGGCGGCGCGGCCCTGCTGATCGACTACGGGCGCGAGGCGCCGGGGGCCGGCGACACGCTGCAGGCGCTCAAGGGCCACCGCAAGGTCTCGCCCCTGGACACGCCGGGAGAAGCGGACCTGACCGTCCACGCGGACTTCCCGGCCGTGGCCGCCGCCGCGCGGGCCGCCGGCGCGGACGCTCGCCATCCTGACCCAGGGCGAGTTTCTGCATGCGTCTGGGCCTGGGCGCGCGGACCGAGGCGCTCATCGCGGCGAGACCGGACCGCGCGCAAACCCTGCGAAGGCAGCTTGCGCGGCTGACGAGCCCGACCAGATGGGGAAGCTGTTCAAGGTTCTGGCAATTCACCGCCGCGCAGAGCCGCCGCCGGGCTTTGAGGACGGTCGATGAGCCATCTCGCCATATTGAGGTCGCCGCTGCTGGCGAGGTCGCCGGCGTGCGCCACGCCTTTTTCAGCCGGCGCGGCGGGGCCTCGACGGCGTCTACGACAGCTTGAACGTCGGGCTGGGCTCCAAGGACGATCCGCAGGCGGTGCGCGCCAACCGCCCGCGCGGCAGCAGCCATGTGGGCGTGGCGCCCGAGGCCCTGCTGACGGCCTATCAGATTCATTCCACGGGCGGTGTTCGCGGACGGTCCGTGGAGCGAACGGCCGGAGGCCGACGCCGTCGTGACGAACGCGCCGCGCTCGCCTGCGGCGCCCTGTCGGCCGATTGCGCGCCGATCCTGCTGGCCGACGGCGAGGCCAAGGTGGTGGCCGCCGCCCACGCCGGCTGGCGCGGAGCGCTGGACGGGGTGATCGAGGCCGCGGTGGCCCTGATGGAGCTTAGGGCGCGCGGCGCGAGCGGGTCGTGGCGGCCGTCGGCCCCTGCATCGCCCAGGCCTCCTATGAGGTGGGCCTGGAGTTCTTCGAGCGATTCTGGCCGTCGAGGCGCCGGATCGGAACGGTTCTTCGCGCCCGGCCGCGCGCCCGACAAACGCCAATTCGACCTGCCTGGTTTCGTGCTGGCCCGGCTGGCCGAAGCGGGCGTGCTGCAGGCCGAATGGATCGGACGCGACACCTGCGCGGAGGAAGCCCTGTTCTTTTCCAATCGACGCGCGGTCTTGAGGGGTGAGTCGGACTATGGCCGGCTCCTGTCGGCCATCGCCTTGACCTGACCGGATCGTTTCGCGGTCGTCCGATGGCGCCAATCGGCCACACCTGCAAAGCACGCATTCGCCCGTGTCGAGGCTTTGTCCGCCGCCCGCCCCTGCTAGAAGCCGGGCAAACAGCAGAGAGGTCCTGATGAAGCTGCTCGCCGGCAATTCAAACCGAACCCTGGCCGAGGCGATCGCCGACCATCTCGACATGCCCCTGACCAAGGCCCAGGTGCGCCGCTTCGCGGACAACGAGGTGTTCGTGGCCATCGACGAGAACGTGCGCGGCGAGGACGTGTTCGTCATCCAGTCGACCTCCTATCCGGCCAACGACAACCTGATGGAGCTGTTGATCTGCATCGACGCCCTGTCGCGGGCCTCGGCCAAGCGGATCACCGCGGTGATGCCCTATTTCGGCTATGCCCGGCAGGATCGGAAGACCGGCGGCCGCACGCCGATCTCGGCCAAGCTGGTGGCCAACCTGATCACCCGCGCCGGCGCCGACCGGGTGCTGACCATGGATCTGCACGCCGGCCAGATTCAGGGCTTCTTCGACATCCCCACCGACAACCTGCTGGCCAGCCGGTGCTCGCCGACGACATCAGGGGCCACTACGCCAAGTCGCGACGAGCTGATGATCGTCTCGCCCGACGTGGCGGGGTGGTGCGGGCGCGCGCCCTGGCCAAGCGGCTGGACGCCGACCTGGCCATCGTCGACAAGCGCCGCTCGGTCCGGGCGAGAGCGAGGTGATGAACATCATCGGCGAGGTGAAGGGCCGCTGCTGCATCCTGTTCGACGACATCGTCAATTCCGCCGGCACCCTGTGCAACGCCGCCCAGGCCCTGATCGAGGCCAGGGCGCAACGGAGGTCTCGGCCTATGTCACCCACGGGGTGCTGTCGGGCGCGGCGGTCGACCGGGTGACCAAATCGGCGCTGAAGGAACTGGTGATCACCAATTCGATCGAGGCGCCGGATCACGTGCAGGGTTGCGCCAAGACCGCGCGTGGTCTGGGTCGCGCCCTTGATGGGCGAGGCGATCCGGCGGATCGCCAACGAGGAATCGGTCTCCAAGCTGTTCGACTGATGCGGGTCGCGGTCCTGCAGACAGGGTCGCCCCCGGCCGATCTCGCCGAAAGGTTCGGCGATTATCCGGACATGTTCGAACGCTTGCTCGAGCTGGGCCCCCTGCCCCGCTTCGAGGTGAGCCACGGCAAATGGCCCAAGGCGGTTGCCGATTATGACGCCTATGTCGTCACCGGCTCGCCCGCGGGCGTCTACGACCCCCTGCCCTGGATCGGCGAACTGAAGACATTCCTGCGCGCGGCCAAGGGCCAGGCGGCTCTGGTCGGTATCTGTTTCGGCCATCAGGTCATGGCCGAGGCCTTCGGCGGCCATGTGATCAAATCGCCCAAGGGCTGGGGCGTGGGGCTGCAGCACTACCAGGTGATCGATCCCCAGCCGTGGATGGGCCACGCCAACGGCTTTTCCATCCCCGCCTCGCACCAGGATCAAGTGATCCTGCACCCGCCCGAGGCCAGGGTGGTCGCCGCCAATCCTTTCACCCACTTCGCGGCCCTGGCCTACCGCGACCAGCCGGCCATTTCGTTTCAAGGGCACCCGGAGTTCGAGCCCGGCTACGCCCAGGCCCTGGTGAGGAGCCGCAAGGGTTCGACCCTGACCCATGAGCAGGCGGACGCGGCCATTGCCTCGCTGGAGCGGCCCAACGATCGGGCGCGGGTGGGCGACTGGATCAGGGCGTTTCTGAGCGGGCGTTGACATAACGCTTGCAATTTGTATCTATTTGGATACAATGATCGGCGTTGGAATGAACACCATAATCCGATCTTCGGATTTTGACCGATGGTTGTCCGTCCTCGCGGATAACAAGGCCAAGGCGAAAATCTTGGCGCGAATCGCGGCGGCGAAATTGGGAAACTTCGGCGACAGCGAGCCCGTCGGCGAAGGTGTTTCCGAAATGCGGATTCACGTGGGCGCGGGTTATCGCGTTTATTTCATGCGGACGGATATGGCGGTTTATTTCCTGCTGACCGGCGGGGACAAATCATCACAAAACAAGGACATCACCCGTGCGAAGTCGATGGCGCGGGCGCTGAAAGAGGCAAAACCATGACCACCTATGCGCCCTTTGAGGCGTCGGACTATCTCGACAGCGAAGAGGTCATCGCCGAATACCTTTCGGCCGCCGCCGAAGACGCCAACCCCGACGTGTTTCTCGTCGCGCTAGGCGATGTCGCCAAGGCGCGGGGCATGGCGCAAATCGCCAAGGCGTCGGGCCTCGGCCGGGAAAGCCTCTATAAGGCGCTGAGCGCGGGCGCCCATCCTCGCCATGAAACGATCAGTGCGATTCTGCGCTCCCTGGGTGTGAAATTCGCGGTCGTGGCCGATGAAAAAAGCGCTCTTGTCAGCCCAAAGGCCTAATGGGCTGCACCTAGCGGGGTGACGTGCCGCGTCCCCGGTGAGCGTGGGATCATACGAGGCGCGAGCGCTACTCGAACCGGCTAAGGCGCTTTGTCGAAGAGCGGCAGGTCATCTGAGGTCATCACCCACGGATGGCGATGCTCCGCCCAGACCAAGCGCTGAGGCGCGGGAAAATCCGCATCGGCAAAGGCGCCAACCGCGACGCTGACCGTGCCGGGCCTGATCTGGGCACGCCACCAGATGGTCGAGCCGCATTTGGGGCAGAAGGAGAAGTCGAGGCCGTTTCCGCTTTCGGCGATCCGGCGATACTGACTGGGAATTCCTTCCGTCAAGTCCACCTGATCCTCGGCGAAAAAGGCTTGCACACTGACCAGGGCGCCGGTTCGCTTCTGGCACTGTTGACAGCAGCAGGCCGACACCATCACGGGATCACCCTTGAGACGGATTTTCAGTTGACCACAGGCGCAGGATGCTTCGCGGAGGCGGGGTTCGCTCACGGCCACTTCACCACGGGCGGCATGGACGACAGGATGGACTCCACATTGCCGCCGGTCTTCAGGCCGAAGGTGGTGCCGCGGTCGTAGAGCAGGTTGAATTCAACGTAGCGGCCGCGCCGGATCAGCTGTTCCTCGCGCTCGGCCTCGGTCCAGGGCGCGTTCATCCGCCCTCGGACGATGGCGGGATAGACCTGCAGAAAGGCCTTGCCCACGTCCTGGGTGAAGGCGAAGTCGCGTTCGAAATCGCCGCTGTCGTGCCGGTCGTAGAAGATGCCGCCGATCCCGCGGGGCTCGTCGCGGTGGGGCAGGAAGAAGTACTCGTCGCACCAGGCCTTGTATTTGGCGTGCCAGGACGGGTCGTGCGCGTCGCAGGCGCCCTTCATGGCGGCGTGAAAGGCGACGGCGTCGGGCGCGTCCTGGGATCGCTGCTCGGCCAGCAGAGGCGTCAGGTCCGCGCCGCCGCCGAACCAGCCCTGGGTGGTGCGGATATAGCGGGTGTTCATGTGCACGGCCGGGACCTGCGGCGAATGCATGTGGGCGATCAGGCTGATTCCGGTGGCGAAAAAGCGCGGGTCGCTCTCGGCCCCGGGCATGGACTTGGCGAACTCGGGCGAAAAGACGCCGTGGACGGTGGAGACGTGGACACCGACCTTTTCGAACAGACGTCCATGCATCATCGACATCACCCCGCCGCCGCCCTCCTCGCGAACTCCAGGGCGTGCGCGCGAAGCGGCCGGGCGCGCCCGGATAAAGCGTGAGCGGCGCCTCGTCCTCCAGCGCCTCGAAGGCCGCGCAGATCCGGTCGCGCAGGGATTCGAACCAGGCGCGCGCCCGGCCCTGGCGGGATTCAAGCGCAGCCGAATCGTCGGCGAGCGTGGATGACGACATGCTTGCTCCCTAAGACGGCGGACCGGGAAAGCCGCCTGTGCAACCGAGCGCCTGGCCCAGCGCCATGGCCGCGGCGGTGACCACGTTGAGCGAGCGCATGCCCGGCGCCAGAGGGATATAGAGCCGCGCCTGCGCCGCGTCATGCACCAGCGGGGGAACGCCGGCGCTTTCGCGTCCGAACAACAATGTGTCGTCGGGCTCAAAGGCGAAACCGTGGTAGGGCTCGGCGGCTTTGGTGGTGAACAAAATCAGGCGCCCCTGTTGTCGTTCGGGCGCCGTAAGAAAATCGGCCCAGGAGGGATGCAGGCAAATCTGCGTCCTATTGCCATAGTCCAGAGCCGCGCGTTTAAGGGATTTATCCGACAGGGGAAAGGCGCAAGGCTCAATGACGTCCAGCCAAACCGCCAAACAGGCGGACAATCTTAGGCTTGCGCCGAGGTTTTGCGGAATGTCCGGTTGAAAAAGGGCCAAACGCATTCTAAGCGATCCGTCCAGGGGGCGTCAGGCGGAATGGCCGAGGGGCGTAGGTTTGCAATTGACCGACAACTCCGCTTGGCTCGTCCGTTCGGGCGACTTGTTGCAGATGACCCCTCGCGGGTCGAGACCGACCGTAACGCGTGCTATCCGCTGTCGGATGGGCGCATCGAACCAGAGGTGATCTGAGGTGGCGAACACCGTCGTTGAAACAAGTCCTCACGCGGGACATGGGGCGGACGATCCGAACCGGCGCGATTTCATTCACATCGCGGCCGCCACGGCCGCGGTCGGCGGCGTGGCCATATTCGCGTGGCCCCTGATCGATGAGATGAACCCGTCCGCCGACGTGCTCGCCATGTCGTCGATCGAATTCGACCTGAGCAAGGTCGCCCTCGGTCAGCAGGTGGTGGTGAGTGGCAGGGTAAGCCCGTGTTCGTGCGCCACCGCACCCCCAAGGAAATCGCCGAGGCGGTGCACGACGACCACGCCCCTATGAGAGACCCCGCCACTGACGCTTCGCGCCACAAGCCCGGCAAGGCCGAGTGGCTGATCGTGATCGGCGTGTGCACCCATCTGGGGTGCGTGCCCAACTTCGGCCTGGGAGACTACGGCGGCTGGCTCTGCCCCTGCCACGGTTCGGTGTACGACACCTCCGGGCGTATTCGTAAGGGACCGGCCCCGCTCAATCTGTTCCTGCCGGACTACACATTCCTCTCTGACACCAAGATCAAGGTCGGCTGATCATGAGCGGACAATCTTCCTACGCGCCGAAGACCGGCTTCACCCGCTGGCTCGACTCCCGTCTGCCGATCGTGCGGTTGGCCTACGACAGCTTCGTCGACTTCCCGACCCCGAAGAACCTGAACTACTGGTGGACCTTCGGCGGCATCCTGGCCCTGTGCCTGGGCGTTCAGATCGCCACCGGCGTGGTGCTGGCCATGCACTATGTGCCCAGCGCCCTGCCTGCGCCGGGGGCAGCCAGGCCTTCGTCAGCGTCGAGCACATCATGCGCGACGTGAATTACGGCTGGATGATCCGCTACATCCACGCCAACGGCGCCTCGATGTTCTTCCTGGCGGTCTACATCCACATGTTCCGTGGCATCTATTACGGCTCCTACAAGCCGCCGCGCGAGATTCTGTGGATGCTCGGGCTGCATCATCTACCTGCTGATGATGGCCACGGCCTTCATGGGCTATGTGCTGCCCTGGGGCCAGATGTCCTACTTCGGCGCGGTGGTGATCACCAATCTGATCGGCGCCCTGCCCATCGTCGGCAAGTCCATCACCACCTGGCTGTGGGGCGGCTTCGCGGTCGACAACCCCACCCTGAACCGCTTCTTCTCGCTGCACTACCTGTTGCCGTTCATGATCGCCGGCGTGGTGGTGCTGCACATCTGGGCGCTGCACGTGCCGGGCAACAACAACCCGCGCGGCGTCGAGGTGAAGAGCAAGGCGGACACCGTCCCCTTCCACCCGTACTACACGGTGAAGGACGGCTTCGCGCTGTCGGTGTTCCTCATCCTGTTCGCCGGCTTGGTCTTCTTCATGCCCGACCCGCTCGGCCACCCGGACAACTATATCGCCGGCCAACCCGCTGGTGACGCCCGCGCACATCGTGCCTGAATGGTACTTCCTGCCGTTCTACGCCATCCTGCGCGCCGTGCCGGACAAGCTGTCGGGCGTGCTGTTGATGTTCGGCTCCATCGGCCTGCTGTTCGTCCTGCCCTGGATCGACCGGTCCAAGGTGCGCTCCATGCGCTATCGGCCGACGGCGCGGCTGTTCTTCCTGATCTTCATCGTGGTTTGCCTGCTCCTGGGCCTGTGCGGCTCGCACAAGCCGGACGACAAGATCTTCGACAACCTGGCCGGCTTCGCCCTGCTGGACTCCAACCTCAACAGCTACACCTGGCTGTCGCGGATCCTGGCCCTGTACTACTACGCCTTCTACGCAATCCTGTTCCTGCTGAGCTGGATCGAGAAGCCCCTGCCCGTGCCGGAATCGATCTCCGCGCCTGTGCCTGAAGAAGAAGGGTTGAGCCCGATGCTGCGCAAAGCCACCTCTATCGCAGCGTCCGTCGGGTTGGTCCTGGCGGCCCTGGGCCTCGGCGCCCCAGCCATGGCCGCGACCACCCAGGCGGAGTTGAAAGACGTCCACTGGAGCTTTGAGGGTCCGTTCGGCAAGTTCGACCAGGAACAGCTGCAGCGGGGCTACAAGGTCTATCACGACGTCTGTTCGGCCTGTCACTCCATGAACCTGTTGTCCTACCGCAACCTGGCGGACAAGGGCGGCCCGTTCTACAGCGACAAGTACCCCAACCCGAACGACAGCCCCTACGCCAAGGCCATCGCCAAGGACTTCATGGTCCCCGACATCGACACCGACACGGGCGATGCGATCACCCGGCCGGCGACGCCGTCTGACCACTTCAAGGCGCCCTTCGCCAACGAATACGCCGCCAAGGCCGCCAACGGCGGGGCCGCGCCGCCGGACCTGTCGCTCATGGCCAAGGCCCGCGAAGGCGGCCCAGCTTATATCTACTCGCTGCTGACCGGCTTCGCCGCGCCGCCTGCGGGTCTGACGGTGGCGCCGGGCAAGTATTACAACCCCTACTTCGCCGGCGATCTGACCAGCTTCTGGAGCGGGACCGGACCGGCGCCGCCGGGCGGGACCATCTCCATGCCCCCGCCGCTGACCGCCGACCGGGTGAGCTATGACGACGGCACCAAGGCCACCGTCAGCCAGGAAGCCTGGGACGTGGCCGCCTTCCTGGCCTGGGCCGCAGAGCCGCATCAGGAAGAGCGCAAGCAGACCGGCTTCGCCGTGCTGATCTATCTGTGCCTGTTCGCCGGCGTGCTTTCGCCAGCTACCGCACCATCTGGCGCAAGGTCGGCCACTAAGGCCTTCCCGCGTAAAGACCTCGGAAAGGCCCGCTTCACGGCGGGCCTTTTTGTTTGTGCCGGGCGCGAGCGAGGCTAAGGTCGCCTCAAAAAGGAGGCTCCGCACGCCATGGATCTGACCGACGCCATCCGCACCATCCCGGACTATCCCAAGCCCGGCATCCTGTTCCGCGACATCACCACCCTGCTGGGCGACGCCCACGCGTTCCGCCAGGCGGTGGACCAGCTGGTCGAGCCGTTCAAGGACCTGAGGATCACCAAGGTGGCGGGCCTGGAGGCGCGCGGCTTCATCCTCGGCGGCGCGATCGCCCATCAGCTGGGGGCCGGCTTCATCCCCCTGCGCAAGCGCGGCAAGCTTCCGCACAAGACCTACGCGGTGGAATACGCCCTGGAATACGGCGTGGATTCCCTGGAGATGCACTGCGACGCCTGCGAGGCGGGCGAGCGGATATTCCTGATCGACGATCTGATCGCCACCGGCGGCACGGCCCTGGCCGGGATCAAGCTCCTGCGCCAGGGCGGCGCCAGGTGGTGGCGGCCGGTTTCGTGATCGACCTGCCCGACCTCGGCGGCGCGGACCGGGTGCGGGCGGCGGACGTGCCGGTCAAGGCCCTGGTCGAGTTTCCGGGCCACTGATACGGTTTGGCTTCGGGTTGGGGCGCCTGCCTGGAGTTGCGATGACCCATACCCGCGCATGGCGCAATTTCCGGCGAATGCAGGACAGCGCGGCCCTGTTCGCCGCCCTGATCTATACGGGCGCGGTGTTGCACGCCTGGCGCGTCCTGCCGGGCCCTGATGAGCGCAAGGCCATGTTCACCCTGGCCTTTCCGGGCCTGTTCCTCGGCGTGACCCTGACGGCCTTCGTCGCCATCGCTCCGGCGCGGCGTTGGGTGCGCCGATACGTCTTGATGAGCTTCAAGGCCGGGTTCGGCCAGACCGCCGGATCGGTTCTGTGGGGCCTGGGCCTGCTGGCGTTCGCGGCGGGCTTCATCTATCTGCAGATCGCCGGCGTGGCCAAGGGCGGCCGCTATCCCGCGGGCGTGTTTTCCGGCTATGCGGCCGGCATCGGCGTGATCCTGGCCCAGGCCCTGCAGGTGCGCGCCCTGGAGCGTGACCCGGACCTGCGGCGCGATATCGAGGTCGCCGAGGGTGATCCTCGGGCCTAGCGACAGAGTTCGTCACACCAGTTTCTGCGGAGTCGTTATTGCCGTCTCCTCCCCTGTGCAGCGAAGCGAAACGGGGGAGGGGGACCGCCTGAAAGGCGGTGGTGGGGGCTTTTTCGCGGAGAACGGCCCCTTCCACCACGCTTCGCGTGGTCCCCCTTCCCCGCTTCGCAGGGAAGGAGATGCCGAGCCTGCCCGGCCCGATGCAGCTGAGTTAATTCCGCTAGGCCTCCACCTTCCCGCTCGCGGCCTGATGGAACAGCTGCAGGGTGCGCAGCTTGCTCAGGGCGGCGGGCTCGACCTTGTAGTCGGGACGGTCGTCCGAATAGAAGCCGTGGTCGGCGTCGTACAGATAGATCGGGATGTCCGGATGCTTGGCGGCGATCACGTCTCGCTTCTCCGGACCGATGTGCGCATCCTTCTTGCCGAAGTGCAGAATGATCGGACAGCGCGGCGTCTCGTCCGCGAAATCGGCGATGCTCCCGCCGTAATAGGCCGACGCCGCCGTCAGCCCGTCCAGCCGGCATGACGCCAGCCAGGTGAGCGTGCCCCCGTAGCAGAAGCCGGTCATGAACACCGGCGGCGCCAGCGCCTCGATACAGGCCTGCACATCGCCCAGCGCCCGATCGAAGCCGACCTGTTTTACGTAGCCGAAGCCCTTGGCCGAGGTCTCGGGCGTGCGGTCCACCGAAAAGCCCGGCTCGCAGCGGTCGAAGATGTGCGGCGCCAGCACCTCGTAGCCGGCCTCGGCGAAACCGTCGGCCAGGCGCTTGATCCCTGGCGTGACGCCGTAGATCTCCTGGATCAGCACCAGGCCCCCGCGCCGGGCGTCGGTCGGCTGGACGTGATAGGCCTCGAATTCGAACCCGTCGGCCTTGCTCTTCAGCTTCATCGCTTGCTCCTGTCGTCACCGCATCAGGTGTTGAATCGGAAGTGCATGACGTCGCCGTCCTGCACAACATAGTCCTTGCCTTCCAGCCGCATCTTGCCCGCCTCGCGCGCGCCGGCCTCGCCGTGCAGGCGCACATAGTCGCCATAGGCGATGGTCTCGGCGCGGATGAAGCCCTTTTCGAAATCGGTGTGGATCACGCCCGCCGCCTGGGGCGCGGTGACGCCCGCCGGAATGGTCCAGGCGCGCGCCTCCTTGGGCCCGACGGTGAAATAGGTCTGTTGGCCGAGCAGGTGATAGGCGTGGTGGATCAGCCGGTTCAGGCCGGGCTCGTGCAGGCCGAGGGTCTCCAGGAACTCGCCGCGTTCGGCGGCGTCTAGAAGGGCAATCTCGCTTTCGATCTTGGCGGAGATGACCACCGCGTCGGCCTTGTCGCTCGCAGCGCGCGCCTCAACCTGCGCGGACAGGGCGTTGCCCGTGGCGGCGGAGCCCTCGTCCACGTTGCACACATAAAGGGCCGGCTTGGAGGTCAAAAGCTGCAGCATGCGCCAGGCCTTCTCGTCCTCCGCGCCGACCTGCGCCGCGCGGGCCGGCCGGCCGGCGCTGAGGTGCGACAGGGCGAGATTGACCAGCCTGAGCGTCAGGGCCGCTTCCTTGTCGCCGCCCGCCTTGGCCTTCTTTTCCAGCGCCGGCAGCCGCTTTTCCAGGCTCTCCAGATCGGCCAGCATCAGTTCGGTCTCGATGATGTCCAGGTCCGAGATCGGGTCGATGCGGCCCTCCACGTGGGTGATGTCGTCATCGACGAAGCAGCGGGCGACGAAGGCCACCGCGTCGCAGTCGCGGATATTGGCCAGGAACTGGTTGCCCAGCCCCTCGCCCTTGGAGGCGCCGCGCACCAGGCCCGCCACGTCCACGAAGTTGATGCGCGCGGGGATGATCTCCTTGGAGCCGGCGATGGCGGCCAGCGCCTCCAGTCGCGGCTCGGGCACGGCCACGTCGCCGACGTTGGGCTCGATGGTGCAGAACGGATAATTGGCCGCCTGGGCCTGCGCCGTCTGGGTCAGGGCGTTGAACAGGGTGGACTTGCCGACATTGGGCAGGCCGACGATCGCGACTTTCAGCGCCATGAGCTCCTCGGGGATGGGTGAGGCGTCTTATGGCGGGGCGGAGGGCGATTGGCGAGATGAAATGGTTGGATGTGAAGCCAGGACGCGTAGAGCTCCTCCGCTGCTCGGAATGCCATGGCCGCGTTAATCCATGTGGATTCGTAATCGGGATCGTTCGATGGTGGCCGCATTCGAGTTCTGCTAGCAGGACTCGTCATTCGATCGGAGACTAGCCGGAACTCAAAGCCTCGAAGGCGCTATCATTGAAAGTACCGTACGCGCAAACTATGTAGACCGAGGAGTGCTGCCACGATAGAATTTCAGCTTTCCAAACTGGAATCGGTTACGGCCGTATCAAATATATTGAAATTTAGTTAAATTAGGCCTAATCCAATTTCCAATATTTTCGATTGTCACGCTACCTTGATAGGTCAGGCTCCCGAATCGTCGCTTGGGCATACACGATAGTCGTGAGTATTCCGTTCGACGATAGTGCACGTTTGGCGCATTCCGATGTTTACGGCCATCCAACTGAACGCCGGGAACTACGCCATTCTGCAAAATGGTGAACTGGCGAATTGTCTGACGTTTTCGGCCTGTGCGTCGGCGGACGAAATTCGTCTCAGGCTGAGCCTGAGGTCTGTTGATACGATCAGAAGGCCCTGCGCCGCGCCGACTAAGGCAAGCACGCCTCGCGAAAGATAGTAAGCCACAAGGTATAGATAGCGATTTTTCTATCTTGCGTCCCCGGCTTCATCATTGAGGGAATGATTGGCCGCTGCTCCAGGCTTTCCATGTGGTGGAGATTGGGATGGCCTGCTGAGCGCTAATAGGCCCGCTGAAGCGCAACGATCATTGCGGCCTTGGCTGTGAGCACTTGCGCGTGCGCACCATCGCTCATGATACGGACACGCTCGCTCGGCATGGCAACACCGCTACTCCAAAACGCAGCATCACGCCCCATCGGCGCGCAATACGGCCAAAGAGAACCATGCCGGAACCGCCCCCCGGTTGATCTTCAACCGTGAGGGGAACCTTCGGTTTCAGGCAATCCCATTTCGAGTGGGCAGGCGTCGGCTCGAGCCTATGCCCTCTCCACCACTTCGTGGTCCCCCTCTCCCGCAAGCGGGAGAGGTCGCAAAGATTCAAGAAACGCGAGCTCCCCCGCTGGCGGGGGAGCTGTCACGAAGTGACTGAGGGGGCATGCCGGCGCAGGACCTGGAGGATGTAACCGGCCGCCGCGGCGGGGTCCTTGGCCATGTCGGCGCTGATGCGAAGGGTCTGGATGTTCTGGGCGAGCAGCCAGGCGTCCCTCCACGCATCATGCGCCGCCGCGCCTTCGACGCCGTGGCTCTCGCCGTCGATCTCCACAGCCAATCGCGCTTCCGGGCAGTAGAAGTCGAGAATGTAGGGGCCGACGGGATGCTGGCGGCGAAAGCGGAAGCCGCCGAGTTGGCGGTTCTTGAGCTTCAGCCACAGTCCGAGCTCCGGCGGGGTGAGCGCCTTGCGCATGCGGCGGGCGCGTTTGAGCGTTAGAGTCTGCGTCCGCATGCCCCCTCCACCGCTTCGCGGTCCCCCTCTCCCGCGAGCGGGAGAGGTCGCTAGAGGCCCCTGGGCTAATGCCGAGGCCCTGGCGCGTGGCCGTGCACCGGGTTGTAGCCGGAGCGGCCTTGGCGCTGGAAGTGGCCGCCCGCGTCGCGGTGATAGTGCTGATGGTCCTGGCTCCAGTAATAGAACTCGCCGCTAGGGCCCCAATAGCCGCCGTAGAACGGGCCGTAGAAGCCGTCGTAATAGGCGTCGTAGTCCACGTCGGCGTAAGGCGGCGGCGGACCGTAGTAGGCCTCGTCCACCGCACAGCCGGCCATGCCCCCGGCCAGGGCGATCACGCCGGCCAAGGCCGCGAAGCGAGTGTTCATGGTGTCCCTCTCGTGGGCTCCAGCGCCCGAAAGCCAAGCTACATCCAACGTTCGTGGAGGCGCCAGGTTCCCCAGCGGGTCGCAGGTGTGAGTTCTAGCCGATCGCGCGCGCCGCCAAATCCCGCCAAACGCGGCCTTCCTTCTGGAAGCGGTGGTTGGTGCGGGCCAGGCGCCGGTCGATCTCGGCCAGCATCTCGCGCGCTTCGGCGCCGCGGCCGCTCCTTGCCATGAAGGCGGCGTAGCGGGCGAGGCCCTCCAGGCCGGGCACCTGCATGCCGGTGGTGCGGAACTGGTCGTCGGCCTCGCGCACGCGG
Source organism: uncultured Alphaproteobacteria bacterium (assembly GCA_963804105.1). Lineage (GTDB taxonomy): Bacteria > Pseudomonadota > Alphaproteobacteria > Caulobacterales > Caulobacteraceae > BOG-938. The sequence continues at coordinate 47,443 of CAWDPL010000024.1, forward strand.
CCCAGGCCCTCGTAGACGCGGGCCAGCAGCAGGCCGATCTGGGGCGTCTTGCCGGCGTCGCCCTCCCGGCGCAGGCGCTCGAGCACCGGCAGGGCCTCATCGAAGCGGCCGAGTTCGGTCAGGGACTGAGCCAGGCCGGACATCAGGGCCGGGTCTTCCGCATGCACGCCCTGGGCGGCGATGCGGTACTGCGCCTCCGCCTCGTCCCAGCGGCCGAGCTCGCCGGCCGCGGCGGCCAGGCGCATGCGGTTATGCACCGTGGGCGTTTCCTCCACATCGGCCTTGGCCCGGCGATAGTCGCGGGTGGGATCAAGCGTCTCGCGCGCCGCCTCCCCGGCCTTGCGCACCGTCGGTCCGCCCATAATGGAGGGCAGGACGATGGCGACCAGATAGACGATGCCGCCGAACGGCTGGAACAGCAGGATGATCCACAGCCAGAAATAGTTCTGACCCGTGCGCACCGCGTGCACGCACAGGCCGATGGAGAAGATCAGCGACAGGCCGAACAGGGACAGGGTCATTCCAGCGCCGCCTTGCCTGCCTTGCGCGCGTCGAATTTCTCAGCCGGAGCCAATCGCATCACCTCACCCTGATACCGTTCGTCCTCGCCCGCCGCCAGGATCGGCAGGGCGTCCGCGCACGCGCCGCAAAGGGCTGTGAGCCACTCCTGATCGACCTTGTGGAAGTCCGACAGCACATGGCCCAGCACCCGGTCCTTGTGTCCTGGATGGCCGATTCCCATGCGCGCGCGGCGGAAATAGGGTCCGATGTGGGCGATGATGGAGCGAATGCCGTTGTGGCCCGCCGCGCCGCCGCCCGCCTTCATGCGGAAGCGTCCCGGCGACAGGTCCAGTTCGTCGTAGAACACCACCAGATCGGGCGGCTCGACCTTGTAGAAGCGCAGAACCTCGCCCACCGATCGGCCGCTATCGTTCATGAAGGTCTGTGGCTTGAGCAGGATCGTGCGCACCGCGCCTTGGGGCGTGGCGATCTCGCCCTCGCGGATCAGGCCCTGGAACTTGGCGCGCTCGGGCCCGAAGTCCCAGCGGCGCGCCATGGCGTCCACCGCCATGAAGCCGATATTGTGTCGGTTGTGCTCGTATTTGGGGCCGGGATTGCCCAGCCCCGCGAGGATCAGCATGGCCGAGCTCCGGGCTCAGCCGGCCGGGGCTTAAGCCTCGGCCGGAGTTTCCTCGGCGGTCGCTTCCTCGGAGGTCATGGCCGAGGAGGTGGCGATGCTGGCCACGGTGGCGTCGCGGTCGTGCGGCGCGATCTGCACCCCGGCCGGCAGCTTCAGGTCCAGGGCGCGGACGGAGTCGCCGACATCCAGGCCGGTCAGGTCGACCACCAGTTCCTCAGGAATGGAATCGGCCGGCGCCAACAGCTCCACCTGGTGCAGGGCGATGTTCAGGGCGCCGCCGCGCTTCAGGCCCGGCGAGGCCTCCTGGTTCTTGAAGTGCACCGGCACGGAGATACGGATCAGCTGGTGCTCGTCCACGCGGTACAGGTCGAAGTGCACCGGCTCGTCGTTGACCGGATGGAACTGCACGTCCTTGGCGATCACCGACTGGCTTTCGCCGCCGTGCTTGAGCGTGACCATGTGGCCCAGAAGCTTGCCCGAATAGAGCGCCTTGCGGAACTCGTTGCCAGCCACCGCGATGGGCACGGGGCCGCGCGGGCCGCCATAGAGCACGCCCGGCACCTTGCCGTCGCGACGGGCCGCGCGGGCGCCGCCGGTGCCGACGTCTTCGCGGACTTCGACGTTCAAAACGATCTCGGCCATAGCCATTGCCTCAAAACGAAACCGCCGCGCCTTGTGCCGCGCGGCGTCGGTCCCAGACCGGATAAATAGGGTGCGGCTGTTTACACGCTAAAGCCCGGTCCCGCAACAGCAGCGATGGCTCGTCAAACGCGGGCCTGGGCCTAGGACTTGGCCTTGTGTTTCCTTTTGTGGGAGACGGGCTTCTTCTTGACCGGCGCGGGCGCCGGGTCGGCCGAGGCGAGCATAACCGTCGGAGCGGCCGAGCGGGGCGTCACGCCCTTGATGATGCACTGGCCGGTATCCATCAGGATGTGCTGGCCCATGCAGAACACGTCCTCATAGTGCGGCTTGGCCACGGCCAGACACTGATAGAGGTTCAACTTGGCCGAATGCAGGCAATCCTGCTCCTCTGGCTCGCCGAGCAGGGTCATCAGCTGATCAGAGTAGTCGTCGCTGCCCTCGCCCAGGGCGGCCATGGCCGCCACCGCCAAGGCGCGCTCGACGGTGGGCGAATAGGGACCGGAATCGGCCGAGCCGTTGACCATCAGCGGCATGGCGCCGGTGGAGGCCAGCTGCATGCGGTTTTCCGCCTCCGGCGGCGGCGGCAGGGGTTCGTCGGACAGGCTTTTGGCCAAGGCCAGACGGCCGTCGCGATCGGGCACGAACTGGGTCGACCATTTCTGGTGCTGGACGTCGTAGGCCGCCTGCTTGACGCGTTTGCCGGTCTCAAGCACCCGCTGCCCCTGTTCGGTCAAGGCCGCCACGATCAGGCCCGCCGCGGTGTCCGCGCCGCGGAAGGCGGAAGCGTAGCGCGGATCGGCCATCAGCGCCGCGGCGACTTGCGCGCGTTGGTTGGGATCGGCCCCGAAGGCGCGCACCGAGGCGACGAAAGTGGGGTCCTGCAGGGCGACGACGGCGGCGTAGGCGGTGATGCCTTCCTGCATCTGCCGCGGCTCATAGGCTTCGGTGGCGCGCAAGAGAGGCGGCGATGGCTTCCCCGTCGGGGAAGGCCGGGCTGACGGCGGCGGCGCGGTCGACGTAGGCGATATAGACGCTGGCGGCCTCCAGCACCTTGGTGGGCAAGGTCACCGCGGGCGCGCCCGGCGAGGCGGAGAAGGCGGCCTGCGACAGGGACGACCGATCGCCAGGCGCCGATTCAAAACCGGTCAGCAGGGCTGCCGCGCAGACGCAGGCCACAATGGCGGCCGGGCGAACGAGGCTAGGCTTGGCGAGTGCGATCATGCAAATCCTCAACGCGGAGCGAACGGCTTCGTTCTACACCCTTGAACAAACAAGAGCTTACTGACGCCGTCCGCATTCCAACACGCGGCCGACGGTTTCGCCAAGTCCCGTCGCCTATAGCGGGTTCGTGAGGGTCGCAGTGTCGAGATCGCCGACGGGGCCATCAAAAGGCCGTGAGCCGCGACCTATCCGAGCGCCAGCACCACCCGGCCAAGCTGGGCCAGGGCCTGGGCCCGGTCCTGCGGAAAATCCTCATCCACCCACCAGTCCTCCACCTCCTGGAGGACGCGTCCGACGAGCGGGCCCTGGGCCAGGCCGGCGGCGATGGCGTCCTCTCCGGTGAGGGGAAATTCCGGCGCCGTCCAGCTTTCGCCCAGCGCCAGCAGCTTGCGCCACTGGCCGGCCAGCTTGGGTTTGACCTGAGCCGCCCAGGCCAGCTTGACCCGGTCGTGAAACGCCCGCACCCCGATGCGATAGACAGCTCGCCTCACCTCGCGCGGGCTGAGCCAGGGCACGATGCGCGGCTCGCGCGCCAGGGCCGCCGTCAGCCGATCGCGCTGGGCGTTGGACAGTCTGAGCCGCTCGACCGCCCGCGCCGCCTCGGCCGGATCGTCCGGCAACAACGCCGCCAGGCGCAGCTCGGGGTCGTTTTCATACAGGATCGTCCGCTCTATCCCCACCAGGGCGTCGAAGCGCTCGAGACCCGCCGTGGGCAGGATGGCGGACAGGACCCCCGCGCCGTGCATCAGGGCCATGGCCGGACGCGGATCCTCGGCGGCCAGCAGTTTGAACAATTCCTTGGCCGTGCGCTCCGCCGAACGGCCCGACAGCATGCCCTTGAGCGCCTTGCAGGCCGACAGCGCCGCCGGGTCCGGATCGCCGCGCCCGTACCAGGCCAGGAAGCGGAAGTAACGCAGGATGCGCAGATAGTCCTCGCGGATGCGCGTCAAGGGATCGCCCACGAACACGATGCGCCCCGCCTTGGCGTCCTCCACCCCGTGGCCGAGGGGATCGTAGATGCGGCCTTCGGCGTCCATGTACAGGGCGTTCAGGCGAAAATCCCGGCGCCGCGCGTCCTCGGTCCAGTCCTGGGTGAAAGCCACCACCGCCCGCCGTCCATCGGTGGACACGTCCCGGCGCAGGGTGGTGATCTCGAACGGTCGGCCCTCGCACAGGGCCGTGACCGTGCCGTGCTCCACGCCCGTGGGAACCGATCGGATATCGGCGTCGCTCAGAGCCTGCATCACCTGATCGGGCGTCAGCACCGTGGCGATATCGATGTCGTCCACCGGACGGTCCAGCACGGCGTTGCGCACGCAGCCGCCGACAAAACGCGCGCCGTCGGCGCCGCCGGCGCGTTGCAGGGCCCGCATCACCGCTTGGGTGGCCGGCGCCTCCATCCAGGGCCTGCGGACCACCTGATCGCCCTCAGCCACGGGGCGCCTCCTGCAACCGGTCGTACAGGGCCTTCAGCATAGCCGCCGTGGCGCCCCAGATCACGTGGTCTTGGTAGGTGACCACATAGTGCCATCGCGGCGGACCGGGCTGCTCGCGCAGCCTGAGCTCATAGTTGGCGGGGTCCATCAGGAAGGCGAACGGCGCCTCGAACACCTCGGCCACTTCGGCGGGATTGGAGGTGGGGCGGAAGTCAGACTGGATCAGGCCCACCACCGGCGTGACGTCGTAGCCGCTGCCCAGTCGAAAAGGCGTGGACAGGCCGATCAACTCCACCTGATGAGCCGCAAGGCCGATTTCCTCTTGAGCCTCGCGCAGCGCGGTCTGCCATGGCTGCTCTCCCGCCTCGCTTCGCCCGCCGGGGAAAGCGATCTGTCCAGCGTGGCGGCGCAGATCGTCGGCGCGGCGCGTGAGCAGCACATTGGGTCCGTCCTCGCGCGGCGCCAGTCCGATGAGCACCGCCGCCGGCTCATAGCCCTGCGCCAGAGCCGGTGAGACCATGTCGGGGTTCAGATCCAGATCGGAGCGAAACGGCGGCGCGGCGGGGCGGAACTCCAGGGGATCTAGCCTCGCGGCGATGTAGCCGCGCAGGGCCGGACCGGCGGGCAGCGACAGCGCCGCGGGATGGATCGCCTGGTCCTGAACGCCGTGGGTGGTCATGAGGCCAGAGGTAAGCGAGCGGCCGGTCCGATGGAAGCCCGCAATTGGCCGAACGGTCGTTGCAACCGATGCGACTAAGGCCCGGCGCGGGGAGGAACCCTCGCCGCCCCCGACGGCGGCGACTCCTGGTCGAACCGCCGCCACAGAACCCGCCGGCTGTCGACCGGGCCCGGCATGACGATCTGGCCGGCCGGAGCGGCGGCAAAGCCGTATTTGCGGAAGAACGGCTCGTCGCCCACCAGCAACACCACCGCATGGCCCTGCGCCTGAGCGGCCCGGCAGGCCCGCTCCACCAGGGCGCCGCCAAGTCCCCGGCTGCGCCACGCGTCATCCACCGCGAAAGGGCCCAGCAGAACGGCCGGCTCCGAGCCGATCAGGATGGGCCACAGGCGCACGGCCCCCACCGCTTCCTCGCCGGCCCAGGCGACGAAGGACAGGGCCAGGTCCGGCCGGCTGCCTTCCCTCAGCCGCTCGGCCGCCTTGGCGAATCGGCCGGGTCCAAAGGCGCGTTCGATCAGAGCTTGCACGCGCGCGGCGTCCTGCGGCCTCTCCTGCGCGAGGTTCGCGGTCAATTTAGGCGGAAGACTGGAGACGGACATGGCGGCGGGGCGATCTGATGCGCGAACTTGAAGCTTGACTCTTGAGAAAAACCTGAGCGTCGCCGCGCCCATAGGGCCCGTCGCCTTGCCCGTCAATCCGGCCGGCATGCGGTTTCACCGCGCCGCGCCCAGTCCCAGGACGCCATTTCGGCGAATTCGGACCAAAGCTAGGCTCTAGCGACGGGGAATCGCCTTGTGTCGACGTCGGTCGCGGTTTAGCCGCCTTTCTCGGGTAATCTTGACCACCGCGAAAACCGCAGGCTTATGTCCGCTCAAAGGAACACGACCAGGAGTCATGGGATGAAACTTCTTCGGATCGGCATGGTCGCCGCCGTGATAGCGGCCTTCGCCGGCCATGCGATGGCGGCGGACGCCCCTAAGATCGACCCCGCGCAACGGACCCAGGGCATGAAGGAAGCCCCGGCCGTGGTTCAGGCCGCCGGTTTGGACTGCACCATCGCCGACGCCCTCTTTGTCGGCCAGGGCTCGACCAAGGTCGACGGCAAGGACGTCGACAGCAAGGTCTATGAGGTGGCCTGCAAGGAAGGCCTCGGCTACTTCATCATCGCCCCGAAAGGCTCAGCGCCCCAGTTCTATGACTGCCTCGCGCTGAAGTCCGTGGCGGACGCCGCCGCCAAGGCCGGCAAGCCGTCCGGGGGACAGACCTGCAAGCTGCCCGCCAACCTGGACCCCAAGCAGGGCCTGCAACCGCTGCTGGCCAAGGCCAATGTGCCGTCCTGCGCCACGATCACGCAGGGGCGCTATCTCGGCTCCAGCGCGGCGGACCTGATCGCGATCTATGAAGCGCGTTGCGACAACGGCCACGGCTATCTGATCACCGCCCCCAAGCCCGGGTCCAAGAAGACCCTGACGGCGAACGACTGCGCTGAAGCGGGGCTTTTCGGGATCAAGTGCGAGTTCACCACGGACGCCGAAATCAAGCAGCAGATCCTGACGCTGCCCGGATCGTCCAACCCCGCCGCCTGCAAGCCCAGCGACGGCCGCTGGGTGGTGACTGCGGTCAGCGGCGATCGCTACTACGAGATCGGCTGCGCGGACGGCAAGTCGGGCTATTTCTTCGAAACCGACATGACCGGCAAGGTGAAGCAGGTCATTCCCTGCGCCCTGGCCGAGCAGCTCGCCGGCGGATGCACCTTGACCAGCATCGACGTGGCCAAGACCGAGCAGGCCGGCCTCTACACCACCCTGGCCACCAAGATGGGCTATCCTTGCAGCGTGACCAAGTATCAGAGCCTGAATCTGGAAGCGAACGCGCCGCACCGCGAAGTGGTGGAGCTGGCGTGCAAGGAACATCCCGGATCGGTCTGGACCTTGATCCCGACCGAAGGCGGCGATCCTGTGGAGGTCAACTGCGTGCGCGCCGAGTCGATCGGCCTGCCAAGCTGCAAGCTGTCGACCAAGGCGGATATCTATGCGGACCTGAGCAGCCAGGTTAAGGCGGCGGGCAAGACCTGCGCCGTGACCAACGCGCGCTACATCAAGGGCGTGCGCACCCAGCAAGGCGATGACTTCGTGGAAGTCGCCTGCGGCGGCGGCGGCGGCTATGTCATCGCCTACACGCCCGCCACCATCGAAAAGGTGCGCGAGGTGTTCGACTGTAAGGAAACCGCCGGAACCACGCGGGCCTGTATCCTCAAATAGGCCTCGACTTTCCCGACGATCAGCCCGCCGGCGCCCTCGCTCCGGCGGGCTTTTCTTCGCTCGGCGATCCGGGCGAGATTGAGCAAGCCAATCCGTAGGGCCTTTCCGGCGGCGAAACCGATATCCACTTTCGCCTGACGGGCTCTAGCCCCCGACAGGACGATCGGATCAAGCGGTCTCAGCGCTGGGCAATCTTCCTGGCGGGTTTGTCCGGCTTGGGATCGGCGGTGGCCTTGAACAGGGCCTTGGCCGCCTCCACCACGGTTTCAACCGGCAGATCGAGCATATGGCAGACCGGCTGGCTGAGGCCGGGATCGACGGCCTGGATCTGGGCGAAACTGCGCGGGCCGCGCACCACCTGGGTTTTCTCGCCCCAGGGGCCGTAGAGCCGCTCGTCCGAGGGCCCAAACAGGCCCAAGGTCGGCGCGCCGGCCGCCGCGGCCAGATGCATCAGGCCCGAAATCGTTGCCCATGAACAGCCGCACGTGCTTGAGCGCCGCATAGGCGGTCAACAGATCGACCTGACCCGTCAGATCGATCCAACGCTCGCGCGCAATGGACCGGCGCATGGGTTCGGCCGCGCGCCAGTCGTCCGGCCCGCCGAGAATCAGCAGTCGTCCGTTCTCGAACGGCGCGCCTTCTCCATCAGCTGCACGGCGGCCAGGGCGAAGCGCTCCACCGGCCAGGTCTTGCCGATCCAATTGGCGCCGGTCCGATGGCCAGGATCGGGCCCCCTTCGCCCAGCAGGCGCTCGGCTTTCGCCTCGGTCTCCTCGCTCGTGAACAGGAAGGGCGGCGGCGGCGCATCGGCGAGTCTGAGAAGCCTGGCCGCCTCGATCACCTTGTGCACCGGCTCGGCCCCCGGACGCCGCGATAGACGGCCCGCTTGCGGTTGGACAGAAGGCGGCTCAGGCCCGAACCTCGGCGATCCAGCATCAAACCCCATCGCCGGCCGCGCACCTGGGTCCATAATCTTGAACCAATGGCCGGCCCTGCCCTTGGCCATGAGGATGATCTGTTCCAGGTCGGGGAACCGCCGATACAGGGGCGTGGCGGAGGGCCGGCGACGATCGTGAACCGAGCGTCGGGAATCGTCGTGCAGCCGTTTGATCAAGCCGGACGAGAGGATGGCGTCGCCGATGCGGTGGCGGTGACGAACAGGATCGGAAAGGGCTTCGCCGTCATCGGGCACTCTATAGGAAGGAGGCTGGCCTCCAGCGGACGCGCCGAGCCACACCTGGCGCATGCATGACTCTGCCCTGTTCCCGTCAACGCCGTCCTGACCAGCCGAGCCCTGGTCCGCGTCGCCGGGCCGGGATGGCGGCATTTCCTGCAGAGCCTGCTGACCCAGGACGTCGAAACCTTCGCGATGGGAGAACTCCGGTTCGGCGCCTTGCTGACGCCGCAAGGCAAGCTGCTGTTCGACCTTTGATCGTCAGGAACGGAGGACGGCGTGCTGATGGACGTCGCGGCCGAGCGGCGGGAGCACGCTGATCGGGCGGCTGGAGATCTATCGCCTGCGGGCCAGGGTCGAGATCGCGGCCGTTCCCGGCGTCGTCTCGGCGGCCGGCGGATCGGCGCCGGCCGCGACCGGGCTGGGCCGATGGCCTGCCGCCCTCGGCTGCGCGCGGCTACGGCGCAGCGCCGCCCGTCGGCGCGACCTGTACCAAGACGAAGCGGCCTACGCGCCCACGCCCTGGCCCTGGGCGTCCCGGACCCCGCAGGGACACGCCCCGACAAGACCTACCCGCATCGAGGCCGACTTCGACCTGCTGGGCGGGATCGACTTCCACAAGGGCTGCTACGTCGGCCAGGAGACCACCTCGCGCATGAAGCGGCGCAGCGCGGTCAAGACGCGGATGGTCCCGATCACCTTCGAGCGGCCCGCCGCCGCCGCCAGGGACGCCCGTACAGGCCATGGCGACCTGCGCGCGGGCGAGGTGCTGTCGGGCGGGCCTGGCCGCGCCATGGCCCTGCTCAGGCTTGATCGGGCCGTGGGCGCCGATTTGAGCGTGGACGGCCGGCGCGTGACGCTGGATGTTCCTTCATGGTGGCCTGCGGATGTGCTTCCAACGCCCGGCGAAGACGGGCCAGAGTGAGTTCATGGGCGAGCAGCTGATTCGATGCGGATGGGGCGGCATGGCGGCAACGCCCTCTACGAGGCCTATCACGACGACGAGTGGGGCGTGCCGGAGTACGACAGCCGGGCGCTGTGGGAGAAGCTGGTGCTGGACGGGTTCCAGGCCGGGCTGGCCTGGATCACCATCCTGAAGAAGCGCGAGGCGTTCCGCGCCGCCTTCGCCGATTTCGATCCGGAGGTCGTCGCCCGCTACGGCGAGGCGGACCGCGCGCGGCTGATGGCCGACGCCGGCATCATCCGCTCCAACGCCAAGATCGACGCGGCCATCGCCGGCGCGCGGATCTATCTGGACATGCGCGAGCGCGGCGAGGACTTCTCCGCCTTCCTGTGGGACTTCGTCGACGGCAAGCCGATCCAGAACCGCTGGAGCGCCATCGGCCAGGTCCCGGCGCAAACGCCGGTCGCCGTCGACATGGCCAAGGCGCTGAAGGCCAAGGGCTTCAAGTTCTGCGGCCCGGTGATCGTCTACGCCTTCATGCAGGCGATCGGCATGGTCAACGACCATCTGACCGGCTGCTTCCGCCATGAGCCGGTGCGCCGGATGGGCCACGCGCCATGAGCGCTGGGCCGGACATGCTGCTGGAGAAGGCCTGCCCCGCGGCCCGGTCTGCGGCGTGGACGAGGCCGGGCGCGGGCCCTGGGCCGGGCCGGTGTGCGCCGCGGCGGTGATCTGCAATCCGCGCGAGGTCCCCAAGGGACTGAACGATTCCAAGAAGCTGTCGGCCAAACAGCGCGAGGCCCTGGAGATCGAGATCAAGGCCGCGCGCTCGCCTGGGCCGTGGCTTCGCCTCGGTGGACGAGATCGCCGAACTGAACATCCTGCACGCCAGCGGGTCTGGCCATGCGCCGGGCCGTGGAGGCCCTGCAGACGGCGCCGGCGTTGGTCCTGATTGACGGCAATTACGCCTTTCCCTGCCCTGCCCGGTTCGGACGGTGATCGGCGGCGACGGCCTGTCCTGCTCCATCGCAGCGGCCTCCATCCTGGCCAAGACCGCCCGCGACCGGCTGATGGTCGAGATGGACGCCGTCTATCCCGGCTATGGATTTGCGTCGCACAAGGGCTATCGCGCCGAGATCCATGTGGAGGCCCTGCGCCGCCTAGGGCCCCTGCCCCGAGCATCGGATGACCTGGGCGCCTGTGCGGCTGGCGATGGAGAGCCGGGAGCCGATGGGGCAAGTCTGAACGAGGCCATAGAGGAGAGCGCCGTGCGTGGAACACTTGCCCTGATCGCCGTCGCGTCGTTGTCGATCGGCCATCCGGCCATGGCCGCCACAGGGTCCGACGATGACCCCATCCCGGTGCATTTCAAGCGCGGCTCCGACACCGTGCAGCTGACGGGCGAGCTGAAACAGAACGTTCGCTGCTGCGCCTATCGGTTCAAGGCCCACGCCGGCCAGATGCTGCGCTGGCGCTTCGCGGCCCCGCCTTCCGCGCGGTGATCGCCTACCCCAACGGCGACGTTGACGGGCCCGGCATTCCCAACGCCATCCGCCTGCCGACGGACGGCGCCTATGTGCTGACCTTCAGCCCCAATCTGATGGCCGACGGCGCCTTTGGGCGCTATCGGCTTACCTTGACCATTCCGCCCCTCGGGAGCGCTCGCTAACGCTCGCCCGGCGCGATGTTGAGAGTGACGACCCAAGGGCCCGTCTTGCCGCCGGTGCGCGCCGCCGACAGGTCGTAGCGGACGGATTTGGCCGTGAAACCAAATCCTGGGCCCTGAGGGCCGGTCACGAAGGACGGCGGCAGGGGAATGTCGGCGCCAATGCAGCGGGCCAATTTGGTTGCGAGCCTGGCCATGGTCGTCCTGGGCCGAGCGGCGCTTGAGAATTCGCAGGCATAGCTCGGCGGGCCCAGACCCAACTCCTCGGGGACCGTGATGCCGCAGTCCTTGGCGCCGGGCAAAGCCGCGCGAGCGGCGTAGACGTCGAAGGAGCTGGTGTGCGCCGCAGCGTTCACTGGACCTCTGATGGCGGCAAAGCCTGACGGGGCGGCCGCGGCGAGCTTCGTCACGGCGTTGCACAGGGGATCAGCGAAGGCCTCGGGAGCGGCGAGCGTCATCGCGAACATCGTCAAGCCGGGAACGAACGCGCGCATGGCGGACCTCTTCATTTTTGCGGGGCCTGGCATCGCGCCGGCGATTAGGCCCAGGGGATCACCTGACGGTGCAGCCGTCCAGCCTCGGCGTCCGTCATCAGGCCCCGTTCGATCAGCCACAGGTGCTCGGCGATGGAGGCGCGCTGTTCCGCGCCGAAGTCCGCCCAGCGCGAGGTCGCGTCCAGACTGTAGTCGTAGGTCCAGTTGCGCGGGGCCAGCACATAACGCGCCACGCTGAGCTCGCCGACGGCGTATTCCAGCACGTGCTGCAGTTCGTGCTGCAGCACCGCCATGGCCTTGGGGCTTTGAAGGCCGGACATGTCCCGCAGCGCGCCGGGCCAATAGATGCGTCGGCCGATGACCATGATCGGCGTCCCGCCGCGCCAAAGCGCCGCCACGCGCGCCGGCCAGGCCGGCCTGGCAATGATGAGGGGTTCGGCCCGCACGGCGCGCAAGGCCTCGGCCAGGCCGCGCGTCACGCTCGACCATTCTCCCGCCGTCAGGGCGCGCCGGTCGCCGAGAGCCATGGGCTGAGTCATGGCGCCACTGTCGCCGGACCCGTCTAGGTTTCCAAGGCCGTCTTCAGAATGTCGCGGACATCGCGCCGGGAAATGACCCTGAAGCCCTCTTCCTCAAGCGCCGCGCGCCGGCTGTCGTCCCCTGCGAGCGCATGGCATTGCGCCACGACGTCCCGGCGCTCCGCAAACAGGACGCCGCTCTTGATGTCCTCTTCCACAAAGCCGCCGGGTTCGATCTCGGAAACAACGGCTTTTCGGTTTGCCAGCAAATAGGAACACCTGACGATCTCGAAAATCTTGGCGTGCTCGTAGAGAGTGATGTTCAAGATGATCTTGGCGCGCTCGATCAGATCGTCGCGCGCGGGACCGTAAAGGCCGCTGACGAACACCGTGGTCAATCCGCTGCGCGAGAGGGCGTCGAAGGCGGCCAGCCTCTTGTGGCCGCTAATGCCGTAAATCAGCACGTCGATGTCCTGAGGCTGGACCTTTCGCAGACGGCTGAGCACCGGCGCGTAGCCGACCGGCGCGATGCGGACATCCGCCTCGCCGAGGGCGTTCCAGGCGTCCAAGTTGGCGGCGCAGTAATCCCAGATTCTAAAACGCGAGGCGCAGTAACGCACCGAGGCCTTGACCTGCTTGATCGGCAGCCCGCGGATCTGTTCGAAATTGTAGATGATCGTCCCGTCGGGCAAGGCGGCCAAAGCCTCCAAGGGCAGAACCTGGGCGCCGAAGATGATGTTCGTGGCGTCCGGCGAGGGCTCATTGACCGAATAACGGACCTGATGACCCAGCTGCTCCAGACCCCATTGGACCGTATCGATGACGTCCTTGTAGCCGTTGAGGCCGTGGACCTGCGAGCCGCCTAGGCAGTGCACGAGCTGGAAATGCGCCATCGAGATCCTCAATCGGCGTCAGATTAGACCGGCCGGAAATTTGACGTCACGCGAAAACGGCCCGGGATCACTCCCGGGCCGTTCCGAACACTGGCGTGCAGCCTGGGTCTAGGCTTCGGCCTTGGCTTCTTCCTCGGCCTGGACGGCGATCTCCTCGGGGAGTTCCTCCACCGCCAGGGTCTGCTCGCGCAGGGCGGCCAGTTGCTCGTCGCGCTTGGCGGCGATGCGCTGCAGGCCGCGCAGGTACGAGCCCGTGCCCGCCGGGATGAGCCGTCCGACGATGACGTTCTCCTTCAGGCCCTCCAGGGTGTCGACCTTGCCGTGCACCGAGGCGTCGGTGAGCACGCGGGTGGTTTCCTGGAAGGAGGCCGCCGAGATGAAGCTGCGGGTCTGCAGCGACGCCTTGGTGATGCCCAGCAGAACCGGCTGAACGAGGGCCGGACGACCGCCGCGGGCTTCCGCCTTGGCGTTCTCCTCGTCCAGTTCAGTCTTGTCCAGATGGTCGCCCTTGATCAGGCCGGTGTCGCCCGGCTCGAGGATTTCCACCTTCTGCAGCATCTGGCGAACGATCACCTCGATGTGCTTGTCGTTGATCGGCACGCCCTGCAGTCGGTAGACCTCCTGGATCTCATTGACCAGGAAGTCGGCCAGCGCCTCGATGCCCTGGATGCGCAGGATGTCGTGCGGATCGGGGTTGCCGTCGATGATGTACTCGCCCTTGCGGATCGTATCGCCGTCGTGGACGGAGATGTGCTTGCCCTTGGGGATGAGGAACTCGACCGCCTCGCCCGGTTCGCCGTCAACGGCTTCCGGGGTGATCTTGATGCGGCGCTTGTTCTTGTAGTCGCGGCCGAACTCGACCCGGCCATCCATTTCGGCGATCACCGCGCAGTCCTTCGGCCGGCGGGCCTCGAACAGTTCGGCCACCCGCGGCAGACCGCCGGTGATGTCGCGCGTCTTGGCGCTTTCGGTGGGCAGGCGGGCCATGACCTCGCCCGGCTTGACCTCGTCGCCGTCGCTGACCGACAGGATCGCGCCCACCGGCAGCAGGTAACGGGCCTCGCCGCCGTTGGCCAGGCGCTTGTAGGCGCCGTCGGGGTCGAGCACCGCCATGGCCGGACGCAGGTCCGCGCCGCGCGGGCTGGCGCGCCAGTCGGCGACCACGCGGTTGGAGATGCCGGTGGCTTCGTCGGCTTCCTCGCGCACGGACAGGCCGTCGACCAGGTCCTCGAAGCTTCACCTTGCCGCCCACCTCGGTGATGATCGGGGTGGTGTACGGGTCCCATTCGACCATGCGCTGGCCGCGCTTGACCTTGTCGCCGTCCTTGAAGCGCAGGCGCGCGCCGTAGGGCGGCTTGTAGGCCTCGCGGTCCTTGCCGTCGACCTGGACGGTGACCAGCATGTTGCGGCTCATGACGATCAGGTCGCCGTCGGCCGCGGTCACGCTGGCGCCGCCGGAGAAGCGGAAGACGCCGTCGTTGGTCGCCTCGAAGAACGACTGCTCGGCCACCTGGGCAGCGCCGCCGATGTGGAAGGTGCGCATGGTCAGCTGGGTGCCCGGCTCGCCGATCGACTGGGCGGCGATGACGCCCACCGCTTCGCCGATGTTGACCGTGGTGCCGCGGGCCAGATCGCGGCCGTAGCAGGTGGCGCAGACGCCGGGGTTGGCGTCGCAGACCAGCACCGAGCGGACCTTCACCGACTGCACGCCGGCCTTCTCGATCTGCTCGACCAGGGCTCTCGTCCAGATAGGTGTCGGCGGGGAACACGATCGTCGCCGTTGCCCGGGTCCTTCACGTCCTCGGCGGTGACCCGGCCGAGGATGCGTTGGCCCAGAGAGACCAGCACGTCGCCGCCTTCGACCACCGCGCGCAGGGTGATGCCGCGCGTGGTGCCGCAGTCTTCCTCGATGATGATGCAGTCCTGCGCCACGTCGACCAGGCGGCGGGTCAGATAGCCGGAGTTGGCGGTCTTCAGCGCCGTGTCGGCCAGACCCTTGCGGGCGCCGTGGGTGGAGTTGAAGTACTCCAGCACGGTCAGGCCTTCCTTGAAGTTGGAGATGATCGGCGTCTCGATGATCTCGCCGGAGGGCTTGGCCATCAGGCCGCGCATGCCGCCGAGCTGCTTCATCTGGGCCTGGGAGCCCCGGGCGCCGGAGTGGGCCATCATGTAGATGGAGTTGATCTCCAGCTCGCGGCCGTCCGGTCGACCTTCTTGGTGGAGATCTCGGCCATCATCTCGTCGGCGACGCGGTCGGTGGACTTGGCCCAGGCGTCGACCACCTTGTTGTACTTCTCGCCGCGGGTGATCAGGCCGTCCGCGTATTGCTGCTCGTATTCCTCGACCAGCTTGCGGGTGTTCCGCGACGATAGCCTTCTTGCGCTCGGGGATGACGATGTCGTCCTTGCCGAAGGAGATGCCGGCCTTGGCCGCTTCGCGGAAGCCCAGGCCCATGATCTGGTCGGCGAAGATCACCGTCGCCTTCTGACCGCAGTGCCGGTAGACGGCGTCGATCAGGTTGGCGATCTCCTTCTTGGTCAGCGCTCTTTTCCACCAGCCGGTGGCCGATCGGCCGGGTGATGCGGCAGCAGGGCCGCGATCTTCATCCGCCCGGGCGTGGTGTCGATCACCTTGGCGCACGAGCCGCCGTCGGCGTTCATCTTCCGGTGAAGCGGGCCTTGATCTTGGTGTGCAGGGTGACCACGCCGGCTTCCAGCGCCGCCTCGATCTCGCCGATGTCGGCGAACAGCTTGCCTTCGCCGGGCTCGCCTTCCTTGGCCATGGACAGGTAGTAGAGGCCCAGCACGATGTCCTGCGAGGGCACGATGATCGGCCGGCCGTTGGCGGGCGAGAGGATGTTGTTGGTCGACATCATCAGGACGCGCGCTTCCAGCTGGGCTTCCAGGCTCAGCGGGACGTGCACGGCCATCTGGTCGCCGTCGAAGTCGGCGTTGAAGGCGGCGCAGACCAGCGGGTGCAGCTGGATCGCCTTGCCCTCGATCAGCTTGGGCTCGAACGCCTGGATGCCGAGGCGGTGCAGGGTCGGGGCGCGGTTGAGCAGCACCGGGTGCTCGCGGATCACCTCCTCGAGGATGTCCCACACCTGCGGCTGCTCGCGCTCGACCATGCGCTTGGACTGCTTGACGGTGCCCGACAGGCCCTTGGCGTCCAGCCGCGCGTAGATGAACGGCTTGAACAGCTCCAGCGCCATCTTCTTGGGCAGGCCGCACTCGTGCAGCTTCAGCTCGGGACCGACCACGATGACCGAACGGCCGGAGTAGTCGACGCGCTTGCCGAGCAGGTTCTGGCGGAAGCGGCCTTGCTTGCCCTTCAGCATGTCGGCCAGCGACTTCAGCGGGCGCTTGTTGGCGCCGGTGATGACCCGGCCGCGGCGGCCGTTGTCGAACAGGGCGTCGACCGCCTCCTGCAGCATCCGCTTCTCGTTGCGGATGATGATGTCGGGCGCGCGCAGCTCGATCAGGCGCTTGAGGCGGTTGTTGCGGTTGATCACCCGGCGATAGAGGTCGTTCAGGTCGGAGGTGGCGAAGCGGCCGCCGTCCAGCGGCACCAGCGGGCGCAGCTCGGGCGGGATGACCGGGATGACCGTCAGGATCATCCATTCCGGCTTGTTGCCGCTCTCGATGAAGGCCTCGATGATCTTCAGGCGCTTGGAGGCCTTCTTCTGCTTGATCTCGGAGGTGGTGGTGGCCAGCTCCTCGCGCAGCTTGTCGGCTTCCTTGGGCAGGTCGATGGCCATGAGCATGCCGCGCACGGCCTCGGCGCCGATCTCGGCGGTGAAGCTGTCGTCGCCGAACTCCTCCTGGAAGCGCAGGTAGTCGTCTTCGCTCAGCAGCTGGTGCTGCTTCAGCGGGGTCAGGCCCGGCTCGGTGACGATGTAGTATTCGAAATAGAGGACCCGCTCGATGTCCTTCAGCGGCATGTCGAGCATCAGGGCGATGCGGCTGGGCAGGCTCTTGAGGAACCAGATGTGCGCGACCGGCGAGGCCAGTTCGATATGGCCCATGCGCTCGCGCCGCACGCGCGCGAGGGTGACCTCGACGCCGCACTTTTCGCAGATGATGCCCTTGTACTTCATGCGCTTGTACTTGCCGCACAGGCACTCGTAGTCCTTGGTCGGACCGAAGATGCGGGCGCAGAACAGGCCGTCGCGCTCGGGCTTGAACGTCCGGTAGTTGATGGTCTCCGGCTTCTTGATCTCGCCGAACGACCACGAGCGGATCTTCTCCGGGCTGGCGAGCGAGATGCGGATCTGGTCGAAGGTCGGGGCGGCGACCACCGGATTGAAGATATTCAGGACTTCCTGGTTCATGGAATTTCCAGTTCGTCAGAAATTTCCGAGAGCTGGTGGGGAGAGGCTGACGGCCCCTCCCCTCGCCTATCATCGATCGGACAGCGAGCTTGGCGGCGATCAGGTGTTTTCCAGCTCCACGTTCAGGCCCAAGGAGCGCATCTCCTTGACCAGCACGTTGAAGCTTTCCGGGATGCCGGCCTCGAAGGTGTCGTCGCCGCGGACGATCGATTCGTAGACCTTGGTCCGTCCCGCCACGTCGTCGGACTTCACCGTCAGCATCTCCTGCAGGGTGTAGGCGGCGCCGTAGGCTTCCAGAGCCCACACCTCCATTTCCCCGAAGCGCTGGCCGCCGAACTGGGCCTTGCCGCCCAGCGGCTGCTGGGTGACCAGGCTGTAGGGGCCGATCGAGCGGGCGTGGATCTTGTCGTCGACCAGGTGGTGCAGCTTCAGCATGTAGATGTAGCCGACGGTGACCGGGCGCTTGAACTGCTCGCCGGTCTGGCCGTCGAACAGGATGGACCTGGCCGGAGCGATCCAGGCCCGCCATCTCCAGGTGCTCCTCGATGTCGCTCGATGTGGGCGCCGTCGAACACCGGCGTGGCGATCGGAACGCCCTTGGCCAGGTTGCGGCACAGCTCGATCAGTTCCTCATCGTCCCCTTCGGGCAGCTCCTGATCGGGGCCGTAGATGTCGCGCAGACGCTGGATCAGCGCCGCACGCTGGCCGCCGTTCTGCCAGGCTTCCAGCAGCGTGGCGATCTGCTTGCCCAGACCGGCGCAGGCCCAGCCGAGGTGGGTCTCGAAGATCTGGCCGACGTTCATCCGCGAGGGCACGCCCAGCGGATTGAGCACCACGTCCACCGCGGTGCCGTCCTCCAGATAGGGCATGTCCTCGATCGGCAGGATCTTGGAGATGACCCCCTTGTTGCCGTGACGGCCGGCCATCTTGTCGCCCGGCTGCAGCTTGCGCTTCACCGCCACGAACACCTTGACCATCTTCATCACGCCCGGAGGCAGTTCGTCGCCGCGCTGCAGCTTGTCGACCTTGTCCTCGAAGCGGCGATCCAGGCGCTTGCGCGCCTCGTCGAACTGGCGGCGCATGGCCTCCAGCTCGCCCATGGCCTTCTCGTCGTCGAGCGCGATCTGCCACCACAGGCCGGGGGAGATGTCGTCGAGCTTCTCAAGGGTGATCTCGCCGCGGCCCAGGCCCTTGGGCCCGGAGACGGCGGTCTTGCCCACGCAGCATCTCGCGCAGGCGGCCGGTGATGTTGCGGTTCAGGATGGCGAACTCGTCGTCGCGGTCCTTGCCGAGGCGGTCGATTTCTTCGCGTTCGATGGCCAGGGCCCGTTCGTCCTTGTCGACGCCGTGCCGGTTGAACACCCGCACCTCGACGATGGTGCCGGCCACGCCCGGCGGCAGGCGCAGGGAGGTGTCGCGCACGTCGGAGGCCTTTTCGCCGAAGATGGCGCGCAGCAGCTTTTCTTCCGGCGTCATCGGGCTCTCGCCCTTGGGCGTGACCTTGCCGACGAGGATGTCGCCCGGCATGACCTCGGCGCCGATGGCCACGATGCCCGCCTCGTCGAGGTTGCGCAGGGCTTCCTCGCCGACGTTGGGGATGTCGCGGGTGATTTCTTCCGGACCCAGCTTGGTGTCGCGGGCCATGACCTCGAACTCCTCGATGTGGATCGAGGTGAACACGTCATCGCGCACGATGCGCTCGGAGATCAGGATCGAGTCCTCGAAGTTGTAGCCGTTCCAGGGCATGAAGGCGACGAGGGCGTTGCGGCCCAGGGCCAGTTCGCCGAGCTCGGTGGACGGGCCGTCGGCGATGATGTCGCCGGGCTGAGATCCTGTCGCCCACCCGCACCAGCGGACGCTGGTTGATGCAGGTGTTCTGGTTGGAGCGCTGGAACTTGGACAGACGGTAGATGTCCACGCCCGGCTTGGTCGGATCGGTCTCCTCGGTGGCGCGGATGACGATGCGGGTGCCGTCGATCTGCTCCACGACGCCCGAGCGGCGGGCCACCACGGTGGCGCCGGAGTCGCGGGCGACAACGTCCTCCATGCCGGTGCCGACCAGCGGCGCGTCGGACTGGATCAGGGGCACGGCCTGACGCTGCATGTTCGAGCCCATCAGGGCGCGGTTGGCGTCGTCGTTTTCCAGGAAGGGGATCAGGGCCGCGGCCACCGACACCACCTGCTTGGGCGAGACGTCCATGAAGTCGACCTGGTCCTTGGAGGCCAGGGTCACTTCGCCGTTGATGCGCACGGTCACCAGATCATCCAGCAGCTCGCCCTTGGGCGAGAGCGACAGATTGGCCTGGGCGATGGTGTGCTTGGCCTCCTCCATCGCCGACATATAGACCACCTCCTCGGTGGTCTTATTGTCCACGACCCGGCGATAGGGGCTCTCGATGAAGCCGTACTTGTTCACGCGCGGCGTGGGCCGCCAGGGAGTTGATCAGGCCGATGTTGGGGCCTTCCGGCGTCTCGATGGGGCAGATGCGGCCGTAGTGGGTCGGGTGCACGTCGCGCACCTCGAAGCCGGCGCGCTCGCGGGTCAGACCGCCCGGGCCGAGCGCCGACAGGCGGCGCTTGTGGGTGATTTCCGACAGCGGATTGGTCTGGTCCATGAACTGGGACAGCTGGGACGAGCCGAAGAACTCGCGCACCGCCGCCGCCGCCGGCTTGGCGTTGATCAGGTCGTGCGGCATGACCGTGTCGATATCGACCGAGGACATGCGCTCCTTGATCGCCCGCTCCATGCGCAGCAGGCCGACGCGGTACTGGTTTTCCAAAAGCTCACCGACCGAGCGGACCCGGCGGTTGCCGAGGTTGTCGATGTCGTCGATCTCGCCGCGGCCGTCGCGCAGGCCGACCAGGACCTTGAGCACCGCCAGCACGTCTTCCTTGCGCAGGACGCGCATGTCGTCGGGGCAGTCCTGCTCCAGACGCATGTTCATCTTCACGCGGCCGACCGAGGAGAGGTCGTAGCGTTCGGAATCGAAGAACAGGCCCTGGAACATGGTCTCGGCCGCTTCCACCGTCGGCGGCTCGCCGGGACGCATGACGCGGTAGATGTCGAACAGAGCGTCCTCGCGCACGGCGTTCTTGTCCACGCGCAGGGTGTTGCGCATGTAGGCGCCGACCGTGACGTGGTCGATGTCGAGCACTTCCACCGTGGAGAAGCCCTGAGCTTCCAGGGCGGTGATGGAGGCGGCGTCCAGCTCTTCGCCCGCTTCGGCGTAGATTTCGCCGGTCTGCATATTGACCGCGTCGCGCGCCAGGAAGCGGCCGGCCAAGGCGTCGGGCGCCAAAAGCAGGGTCTTGACGCCGCTGTCGGCGAACTTCTTGGCCGCGCGGGCGGAGATCTTCTGGCCGGCCGGAGCGATTTCCTCGCCGGTGTCCGCGTCGATCAGCGGGAATTCGGGCTTCACGCCGCGCCAGCGCTCGGGCTTGTAGGGCGTGGCCCAACCGGCCGTGCCCTTGACCCCGTCACGCTTTTCGAACGGGATGACGTCGTAGAAGGTGGTGAGGATTTCCTCCGCGTCCATGCCGAGCGCGTAGAGGAAGGTGGTGGCCGGCAGTTTGCGGCGCCGGTCGATGCGGACATAGACGATGTCCTTGGCGTCGAACTCGAAATCGAGCCACGAGCCGCGATAGGGAATGATGCGCGCGGCGAACAGGAGCTTGCCCGAGGCGTGGGTCTTGCCCTTGTCGTGGTCGAAGAACACGCCGGGCGAGCGGTGCATCTGGGAGACGATGACGCGCTCGGTGCCGTTGACGATGAAGGTGCCCTTGTCGGTCATGAGCGGGATATCGCCCATGTAGACGTCCTGCTCCTTGATGTCCTTGACCGAGCGGGCGCCGGTTTCCTCGTCGCTCTCGAACACGATCAGGCGCAGCTTGACCTTCAGCGGCGCGGCGTAGGTCATGTCGCGCTGGATGCATTCCTCGACGTCGTACTTGGGCTCCTCGAACTCGTAGGAGACGTATTCCAGCACGGCCCGTTCGTTGAAGTCCTTGATCGGGAACACCGACTTGAAGACCGCCTCGATGCCCTCCCCGTTACGGTCCTGCGGGCGCACTTCGCGCTGCAGGAACTGTTCATAGGACGAACGCTGCACCTCGATGAGGTTCGGCATCTGGACCGCTTCAGGAATGCGGCCGAACGACTTGCGGATACGCTTCTTGCCGGTGAACGACTGAGGCATCGTTGCTCCCTCGCGCGCTGCAGGCGCGGATCAAAAACAGCGGGCGGAATCCGCCCGTCAGGTCCTAGCGTCCACCCTCGGAACAGGGGCCCTGATGGACCGCCTGCCGGACGCCGGAAAATCAACCCTCTTCCTCACGGAACAGGGCGCCCCTTCGCGCAGGTCAGAGGGCGATCGACCGCGCCTCGGGGCTGGGTTGCGGACACGCCGAGGCGCTCCACCGAATCTCTTCGTGAACGGGGGGATATAGGCGAGGAGCGAGGGGATGGGAAGGGGCCAATTGCGCCTGTTGCGAGAATTTCTTGGCGAGGGCAAATCAGCCGGTCGCGGATCAATCGGGAACCGGCCGCAGGGGGGCTGAAATCATGCTGCAAATCCATGGCGACTTCATCTCGGGCAACTGCCTGAAGGTGAAGTGGGCAGCCGATTATCTCGGTCTGGACTATCGCTGGATCGAGACCGGCGTTTTGAAGAACCGGGGCCATGGGGCGCTCAAGCGCCTCGATGAGGCCCTCGCAACGTCCGACTATTTGGTGGGCGAGCGCTGTTCCCTCGCGGACATCGCCTTGGTCGCCTATACGCGTGTGGCTCACGAGGGCGGCTTTGACCTGGGGCTCTATCCCGCCGTTCAGGCCTGGATCAGACGGGTTGAAACGGACCTCGGGATTTCTAATTGGTCGAGCAAACCAACTATCTTCGTCATCCTCCGGGCGCCAAAGGACGAACCGGGGGACCCAAGCGACGTACCCAGTCGCAAAACTGGCTTGGGTCGCCCGATCAAGGTCCCCAGGGCGATGACGGCATTTTTTAAGGGATAGATCGACGGAGGCCGTCTTGCCGGGATTGGGTAAGTGAAAATCCTTACCTTTCCCCGCGAAAGCGGGGACCCAGGTCTTTCCAGCTTGGCGATTCCTGGGACAGGACTGGGGTCCCCGCTTTTCGCGGGGAGGAGCGGGGTTTTGGTAATGGCTCCAAATGGAACGTCCAATGCCCGTGGCCAGATATGAAGTTTACCTTTGTAGTTTTCCTTCCTATCTGATAAGCCCCATCCATGGACAAACCTATCGATGATTCCGACCTCGCCCGCGCCTCAGCGTTGGCGGGCGAGCTCCGCGTGGTGCTGGGCAGGCTCAAACGCCGTCTGCGCGATCAGATGCATATGGGCGACCTGACCTGGGCTCAGACCTCGGCGCTGCGACGCCTGGAGCGCGACGGCCCGGCGACCGTCACCGCGCTGGCCCGCGACGAAGGCATGCGTCCTCAGTCCATGGGGGCCAATGTGGCCGCGCTGGAGGCGGCGGGCCTCATTAGCGGCGCGCCGGACCCCCAGGACGGCCGCCAGATCATCTGGTCGCTGACCACCGCGTGCCTGGAGATGATGAAGGATAGCCGCTCGGCCCGGCAGGACTGGCTGATGCGCGCCATCCAGACCATCTTTCGTCGGATGAGCAGTCAGCGCTGGCCGACGCCGTCGACCTGCTCAAACGCCTAGCCCAGTCGTGAGCGCGCGCCGCCTATTTTCGGATTTTTCCACCTGGTGAGTACCCTGTGAGCAACGCTTTCCGATCCCTCGGCAACTACAACTACCGGCTCTGGGCCGGTCGGCGCGATCGTGTCCAATGTCGGCACCTGGATGCAGCGCACCGCCCAGGACTGGCTGGTGCTGACCCAGCTGACCCACAACAACGCCACGGCGGTGGGCATCGTCATGGCGCTTGCAGTTCGGGCCGCAGCTGCTGCTGCTGCCGCTGACCGGCTTCGCCGCCGATCACTCGACCGGCGCAAGCTCCTGCTCGCGCACCCAGGCGGCCATGGGCGCCCTGGCGCTCGGCCTGGGCCTGCTCACCGTCACCGGACTGGTGCAGCTTTGGCATGTCTACGTGTTCGCCTTCCTACTGGGCTGCGTCGGCTGCCTTCGACTCGCCCGGCGCGCCAGACCTTCGTGTCCGAACTGGTGGCCAGGAGCGACCTGACCAACGCGGTGGCGCTGAATTCCACCTCCTTCAACGCCGCGCGCATGATCGGGCCCGGCCATGGCCGGGGTGCTGATCGCCGCGATCGGCTCCGGCTGGGTGTTCCTGATCAACGCGGCGTCTCGTTCGCGGCGGTGCTCGGCTCGCTGTGCCTGCTGCGGGTCGCGCGACCTGCATCCGAAGCGAGCAGCGCGACGCCGCGCCAGCGGGCTCGCCGAAGGCTTCCGCTAGTCTGGCGCCGGCCTGATCTGCAGGCCATCCTGCTCATGCTATTCCTGGTCGGCACCTTCGGCCTCAACTTTCCCGATCTTCATCTCCACCATGTCGGTCACGGTGTTTCACGCCGGCGCGGGCCAGTACGGACTGCTGACCTCCATCATGGCGGTCGGGTCGGTCGCCGGCGCCCTGCTGGCCGCGCGCGACGCACAGGCCGCGCATCGCCCTGCTGATCGGCGGCGCGGCCTGTTCGGCGCTGGGCTTCACGCTGGCCGCGATTATGCCCAGCTACTGGCTCTTCGGCGCTGGCCCTGATCGTCATCGGCATATCGGCTCAGACCTTCACCACCATCGACCAACAGCGTGTTGCAGCTGACCACCGAACCGGCCATGCGCGGCCGGGTGATGGCGATCATGATGGCCATCGCGCTGGGGGGCACGCCGATCGGCGCGCCCATCGTCGGCTGGGTGGCCGACCGGTTCGGTCCGCGCTGGGCGGTGTGCGTGGGCGCGGCGGCGGGCTTCAGCGCGGCCCTGGTCGGACTCTCCTACTTGATGCGTCATCGGGGCCTGAGGGTGCATCTGGCCGACGGGCGCATCCATATCGGCCTGGCCGAGGCCGCCGAGCAGGCATGAAAACGGCCCCGGAGGTCTCCCCCCGGGGCCGCTCGATTAATTCCGTGGTCATGCGAGCTCCCCCGCCAGCGGGGGAGCTGTCCCGAAGGGACTGAGGGGGCATGCGGCCGCACGGAGGGTTCAGCGGAGGCCGTTTGCCACTGGCATGCCCTCTCCACCACTTCGTGGTCCCCCTCTCCCGCAAGCGGGAGAGGTCGCAGAAGCTGGACCCAGCCTACTTGATCACCACGGTGGCGCCGGCTTCTTCCAGCTTCTTCTTGATCTCTTCCGCTTCCTGCTTGGAGACGTTCTCCTTCACGTTCTGCGGCGCGCCTTCGACCAGGTCCTTGGCTTCCTTCAGGCCCAGGTCGGACCGGACGGAGCGGACTTCCTTGATGACGTTGATCTTCTTTTCGCCGCCGGCGGTCAGCACGACGGTGAATTCGGTTTGCTCTTCGGCCGCTTCGGCCGGAGCCGCGCGCCGCCGCCGCCCGCCGCCGGAGCGGCGAAGGCCACGGGAGCGGCCGCGGAGACGCCCCACTTGTTTTCGAGGAGCTTGGACAGTTCAGCGGCTTCCAGAACGGTCAGGGTGGACAGTTCGTCGACCAGTTTTTCGAGCTTGGACATGGTGTTTTCCTTGATGGGATGGATGTGCGGATTGGGGAGATGACCGGCGACTACGCCGCGTCCTTCGTTGCATAGGCATTGAAAACGCGGGCGAGTTGACCAGCCGGAGCCTGCAGCACGCCGGCGACCTTGGTGGCCGGGGCGTTGAGAAGGCCGATGAGCTGGGCGCGAATCTGATCCAGGGACGGCAGGGTGGCGAGCGCGCTCACCGCCTTTTGGTCCAGGACGGTCGTTTGCCCGAGCAGGCCGCCAACCACCGAGAATTTCTCGTTGTCCTTGGCGTACTGGGTGACGACCTTGGCGGCGGAGACGGCGTCCGGGCCATAGGCGATGGCGACAGGACCCTTGAAAAGGGCATTGCCCCCCTCGCCGGCCGCGCCGTTCAGCGCCTTCTGGATCAACGTGTTCTTCACCACCTGCAGCTTGGCGCCTTCCTTGCGGAGGCGTCCGCGCAGTTCAGTCATTTCCGCAACCGTAAGACCCATGTAGTGGGTCACGACGACAGCGCCGGAGTCTGCCAGGACGCCTTTCAGCGTCTCGATCAACTCAGCTTTTTGAGCGCGGTCCATTGCGGTCTCCGTTACTCACGTTAGGCGGCCGGACCATCCGGCAGCCGAAAGCGGTTGCGGCCCGAAAGGATGCCCTTCCCGGCTTGACCGTTAGACCTGTCCCGAGAGCATCGGCCGCACGCCATCCCATGGGATGAATGCGTGGGGCGGTCTGCGTCCCGTCTCCCTACGGCCTGGAAGGGCTCTTCCACGCTTATGGTCCGGGTGACCCCCGAACCCCGTAGTTCTCGGACAGGATGGGAGCCCCGAGGGGCCCCCGCCCCGCTCCCTTGCGGAAGCGAAATTAAGCCCGGCCCGCAGGGGCCGAGACTTGAAGCGG
This sequence comes from uncultured Alphaproteobacteria bacterium, assembly GCA_963804105.1. Classification (GTDB taxonomy): domain Bacteria; phylum Pseudomonadota; class Alphaproteobacteria; order Caulobacterales; family Caulobacteraceae; genus BOG-938. The sequence continues at coordinate 73,316 of CAWDPL010000024.1, forward strand.
CGCGTTTACACGAGCAGGGCCCAAAACTCAAGGCGGGGCCATCCGGCCGGGCTTGACGATCGCACCGGATGTCGGCGTTGATCGCCCGAGCCCGGAGGACGCCATGAGCCAACCAGACACCGCCCCCGCCCAGCCCGCCGTGCTCGGCGGCGTGGCGCCATCTGCACCTGAGCGATGCGGCGGGAGCGGCCGCGTTCTACAAATCCGCCTTCGCCGCCCAAGAAGTGGCTCGCATGGCAGCCGGCGGCGGGCCCAAGCTGCTGCATGTGCACCTCTACATCAACGGCGCCTCGGTCATGCTGTCGGACGCCTTCCCCGAGCACGGCGCGCCCCTGGAGACGCCGGGAGGCTTCACCCTGCACGTGCAGGTGGACGATGCGGACGCCTGGTGGGACCGGGCGATCCAGGCCGGATGCACGGTCAAGCTGCCCATCGCCGACATGTTCTGGGGCGACCGCTACGGCATGCTGAAGGACCCCTTCGGCGTCGGCTGGTCGATAGGCGCGCCGCTCAAAAAGGGCTGACGGCCCTCAGCCGTCTTTCAGCGTGCTCATGTCGATCACGAACCGGTACTTCACATCGCCTTTCAGCATCCGCTCATAGGCCGGTGTTGATCTGCTGGATGGGGATCAATTCGATATCGGCCGTGATGCCGTGCTCTCCGCAGAAATCCAGCATCTCCTGGGTTTCGGCGATGCCGCCGATGAGCGAGCCGGCGATGCTGCGCCGCTTCATGATCAGGCCCATGACGCCGGCGACGGATGAGGCGTGGCAGGGCGCGCCCAGCATCGTCATGGTCCCGTCCCGCTTCAAGGCGTTGATGAAGGGATCCAGGTTGTGGGAGGCGGCGACCATGTTCAGGATAAAGTCGAACCTGCCGGCCTGCGCGGCCATTGGCCGCCTCGTCGCGCGAAATCACCACCTCATGCGCGCCCAGGCGCTTGGCGTCCTCGATCTTATCGGGCGAGGTGGTGAACACCACCACAGTCGCACCCATGGCGCGCGCCAGCTTCACGCCCATGTGGCCCAGGCCGCCCAGGCCCACGATCCCGACCGTCTTTCCCGGTCCAACCTTCCAGTGGCGCAGGGGTGAATAGGTGGTGATGCCGGCGCACAGCAGGGGCGCGGCAGCGGCCGGGTCCAGGCCATCGGGGATGCGCAGAACGAAGTGTTCGGCGCACCACGATCTTGCTCGGAATAGCCGCCGTAGGTCTGGCCGGCCGCGTCTCCTGCTCGACGCCCATGTAGGTGCCGATCATGCCGTCATCGCAATACTGCTCCAAGCCGTCGTCGCAGCTGGAACACTGCGACAGGAATCCACCATGCAGCCGACGCCGACCAGATCTCCGACTTTGTAGCGGGTAACCAAGGGTCCCACCGCGTTCACGCGGCCGACGATTTCGTGGCCTGGAACGAACGGACGATTGGGCTCGCCCCACTCGCCCTTGGCCGCGTGCAGGTCTGAGTGACAGACACCGCAGAACAGGATGTCGATGCCGACATCGCCCGGCCCCACGTCGCGCCGTTCGAAGGACCAAGCCCGAAGCGGCGAGCCGGCGTCATAGGCGGCATAGGCCGAAGCTGAGATCATCGTCGCGTCCTGCAAAGAGGCCATCAGGGAAGGCCCGCCCTGGCATGTATGAATATGTCTGTTCCGTGCAAGGCTTGACCTCGGCTTTTTCGAGGCGTTTGAAAACGCCCGACCGCGGCGTGTGACGGCGTGACGCCAAACCTTCAAAAAGCCGTTGCAGCAGCCCAGCCGGTCGTGGGGAAACGTCATGACGCGCACGCGCGGCAACGAAGCGATAGCCGCTGTCGGCGTCCTGGCCTGGGCGCCGACTCGGGCCGGCTGCGCTCTGGCGCGGACAGCGTCCCAGGCCTACGCCTTCCACGCCCAGGCCACCGTCACCGAACAGGCCCACCCGGCTTTCGCTTCGCCCTATGAAGGCCCGCTGAGCCTGGATCCCGGCGCGCGGGGCGATGAGACCGCCGACGTCACCCTTTACGCCGGCGTGCGTCCATGGAGCGGCGCCGAGGCGTGGATCAACCCGGAGGTCGACCAGGGCTTCGGCCTGTCCGACACGATCGGGATCGCCGGCTTTCCCTCGGGCGAGGCCTATAAGGTCGGCGCGCGCGACCCCTATGTGAAGCTGCCGCGCCTGTTCCTGCGCCAGACCATCGATCTGGGCGGCGAGGGAGCAAGGTCGATCCGGACCTCAACGTCCTGGGCGGATCGCAGACGGCGGACCGACTGGTCCTGACGGTCGGCAAGTTCAGCGTGGTCGACGTGTTCGACAACAACGCCTACGCCCACGACCCGCGTCAGGACTTCCTCAATTGGGTGCTGATCGACACCGGAACCTTCGACTACGCCGCCGACGCCTGGGCCTACACCTACGGCGCGTCGGCCGAATGGTACGTCGGCCCCTGGACCGTGCGCGCGGGCCTGTTCGACATGTCCAAGGCGCCCAACAGCCCGACCCTGGATTCCAGCTTCGGCCAGTATCAGGAAGTGGGCGAGTCGAGCGGCGCTATAGTCTCGGCAAGCTGGCCGGCAAGATCGCGGTGACGGGCTTTCTCACCCACGGCCGCATGGGGAGCTACAGCGACGCCATCGCCCTGGCGCAGCAGTCCGGCCAGCCGGCAAGCGTGGCGCTGGTGCGCCGCTACCAGACCCGCGGCGGCGTGAGCGTGAACATCGAACAGTCGCTGACCGATCAGCTCGGCCTGTTCGTGCGCGCCGGCGAGGCGGACGGCTCCAAGGAAGCCTATGAATTCGCCGACATCGACCAGACCGTCGCGGCGGGTCTTGTCGCAGGCGGGCGATGCGTGGAAAAGGCCGGACGACAAGGCGGGGCTCGCCTTTGTGATCAACGACGATTTCCAAGGCGCACCAAGCCTATCAGAACGCCGGCGGGGCCGGCATCCTGATCGGCGACGGCCGCTTGCCCCATCCCGGTCCCGAGCAGATCGTGGAAACCTTCTACAGCTTGGGGATCATCAAGGGGCTGCACGCCACCGCCGACTACCAGTTCGTCGAAACCCCGCCTACAACCGCGACCGCGGCCCGGTGTCGGTGTTCGCCCTGAGGCTGCACGCGCAGTACTGAGGGATCCCGTCGCGAGCTCCCCCGCGGAGGGGGGAGCGGTCGCCGAAGCACGTCGGGGCAGCATCCGCGCGCAGCGCTTCCGCCGCACAGGCCCTTGCCCCGTTCTCCGCGGCGACCTGCCGCCGTCCTGATGCAAGCGGCGCGCAGAGCGGTGGGGTACGCCTTCCCCTTTGACCGCGATGGACGGCAGAACACAGGTCGAACGGCCTTCGGCGATGTCGACCTTGCCCCCGGCGCTGGAGCAGGCGCTGTTGAAGGCGCGATTGTTGTTTGTATTGGAATGCGATTTCACCTTGGCTGCGGCGTAGGCGTCGGTTTGGAATGACAAGACGGCGGCGAGGCCGGCGGCGACGGCCCAATACCGAGATTGAAACGCGGTTTCTGCGGATATCCGATCCTCCCCATGGTCCCGCCGATGTCAGGGGACCGGTCAGACTAGGTCATGACGCCTGAACTTGCGATGACGGCTCCCCCAGTCTGAGATTGAGCCCTCGGTCTTCAACGACATCCGCTTTCCGCACCGCTTGGCGCGGCCGCCAAAGAAAAAGGCGGACCGTCGCGGGCCCGCCTTCCGTAATCTGGATGTCTTGAGGCCTTACGCCCCGAGGTTGGCCGGATCGACCTTCACGCCCGGGCCCATGGTGGAAGACAGGGAAATCTTCTTCATATAGGTGCCCTTGGCGCCGGCCGGCTTGGCCTTTTGCAGGGCGTCGATCAGGGCGCGCACATTGGCCAGCAATGCGTCCTCGGTGAAGGAGGCCTTGCCCACGCCGGCGTGCACGATGCCGGCCTTTTCCACGCGGAACTCGATGGCGCCGCCCTTGGCGTCCTTGACCGCCTGGGCCACGTTGGGCGTGACGGTGCCGACCCGCGGGTTGGGCATCAGGCCGCGCGGGCCCAGCACCTTACCCAGACGGCCGACCAGGGCCATCATGTCCGGCGTGGCGATCACCCGGTCGAACTCCATGAAGCCGCCCTGGATGCGCTCGACCAGATCCTCGGCGCCGACGATGTCGGCTCCGGCGGCGGTGGCCTCGGCGGCCTTGGCGTCCTTGGCGATGACGGCGACGCGCACGTCGCGGCCGGTGCCGGAGGGCAGATTGACCACGCCGCGGACCTGCTGGTCGGCGTGGCGCGGATCAACGCCCAGGTTGACGGCGATCTCGACGGTTTCGTCGAACTTGGCCTTGGCGTTGGCCTTGACCAGCTTGACGGCCTCTTCCAGGCCCACGGTCTTGGTGCGGTCTCCGGTGAAGGCCTGCACGCGCTTTGCGATCTTGCTCATGGTCAGTTCTCCACCACGCGCAGGCCCATGGCCTTGGCCGAGCCTTCGATGATCCGGGCCGCGGCCTCGATGTCGTTGGCGTTCAGGTCCTTCATCTTCTTTTCGGCGATCTCGCGCAGCTGGGCGCGGGTGATCTGACCGACCGTCTCGCGGCCGGTGGTCTTGGCGCCGGACTTCAGGCCGACCGCTTCCTTCAGGAAGAAGGTCGCCGGCGGCGTCTTGGTGACGAAGGTGAACGACTTGTCCTGATAGACCGTGATCACCGTGGGCAGGGGCGTGCCCTTGGCCACGTTCTCGGTGCGCGCGTTGAACTCCTTGCAGAAGCCCATGATGTTGACGCCGCGCTGGCCCAGGGCCGGCCCGATGGGCGGCGAAGGCGTGGCGGAGCCCGCGTTCACCTGCAGCTTGATATAGCCGAGTATCTTCTTAGCCATTTTCTCCTCTTTGGCCGGGAATCCGGCCGTTTGAGCCGTGGTGCGGGGTCAGGCTTGCCTCCCCTCCCACGGATTTGACCCGCCGCCCCGAAGGGCGACGTTAGGGAATTGCCGAAATTGGCATCAGGCCGCGCGGATCAGGAAACCTTCTCGACCTGGGCGTATTCCAGCTCCACCGGCGTGGCGCGGCCGAAGATCGACACGGTCACGCGCAGACGCGCGCGCTCCTCGTCGACCTGCTCGACCACCCCGTTGAAGCTCTGGAACGGACCGTCGGTGACGCGCACCGTCTCGCCGTTCTCGAAGCGGATCGCGGGCTTGGGCCGTTCGACCCCTTCCTCGATGGCGCCGATGATGCGGGCGACTTCCTTTTCCGACACCGGCATGGGCTTGGAGCCCGAGCCGAGGAAGCCGGTCACCTTCGGGCGTGTTCTTGACCAGGTGATAGGCCTCGTCCGTCAGGTCCATCTTCACCAGGACATAGCCCGGGAAGAACTTGCGTTCGGAGTTGATCTTGCGGCCCCGGCGCACCTCGACCACGTCCTCGGTCGGCACCAGGATCTCGGAGAACTTGTCGTCCAGGCCCTGGTTGTGGGCCTGTTCGCGGATGGACTCGGCCACCTTCTTCTCGAAGTTCGAGTAGGCGTGGACGATGTACCACTTGTGGTGGGGATTGGCGGCGTGAGCCTGACCGGTTTCGGCGTTCATGACTGCCCTCAACTACCGAGCCTGAGGATGCCGCTGATCCCGAAGCGCAGGATCATATCCACCAGGGAAAGGAACAAGGAAGCCACCACCACCATGATGAGCACCATCACCGAGGTGATCCAGGTCTCCTTGCGCGAGGTCCAGGTGATCTTGCGCGCCTCGGCGCGGACTTCGCGGAAAAACTGGGCCGGACTGACGCGCTTCCTAGCCGGCGCCTCGGGCGCGGCCACCGCAGGCGCGGCGGACGGCGCCGCGGCCGCGGGACGAACCGCGGGCGTCTTGGATTTCTGCGCTGTCGGGCGGGCGCCCGTCGTCTTGGCCATGGCGGCTCTGAAACTCTCGCATACGGCGTCCGAAGGCGCCCTGGATTATAAAGTCTTGTCGGTGGCAGGAGTGGAGGGACTCGAACCCACGGCCCTCGGTTTTGGAGACCGATGCTCTACCAGCTGAGCTACACTCCTAAAGTCATCCTCCGACCAGCACCCATCGCGCCGGGAAGCGGCGGCCCCCAGCGCAATCGGAGCGAGGCGTTTATCAGGCGTCGCAGACCCCCGCAAGCGCCGCCTGTTCCCGCCCGCGAACTATCCGCGCCCGCGATAGGGCGACACCCCCTGATCGGGCAGCCACAACCCTTCCGGCGCCGGTCCGCTCTGATAGAACACGTCGATGGGAATGCCCCCGCGCGGATACCAATAGCCGCCGATACGCAGCCACAGGGGCTGGGCGACCTCGATCATCTTCTGGGCGATGGACACGGTGCAGTCCTCGTGAAAGGCGCCGTGGTTGCGGAACGAGCCGAGATAGAGCTTCAGCGACTTGGACTCGATCAGCCAGGCGTCCGGCGCATAATCAATCACCAGATGGGCGAAGTCCGGCTGGCCCGTGACCGGGCACAGGGAAGTGAACTCCGGCGCGGTGAAGCGGGCCAGGTACAGCGTCCCCGCCTTGGGATTGGGCACGCGCTCCAGACGCGCCTGATCGGGACTGTCGAAGCCTGAAGACGGCCGGCCGAGCTGGGTCAGATTGAAATCGCTCATGGGCAAGGGTTAGCCGCCCCAATTCCAAAAAGTAAAGGGCCCCAAAACGCAAAGAGGGCGGCGCATGAGCGCCGCCCTCTCGCTGATGACAAAAGAACCGCGTCGGTCTAGAACAGAACGCCGGTTTCGATCAGGCCGCGGGTCTGATCCTTTTCGTTCCCGTTGACCCCGAAGACCGCCACGTTAGCCGCCACATAGGAGACTTCAGCCCGGATGAAGTAGATCTTGTACTGGAAGGTCGGGGTGAAGGTGACGGAATAGGCGTTGTAGGACTCGGAAGCCCGTGCTGGATTCAGTATTCCACACGCGATCGGCAGGCTCACCCCAGCCAGCACGACTTGGAGTCGAAGGCGTAATTGACCAGCAAGGCGCCGCGAAGTGATCGTCTGGTCGGTCAACTGGCCGGCCGCCTTGAACTTCGGGATCGAGTTCGTACTGGAAGTAGGGGTTGAACGTCCACGGACCCATGGTGTGGGTGTACATGACGTTGTAGATGCTCTGGTTGTTCGCCGGCCGAGAAGCTGGTGTACTTGGTCGAGCCCGTGCCGGCGACGGCCAGGGTGTCGGACGGCGTGATGGTCCAGGTCGCGAGGCCGGACACCGTGTTGTACTGGTTGGAGTACAAGCCGTCGTTCCAGCGACACCGACACCGCGATCGGGCCCTGGGTGTAGTTGGCCTGAACGCCGCGGCTGACGGCGGGCTCGGCGTTCCACAGCAGACCGCGTTCGATGTTCAGGTTTTCGTAGGAGAAGGTGTACTCGTCGCCGATCAGGGTCGGCAGCTTGCCGCCTTCGATCGAGAAGGCCGCGGTCGGCTGCAGCTTGATGTAGGCTTGCGGCACGATGCCGTAGTTGGCGTTGGTCGCGACGCCCGACTTCACATAGGGCGTGGCCAGGGACGGGAATGCCGTAGGCGCCGACCTGGACGAAGTATTGCACCACGCCGTCGGCCTTGTTGATGATGATCTGGGCGTTGTCGATGTCGGCCTGGTTGGCGATATCGCCCTTGACCGGGTTGCTCTCGGTGAGGGCCAGGCCCGTGAGGGCGCCGGTGACGTAGACCTTGCTGCCCAGGATGCCCATGTCGTAGCTCATCGGGCTGCCGTTGGCGGCCAGCGAGGCCGACATGGCCGGCATCAGGGTCGGCGGGGCGGGCGGAGCCGGCGCCGCCGCGGGTGCCGCGGCGGGGCCGGAGCCGGTGCGGGAGCCGCCGTCTGCGCGAAGGCCGAGCCCGCGACGAAGGTCATCGCCGCGGAAGCCAGCAGCGCGGTGATCCGATGGTTCATTCTTATTCCCCTACTCTTGTTCAATCGGCCTCAAGCGGCGATTTCAGACAGTCTCGCCACGCCGATCCCGGAACGAATGTTCGGTGTTTGAACCCCTAATGCGTTGCAGCACGAGCGGCCAAAGGGCTCGGATCAAACTCATGCATCACGGCTGTTTTGCCTCCATAAAGTCATTATGGTTTGTCCATTGATCAATTTATATGCAGAAATTGAGCGTTGGCTGTTATCCCGTCCGAATTGCCTGAGTAACAGACAGGCCGCCAGACCGCAGGTGCAGCATTTTCACCAAGCGCCAGAACGGGTTGCGGCTTTGCGTCCTCGGCCTGGTGGGCGCGGTCGGGGTCGAACCGACATGACCGAAGTCGAGGGATTTTAAGTCCCTTGCGTCTACCAGTTTCGCCACGCGCCCAGGCCGGTGGAACCTGAGTAACGAACCTGCCGGCCAGCGACAAGGCGAGGCCCTGCCGCGCGAGTGGGCTCGATGGCCGGCTCATGATCTAATCGGTCGTCGATTCGGGGAGATCGGGCATGGCGAGGGGTTGGGCGGTCCTGCCGGCGGCGCTCGCCGTCGCGGCCGCAGGGGCTCGCGCAGGCCGATTCTGGGCCGCCGGATCTCGGCCGCCGTCGGTTCTGTGCGATGACTATAAGGCGGTGGAACAGGCCGCCCTGCAGGATTTCAAGGCCGTCGGCGGCAAGTCGGGTCAGATGAACCGTGTGATCGGCCTGGCCCCGGACCTGCTCGCGCCGCGGCCTGTCCGGCGCCAAGCTGATGTTGCCGGAGGCGGCGGAATGCGATCTGAGGTCCTCCACGCTGAGGCCGGGCAAGATCGCCTACTTCTGCTTCTGGAAATCCGAACAACCCGATTGGGCCGCCTCGGACCAGGCCAAGCGCACCGCCCGCTGCCTGGGCGCGGAGGTGACCAAGAGCGATTTCAGCACCGATCTGACCGTGGTGACCGCGGCCAAGGTGCGCTTCACCCTCACCATCCAGCACGCCTACGACCATTACGGCGTCAGGCTGCTGGTCGACGGGCCGCAGTCCTGATCCGAGGCCGAGGGCCGCGGTGATCTCGGCCCACGTCGCGTCCTCTGCGTCGCGCGGCGCGCCCAAGACCGGCGCATCCTGAACATGGCCGGCGAGGCTGCCTGCGGTTTCGCCGAGACCGACCGAGCCGGCAGCGGCATTCATTGACCACCACGCGCCGCCACGGCCAAGCCCTTGGCCTTGAGCGCCGACAGGCCGGTGAGGGCGTGGCTGATGGCGCCCAGATAGCTGCCGGCGACGAACAGCGCCGGGAGGCCGATCGCGACGGCCAGGTCCAGCATGGTCTCCGTGCTCGTTCAGCGGGCTCATCACCCCGCCCGCGCCCTCGATCAGCAGGGGCCCATCGGCAGCCTGCATCGCCGCGCGGCAGGCGCCGGCGACCTGGTCCGCCGACAGAGCGCTCGCCCTCCAGCGCGGCCGCCTGATCGGGCGAGATGGGCGCGCGAAAGCGGAAAGGCGCGATGGCCTCAATGGCGGCCTCGGTCGACCGGCTGTCCGAGCGCGCGCAGCAGATACGGCCGGATCGGTACCCTGCGGCGCGCCCTCGTCATAGCCGGTGACCACGGGCTTTAAAGCCGGCGGGCTGCAGGCCCCGAGCGCGCCAGATAGGACAGCAGCCCGGCGCAAATCCAGGTCTTGCCGATGTCGGTGCCCGAACCGGTCACGAAAAACGCCGCCATGGCCCCGCCCGTCTCTGTTAGAAGCCGCTGTTCCGATCCCACCCTATACCGAGCGATGAGCGAGCAAGACACGCCCTCCTGGTTCAAGACCGGCCGATCCGCCGTCTGGCCCCCCTACGCGCGCTTCGACGCCGACGCCTTGCCGGTGGTGCGCGCATCGGGCGTGCGTCTGACCCTGGCGGACGGGCGCGAACTGATCGACGGCGTAGCCAACTGGTGGACCGCCTGCCATGGCCACAGCCATCCGCACCTGGTCGAAGCCGTGCGCGAACAGCTCGGCCGGTTCTCCGCACGTGATGTTCGCAGGCCTGGCGCATGAGCCCGCCTATCGCCTGGCCGAACGCCTGACGGCCCTGGTTCCGGGCGATTTCACCCGGGTGTTCTTCAGCGAGTCCGGATCGGTGTCGGTCGAGGTCGCCCTGAAGATCGCCTTGCAATACTGGATGATCGCCGGGCGACCGGGCAAAACTCGCTTCGTCAGCTTCCGCGGCGGCTATCACGGCGACACCCTGGGAACCATGCCCCTGTGCGATCCGGAGGAGGGCATGCACGCCCTGTACGCCGGGGTGTTCTCCCCGCCCTGCTGGCCGACCTGCCGACCGACGCCGCGGCCGAGGCCGCGCTGGACGGCCTGCTCGCCCGCCATGCCGCATGAGATCGCCGCGGTGATCGTCGAGCCTCTGGTGCAGGGCGCGGGCGGCATGAAGATGCACGGGCCCGAGACCCTGAACGATCCTGCGCGCCCTATGTGATCGGCATGGCGCGCTGTTGATCTTCGATGAGATCTTCACCGGCTTCGGCGCGCACCGGCTCGATGTTCGCCTTCGAGCAGGCCGGCGCGGCGCCCGACATCCTGTGCCTGTCCAAGGCCCTGTCCGGCGGCATGGCGCCCCTGGCCGCGACCTTGGCCCGCCGCCCCATCGCCGAGGCGTTCGCAGCCGATCATCCCGCCGCCGTCCTGATGCACGGGCCGACCTTCATGGCCAACGCGCTCGCCTGCGCGGCGGCCAACGCCTCGCTGGACCTGTTCGAGCGCGAGCCGCGCCTGGCCCAGGTCAGCGCCATCGAGGCGCAGCTCAAGACGGGACTTGGGCCCTGCCGCGCCCTGCCCGGCGTCGTGGACGTGCGGGTCAAGGGCGCCATAGGCGTGGTGGAGCTGGACGGCGACAGCGAAGGCCTGCGCCACGCCTTCCCCGAGCTCGGCGTGTGGGTCAGGCCCTTCGGCCGCGTTGTCTATCTGACGCCGCCCCTGGTCATCGGCGCGGATGACCTGGCGCGCCTGACCGACGCGGTCGTCGCGGTGGTGACCGATTGGTCCAGGAGCCGGGCGTGAGCGAGGCCTGGAGCGAATTTCAGGCGAGGATCGCCCTGAGGCTGCAGGACGCCGAGGGCCACGGCCGCCGGCGGCGTCTGCGCGCGATCACCCGGCTTGCGGGCGGGCGGGCGCGACTTGCCGATGGACGTGAACTGATCGACTTTTCTTCTAATGATTATTTGGGTCTATCACTACATCCTGACGTCATGGATCGCGCCGCCGACTATGCCCTGCGCCTGGGCGCCGGATCGGCTGCCGCGCGACTGGTGACGGGAACCTCGCCCGAATGTCTGGCGGTGGAGGCCAAGCTGGCGGCTTTCAAGGGAACAGAGGCCGCCCTGCTGTTCGCCTCGGGCTGGCAGGCCAACACTTCCGTCGTGCCGGCGTTGGCGGCGCTGTCGCGCAGCTCGCTCGCCCTGTTCGCCGACCGGCTGGTGCACGCCAGTCTGCACGCGGGCGCGGCCCAGGCCGGCGCGCGTCAAATCCGTTATCGCCACAACGATCTGGAGCATCTGGAGCGTCTGCTGCGCTCTGCCGAACACCAGGCCGGCCTGCGTCTGATCCTGACCGAGTCCGTGTTCAGCATGGACGGCGACCGGCCCGACCTGCCCGCCCTGTGCGCCCTGGCCGAGCGGTACGGGGCGATCCTCTATGTGGACGAGGCCCACGCCACCGGCGTCGTGGGTCCGCGCGGAGCGGGGCTGTGCGCCCTCCTGCCCAAGGACGCGCCGGTCATCGTCATGGGCACCCTGGGCAAGGCGCTGGGCGGTTTCGGCGCCTACCTCGCCGGTCCGCGGTTGTTGATCGACGGCCTGATCCAGGCCTGCGACGGGTTCATCTATTCCACCGCCCTGCCCCCCGCGGTTCTAGGCGCGTTGGACGCCGCGCTGGACCTGGTCCCCGCCATGGACGGCGAACGCGCGGCCCTGCACGCCCGGGCCGAGCGGGTGCGCGCCGCGGCCAAAGCCAAGGGCCTTTTCACCTTCGCCTCATCCAGCCAGATCGTTCCCATCGAGCTTGGCGAGGAGGAACGCGCCCTGGCGGCGATGGCGGCCTTCGAGGGCCAAGGCCTGCTGGCCGTCGCCATTCGCCCGCCGACCGTGCCCAAGGGCTCCAGCCGTCTGCGCCTGACCCTGTCGGCCGCGCACGCTCCGGCCGATGTGGACCGGCTGATCGACGCCATCGAGGCCCTTGCGTGAAGCCGCGCCTGCTGTTGGCCCACGGCTGGGCGCTGGATCGGACCTTGTGGGACAAGGTGCTGGTCGAACTGGGCGCGGACGCGGACGACGCCTTAGTGTTGGACGCCGGCTACTACGGCCGCCCGGTCGGCCCAGGCCCGATCGACGGAGCGCCGGTGCTGGGCGTGGGCCAGTCGCTGGGCGCTCTGGAGCTGCTGACCCTGCCGCCCGCGCCGCTGGCGGGTCTGGTCGCCATCGACGGCTTCGCGCGCTTCGCGGCGGGGCCGGACTTTGCCCAAGGCCGGCCGGCGAGCGTCCTTAAGCTGATGGCCCGGCGCCTGAACGTGGAGCCCGGGCCGCTGCTGGCCGAATTCATGGCGCAGGCCCTGGCAGGTTTTGCGCCGCCTTCAGGCCCGCCTGACCGGCAAGCCCTGGGCGCGGGCCTTGAGCGGCTGCGCGCAATGGACGGCCGGCAGGCCGCGCGGCGGCTGCCGATCTGGCGGCTGCACGCCTCGGCGGACCCCATCGCGCCGCCGGCCTTGGCCGACGCCTCCTTCGTGGAGGCGGACGTGAAGACCCTGCAGGTGCGCGAGGCGGCTGATCACCTCTCGCCGATCACCGCGCCCAAGGCCTGCGCCGAGATGATCCGCGAGGCTCTGAGGGTGTTGCAGGCATGAACCGGCTGGACCGCGTCGCGCGCCGGTTCGACCGGGCCGCGGCCACCTATGATGAGGCCGCGCAAATCCAGCGCGAGGTCGCCTCGGCCCTCGCCGAGGACATCGTGGACGAACGCTTGCCCAGAGGCGCGCGGGTGTTGGAGCTGGGCTGCGGCACGGGCCATCTGACGCGGGCCTTGATCGGGCGCCTAGAGCCCGCTCGGTGGATCGCCGGCGACATCGCCCCGGCCATGCTAGCGGCGCTGGATCGAGGCCTGGAGCATCCGGCGTTGAGTCTGCGACGCCTCGATGCAGCCGATCCCGATCTCGCGCCCGGCTTCGACCTGGTCTGTTCGAGCCTGACCTTGCAATGGCTGCCCGATCCGCCAGCCGCCCTCGACCGCTGGAAAGCCCTTACGCGGCCGGGCGGCGTCCTGGCCTTTTCCACCCTGCTCGCCGGCTCGTTCAGGCAGTGGCGCGAGGCCCTCGCCGCCGCCGGCGCGCCCGAGCCCGGCCCCGCCCTGCCGACCCTCGCCGAACTCAAGGCCTGGCTCGGCGAGACGGCAAAAGTCCGCGTTCTGGACCTCAGCGAACAGCACCATAACGGTCTGACGTTCCTGAAGGCAGCGCGCCGCGCCGGTGTGGACGCGGCCCTTGGCCGCACCCTGTCGGCCGGGACCATGCGACGCGCTCTGAAGGCCTTCGAAGCGGGCGGCGCGGCGGTCAGCTATCGCGCAGCCCTGGCCGTATTGCGGATCTAGGGCTCGGACCCTTCAGCATTCCTTTATTCCACAACCGCGCCGGCGCCGTCGGATAACACCGTTTTCTTCAGATATCGGCGGGCTTAGACCTGAGCCATCTCGGGGGCCTAGAGCAACTTTTCTGTATTCGATTTCTCTTTTGTATTTGGTTAATGAATTCTCCGTTATCGTTATCTGAATTAATATTTGTTTCTTGTTGTCCGCGGCTGGACCCGTTCGGAGGTTAATTGTGGCAGAAAATCCGCCGAACAGCTTTTCCGCACATGAGCCTAAGATTTCGCTGGGCCGCATAAATCTGGATCGCGCCTCCATCTTGCTGCTGGATAATGCGTGGGGCGTAGAGATATTGGCCCGTATCTTTAAGAGCTTCGGCGCCAGACGGCTGCACCGGGCCCAAAGCATGGCCGAGGCCAATTCTTATCTTGCAAAGCACCAGGTCGACTTGATCGTCGCCGAGGCGATGATCGGCGGCGAGGACACGTTCGATTTCATTCGCGGATTGCGTCTGAACAGCGACGACGAGCACAATCGGTTCGCCCCGGTGATTCTCCTGTCGGCCCACAGCGCCTCGGAGAAGGTCGCCCAGGCGCGCGATTGTGGGATCAATTTTTTCGTGGCCAAACCGATCAGCCCCAAGGTGATCATGAAACGGGTCTTGTGGGTCGCCAAGAACAGGCGCCCCTGTCTGGAAACGCCCAGCTACGCCGGACCGGACCGGCGTTTCCGAACCGGACCGCCGCCGCCGGGCGTGGCCGAACGACGCCAGAGCGAAACGCGGCCGGCGGAGAAGACGGCGTGACGGACGTGCGCTTTTTCGCGCCGAAAAACCGCCTCGCTGCGGCGATAACAACGACGGACGGCATTCTGATCGAGACCGCCATCGCTGATGCTGAGGAGGAAGTCGCGCTGGCCGCCGAAGAATCGGCGGCGAGGATCGATGAAAGCCTGGAGCTGATCTATCGCCTGGCCGCGGACCCGGCGCCCGGACGGCTGGACGGCCTGTATCAGGCCGTGCGCGAGGTCGCGGGCCTGGCCGGTCTGGCCGAGCTGCCGGACCTCGGCCACGCCGCTCACACCTTCTGCGGCCTGATCGACCTGGCTCAAGCCAAGGGCGCCCTGCCGCAGGACCAAATTCAGGTGAACGTCGACGTGCTGCGCCTGCTGCGTCGCCCCGAACGCTTCGCCGAGGCCGAACGCAAGGCCCTGCTCGACAATCTGCACGGCGTGCTGGAAAAGGCCCGCAGAACCGCCGCGGCGTAGCGCCCCGCGCGGCGAACCCATCGGCCGCCCATGCAGTTTCCATTCCCGCTGGAGCGCGGCCGCCTGGTCAGCCGCTACAAGCGCTTCTTCGCCGACGTCGTGCTGGACGACGGGCGCGAGATCACCGCCCATTGCCCCAACCCCGGCGCCATGCTGGGCCTGAACACGCCCGGCCTGCCGGCCTGGGTCTCGCGCTCGGATTCCGCCCACGCGCAAGCTGGCGCATACGCTGGAGTTGGTGGAAGCGGACGGCGGGCTGGTGGGGATCAACACCATGCACCCCAACCGCATCGTCGCCGAGGCCCTGGCCGAGGGGCTGATCCCCGAACTGGCCGGCTATCAGGACGTCCGCCGCGAAGTGAAGTACGGCGCCGCCAGCCGGGTGGATTTCCTGCTGACCGATCCGCGCCGCCCGCCGTGCTGGCTGGAGGTCAAGAACGTGCACCTGATGCGCGGTTCGGGTCTGGCGGAGTTTCCCGACTGCGTGGCGGCGCGCTCGCTGAGGCACTTGGCCGAGCTCAGCCGGGAAGTGGCCGAGGGCGCGCGGGCGGTCATGCTGTATGTGGTCCAACGTACAGATTGCATTCTGTTCGACGCCGCCGCCGACCTGGATCCGGCCTACGCCAAGGGATTGATCGCCGCGGCCCGTTCGGGCGTTGAAGTTTTGTGCTACGATTGCGACATAAGCTTGGACTGCATCGGTCTTCGTCGTCGCCTGCCCTGGCGCGGCGCGGGCCGGAGCGATCCTATCACGCCAGCCTAGATTAGATCATGACCCAGCCAGGCCTCGCCGACCTCCAGATCCCCGAACGCCTGGTGCGCACCTCCAAGATCAAGGTGCATGGGCCGGAGGGCTTCGAGGGCATGCGCAAGGCCGGCAAGGTCGCGGCCGAGTGCCTGGACATGCTGGCGGCGCATGTGCAGCCCGGCGTGCTGACCGACGATCTGGACAAGCTGGCGCGCGAATTCACCTTGGACCACGGCGCCCTGCCCGCCTGCCTGTTCTATCGCGGCTATCCCAAGACGGTGTGCATCTCGCCCAATCATGTGGTGTGCCACGGCATTCCCGGCGAACGGGTGCTGCGCGAGGGCGACATCCTCAACATCGACGTGACCATGATCGTCGACGGCTGGCACGGCGACACCAGCCGCATGTTCGGCGTGGGCGAGGTCTCCCCGCGCGCGCGCCGCCTGGTGGACGTGACCTTCGAGGCGCTGCAACTGGGCATAGCGGCGGTCAAGCCAGGCGCGCGTTTCGGCGAGATCGGCGCAGCGATTCAGACCTATGTCGAGGCCCAGCGCTGCAGCGTGGTGCGCGACTTCTGCGGCCACGGCGTGGGCGAGGTGTTCCACGACAGCCCCAATGTGCTGCACTTCGGCCGCAAAGGCGAAGGCGAGATCATGCGGCCAGGCATGTTCTTCACCATCGAGCCCATGGTGAACCTGGGCAAGCCGCAGGTGAAGGTGCTGTCCGACGGGTGGACTGCGGTAACGCGCGACAAGTCCCTGTCGGCCCAGTTCGAGCATTCGGTGGGCGTGACCGAGACCGGCTGCGAGATCTTCACCCTGTCGCGCGCAGGCCTGGACAAGCCGCCGATCCATGGCGTGGGCTGAGACTTTAGAGTTTCAAGCCGAACCTCGGGCCGAGCCAAACCATAGCCAGATAGAGCGCCATGGTCAGGACGCAGCCTGCGCCCAAGGCGCCCCAGAACGGAACGCCGCGCTTGAGCAGCGCGGGAATGACCAGAAACATCGGCAGCGACGGCAGCACGAACCAGAACGTGCCCGAGGCGTGCGCGGCCATGTTCTCGGCGTCATGGGTGTCGCGCCAAAGCCAGATCATGCCCAGCACCGAGACCAGCGGCAGTGACGCCACCAGACCGCCGAGGCCCGGATAGCGCTTGGCGATTTCCGACACCGCCGCCACGACCGCGCCCGAAATCAGCGCCTTGAGGATCAGATAGAGCATCGCGCCTGATAGCAGATCGCACGGCGGCCCGCACCTTGCCAATGTTCCATTTTTGTTCTAACTTCCGGCCCATGCTTCAGGATGGACCGCTCGGCCTGTTCACGCTGGATACGACGCCCGCTGACGAGCCGGCGCCGCATCACCTGGGCCACCGCGAGCGGCTTCGCCGGCGCGCGCGCATGGGCGGGCTGGGCGCCCTGCCCGACTATGAGCTGCTGGAGCTGTGCCTTTACCGCTCCATTCCCCGCGCCGACGTCAAACCCCTGGCCAAGGCCTTGCTGAGGCGGTTCGGCGGGCTGGCGGGGGTGCTGTCGGCGCCGATAGGCGATTTGCGCGCGGTGGCCGGCGTGGGCGAGTCCGTGGCGTTGGACCTGAAGCTGATGCACGAGGCCACATTGCGCATCGGCAAGGGTCAGATGGCCAAGCGGCCGGTGATCTCGTCCTGGAGCGCGTTGCTGGCCTATGTGCGCACGGCCCTGGCGCACGAGCCGCGCGAGCAGTTCCGCGTGCTGTTCCTGGACAAGAAGAACCAACTCATCGCCGACGAGATTCTCGGCCAGGGCACGGTGGACCACGCCCCGGTCTATCCGCGCGAGGTGGCGCGCCGGGCGCTCGAACTGTCGGCCAGTGCGCTGATCCTGCTGCACAACCACCCCTCGGGCGATCCGCAGCCTTCCAACGCCGACATCCTGATGACCCGGCAGATCATGGCGGCGCTGGACGCCCTGAAGATCGCGGTGCACGACCATCTGGTGGTCGGCCGCGACGGGGTGGCGAGTTTCAAGGCGCTGGGGCTGCTGTAGCGGTCTCCTCAATTCCGCTCATTCCCGCGAAAGCGGAGGACCCAGTCCTGTCCAGAAATCATCACGCTGGAAAGACCTGGGTCCTCCGCTTCCGCGGAGGATGAGCGGTATAAAATTTGGGACCGCGATACGGTTAGCCCTCCGCCCGCGCCAGCCGCTCCCATTCCAGGCATTCGGGCTGTTCCAGCAGCAGGGCCGCATAGGCGCCGCACGATCCGTCGTCGCCGTAGTCGGTCAGGGGCACGCCGTAGGTGCGAAAGCGGGTGGCGACGGGCGTGAAATAGGCGTCGGCGATGGACCAGGCGCCCAGCAAAAAGGGCCCGTCCGCGGCGAACTGGGCCCGCAGCATGGACCACAGGCGCACCATCTTGCGCACATCGCTTTGCGTGGCCTCGGTCAATTCCTGCACCACCGGCGTGGCGGTCAAATCCATGGGGCATTCCCCGCGCAGGGATTGAAAGCCCGAGTGCATCTGGGCCGCCGCCGCCCGGCCCAGCGCCCGCTTGACCCGATCATCCGGCCAGAGCTTCGCATCCGGGAAGCGGTCGTTCAGGTACTCGCAGATGGCCAGGGAATCCCACACGGTCAGCTCGCCGTCCTTGAGCACCGGCGCCTGAGCCGAGGGCGAGAAGGGCTCAAGCCTGGCCGAGGTGTCGGTCTGGCGCAGGGGAACCAAGGTCTCGGAGAACGGCTGACCCAACCGGCGCAGTACGAGCCACGGGCGCATGGACCAGGTCGACCAACTGCGGGTCCCGATGATCAGTTCCATGTTGCGTCCCCTTGCTGTCTATCTGAGTGTCACGCAACACGCCGCGCGGCGCGTGACAAGCCCGTAAGACCCGCGAGGCTGGGTCAGTTCCCCGGCGGAGGAACCGGCGCGCCTTTGGAATCGCAGTCCACCTGTCGCCATTCCAGCCCGCCGGCGGAAACCTGGCGTTGCCGGGTGTGCTGGGCGAACACCGGCGGAACGTGGACCGTCTCGGTGTGGGCGGGCGCGACCAGGCGACGGAAGCGCTCCACGCCATAGACGGGGGGACTGCGCTCGACCACTTCATGGGCCGGCTGGTCGATCACCTGACGGGTGACGGTCTGGGTCACGGCAGGGACCGGCGTTTCAACCGTGCGGCCCGGCTCGCGCATCACCTTGCGCTGGACCGTGGCGTATTGGGCGGGAACCTCGACCAGACAGACCACCTCGCCGGTGGGCTGCACCTGGGCGCCCGGCGGCAGCACGCCGTCGGGACCGACATAGGTGCGCCGCCATTCGGTGTGGGCGGGGCGCACCAGCTGCTGCTCGGTCACGGTGTCGAACACCGGCTCGATCCGCTCCACGCGCGTCGTAGCGGGGCTGATCACCACCGTCTCGGTCACGCTGCGATAGGTGGCGGGGACGGTGCGGCGCACTTCGCGGCCCGGCGAGACCAGCACGCGGCGCTCGCCCCATTCGTACTGTGCGGGCGCGTGGCGGGTTTCCACCCGGCCGGGCGAGACGACGATCTGCTCCTGATAGGTTTCGAACACCGGCGGGGTGCGCACGCGGGCGAAGCACTGGCCGGGCTGGGCGTTGGGCGGATAGTCCGGCGCCGGCGCGGGAACGCCCGGACAATCGGGGCGCTCGGCGATAGCCGGACAACCGCCCACCAGATGCACCTTGTCGCTCGCGTGGGCGGCGGGCGCCAGACCCAGCACGAGCCAGCCGGCGGCCGCGAAAAGACAAGCCTTGGTCATAACGAGATTACTCCTCGCGCCAAAATACGCGCGAAGACGGCGCCGTTTGCCCCGTTTCACCCTGGGCGGGTGGGGATTCCATCGCAAGGAGAGCGGGGCCGTGCTTGACACCCGCCCCCGCCCCGGCCATCTCGCCCTTTCCGGCCCCGCGCGGCCGGTCCCGGAGCGCCGCCGATGATCCCCCGCTATTCCAGGTCCCAGGCCGCCGACATCTGGTCGCCCCAGACCAAGTACCGCATCTGGTTCGAGATCGAGGCGCACGCTGCTGACGCCATGGCGGAACTGGGCGTCGTGCCCAAGGCGGCGGCGCAGGAAATCTGGGCCAAGGGCAAGGACGCGGTGTTCGATTCCGACCGGATCGACGAGATCGAGCGGGTGGTGAAGCACGACGTCATCGCCTTCCTCACCCATGTGTCCGAGATCGTCGGCCCCGAGGCGCGCTTCCTGCACCAGGGCATGACCTCCTCGGACGTACTGGACACCTGCCTGGCCGTGCAGCTGGCCCGCTCGGCCGACCTCTTGATCGAGGACGTCGATCGGGTGCTGGCGGCGCTGAAGACCCGTGCTCTTGAGCACAAGTTCACCCCCACCGTGGGCCGCAGCCACGGCATCCACGCCGAGCCCACCACCTTCGGCCTGAAGCTGGCCGGCCACTACGCCGAGTTCCAGCGCGGCCGAGCGCGGCTGGTTGCGGCGCGGGCCGAGATCGCCACCTGCGCCATCTCCGGCGCCGTCGGCACTTTCGCCAATGTCGACCCGCGCGTGGAGGCCCATGTGGCCGCCAAGATGGGCCTGGCGGTCGAGCCCGTCTCCACCCAGGTGATCCCGCGCGACCGGCACGCCGCCTATTTCGCGGCCCTGGCCGTGGTCGCCGCTTCGGTCGAGCGCCTGGCTGTCGAAATCCGCCACCTGCAGCGCACCGAGGTGCTGGAGGCGGAGGAATTCTTCGACGTGGGGCAAAAGGGCTCCTCGGCCATGCCGCACAAGCGCAACCCGGTGCTGACCGAGAACCTCACCGGCCTGGCGCGGCTGGTGCGCTCGGCGGTGGTTCCGGCGCTGGAGGACGTGGCCCTGTGGCACGAGCGCGACATCAGCCACTCCTCGGTGGAGCGCGGCATCGGCCCGGACGCCACCGTGCATCTGGACTTCGCTCTCAACAGGCTGGCGGGCGTGGTCGAGCGGCTGCTGATCTATCCGGAGAATATGCGCAAGAACCTGGATCGCCTGGGCGGGCTGGTGCATTCCCAGCGCGTGCTGCTGGCCCTGACCCAGAAGGGCATGGCGCGCGAGGCGGCCTATGCGGCGGTCCAGCGCAACGCCATGAAGGTGTGGCGCGGCGAGGGGCAGTTCCTCGATTTCCTCAAGGCCGACCCGGAGATCAGCCCCCTGCTGTCCGACGCCGAGCTGAGCGATCTGTTCGACCTGGCCTATCACTTCAAGGCGGTGGATCAGGTGTTCGCGCGGGTGTTCGGAGAGTAGGTCAACACGCCCCACAGGGGACCGGCGTCCTTATCGGCGATCAGGCGACGCCATCGGGACCTGATCATGCTTTTCGGCTAAGCGGCGTGATGTTCCGGCTCCACGGACAGTCGCATTCCCACCGCGCGCAGGACAGCCAGAAGCGTCTTGAGGGTCGGGTTGCCTTTGGGCGACAGGGCGCGATAGAGCGACTCTCGGCTGATCCCCGCCTCGGCCGCGACCGCGCCGAGCCCGCCATAGGCCTCGGCCACGGTGCGCAACGCCAGAAGACAGGCCCCGCGATCATCGGGATTTTCGAGCGCCAACATAGCCGCCTTAAGGTATTCCAGCGCCAGCTCGCGGTCGGCGCGCAATTCGGCCACTTCGCGCTCGTGATGAGAGACCGCGCCTTTTAGCTTCGTCATGCTTGCCTTCGCTTCCATTGCGTCCAAAAATCCTTGGCGCGCCTTATGTCCGCCGCCTGAGAGCCCTTGTCGCCGCCGCAAAGCAGGATGACCACGCTCTTCCCGTGGCGTCCGAAATAGACGCGATAGCCGGCGCCGACATGAACGCGCAGTTCCATGACGCCGTCGCCGACCGGCTCGCAATCTCCGAAATTACCGGCCTCGACCCGTAGAAGTCGCACACGGATACGGGCTTCGGCGGCCTTGTCGCGCAGACTGTTGAGCCAGTCAGTAAACGGCTCGACGCCGTCCTCGCGCTGATACCGAAACAACTGCGACAAGATCGATGTATCTTATAAGCTACAGAAAGGCAAGCTGAAGAGCCCCCTACAGCGCCCGCGCCACCCGGAAGCCGTGGCCGATGAAGTGGCCGCCCACCGCATAGCTGCCGCGCATGGCCGAGCGGAACGAGGTGGAATTCTGCAGCCACGGGCCTCCGCGCAGACCGCGCCTCGCGCAAGGTCCGCTGAGATTGGGCGCGCCGTCGTTGGGCGCGCCGTCGTAGGTCGGATTCCAGCAGTCCGCCAGGATGGACCAGGCGTTGCCCGCCATGTCGTACAGCCCGAAGGGATTGGGCTTGAAGCTGCCGACGGGGGCGAAGGTGGCGAAACCGTCGTGGCAGGGCGCGGCCGACATTTTCGGGAACTGGGCCTGGGTGTCCAGGTCCGCGCCGTTGGCGTAGGCGCACACGGCGTTCGGATCGTCGCCCCACCAGTAGGGCGTGGTCGTTCCGGCGCGGGCGGCGTACTCGTATTCGGACTCCGACAGCAGGCGATAGAAGTGGCCGGTCTTGCGCGACAGCCAGTTCACATAGGCCTGGGCGTTGACCTCGTTCATGCACACGGCTGGGCTCGTCGATGCTCTGATCGATGCCGGTTTTCCGGAAATCACGGCCCGGGCGGGGCTGATCGCCCGGCTCGAAGTTGAAACAGCTGTCGCCGGGATTGAAGCCGGTCTCGGCGACGAAGCGGGCGAACTCGCCCTTGGTGACCGGGTATTTGCCCACCGCGAAGCTGTAGCCGATGCGCACGCGATGGCGCGGGCCCTCGTTGACCGCGCGGCCGGGTTCGGACTCCGGCGATCCCATGGTGTATTCCCCGGCGGGGACCACGATCATCTCAGGATAGTCGATCCCGTCCCATAGCTCCACGGGCCTGCCCGAAACGCGCCAGATCACCGGCGGCTTGTCGATGGCGGCGGGGTCGAAGGGCGCGGCCTTGGCGAGCAGGGCGGCGGTGCGGGCCTTGATCGCGGCGATTTCGGCGTCGGGACGGCGGTTATGGGCGGAAAAGGCGTCGAAGCGCGCCTGGCGGGCCTTCCAGATGGAGGCGTCGTCGGCCTTCGCGGCGGTGAATGCGAAAGCGGCCAGCGCCGCGAGCGCGCAAGTCCGGGCCCAGCCTTGGTTCATCCGAACCTCCCATGTCGCCGCCCAGGCCGCATGGGACCGGGCTGGTTACGTGAGAAGCTAGAGCCTGCCGCGCGCAGCGCAATGAGATTAACCACGAAGGACACGAAGATCACGAAGAAGGACCGATACCCCTTCGTGCTCTTCGTGGTCTTAGTGGTTCAAAATTGACCGCTACGCGGCAGGAAATCGCTACGCGGATTTCAGCTCGTCGCGGGCGATGGCGAGAAACTCGTCCATCTTGCCGCGCACAACGCCCTCGGAGACCTTCAGGCCCGAGGCGGACAGATCCTTGGCCACCTTGCGCAGGACGTCCTCGTCGCTGGGCAGGTCCACCTCGGATTTCACAACGGCGTTGGCATAGTCCTCCAGGTGCGCGCCTTCCAGGCCCATGAGGCCGCCGGCCCAGGCGCCGAGCGCGCGATTGCGGCGCGCCAGGGCCTTGAAATCCATTTCCTGGTCGTGCGCGAACTTGCTCTCGTATCCCTGTTCGCGTTCGTCAAAGGTGGTCATGGGCGCTCCGAAAAAACTCACCCGGTGCATATAGCGCCGCGTCGCGCCCGGCAATGCGTCGATTGTGCCCTAAAGCGGCCGACCGGTTTGTTTGCGCCGGGCAGCCCATTCCGCTAGGCTCCACTCGGTCTTATCTATAGGTAAGGCCCGAGTCGGACAGCGCGCGCGGATCGGTCGCGCGCGTTTTGCATTTGTCCGACCCCCACCTGACGGGAAACCCGTTCCATGACCCCTCGCCGCAAGAAGATTTACGAGGGCAAGGCCAAGATCCTCTACGAGGGTCCAGAGCCCGGCACCCTGATCCAGTACTTCAAGGACGACGCCACCGCGTTCAACGCGCAGAAAAAGGCCGTGCTTGAAGGCAAGGGCGTGATCAACAATCGGATCTCCGAATATGTGATGTCGCGCCTGAACACGATCGGGGTGCAGAACCACTTCATCAAACGGCTGAACCTGCGCGAGCAGCTGATCCGCGAGGTGGAGATCGTGCCGCTGGAGGTGGTGTGCCGCAATATCGTGGCCGGCTCGCTCGCCACCCGCTTCGGCCTGCCCGAGGGCCAGCCCCTGCCCCGCTCGATCATCGAGTTCTATTACAAAGACGACAAGCTCAACGACCCGCTGGTGACCGAGGAGCACATCACCTGCTTCAACTGGGCCACCACCCAGGAAATCGACGACATCCTGGCCATGACCCTGCGGGTCAACGACTTCCTGCTGGGCATGTTCAACGCCGTGGGCATCACCCTAGTGGACTTCAAGATCGAGTACGGCCGGGTGTGGGAAGGCGAATTCTCCCGCGTGATCCTGGCCGACGAGATCAGCCCGGACTCCTGCCGCCTATGGGATTCCACCACCAACGAGAAGCTCGACAAGGACCGCTTCCGCCGCGACATGGGCGGGGTGATCGAGAGCTACACCGAAGTGGCGCGCCGCCTGGGAATCATGAAGGACATGCCCCGGGTGATCGAAGGCGGAGTGGCGTAAGGATGAAGGCCAAGGTTCACGTGTTCCTCAAGCCGGGCGTGCTGGACGTGGAAGGCAAGGCCATCGAAGGCGCCCTGCACGGCCTGGGCTGGCGCGACGTGGCCAATGTCCGCGTGGGCAAGACCATCGAATTCGAGGCCAAGGCTCCGACCGCGCCAAGCTGGAATCGGAAGCCAAGGCCATGGCCGAGAAGCTGCTCGCAAACACCGTGATCGAAAGCTACCGGGTGGAGGTTGTCTAGCGAAACCCTCGCCCCACACAGTGGGGAGAGGGTAGGGTGAGGGGCGTGTCCGCCGGTAACCCGCCAGACAGCTGAAACGCCCCCTCACCCTACCCTCTCCCCCACCTGCGGCGGGGGCGAGGGTTTCACCGGAGCATCTGTATGAAAGCCGCCGTCGTCGTATTTCCCGGCTCCAACTGCGATCGCGACTGCAAGACCGGGATCGAACGGTCCACCGGGGCCAGGGTCGAGATGGTCTGGCATCAGGAAACCGCCCTGCCCGAAGGGCTGGACCTGATCGTTCTGCCGGGCGGCTTTTCCTACGGCGATTATCTGCGCTGCGGGGCCATGGCGGCCCAGTCGCCGGTGATGCGCGAGGTGGTCAAGGCGGCCAATCACGGCGTAGCGGTGGTGGGAATCTGCAACGGTTTTCAAATCCTGTGCGAGGCGCACCTTTTGCCCGGCGCCCTGCTGCGCAACAACAGGCTCAAATACATCTGCAAGGCGGTCGATCTGGACGTGGTCAACGCCAACACCCGTTTCACCTCAGGTTTCGGCGCCCAGCGCGCCGCGCGCATGACGGTGGGCAATGGCGAGGGCAATTTCTTCGCCGACAATGATCTGCTTGACCGGCTGGAAGGCGAGGGCCAGGTGGTGTTCCGCTACCGCGACAATCCCAACGGCTCGGCCCGCGACATCGCCGGCATCGTCAACGCCCGGGGCAATGTGCTGGGGATGATGCCCCACCCCGACCGCGCGTTCGAGCCTGAACTGGGCTCGACCGACGGCGCGATCCTGTTTCGCAGCGTCATGGGCGTGGCGTGAGCCGGCTTGGCCTGCTCGCGGCGGGCCTCGCGCTCGGCCTGACGGGCGCGGCGCAGGCGGAGCAGACGCCGCCGGCCAAGGCCTGCGAGGTGCAGGTCGGATCGCGCACCGGCGGGGCCATCGCGGTGGTTCCCGCATCCGAGATCAAGGGCGCGACCGCGCCTCAGGTGATCTGGCAACCCATCGCCACCGGACCGGGGGTCATCCTGCTGATCACCTACGGCGAGGGCGGTCTGACGCATATGGACGAGCCCACCTCCGTGCTGATCCGCTTTCGCACGCCGGGCTCGCGCGCCGACAGCCTGTCGGTTTCGGTCAAGGCGCGCGGCGGCCGCGCCTGGCGTTTCGACGGCTCGAGCATCGTCAGCGACGCCAGCAACCAGGCCCACATCGCCTTCGGCCTGGACTGGCCCTATGGCCGAGGCGTGATCAGCGGCCGCCGCCGAGGGCCAACCGCTGTCGGTGTCGGTGGAGCAGGACGGCCAGGTGCTGGCGTCCTCAGCCTTCGGCCTGGACAACATCGACGCGCGCGACACCCTGCTGGCCCAGGCGCGGGCCAGGTTCGAGGCGGCCGATCCCGCGTTTTGCGTCACCGCGCGCCCCGCGGGCTGACGAGCCAAGCAAATGCCGCAGCGCCCCCTGACAGCGCCGCGTGAATCCGCTAACTCCCCTGCATGACCGCCTCCCCCAAGACCACCGCCGAACTGGCCCGCGAATACGGGCTGAAGGACGACGAATACGCCGTGATCCTCCAGCGTCTGGGCCGCGAGCCCAATCCGGTCGAGTTGGGCGTGTTTTCGGTCATGTGGAGCGAACACTGCTCCTACAAATCCTCGCGCAAGCGCCTGGCCCAGTTCCCGACCAAGGGCCCTCGGGTCATTTGCGGGCCGGGCGAGAACGCCGGGGTGGTGGACATCGGCGATGGTCAAGCCGCCGTGTTCAAGATGGAGAGCCACAACCACCCCTCCTACATCGAGCCCTACCAAGGCGCGGCCACGGGCGTGGGCGGCATCATGCGCGACGTGTTCACCATGGGCGCGCGCCCCATCGCCCTGCTCAACGCCCTGCGCTTCGGCGCGCCGGACCATCCCAAGACCCGGCGGCTGGTGGAGGGGGTGGTGGCCGGCATCGGCGGCTACGGCAACTGCGTGGGCGTGCCCACGGTGGCGGGCGAGACCAATTTCCATCCGGGCTATAACGGCAACATCCTGGTCAACGCCATGTGCGTGGGCCTGGCGGACGCGGATAAGATCTTCTACTCGGCCGCCCCGGCCGCGGGACTGCCGGTGGTCTATTTCGGCTCCAAGACCGGCCGCGACGGCATTCACGGCGCCACCATGGCCTCCACCGAGTTCGCCGAGGATTCCGACGAGAAACGCCCGACCGTGCAGGTGGGCGACCCCTTCGCCGAAAAGCTGCTGATCGAGGCGACGCTGGAATTGATGGCGTCCGGCGCCGTGGCCGCCATCCAGGACATGGGCGCGGCGGGCCTGACCTCCTCCTCGGTGGAAATGGCCGGCAAGGGCGGGGTCGGCATCGAACTGGACCTGGACGCGGTGCCCCAGCGCGAGGAGGGCATGAGCGCCTATGAGATGATGTTGTCGGAGAGCCAGGAGCGGATGCTGGCCATCCTCAAGCCCGGCCGCGAAGCCGATGGCGAGCGCATCTTCGCTAAGTGGGGCCTGGACGCGGCCACCATCGGCCGCACGACCGACACCGGCCGCATCGTGCTGAGGCACAAGGGCCAGGTGGTGTGCGACCTGCCCCTGTCGCCCCTGTCCGACGACGCGCCGCTGTACGACCGGCCTTATACGCCGGGGCCCAAGGTTCTTCGCTTGGGACCCGACGAAGTCCCCGCCCCCGCCGACTACGCCGAGGCGCTGCTCAAGCTGATGGCCTGTCCCGACATGGCCTCCAAGCGCTGGCTATGGGAGCAGTACGACCGGCACGTCATGGCCGACACCTTGGCCGATTCGCCACGGCGGCGGACGCCGGCATCGTGCGGGTGCACGGGACCCGAAAGGCCCTGGCCGTCACCTCCGACTGCACGCCGCGCTACGTCCAGGCTGATCCCTATGAAGGCGGCAAGCAGGCGGTGGCGGAGGCCTGGCGCAATTTGACCGCCGTGGGCGCCGATCCCATCGCCATCACCGACAACCTCAATTTCGGCAATCCGGAGCGGCCCGAGATCATGGGCCAGATCGTCGGCGCCATCGAGGGCATGGCCGAGGCCTGCCGCGCGCTCGATTTCCCCGTCGTGTCCGGCAATGTGTCGCTCTACAACGAGACCAATGGCGCGGCCATTCCGCCCACGCCCACGGTCGGCGCGGTGGGCATCCTGACCGATTACTCGCGCAGGGCCGGCTTTGGCGCCATGCAGGCGGGTCAAGCGCTGCTGCTGGTGGGCGAAAGCCGCGGCGAGCTCGGCGCCAGCCTCTATTTGCGGGAAATCCTGGGGCGCGAGGACGGGGCGCCCCCTCCGGTCGATCTCGACATGGAGCGCCGCAACGGCGATTTCGTGCGCGGACTGATCGGCGCGGGCCGCGTGAGCGTGGCGCACGATCTATCGGACGGCGGGCTTTTGTGCGCGGCCGTGGAAATGGCCCTGGCGTCCGGCGTCGGCATGCGCCTGACCGAGGACAGCGGCCTGCCGATTCACGCGGCCCTGTTCGGCGAGGACCAGGCGCGCTATCTGCTCGCCGTCCCGCCCGAGGCCGCCGCCCAGATCGCCCATGACGCGGGCGCGGCGGGGGTCGTGCTGGCCAAGATCGGCCAGGCGGGAGGCCCCGACGTCGTGGTGGAAGGGGTTCTGTCCCTGCCTGTGGAACGCCTGCGCGAGGCTCACGAGGGTTGGCTTCCGGCCTATATGTCGGGCGCGATTTCAAGCTAGAACTTCAACCGGTTGAGTTCGAACCACTCCTTCTTCCGCTCGTTCCCGCGAAAGCGGGAATCCAGGTCTTTCCAGCGTGGCGATTCCTCGACAGGACTGGGTCCCCGCTTTCGCGGGGATGAGCGGGTTATAGGGTCCGGATTGAATTGAGCCGCCGAACGAGCTGGTCCTGTCGCAAACGTCAGCCGGTTCTTAAGCTTTACAGGGCATAAACGGCCTGATCCGCCATCCGAGGATTTGGCCCCATGCCCATGACCTCCGCCCAGATCGAATCCGATCTTCGCGAAGCGTTTCCCGACGCGGACATCCACATCGATGACCTGGCCGGCGACGGCGACCACTACCGGGCGCGGATCGTCTCACGCGCCTTTGCAGGGCTCAGCCGCGTGCGCCAACACCAACTCGTCTTCCAGGCCATGAAGGGCAAGGTCGGCGGAGTGCTGCACGCCCTGGCGCTGGAAACCGCCGCGCCCGAAGAGGACTGATCATGCGCTACCGTCCACTCGCCCATTCACCCATGGCGATCTCGGCGATCTGCCTGAGGCTGGATGACCGTTTTCAGCGCAGCGCGGCGGGGTGGTCGGCCCTGACCCTCGCGGCTCTGGATTGCGGCATCAACTGCTTTGAGGTCCACGGGCGAAACCCCGCCCTGGTGGACGGCCTGGGTCAGGCCCTGCGCACCGTGGAACGGCGACTGGTCTACCTCGCATGGCGCTTTGGCCCCTGCGCCATGCCCCCGCAATACGCCGCCGGCGCTTACTCTCCCGCCGGCATGGAAAGCCTGGCCAAGGCGATCGTCGCCCGCACGGGCCTGGACTATATCGACCTGGTTCAATTGGATGATCCCGGCGGCCGCGATCTGTCCGCGCAAGGGCTGCAGGCGCTCAAGCAGATGAAGGCCCAGGGGGTGGTTCGCGCGCTCGGGGTCGCCGGCCAGGGCGAGGAGATCGACGCCTACATCTCCACCGGCGCCTTCGACGTCTTGACCATGCCGTTCAGCATGCTGTCCGGCTCGCGCGAGCGGCGGCGAATGAAAGCGGCGGCCGAGCGCAACATGTCGGTGATCGGCGACGGCTTCTATCCGCAGGCGATGCTGGCGGTGGCGGATGCGGCCAAGCCCAAGAAGGGTCTGCTCGGATGGGGGGGCAAGCCCCAAACGCTCGCGCCGCAGCCCTACGCCTTCCTGCACGCCACCCCCGATTGGACGGTGGAGGAAATCTGCCTGGCCTACGCCCTGACCGAGCCGACCCTGGCCGGCGTCCAGATCGAACCGGAAAACATCCTGCACATGCAGAAGCTCGCCGAGGTGGCCGAGCGCGAGCTTCCGTCCGGCTTGCCGGCTCAGATCGAGATGTCCCGCTTCGGCGCCGGGAGCCATGACGCCCGCAGCGCTTGACCGAAGGCCGCGGGCTCCCTAGCTGAAGGACAGCTTGCGAGAGGACCTTCCGGTGACCGATACCGCCAACGACCCCGTGCTGACCTTCATCGAAAAGACCGTGACCGACTATCCGGTGGTGCTTTTCATGAAAGGCGCGCCCGACCAGCCGCGATGCGGCTTCTCCGCCGCCGTGGTGCGAAATTCTTGACCATCTGGATGTGGATTACGTCGGGGTGGACGTGCTGCAGGACGAAGCCCTGCGCCAGGCGATCAAGGACTTCTCCAGCTGGCCGACCATCCCCCAGCTCTATGTGAAGGGCGAGTTCGTCGGCGGCTGCGACATCGTCAAGGAGATGTTCGAAACCGGCGAGCTGAAGGGCTTCCTGGCCGAAAAGGGCGTGGCGAAGGCGGAGGCGGGCTAAGGCTCCGCCGCCAGCGGATTGGCGAGAATGAAGCTATCGCCTGGCTTCAGCCCCAGATCATCCAGTGCATAGGTCAGGTCGGTGTGGCCGGGTCCGACCGGCCCGCAGCCTTGTGGGCGCTTGGGCGTGAACAGCACCATGGATTGCGGATCGCGCTTCAGCACCGCGACGGTGAAATCGGATTTGTGCACGCAGGCGCTGGCGGGAACACGTACGGTCACGCCCGCCGCGTTCACCATCAGCCCATAGACGGGCATCAGCCCTTGCGGCGCCTGGGACAGGGCCGGACCGGCCGTCACGGCGAGGACGGCGGCCGACAGGGCGAGGGCCTTCATGGCGTTCCCAATGCAAAAAGGGCCCGGTTTCCCGGGCCCTTGGCTTAGCGCGAAATCGGACGCGAATTAAGACGCGTAGAATTCCACGACCAGGTTCGGCTCCATCTTCACCGGATAGGGCACTTCGGCCAGTTCCGGCGCGCGGATGAACTTGGCGGTCAGGTGTTTGGCGTCCACTTCCAGATAGTCGGGAATGTCGCGCTCGGCCGATTGGATGGCTTCCAGCACCAGGGCCATGTTGCGCGAACGCTCGCGCACCTCGACCACATCGCCCGGCTTGACGCGGTAGGAGGCGATGTTCACGCGCTTGCCGTTGACCAGCACATGGCCGTGGTTGACGAACTGACGGGCGGCGAAGGGGGTGGGCACGAACTTGGCGCGATAGACGATGGCGTCCAGGCGGCTTTCCAACAGGGCGATCAGGTGTTCGGAGGTGTTGCCCCTGCGGCGGGCGGCCTCGTCATAGGTGCGGCGGAACTGCTTTTCCGTCAGGTTGCCGTAGTAGCCCTTCAGCTTCTGCTTGGCGCGCAGCTGCAGGCCGAAATCGGACACCTTGGACTTGCGGCGCTGGCCATGCTGGCCCGGGCCGTATTGGCGCTGGTTGATGGGCGATTTGGGGCGGCCCCAAATGTTCTCGCCCATTCGCCGGTCAATCTTGTACTTCGCCGAATGGCGCTTGGACATCGGTCATCTCTTTCACACGACGCGGGCCGGCGGCTCTCCAGATAGAGCCGCGATTGCAACGGCGGACACGCATCACCCGTCATGGATTTCCGTCGCCACAGGCGGGACCCGGGCGGGAAAGGCGGGTGTATGCTTGCGAAGGGCCGCAAAGTCAATCCGGCGGCCGGATAGGGCGTCAGGCGGAGACGTTCAACAGGCCGCCCGAATAGGCGGGCGCGCCGGGAGGCGAAGGCGACGGCGCTTGACCGGCCGAGGACGATCCGTTCGTCTGGGCGAGCGCGCCGCCGAAGGTCACCGCGGGGCGGTTGGCGTTGTTCGGCTGAGATCCGCTTGGCTGACCTGACGTCGCGGCCTGACCCGGCTTGTTCGTTTGACCGGGCTTGTCGGTCGATCCGGGCGGGGCGTTGGGGTGGGCCGGATCCTTGCCCGCCTTGGCCGCCGCCACGTCGCAGCAACTCAGGCAGACATAGCCGTTGACGATCTGCAAGCCGTTGGCCTCCGCCCAGGGTCTCAAACCTTAGCCGTTCAACTTTAACGATCCGTTATCCCGCTGGAACCTTGCAGAGCGGTCAACGTTTCCTGAGTAGGCTTTGGGAGACAGTGATGGGCCGCAGCATTCTTCTACTACTCTTGGGCGTTCCTCTGCCCATCGTCATTCTTCTCGCACTGTTCTGGCATTGATCATGAGCATGAATTTGACCGGAGAGTTCGACAGAACAACCGAAAGCGCCGCCTCGGCCGTGTCGTGGCCCGCGATTTTCGCGGGCGGCTTGGTCGCCATCGCCGTGTCCCTGGTGATGTTGACCCTCGGCTCAGGCCTGGGTTTCGCCGCCGCGTCGCCCTGGCCGCATGAGGGACCCAGC
>CAWDPL010000025.1:0-12500 GCA_963804105.1 uncultured Alphaproteobacteria bacterium
AGCGAGCAATTACGAATCGTCACGTGCGGCTGGTGTGAGACGAAGGTCTTCATCCCCGGCGATTTGGCGCCGCTGGGCACGGTGCCCTGCACCAAATGCGGGCATCCCATCATGATGCCGATGATGCTGCGGCAATTCGAGCTGCGGAGCATCATCGGGTCCGGCGGCATGGGCACGGTATATCGCGCCTGGAACACGACGCTGGAACGCATGGTGGCGGTGAAGCTGATGAAGAAGGAGCTGCTTCAGGACACGAAGGCGCTGGAGGCATTTTATCGCGAGGCTGCGCGTGCGCCCGGCTGAACCACACGAACATCGTCCACCTTTACACCTTCGACGAATGGGATGGGCAACAATACCTCGTCATGGAACTGGCCGACCGCGGCAGCCTCGACGCGCGCATCGAAAAATTGCGCCGGCTGCCGGAACTCGACGTGCTCGACATCGGCAACAAATCGCCTCCGCCCTCGACATGGCGCTCAAATACGACCTGCTCCACCGCGACATCAAGCCGGGCAACATCCTGTTCAACGCCGACCACGAACCCAAGCTCATTGATTTCGGCCTCGCGCGCAAGGCCGACGTGGAGCACGAGGTCGAGGACGTAACCTGGGGCACGCCGTATTACGTCGCGCCGGAAAAAATCAAACGCGAGCCGGAAACCTTTTTGTCCGACATGTATAGCCTCGGCGCGACGCTGTATCACGCGATGACCGGCCACGTGCCGTTCGACGCGCCAACCATCGAGGAAGTCATCGTCGCCCAGGTCAACACGCCGTGACGCCGCCCAACCTGGTCGTGCCGGAGATTACCCAGCCGACGAGCGACGCGCTGGTGAAGGTGCTGGCCAAAAATCCGGGCGACCGCTTTTTGAGCTACGATGAATTCATGATGGCCCTGGAGGCGGCGCGCAGCCTCCTGCTGCGGCAACAATCCAATTTCCGCAGACCCAGGCAAAATCGAAGGGGCTGACCAGTTGGTGGAAGCGGCAATAACAACGGCCGGCGTCACCGTCGGCCGCCGCTTGAGGGGAAAATTTGCGAATGGTCAGTTGCCCGCCGCTTCGTTCTGTTTGCCGCCGAAACGAATCGTGACCGCATCCAGTTTGCCATCCGCGTTTTTCTTGTAAAAGCCGCGCACCGTTTCGCCCACCACGCCATCGGCCAGCACCGCCGGCTTGTCGTCCTTGGTGATGATCGTGCCGGAACATCATGTTAAACGTGCGCTTTTCAACCGTCAGGGTCATTGCGTTCGTGTCCACTGCGGTCAAACTGCCGTGGAACGACAGCGTGGCGGGCGCGGCGCGGTGTTTCTTCACCGGCGGCGTTGGCGTGGCGGCGGGCGGAGTTGCCGCAGCCGGCGGCATCACTGGCGCGGTGGCCTGCATGGTGTGGTGGTGTCTTGCGCGCGAGACAACGCGGGCACGGCGAGAATGGCCGCGGCGCATAAGGTGAGCATTGAGAGTTTGGCAATGTGCTTTTTCATATCGGTTTGGTTGAGGATTTGGTTTATGGAACAGACAAGGGAAGCGGCAAGCCGGTTGGAAAGATTTTCACCATGCGCCTTCAGTCAGCAATTCCGTGATGTTGCGCGCCAGGTCCTCCGCCAGCAGCGGCGTTGACTGGCGCTCGGCGTCCGCCAAATCCGTTCCCACCTGGACAAGGGTGTAACCTTTCACGTCGGTTTTATCGAGCAACAGCTTGCCCGTGCTGCGGTCGCGCGCCTTGACGTGCGCGATGATTTCCACGCGGTAATTTTCAGCCGTCGTGACATCCGTCCGCAAAAAGCTCACGCCCTGGCGGCGATAGGTGGTGATGACGCCGGTGACAACGATGTCACCGGGGCTGCGGGTGGCGAGGCGATACGTGCCGTCGGTCTGCATTCGCTCGCGCAATGCCTGCGTCACCGCGTCACCCAGCCGCGGCTGCAGCGTCTGGTTGTTGAAGGGAACGATCTCAATGGATTTTTCGCCGGCGACCACGTTGGGATTGACCGGCCCGAGGTGGTAACCGGCACAACCGGCGGACAACATCGCCATCACACAAACCGAAAAAAAAGTCAGCGGGCGCATTTCAACTGGCGGGCCGGGTGGGGGCGCGTGATTTGAGCTGTTCGATGCGCTGGCGCGCCTGCGCGGCGAATGGCGAGTTGGGATCGAGCTGTAGCACTTGATTGTAATAGACCAGCGCACCGTCCCGCCGCTGCTCCGCGTTCAAAACCTTGTTCTGTTCGTAAAACCGCGCCACCTTGAAATTCCCCTCCACCTGCTGCGCCTTCAGCGCGGTGATGGCTTTTTGCGCGTCCGGCACGCGCGGGTCGCCTGGGAAAAGCGTGATGAAATCCGTGTAAGCCGCGATGGCCTGCGCGGCGGTGCCTTGATCGTATTCAGCGGTGGACGCCTGCTTGTGATACGCGACGCCCTCGCGGTAAAGCGCGTCGGCGGCGATGACCGGCTGGTTATAATAACGGTCGGCGGCGGTGGCGTAAGCCTTCACCGCCTCCGGATAATTCTTCTGCTTTTCGCGCGCCGCGCCGATGCGCAATTGCGCGTGTGGCGCCACGTCGCTGTAAGGGCCGTTGGTGACGATTTCGCTGAAGAGCTTTGCCGTGTTATCCATCGAGGGATAAAGCGGGATGGTGCCCCACACCCGGAACCATTCGCCGTCCAGAAAACGGCTGGCGATGTCGTATTGACGCCACAACACTTCCTCGTAACTGTCACTGTGCGGATATTTCTTGATGATGTCCTGGTAGGCGTTGAACGCCGCCTCGTCCTTGTGCACGTTTCGAGGCAGCGGCCGATGAGATATTCGGCTTGCGGCGCGTAATCGGACAACGGCCACATGCGCACGACGCGATGCGCCGCGTGGAGCGTCACGTTGTAATTCTTGTTGGTGAACGTCTGCTCCGCCACCTCCAGTTGCTCCTTGGCGCGGGGGCGCTGCCAGTCGGCCTTCTGGCCGTAAGGCTCGTAATACCAGCCCTCGCCCGGCGTGTAATACAACGGCGCGGGCGCGCGGAACGGCAGCAGCATCGCGCCCGCGACCAGCAACAGCAGAAAAACGAACCGGCGGTTCATGCGGCGAAAGTAACGGGGCGCATCCGGCAAGTCAAGCGGGGCAAGCGGGAATCAACCGCGATAGAGAATCACCAGCCCGTAATCCGTCATCACCTTTTGCGTCTGCACGTCGAAGTGTTCGTAATTGACGGAGTGGACGCCGATGACGTTGTGCTCGCCGATGTCCGCCAGGGTTTGGAAACTATCTCGTCGAACTTGTCGTGGCCGGCGTCAATGCACTTGTCGTGGCGCATAGTCCGCACCCGGATCTGTTGTCCGCGCCCTTGGAGACGGCTTCGAGCGGCACGGCCGCCTTTTTGATGAGGCTTTCGCTGGGCGTGCTCCGCACCGGCACCTTGAGATGGAATTCCACTTCGGCGCCGGCGGACGACGCCATGGCGCTGGGCATAGCCTCGGCGCACTCACTTCTTCGGCGGGCGCGGGCGGCGCGCCGTCGCCGCGCGAAAAGAAGCCGTAGAGCGCATCGAAGTCTGCGCCGGCGCCGAAGCCCGTGCCCGACACGGTACCCGGGTCTGGCTCGGCCCCATCGCCTCGAACTCCACCGTCTTGATTGTCTTCGGATAGGCCTCGCGCCCCGGCAGACCGTCCGGCGCCTGGACATTGCGGAACACCAGCAGGCGGTCCGGGACATAGGCGACGAAGGCGTTCTTGACGTTCTGAGGATCGCCCAGATGGCCCCTGGGTCATGGACGCCTCGATCGCACCGCCGATGCGGAAATCGACGACGGACACCGGGGTCGCCCATTTGCGGTAGGCGGCGG
The DNA here is from genome assembly GCA_963804105.1 of uncultured Alphaproteobacteria bacterium. GTDB lineage: Bacteria > Pseudomonadota > Alphaproteobacteria > Caulobacterales > Caulobacteraceae > BOG-938. The sequence goes on from CAWDPL010000025.1 coordinate 3,841, forward strand.
TGTCGGTGAAGGCGATCCAGATCGCGTGCGCCGGCGCGTTGATGACGATGGAGTCCTCGTAGTAGCGGGTTCCGTCCGCCGCCACGCCGGTGACCTGATGGACCTGCGGCGGCGCGGCGCATGCCGGCCCGCCCGCGATCAGGGCGGCAAGGCCCAGCCAGGCAAAACGCATCTCGGGAGTCTCCTCGTGGATCGAGCCGGTTCAGATAGTCGCGCAGCATGCGGACCGAGGCGTCATAGGCCTCCAGCGTGCGGTGGGTGCGCGACTGCATCACGCCGCCTTCCATCACGGTGAGAATGAATTGCGCGAGCGCCTCGGTGTCGGTCCGGGCGGGCAGCCGTTCGGGCGCCGCGTCCAGGCAGCCCTTGATCGCCGAGACCCAGCCCCTGAAGTTGGCCGACAGCAGCTCGCGCACCGGCGGGTCGGGCTCGTGGATCTCCAGCGCCAGGCTGCCGATGGACAGCCGAAGGTGCAGTCGGTGCTTTCCAGCGCGCGCCGATAGGCGGCCAGCAGCGCGAACACGCGCTCGATGGGGTCCTCCACCCCCTCCCAGGCCGGATTGAGCAGCAAGGGTCCGATGCCGTCGCGGTACCGCTCCAGCACCGCCAGCAGCAGATCCTGTTTGGTCGGGAACACATGGTAAAGGCTGCCGGAATTGGCCCCGGCCTCATGCAGGATGTCCGACACGCTGGTCGAGCCATAGCCCTTGACCGAGGAACAATCGCATGGCCGCGGCGACCAGGCGCTCAGCGGTCGGGGGCTTCTGCGTAAACTCGGGTTGAATGGTCATTCAACTCTTATGGCGGCCACTTGAGTGAACAGTCAATCAAGTGATCGGCACGGGTTCGTCAGCCTGGACGATTGATCCCCGGCGGGATTGAACAAAACAGGAACATGCCCGAGCCCAACCATCGCCCGCCCTACCGCGTCCAGGCCGAGCTCGCGCCGATGCGGGTCTGGGAGGTGATGGAGCTGAAGCTGCGCCTGAGGCTGTCCTGCGACGCCTGCGGCCACGAGGCCCTGTGGACGCCGCTGTTCATCGAGAAACGGCTGGCGCGGGTGAAGGGGATCACCCTGACCCGGCTGGCGTCGCGGTTGCGTTGCGCCGGCTGCCGGTCAAACTATGTGCGCCTGTGGAGAGGATGAGCGCCATCTGCAACGACTTCGAACAACGGATCGCCTGGAGCGCCTACTGCGACGCGATGCAGGCGGCGGCGCTGGGCGTTCCCACCCACCAGAGCGAGGTCGACCTGCCGCCGGTGGACGACGTGCGCATCCGCGACCTGGCGCCGATCATGCGGGTTTCGGGAAACGGGGTGGAGCTCGCCGCCATGCGCTGGGGCTTTCCGCCGGGGCGGCCGGGCGCGGGGCCGGTGTTCAACTTCAGGTCGGAGGGCCGCCGGTTCGACCAGGCCCGCCGCTGCCTGGCGCCCGCGTCGGCCTTCTTCGAGTTCACCGGCGCCAAATCGCCCAAGGCCAAGCACCGCTTCACCCTGAACGGCGAGCCCTTCATGGCCATCGCCGGCGTCTGGCGCCCGGCCAGGGACGGCGAGCCGCCGGACTTCACCCTGCTGACCACCGCGCCGGGCCCGGACGTCGCCCCCTACCACGACCGCCAGATCGTCATCCTGAAACGCGCCGACTGGCCGGCGTGGCTCTATGCGACCAGGCCGGAAGCGGACCTGCTCAAGCCCCTGCCCGCCGGATCGCTGGCGGCGGAAACCGTGCGGGCGGCCGCGGGCTAGCCGTCCGGCGGGGGTCGCGACACCCATTGCCCTGCCCGGGCTTTGCGCGTTTGCTGGGCGGGCCGCCACTTGCAGGGAGATGATCGATGCCGTCGGCCAGGACCACCATCCGCGTCACCGTCACCAAGGACGGCCCCTACCTCGTCACCGGCGACGTGCCGATCGCCAGGCAGACCATCGTCACGGACGCGGACGGCGGGTCCGAAGCCTGGCTGGAGGGCGAGGCGGTCGCGCATCGGACGAGCTACGCCCTCTGCCGCTGCGGCGCCTCGAAGACCAAACCGTTCTGCGACGGCTCGCACGCCCAGATCGGCTTCGACGGCGCCGAGACGGCGAGCCGGGAGCCCTATCTCGACCAGGCGCAGGGCATCGAGGGTCCGGTGCTCGGGCTGACCGACGCCGAGAGCCTCTGCGCCTTTGCGCGGTTCTGCGATCCGAACGGCCAGGTCTGGTCGCAAGTGGAGCGGACGGATGACGCCGGCGTGCGGGAGATGTTCGTGCGCCAGGTCAACGCCTGCGCCTCGGGCCGGCTCGTGGCCTGGGACAAAGAGACCGGCCGCGCGATCGAGGAGGCGCTGCCCGTCTCGATCGGCCTGGTGGAGGACCCTGAGCAAGAGTGCAGCGGCCCGCTGTGGCTGCGCGGCGGGATCCCCGTCGTCGCCGCCGACGGGTTCGAATACCAGGTGCGCAACCGCGCCACGCTTTGCCGCTGCGGGGCGTCCAAGAACAAACCGTTCTGTGACGGAACCCACGCGGCGATCAAGTTCAGGGACGACTGACGAACCATCGCACGCCGTGGACCGCCGTTCAGGGAACCGGGCTCTGGTTCATTGGCTCCCAAACATGCGATCGACAAAGGCAAATTCAGACCGGGATTTGCGAATGCGTTCGCCGGTCTCTTGCACCTTCTGATAATCCGGCAAGCTGTCGATCATGCCAGGATGGCCGATCGCAATCGCCGTCAGCACCGCGTAGCTTCCCGGAACGGCGAACGTTTTTCTCACGCGCCAGGGCCAGAACCCCAGCATCTGATGGAACACCAGTCCCTCGCTGGCCGCTTGAAGCGCCATGTTCTCCGCCGCCATCCCCGCTTCATATTTATGCAGGAGATTGGGCAGGACGGATCCGGCATAGCGTTTGCGGGATAGCGAAAACATCAGGACCGGCGCCGCGTGGGCCCAGCTGTTTCCCTTCATCAACGCCCGTCTCGCCGATTTCAAAAGATCCGGGTTCCGGGAGGTCGCAACAGCGAAGGCCCAGGGCTGATTGTTCCGGCTCGACGCCGCCCAGCGCCCCGCTTCCAGCACGCGGCCGAGCGTCGCCTCGTCTACGGGTTTGTCCGGATCGATGGCGCGGGCGCTCCATCGGCCCGCGATCAGACCGTTGATCTCGCCGTCGGTCACGGCCGGCCGCAGGGTCGAAACGCGCTCCGAAGTATCACTCGACATCATACACATCCCCATGGCCAAGCCTAGACGCCGGGCCCGCTACAGAACCGTCAGCTTCAGTGGTCACGCCGTGACAGGAGCCTGGCTGCGTTGGATCGATCGATCAGAGCCTTGGTCGCATCATCAAAGATCTCGAGCGCGTTCAACGCGGCGACTTCCTGGCCGATCAAGGGCGCCGGCGCGAACGGAAAGTCGCTGCCGAACAGGATATGGCTGGGATCGACGAGTTCCTTGAGCGTCGCCATGGCGAAGGGCGAAGGCGAGAGCGCGGTGTCAAAGTAGAACTTCCTCACATAGGTCAGCACGCCTTCAGGAGCCGCCTCACGGAAATGCGGGAAGTTGTCCGCCAGGGCGACGCGCCAAGCGATGAAGGGTAGGAAGCCGCCGGCGTGCGCCAGGATCCAGCGGATGTTGGGAAACCGCGCCACAGTTCCCGACAGGATCAGGTTGGTCGCCGCGCGCGTGGTGTCGCAGAGGAATTCGACCATAAAGTTTGGAATGTTCAGCCCGATCTCGGATGTGGTCGGGTGCAGGTTGGGGTGGACGAACACCAGCGCGCGGCGGCGATCGAGTTCCGCCATCAGCTCGTTAAGCCGGGCGTCTCCGAGGAATATGCCGTCGGTGCTACCAGCAGAACAACTCCGTCAGCCTTCAGGACGTCGAGCGCGTAGGCGGCTTCGGCGCAGGCCTCATCGGCGAACGGCATTGGCAGGACGGCGAAGCTTCCAAAGCGGCCAAGATGGTCTGTCCCCAATCGGGCCGAATATTCGTTGCAGTCGCGCGCAAGCGACTTGGCCTCCGTCCGGTCGCCAAAGTGAACGCCTGGCGCGGATAGCGACAGGATGGCCGTTTCGATGCCATTGGCGTCCATCACATCGAGTGATGCTTGCGGCGACCAGTTGGGCAGCGGTGTGCCGGCGACCTCGACAATGCCACGGCGGCCCATGGCGTCCCGGAAGGGCGGCGGGATGACGTGGTGGTGCACGTCAATGCGTGGCGCGGCGTTCATCGTTGCCTCATTCGCTTTTTTCGGCCGCAGGCGAGCAGTTAGTTGAGTTTTGAACACGTGTGTGCAAAATATGTCAAGCACGATCAATTAAGGCGCGCCATGTCCGCACTGCCCGTTCGGTCCCGAATTCATAAAGCCGCGCTGCAGCTGTTCGCCGATCGGGGGGCCGCGGAGGTCAGTGTCAGCGACCTGGCGCAGGCCGCGGGCGTGGCGCGCGGTACGATCTACAACAACATCCAACGCCCCGATCAGCTGTTCGGAGAGGTCGCGGCCGACCTGGCGCGGGAGATGTATTCACGCTCGGTCGCCAGCATGGTCGGCGTGGACGATCCGGCGCAGCGTCTCGCCATCGGACTTCGCCTGTTCATGCGCCGAACCCACGAAGAACCGCACTGGGGCCGCTTCATCGTCCGCTTCTCGCTGGTGGATTCCGTCATGAACAGGATGATGGGCGAGCCGCCGACGCTGGATCTCGCCCGTGGCATCGAGATCGGGCGCTACAGCATTGAGAAGTCCTATCTTCCCATCATCGCGGCCGTCGTTAGCGGCAGCGCGCTTTCCGCCATGCTGCTGGTCCTGGATGGTCATCTGACCTGGCGTGACGCCGGCGTGCAGGTGGCCGAGCTCAACCTTCGTGCGCTGGGATCTCGCCCAGCGAGGCCCGCGCCATTTCCACCTTGCCTCTGCCGGCGCTCGCCGAGATCGACGGCGTACTAACGGGTGGGGGATCCCAACCGCCGAAAACTCGCAAAGCCAGGAGCTTGGCATGACGACGATTGAAACGCCGGTGCTCATCGTTGGCGGCGGCGGCGCGGGGCTTACCGCCTCGATGCTCCTGTCGACGCTTGGGGTGGAATCGTTGCTGGTGAGCGCCCTGACCTTCACCTCGATCTTCCCCAAGGCACATGTCCTCAACCAGCGCGCCATGGAGATTCTGACCGATGTTGGGGTGGCGGACCGGATCTATGCGGTCGGCACGCCGCCGGAAAACATGCGGTCGACGGCCTGGTACGCCGGATTTGCAGGACCTCAGAAGAACGCCGGCGGCATGATCGCCAAGATGAACGCCTGGGGCTGCGGCGGCGCTGATCCGCATTGGGCGGCGGCTAGCGCCTGCCGGTCGACCAACCTGCCGCAGATACGGCTGGAGCCTTTGCTGAAGCAGCGCGCCGAGGCGCTTGCGCCCGGCGCCGTGAAGTTCAATCACGAATTGCTGGATTTCGAACAGGCGCCCGACCATGTCCTGGCCCAGGTTCGCGATCACCAGACCGGCCAGGACTACTCCGTCCGCGCCCAATACCTGCTGGCCTGCGATGGCGGCAAGACGGTCGGCCCCAAGCTCGGTGTCGACCTTGAGGGCATGCGTGATGTCGCCAGGGAAGTCTCGGTCTACTTCTCGGCGGATCTGTCCCGCTGGGCGCGAGACCCTGACGTCCTGATCCGCTGGATCTGGCTGCCGGACACGGCGGCCCTGTCGGTTCTGGTGCCCATGGGCCCAACGCGCTGGGGGCCAAATTCTGAAGAGTGGGTTTTCCACCTAAACTATCCCCATGAGGACCCTCGTGCGCTCGACGACGACCAAGTCGAAGCCGACATGCGGTCAGCGCTCGGAATCGGCAATCATCCGCTGACCATTCACAAGGTTTCGCGCTGGACCCTCGAGGGCGTGCTGGCGGACCAGTTTCGAAAGGATCGCATCTTCCTGGTCGGCGACGCCGCCCATCGTCACCCGCCCACCGGCGGTCTGGGCCTGAACAGCGCCATCCAGGATGCTCATAATCTCTGCTGGAAGATTGCCGTAGTGCTCAAGGGCCACGCAGGCGATCGACTGCTCGAGACGTACGACAGCGAGCGGCGCACAACCGACGGCCGCAACGTCCAACGCTCAATGGAAAACGCGATGAACCAGCTCGGGTCGGGCCTAAGCCTAGGCTTCGTGCGCGGCGGCGACCCGGCCGCCAATTGGGCCAGCATCAACCGCCTTTGGAGTGGAGAGCCGCAAGATACGGACTATCGCCGCAACGCACTGCGGCTGTTGTCAACACAGTCCATGGAGTTCAACGAACACAACGTCGAAGCAGGCTATCGCTATGCGTCGACGGCGATCATGAACGACGGGTCCGCGCCGGCCGAAACGCCCGACGATATCCGGATTTATATTCCCGACACCCGGCCAGGCTCGCCGTTGCCGCATGCCCAACTGCATGACCCAGACAACCGGCCTACACCGATCATGTCGCTCGTCCGGCCCGGCCATTTCCTGCTGATCGCAGGGGAAGACGGCGAAGACTGGTGCAAAGCGGCCGCGGCGGTCGCGGGTGACCTTGGCGTCGCAATCGACGCCGTCCGCATCGGACATCACGAGGGTGACTTCCGAGATCCAACGAGCGCCTGGGCGCGTCAACGCCAGATAACCCGGCAGGGGGCCATCTTGGTTCGTCCGGATCGTTTCATAGCCTGGCGAAGCCTGGGCCGAATCCCGTGCCGAAAGACGAACTGAGGAACGTCCTCTTCAGCATTCTGGGCCGCGGCTAGCCGAGATCGGTAGCGCGGCCCGGCGTCAACCGTTCCGTCAGGGCCCGAATGGTCGCGTAGGTCACCGCTCCGCAGGAGCTCGCACATGAAAAAGCCCGCCAGATCAGGGACCTGGCGGGCTTATCTGAAACTTGGGTGCGGGGACAGGATTTGAACCTGTGACCTTCAGGTTATGAGCCTGACGAGCTACCGGGCTGCTCCACCCCGCGGCAAAGCTGTAGCGGCTAGTAAAGGAGCCGTGATGAAGGGTCGTGATGAAGGGTCAGATGCTGTGATGCATCCTCTTTGTAGACCTGGCGGCGACCTACTCTCCCGCGCCTTGAGACGAAGTACCATCGGCCCTGGAGGGCTTAACGACCGAGTTCGGAATGGGATCGGGTGGGGACCCTCCGGCAAAGCCACCAGGTCAACGAAGAGGATGCGAAGAAGACATCAAAGCCTGGCTGAAGTCACAAATGCGTACTCATGAGTTTTGATGAAGAACGATCAAGCCGATCGAGCGATTAGTACCAGTTAGCTTCACGCGTCACCGCGCTTCCACACCTGGCCTATCAACGTGATGGTCTATCACGGCTCTCGGCGAAGCCTTGTTTTGAGGTTAGTTTCCCGCTTAGATGCTTTCAGCGGTTATCTATTCCATACTTAGCTACCCTGCTGCGCGGCTGGCGCCACGACAGGTCCACCAGAGGTATGTCCATCCCGGTCCTCTCGTACTAGGGACAGATCCTCTCAAGCTTCGTACACCCACGGCAGATAGGGACCAAACTGTCTCACGACGTTCTGAACCCAGCTCACGTACCACTTTAATCGGCGAACAGCCGAACCCTTGGGAGCTGCTCCACCCCCAGGATGTGATGAGCCGACATCGAGGTGCCAAACTTTGCCGTCGCTATGGACGCTTGGGCAAAATCAGCCTGTTATCCCTAGAGTACCTTTTATTCGTTGAGCGATGGCCCTTCCACGCAGAACCACCGGATCACTATGGCCGACTTTCGTCTCTGCTCGACTTGTCAGTCTCGCAGTCAGGCGGGCTTATGCCATTGCACTCGACGAGCGATTTCCGACCGCTCTGAGCCCACCATCGCGCGCCTCCGTTACACTTTGGGAGGCGACCGCCCCAGTCAAACTGCCCGCCACGCCATGTCCCGGACCCGGATAACGGGCCGCGGTTAGACGTCAGCAACAATAAGGGTGGTATTTCAAGGTTGGCTCCACCGGAACTGGCGCCCCGGTTTCATAGCCTCCCACCTATCCTACACATGTTGCTGCTAACGCCAAGGCGAAGCTGCAGTAAAGGTTCATAGGGTCTTTCCGTCTGACCGCGGGAACCCCGCATCTTCACGGGGAATTCAATTTCGCTGAGCCTATGCTGGAGACAGCGGGGAAGTCGTTACGCCATTCGTGCAGGTCGGAACTTACCCGACAAGGAATTTCGCTACCTTAGGACCGTTATAGTTACGGCCGCCGTTTACCGGGGCTTCAATTCGGAGCTTGCACCCCTCCTTTTAACCTTCCGGCACCGGGCAGGCGTCAGACCCTATACGTCGCCTTACGGCTTCGCAGAGCCCTGTGTTTTTGATAAACAGTCGCTACCCCCTGGCCTGTGCCACTCAGTCCAAGGTTGCCCTAGAGCAGAGTCACGCTTATCCCGAAGTTACGCGTGCAATTTGCCGAGTTCCTTCAGCATAGTTCTCTCAAGCGCCTTGGTATACTCTACCAGTCCACCTGTGTCGGTTTCGGGTACGGTCTCCGTCAGAGTTATTTCCAGGAACACCTTCACTGCCGGGAGCAATCCAATAAGCCCCGACAATTTACGGCATTCGTCACTTCTGACTGGCCCAGGAATATTTGACCTGGTTCCCATCGATTACGCCTTTCGGCCTCACCTTAGGGGCCGGCTAACCCTGCGCAGATTAGCTTTA
>CAWDPL010000025.1:17500-27972 GCA_963804105.1 uncultured Alphaproteobacteria bacterium
AACACGAGATCGCCTTTGCCCTTGAGAATCTGGGAAACCAGCACCAGCGTTCCTCCTGCGCTTTTGTTATTGGGCGCAGCGTCTCGCAATTGTGACGGCGAATCAATTCTCTATACCGTGATCGGCGCAGCTCGGCGCCGGCCGCTCAGTCGCGACGGATCAGCCGCAGCATCGGTCCGAACAGCAACAGGCCGGCGGCGTAGCCGGTCAGGTGCACCTCCCAGGCCACCAGGGCGTGACCGGATCCGGGCGCCAGGCCGCTGACGCCGAAGGCCTGGGCCACGGCCATGATCAGGTTCACCCCCAGCCAGGCGGCGGCCATGCTCAGCACCGGCGAGCTGTTGAACGGGGCCAGTCCGGGCTCCTGGGTCATCAGGCGCGAGGCCGCCGCCATCAGGCCGGCCGCCGCCCCGGAGGCGCCGACCACCACCGTGTCGCTCCCCGGATGGATCAGCCCGTAGCCGAGGTTGCCTAGCACCCCGCAGACCACGAAAAAGCTGAAGAACGCCGCCGCCGCCGGCCAGGTCCAGCCCGCATCGCCGCGCCACCGGCGCCCCGAAGGCGACGATGAAGGCCGAGTTGACCAGCACATGCGCCCAGCCGCCGTGCAGGAACACCGACACCACGAGCGGCGCCAGTCGCCCCTGGGCCAGCGACACCGCCGAGAAGCCCAGCCCGTCGGCGACGGCGTCGGTTCCGATCCAGCTCTGCATGGCGAAGGCGGCCAGGATCACCCCGACCAGGGCCATGACCGGCCAGGGGACATTGAACAACGGCTCGCGCTGATCATCCAAAGGCGCTCTCCCATTTCGGCGCAACAGGCCGACACAGCCAAGGCGGGTGTTAACCGCTTGCGCCAAATTGACCAGCCGTCGTTTCAAAAAAGGCCATGCTCAGGCCCGCCTTAACCAAATCGCGATCAGTTGACGCTTTAGTTTCCCGGGACGCACAGCTCTGGCACGACCGTTGCTTGCAATCGGTCGCGCCTTTTCGTTCGGGAGACGGCCTGTATGGTCCGCAACAAGACAATGCGCTCGGAAGCGCCGCCGCGCTCGTCGGCCTTGCCGCCCTGGCCGTCGCCGGCGTGGCCGACGCCCAGACCATGTCGACCAATTCGGCCTCGTTCAACGCCGGCTACGGCCGCACCGCCGGCCAGGAGAACCAGCCGGTCAACGTCGACATGACCGACGCCAGCGGCAACCTGACCGTCATCAACGGCCTGTTCCAGTCAAACTCGTCCAGCCTGTTCGCCGAAGCGACCGCTCGATTAGCGGCGCGTCCGACAGTTTCACGGCGCCGGCGGCGTCGGCGGATCGTCCTCCGCCATCGGCAACAACCTCAACGTCGTCGTCGAAGGTTCAAACAACACGGTGATCGTCCAGTCCCAGCAGACCAACACCGGGGACATCACCGCGACCACCACCACCAATGGAAAGCCCTAAACTCATGGTCGCTCCATACCTGAGACTGTCGCTGCTCGCCCGGGCCAAGATCCCGGCCGCGCTCACCGCCTGCGCCATGGCGCTGTCGGGCTGCGTCTCGCCGACGGCGGGGCCCAGCGGGCTCTACGCCCATCCGATCGGCGACGCGCCGGTCACGGCCAACCCGACGCCCTATTCGGCTGCGCTGGTCTGCCTGGGCGATTACGCCCGCGCCAACCACATCACCTCGCCGCGGATCGCGGTCGGCCGCATCTCCGACTACACCGGCAAGGAAGAAGCCGACGGGTCGGGCCGCAAGCTGACCCAGGGCGCCTCGCTGATGGCGATGTCGGCCCTGGCCAAGTCCGGCGCCAGCCTGGTCGAGCGCTACGACACCAGCGTCTCGGAACTCGAGCTGAAATACGCCAACAACAAGCTGATCAGCGACGCCGCGCCGCCGCCCGGCGGCCCGACGCGCCGACCGACTACCGGCGGATCGTCTCCGGCCAGGTGCCGGGGTCCGACTACTACATCGTCGGCGGCATCACCGAGCTGAACTTCAACATCCGCTCGTCCGGCCTGGACGCGGCCGGTCGGACCCCAAGGCCACCGGCCTCAAGGTCGAAGCCACCGGCCAACTCTATGTGATGAACATCGGCCTGGACCTGCGTCTGGTCGACACCCGCACCCTGCAGGTGGTCGACGTCATCTCCTATCAGAAACAGATCATCGGCCGTCAGGTCGGCGTCGGCGCCTTCGACTTCCTCAACGGCAACATCTTCAACGTCTCCGCCGGCGAAGGCGGGCTGGAGCCGATCCAGCTGGGCGTGCGCGCGGTCGTCGAGCGGGCCGTGCTGGAGATGATGGCCAATGTCTACGGCGCGCCCGGCCCGCAGGTCTGCCTGCGCAACGGCGACCCCATCGGCGGCGGCCGCACCACCGGCCTGACCGGCGGCTTCACCCCCGCCTACAACAATCTGGACAAGAACAATGCGCAGACCCGCGAAGATCCTGCTCGCTGGAGCGTTGCTGGCGATACCGATGCTGCCGCCGTTCAGCGGAGTCGCCACTAGTCAGAGCACCGCAACCAACGTCCAGGTCCAGCTGGGCGATGTGTTCTCGACCCAGACGCTGAACGTCGTCGACGTCTCCGACGCGACCTCGGCCACGACCACGGCCACCGGCAACGCCGTCACCGGCGCGGTCGAGACCGGCTCGCTCAGCGCGCAGTCGACCCAGACCTTCGCCGGCACGGCCAGCGCCCTGACCCACCTCATATGTGACGACCAATTCCGGCGCCCAGACCTCGATCAACACCGTGGCCACCGGCAACGCCGCTGAAGTCGACAGCCTCGGCGGCGGCGGCCTGACGGCCGGGCTGACCCAGGTGGCCAGCGGCCCCCTGGTCAAGAGCGAGAACGACTTCAACGCCGCCGCCGCCCAGACCGGCGCGGCCTCGGTCAATTCCCAGGCGGTCGCCAACTCGATCGGCGCCTCGATCGTCGGCGGGGCCTCGAGCCTGACCACCAACCAGTCGAGCGCCGCCTTCGTCGACGCCGAGAGCGGTTCGGAACCGGCCAGCGGGGCGACGCTCAATACACCCCGGCACGGCGGCGTTCAGCGCCCTGGCGGTCAGCAACAACCTGACCACCAACGGCGCCAGCAGCGCCAGCCAGACGATCAACGCCACCCAGACGGCCACCGGGACCTTCACCCAGGCCGGCCAGTTCGTCGACGTCGGCCAGGGCCAGACCGTCCAGGGCGCGGCCGCGGCCACGGCCAACAACATCTCGGCCAACAACGCCGGCGGCGACCTCAACGTCACCGACAGCCAGTCCAACGCCAGCTACACCTATGGCGACTCCGTCGCCACCGCCTATTCGTTCGGCACGGGCCAGGCCACGGCCGAGGGCGTCGGCAATTCGGTGATGGCGGCCAACGCCGGCCCGACCACCGAGCTGTCCAACACCCAGACCAACACCAACGGCACGGAGGCCACCGCCAGCTTCACCGGCGGCAACGGCTATGACGCCTCCGCCTCGGCCACGGCCGTGGCCAACGCCGTCACCGGTTTCGCCTGTTCGGACTGCGGCGGGGTGCTGACCGCCACCAACAGCCAGACCAATTCCGGGGGCGTCGGCGCCGCCGCCAGCGTCACCATCACCGGCTCCAACCGGTCGGTGAACAGCGTGGCCACGGCGACCGGCAACAGCGCCACCTTCTACGTCAGCAAGCCCAGCAACTGAGCCGGGCCCCGCGACCGATTTCCGGCCTGACGTTTTTGCGCCTTGCCGCCGCCACGAGCGGCGGCGATGGTCGCCGCCGTTCATGACCCTGGCCAAGGCTAACTGATGTTCCGTACTTCGCGTCTCGCCCTGCTGGCGAGTTGCAGCCTCTCGCTTGTCGCCTGCACCACCATCCGCGGGCTGGCGCCCCATTTCGGCGGCCACCCGCCGGCGGCCCAGACCCAGTCTCAGCCGCAGGCAAAGGCCAAGGCCAAGCCGCCGCACGCCCTCTTCGCCCACAAGCCCAAGCCCGCGCCGCAGCCCCCGGCGCCCGCAGTCGCCGCCGCCAACCCGGCGGTCAAGCCGCCGCCGGCCAATGTCTGGCCGCAGACCTACGCCGACCTGCCGCCCGACCCGGCCATGCGCTTCGGCGTCCTGGCCAACGGCATGCGCTATGTGGTGATGAAGAACGCCACCCCCGGCGGCCAGGCCTCGCTGCGCCTGCGCATCAACGCCGGCTCGCTCAACGAAAGCGACGCCGACCAGGGCCTGGCCCACCTGCTGGAGCACATGGCCTTCAACGGCTCGACCCACGTCGCCCGCGGCGAGATGGTCAACATCCTCGAGCGCCACGGCCTGGCCTTCGGCGCCGACACCAACGCCTCCACCTCCTGGGACGAGACCGTCTACAAGCTGGACCTGCCCAAGGCCGACGACGACACCGTCGATTCCAGCCTGATGCTGCTGCGCGAGGTGGCCGGCGAACTGACCCTCGCCCAGGACGCCATCGACCACGAAAAGGGCGTGGTGCTGTCCGAGGAGCGGCTGCGCGACACCCCCGGCTACCGGGTGCTCAAGGCCAGCCTCGGCTTCGCGCTCGAGGGCCAGCTGGCCGCCCAGCGCTTCCCCATCGGCAAGGTCGAGGTGATCCAGAACGCCACCCACGACCAGCTGGAGGCCTTCTACAAGGCCTATTACCGGCCCGAACGCGCGGTGCTGGTCGCCGTCGGCGACTTCGACCCCGACGCCATGGAGGCCAAGATCAAGGCCCGTTTCGGCGGCTGGACCAACGCCTCGCCCCCGGCGCCGACCCCGATCTCGGCGCGCCCCTGCAGCGCGGCGCCCAGACCCGGCTGATCGTCCAGCCCGGCGCGGCCGAGATGCTGCAGCTCGGCTGGGTCGCCCCGCCTGACCTCAGCCCCGACAGCGCCGAACGCGCCGGCGCCAGACCGTCGAATCCCTCGGCCTGGCCGTGCTCAACCGCCGGCTCGAGCGCCTGGTGCGCGCCGACGATCCGCCGTTCATCAGCGCCGCCGCCTACCGCTCCGACGAGTTCCACTCCGCTCGCGCCGCCGTGGTCCAGGCCACCGCCCGCCCCGGCGAATGGAACAAGGCCCTGACCGCCGCCGACCAGTCGGTGCGCCAGCTGCTGGCCTACGGCGTCAGCCCGGCCGAGCTCAACGAACAGATCGACAGCTACCGCGCCAATCTGAAGGCCCAGGTCGAGGGCGCGGCCACCCGCACGACCCCGGCCATCGCCGAGGACATCGTCGGCACGCTGGGGACCCCCGAGGTCGAGACCAGTCCGGCCGAGGACCTGGCCCTGTTCGAGGCCGACGTCGTCGGCCTGACCCCGGGCAAGGTCGATGCGGCGCTCAAGGCCGCCTTCGCCGGCTCCGGCCCGCTGGTGCTCTTGTCCACCCAGGCTCCGCTCACCGGCGGCGAGGCGGCCCTGGCCCAAGCCTTCACCCTGGCCGACACCGCCCCGGTCGGCGTCCCGACCACCGAGACGGCGATGTCCTGGCCCTATGAGGACTTCGGCGTCCCCGGCAAGGTGGCCGAGCGGCGCGACGTCCCCGACCTCGACACCGTCTTCGTCCGCTTCGACAATGGCGTGCGGCTGACGGTCAAGCCGACCAAGTTCCGCGACGACCAGATCCTGGTCCAGGTGCGCCTGGGCCGCGGCCAGCAAGGCATGGCCCCCGACCGGCCGACCCCGGGCTGGGCCGCCTCCAGCGCCTTCGGCGAATCCGGCCTCGACCAGCTCAGCGCCCAGGACATCGACCAGGTGCTGCGCGCCAAGATCGTCGGCCACGAATTCGCCATCGGCGAGGACGCCTTCGCCCTGTCCGGGGCCACCCGCGCCGACGACCTCGACGTCCAGCTGCAGCTGCTGGCGGCCTATGTCGCCCATCCCGGCTGGCGCGGCGCCGCCTTCGAGCGCATGCGCAAGGCCGCCCCGACCATCCTCGACCAGATGCAGGCCACCCCGGCGGGCGTGCTCAACCGCGACCTCGGCCAGCTCCTGCATTCCGGCGACCGCCGCTGGGGCCTGCCGACGCGGGCCGAGATCGCCGCCGAGACCCCGGATGAGCTCAAGACCCTGATCGAGCCGGCGCTCGACAAGGGGCCGGTCGAGGTCGTGGTCGTCGGCGACACCACCGTCGACAAGGCCATCGCCGCGGTGGCCGCCACCTTCGGCGCCCTGCCCGCCCGCCCGGCCCCGGCCGCGCCCGAACTGGCGCCGAGCGTGCGCTTCCCCGCCCCGACGCCGACGCCGGTGGTGCTGACCCACGGCGGCCGCGCCGATCAGGCCGTCGGTCTGGAGGCCTGGCCCACCGACGACTTCCTATCCGACACCCAGAGGGCGCGGACCCTGACGCTGCTGGGCGACGTGTTGCAGATGCGGCTGACCGATCAGATCCGCAAAGCCGAGGGCCTGACCTATTCGCCCTCGGCCGGATCGTCGCCGTCCCAGGCCTTCGCCCACTACGGCTATCTGTCGGCCCGGGTGGAGATTCCGCCCGAGCGGCTGGACGGCTTCTTCAAGGACGTCGAGGCCATCACCGCCGACCTGCGCGCCCACGACGTCAGCCCCGACGAGCTGGCCCGCGCCAAGACCCCGGCCATCGATTCCCTGGAGAAACGCCGGCAGACCAACGAATACTGGCTGGCCGCCCTGGCCGGCGCCCAGGCCGACCCGCGCCGGCTGACCGCCATCCGCACCTCCGAGGCGCAGCTGGAGCGGGTCACCGCCGACGACATCCGCCGGGCCGCCGAGACCTATCTCGACGACGCCAAGGCCTGGAAACTGGAAGTCGAACCCAAGGCGGCGGCCGGCCGCTAGAGCGCGTTCCGCAAGAGTGGAACCGGTTTGGTGATCCAGGAAGCGCTCTAACGCTTTGGCGATATAGTACTATCCGTATCCACTCGGCGTCAGTCGATGTCGCGGAGATGGCGTACGACAACCATCGCCGTGGCTTCGTGCCTCGCTGTCGGGGGCGCCGGAATTTGTACTGGGTGGTGTTCAACCCTCACCACTTCGAACAAGCCCAGGCGAAAGCCGTTCATGTGCGGGGCGGCGATGTGGTCGCCCGGAGCGGGAAGCTGAAGGAACCCAAATTGGCCAAGGCCGCGCCCCGGATTTTCGCCTTCGAGTAGGACTGTGGCCTCGATCAACGGGGCACCCTTCTAGGCCTATGCGGCGTCGCGGCTTTCGGCTTCCCGACCTTCGGCGGCACGACCTTGGCGAACACCCGCTCAAACTCTTCGGGGCTGTCGTCAGTCTCAGCTTCGCGGGCGGCTTCTTTGAAGCGCCGCGATTGTTCAGTCTTCGTTATTTTCGCCATTTGGCACCTCAAACGAAAACGGCAGCTGCGCCGCTGTCGTTGGAATCGGGAGATCGCCCAATCCGCGAACCGTCATGCCCAACCTTTTCGCCAAGTTCGTCTGGCGTTGATCGTCGGTATAGAATGTCGAGGCTCCTTCGGTATGTGCAATCGCGACGATCTGGCGGTCATATTTCAGCTTCGCGTATGTCTCTTTGGTGGCGGCCTTACCCTTCTCGCCCTTGACGGAGTGGCCAGCCATTATCGCGACCTCGATGGCGGATTTCGCGTCGAATCCCACAACTTTGAACGCCTTCGACTTGTTCATGATGGCCAACCAACTCTGACCAGCCTGCACACCGGCCCGCACCATGATCTCGCTAAGGGCTGGCGTTCCGACGACGATCGTCGCTCCCTGCTTCTCCAAATCATCGATCAGGCCCTGAACACGCTCTTTTGCCATGGTGATGGGCTGATCGTTCGAATCTAGCGGGACTCCAACCTTGTCCGGTGGCGCAAAGAAGTAGAGCAGAAAGGTAGCGTCCACCCCGACAATCAATGTGGCTCACCGTCCTCGCTTCGGTCGCGCATGATCTCTCCCCATGGATCGCGCAACTCGGTCAATCGGGATTTTACGGAGCGCAACCGACCCACGACCTCGGACAGTTTGCCGGACTCGATGGGCTCATGGTGAGTAATGACGAACCGCTTTAGGGTCCAAGCGCCGTTCTCATCCCTTTGCCAAGTTGCAGACCCGTCAAAGCGACGCTCGTCGCCAAACGTGAATTGACCCAGCCCTTTGGCTATCGCGCGAGACGCGACGCAGGCGTGCACAGTATCGCCAGTATCGACAAACACCGGAACGCGAGCGTCATTGACTACACGCCCCCCGACACCCTGCACGATGCCAACCAAGGTGCCTGGCTGCTCGACCGGTAGAATTTCAATCGGCTTTGGCGTTCGGACGCCTAGAAATTCCAAGATGGCCGCCCCGCCAGTCACCTCAGAATAGGTCGCAAAAGTATTATCGAAGGCCAGCTTCCTATTGAGCGCCCTAAAGGCGTTCATGGCTTCTGCCGGCGCCTGTTCAGTCTGAACATCCGCGATCCGCGCTTGAATTTTCGGATACGCCGTGAAGGCCACATCGTGCATGAGTTCGACGCAGCCGTCTTCGAGGCTGACGAAATGCACGTCAGCCTTCTCGCCGAGCATGGTCGCGAGGTCCGCCATATATTCAGCGAGGCGGCTCATGGGGATTGTATCGGGCTGGAAAGCGTCGATCTTGAAGCTCAGCCGGACGGCGTCGTGCGTCACTGTCACTACCTCCCTGCTAAGTTTCAGACCGTCGCGGCGGACGAGTCCCGATATTTCAGCCGCTTGCCAACGATGCCAGATAATGCGCGAGCGGCCCTTTCGGTATCGTTCACGCCAAGGGCGATGCGCTCGCTGTAGCGAAAATCAAACTCTGCCATATAGCGGTGCAGGTGGCGCTTGGCGCAATGCTGATATGTGCCCTTCATGCCGCGCTTGAAGATGCTGAAATAGCCCTCGACCGTGTTGGAATGGACGGTCGGATCGGCGCGGGAGACGTATTCGTCCGCCTTGTGGTTGGTGGTGCCGTGCTCGGCAAAGGAGCGGCCAACGGGGATGTAGTGCTTGGCCTCATCCGTCATCAGTCGGGCCTCGCGGGCGATGTTGGCCTGCAGGATCGGCGTGACAGTCGCCGGATTCAGATTGTCCACGACCATGCTGCGCGCGCGGCCAGTCTCACGGTCAACGAGGGTCAGCACCTTCAGCTTATGGTGCCAAGCACGCTTCACCTCGGAACCGGGTTCGCGTCCGATGAAGGTCTCGTCAGCCTCGACCGGGGTGCCCCCGGTCCCGAAGGGCGCAAGGTCGCCAGACCGCATCGCTTCGCGAATGCGGTGAGACATGAACCACGCCGTTTTGAGGCTCACGCCAAGCGTGCGGTGAAGCTGGTTGGAGCTAATGCCCTTCTTGCTGGAGCACAGAAGGTGCATGGCCTGCAGCCAAATATGAAGTTTGACGTTGCTGGCCTCGAAGACCGTTCCGACCTTGACCGTGAACGGCTTGCGGCAGTCGTAGCATTTGTAGACGCCCAACCGCGTGGACTTGCCCTTGAGCGGCGCGGAATGATCGACGGTGCCGCAATGCGGGCAAACACGACCGCTCGCCCACACCCGCGCCTCAACGAACGCGTAGGCCGCTTTCTCGTCGCGGAAGTGCTTGACGGAGAGGATAGAGGCCATCGGTCTACGTCCTTGAACAGACGTAGAATTTCATATCCTGCAAGGGATTGCAAGCGATATGGGTACGGATAGTACTATATCGTCAACGCTTTGGATGTGAGCCTTTTCATCCCGACTGGCTTGATTCAAGCCAGCCGGGAAAGGCTCTAGGCCGCCGCCGCCGTCACGGCGGCGGGCGCGGCGGATCGCGGCCCGAGGGCCAGGCCGGCGCGGTGGCCGCCGGTGTTCGCGCCCAGGGCTCGTCGTCGGCGCCGGGATAGCCGGCCAGCAGTTCGAGATTGGGTCTGATCCCCAGGGTCCTGCACACCTGCTTGACCAGGGTGACCACCTGCTGGTCGATGTAGCCGTTGACGTCGTCCTCGGTGTCGAACAGCCTGTCGAGCTCGGCCAGCAGCCGGTCGTAGTCGCCGCGCTCACGGTCGCCGCGTTCATAATCCCCGCGCTCGCGGGCCTCGATGTCGATGGTCTGTTCGACGATCCGGCGCACGGCCTCCTTGCGCACCTGGGCGAAGACCCGCAGGCGCAGCTGGCGGCGGGTCTTGACCTCCAGCGCCGCCGCCTCGGGGTCCTGAACCGCGGGCTCAGCCCCGGCTTCGGCGGTTTCCGCCTTGGCCGCCTGGGCGACCAGCCTGGCCTCCAGGGCCACGGTCAGCCGCACCGCCCGGGCCAGCCGGTCCAGGCTCGCCGCCGGATCGGCCCCGCTGGCCAGCACCCCGGTCTCGGCCACCTGCCGGCCCAGGGTCTGGACCGCGCCCATGCAGATGCCGGCCAGGTCCTGCAGCACCCGCTGATGCCGGGCGAGCGTCTCGTCCGGCGCGTCATCGGCTGGGGTTGGAGTGGCGCTCATCATGAACAATTAGAGAACATGGTTTCGCCGGAAAGTCAAGACCGGCGCCGGATTCCCAATCCACCACCAAGCCCACCAAGACCACCAAGGGGCGCCGCGCT
>CAWDPL010000026.1:0-6803 GCA_963804105.1 uncultured Alphaproteobacteria bacterium
CCCTTCCCGCCCACTAGAACAGGCCCTTCAAGTCGTCCACTGGCTTGGGCGGCGGCGCGGCGGTGATGGTGGGCGCATGTTCGCCGGGAATAGGCGGCGGCGGCGCTTCACTGGGAACCTGAGTGACCTGATCGGTCGGCAGGGTCACGTCGCCGTGCGGTTCGGTGCCGGGCTGGAACGCCTCACGGATGCCATTGACCATGGCGAATTTGGCAGTGGTCGGGACCTTGAAGTCGCGCACAGGCGCGCCCTTCAGCGCCTGCTGCATGAAGTCGATGAAGATCGGCACCGCAGCCACCGCGCCGGTTTCGTGCTCGCCCAAGGAGCGGTTGTCGTCGAAGCCGACGAAGACGCCCACCACCATGTCGGGCGAAAAGCCGACGAACCAGGCGCTGCGGAACTCGCTGGTGGTGCCGGTCTTGCCGCCGAGGGGGCGGCCGAGGGAGCGCGCCTGGGCGGCGGTGCCCCGCTGCACCACGCCCTGCAGCATGGAATTGATCTGATAGGCGGTGATCGGGTCGAACAGAGGCTGGCCGGGCGTATCGAGTCTGCGGCGAATCCTCGCCCGCGTAATCGTCCTTGCAGGTCGGGCAAGCGCGTTGGTCGGCCTTGAAGATAGTCTTGCCCTCCCGGTCCTCCACTAGCTCGATCAGGTGCGGCTGGACCTTGTAGCCCCCGTTGACGAAGGCGCTGTAGGCCGCCGTCAGTCGGAAGGGCGTGGTCTCCCCGGCGCCCAGCGACATGGCCAGCACCGGATCCATGTGATCCACCACCCCGGCCTTGATGGCGTTGTCGGCGATCTTCTTCATGCCCACGCTCTGGGCGATGCGCACGGTCATGGCGTTGAGCGACAGTTCAAGGCCCCGGCGGAACGGCAGCGGCCCTAAGAAATCGCCCTCGTAGTTCTGCGGGCTCCAGGTCTCGCCCGGCTTGTTTCCCTGCAAAGTGATCGGGGCGTCCAGCACGATGCGCGCGGGCGTATAGCCGTTCTGCAGGGCGGTGGCGTAGACGAACGGCTTGAACGCGGACCCCGGCTGGCGCATGGCCTGGGTGGCGCGGTTGAAGTTGGACAGGGAGAAGCTGTAGCCGCCAACCATGGCCAGGACCCGGCCGGTATAGGGGTCCATGGCCACCAGGGCGCCGTTGACCTGGGGCACCTGGCGCAAATGATAACGGCCGGCCGTCGAAGGTTCGACCCATACCAGATCGCCCCGGTGCAGGCCCCTGCCCGCCTTGGCCCAAGCTACGTCCGCCGCTTCAAGATCGCCCTCGCCGCCTTCCGCCAGACGCACCCGCACCGGCGCCTCGGACATGATCGCGGCCGCCCGCCAGGCGCGGCGTTCGGCCGGAGCGGCATGGGTGATCGCGGCCTTTTCCCAGCCGGGCGCCAGGTCGGTCGTGGCCCAAGCGCCGCGCCAGCCATGCCGATGATCGTAGTTCTCCAGCCCCTGCATCAAGGCCGATCGCGCGGCGGTCTGCAGGCGAGGGTCCAGCGTCGTGCGCATGTAGTAGCCGCCCTCGGTCAGCTTTTCGCCGATCGTGTTCAGCGCCCGCTCGCGCACCTCCTCCACGAAATAGTCGGCGTCCTGGTACTTGGCGCGGCTGGGCGCGGCCTGCACCACCAGATCGTCCTTGGAGGCCTGCTCGGCCTCGGCCCTGGTGACCCAGCCGGATTCCGCCATCTGGCCCAACACCCAGTTGCGCCGCGTGATCGCGGCCCGCTTGTTGCGGATCGGGATGATAGTTGTCCGGTCCCTTGGGCAGGGACGCCGAGATAGGCCATTTCCGAAAGGTCTGAGGTCATTCAGTGACTTGCCGAAGTAGTTGTAGGCCGCCGCCCCACCCCGTAGGAGCGATAGCCGAGCCAGATCTCGTTGAGGTACAGCTCCAGGATGCGCTGCTTGTCCAGCGTCTGCTCCAGCCGGCGGGCGAGAATCGCTTCCTTCAGCTTGCGCCCCACCGTGGCCTGGTTGCCCAACAGGACGTTCTTGGCCACCTGCTGGGTGATGGTCGAGCCGCCTTCGAGCCGCCGGCCCCGCATGGCGTTGAACACGTCCTTGGCCATGGCCCGGCCCAGGCCCTCTACGTCGATCCCGCCGTGCTGGAAGAAGTTGCGGTCTTCGGCCGCCAGGAACGCGTCGACCAGACGCGGCGGGATCTGGTTGTAGGGAACGAAGATCCGCCGTTCCTTGGAGAACTCCCCGATCAGGGTGCCGTCCCACGCGAAGACCCGCGTCGAGGTCGGCGGGCGATAGTTCACCAGGTCCGAGGCGTCGGGCATGTCGTGGAACAGCCAAGCCGCATAGACGGCCAAGGCGAAGCCCGCCACCGCGATGACGCTCAGCACCGCGATCCCGGCGACCGCAATCCAACGTTCAGGAGGTTTCAAAACTCTAGACCTCGGCGTTTAAGACGCCCCGCGGAGTTCTAGAGCATTTTCCCACGGCTTGGGAAAGGCGTCTGCCGCGCGCGCGGCCACCCGTTTGGTGTAAAATCTCCATGCCCGTTCAGCGTGAGGCGAGCGTGGCTCCGTCCCCGGCGCCATCGCCGAAATAGGTCTCGATCGCCTCGCTCACGGCGTTCATCAGCCGCCCGCGGCGAACCGGATCCATCAATTGGCTTTCGTCATGACGGTTGGTGATGAAGCCCATCTCCAGCAGCACCGCCGGCACGTCCGGCGCGAGCAGGACCACATAGCCCGCGTCCCGGTGGCTGCGGCTGACCAGATCGGTCTGGCGGCTCACCTGATCGATCAGGAGTCTCCGCGAAGGCGCCGGACCGGTTGCGGGTGTTTCTCTGGGTCAGGTCCAGCAGGATCTGTTTGACGCTCTGATCGCGGCCCGGAAGCTTGACGTTGAGAAAGGAGCCTCGGTCGAACACCCCCTTGGCCGCCCGATCCACGCCTTGGTCCGACAAAGTGTAGACCGTCGCGCCGTGTACGGCGGGATCGGCGCCGACATCGGCGTGCAGGGAAATAAACAGGTCCGCATTGGCCGCCCGGGCGATCTGCACGCGGTCTTCCAGCGGCACGAACACGTCTTTTTCGCGGGTGAGCACCACCTTGAACTGGCCGGTGCGCTCCAGCCTGGCCTTTAGCATCCTGGCGGCCGCCAAGGTGATGTCCTTTTCGCGGGCCTGGTCCCCGATCGCGCCGGGATCGTGCCCGCCATGTCCGGCGTCGATCACCACCACCTTGCGGGTCAATTTGTCACTGAAGGCCTGGGCCGCTTGCACCCAGTCCGCAAGGGAGTGGCTCGAGCTGACCTGCGGCCTGGACGCGGGGGCGGCCACGGGAACCGTCGCCGCCGGCGTGGAGGCGCGCGCAGCGGGCTGCGGTGAAGCCGCGCCGTCGCCCGTCAGGTCAATCACATAGCGATAGACCTCAATCCCATCGGCGGGCGGAAGCAGAAAGCGGCGGGCGACCACCACGCGACGGGTCAGACCGAGCGTCAGCTTCGCGCCGCCGCCGATGCGCTTGAGAGTTCCAGGCCTGCACCAGACCGCGCCCCGAACCGTCCTGATCGTCCTGCAGCTTCAAGCCCGGAAGGGACAATTCAATGGACCGGCCCGTCTGGTCGCCCAGCTTGGCCTGAACCGCGCGTCCGGCTTCAATCACAAGGCGGGTCTGCGCCTGATCGCCGCCGAACCTCACCTTGACTGAGCCGCCGCTTTCCGCGCCGCGCGATGGCGACGCCCAGACCATGGCGAGCAGCGCCAGGCCCAGCAGGCCAGCCCGCTCGCCGGGCGCCGACACGCCCATGTGGCCCTGATCAGGCGCCCGCTCATAATCGCTCGCAGGAAAAACATTGGAGGATAGGTATGACTCCGATGCTGTAGCGAAACCGTTAAGCGCCAAGCTCAAGGCCTTAAATGACGCGACGCTTTTCTTTTCAACCGTCTTGTAGCACAGTCCCGCCGCGCATCCTGGCGGCCTGACTGGCTTGGCCGGGTATTGCGCATCCGGCGTCGCGGCCCTGGCTTGCGCGCCGAACCTGATCGCGCCCTTCAGCGCATCAAAGATCAAGCCCCAGACGAGTTCCTCGGATCCGGCTGGATTACGCCATCGCTCGCGCCTCACGCGCGAAGGGATCAACAATGGGCAGCGCCTCACCAGCATCTTTCTGGTTTTGGATCGGCCGCGCGGCGCTTGACGCCGGCGCGACGGCGATGCGCGCCCGCTTAGATGACCGGCCCCCGAAGCTGCGCTTCGGCGAGGGCCGTGGAGAAACCGATAATGTCGAAAAGAATGTTGATCGACGCAGCCCACGCCGAAGAGACGCGTGTGGTGGTGGTCGACGGGAACCGTATCGAAGAGTTTGATTTCGAAAGCCGCGGAAAGAAACAGCTCCGCGGGAACATCTATCTGGCGAAGGTCACCCGCGTCGAACCCAGCCTGCAGGCCGCGTTCATCGAATACGGCGGCAATCGCCACGGCTTCCTGGCCTTCAACGAAATCCATCCGGACTACTACCAGATTCCGGTGGCCGACCGCGAAGCGCTGCTGCGCGAAGAGGCCGAGGAAGAGGACGACCATCCCGTCACGGCTCATGACGGCGAGGGCGAGGACGGCGGCGAGGACGAAGACGACGTCATGGACGAGGAGCTCGCCCGCCGTCGCCGACGCCTCATGCGCCGCTACAAGATCCAGGAAGTGATCAAGCGCCGGCAGATCATGCTGGTGCAGGTGGTCAAGGAAGAGCGCGGCAACAAGGGCGCGGCGCTCACCACCTATCTGTCCCTGGCGGGCCGCTACTGCGTGCTCATGCCCAACACCGCCCGCGGCGGCGGCGTCAGCCGCAAGATCGTCTCCGCCACCGACCGCAAGCGCCTGAAGACCATGATCCAGTCCCTGGATACGCCCGAGGGCATGGGACTGATCGTGCGCACGGCCGGGGCCAAGCGGACCAAGGCGGAGATCAAGCGCGACTACGAATATCTGATGCGCCTGTGGGAAAACATCCGCGAGATGACCCTGCATTCCATCGCGCCGGCGCTGATCTACGAGGAGGAAGACCTCGTCAAACGCGCCATTCGCGACATGTACGACAAGGACCTGGACGGCATCGTCGTTGAGGGCGAGGAAGGCTACCGCGAGGCCAAGGAATTCATGCGGATGCTGATGCCTTCGCAGGCCAAGAAGATCACGGCCTATCGCGAGCCCACGCCGCTGTTCATCAAGTCCAAGGTCGAGGACTATCTCGCCCAGATCTACAGCCCGGTCGTGCCGCTGAAGTCCGGCGGCTATCTGGTGATCAACCAGACCGAGGCCCTGGTGGCGGTGGACGTCAACTCGGGCAAGGCCACGCGCGAGCGCAACGTCGAGGCCACCGCGCTGAAGACCAACATGGAGGCGGCCGAGGAAGCCGCCCGCCAGCTGCGTCTGCGCGACCTGGCCGGCCTGATCGTGATCGACTTCATCGACATGGACGAGGCCAAGAACAACCGGGCCGTCGAGAAAAAGCTGAAGGACTGCCTGAAGGACGACCGCGCCCGCATCCAAATGGGCAAGATCTCCATGTTCGGCCTGATGGAGATTTCCCGTCAGCGCCGCCGCTCCGGCGTGCTGGAAGGCACCACCCTGATCTGCCCGCACTGCCAGGGCGTGGGCCGGGTGCGCTCGGTGGAATCCAGCGCCCTGTCGATCCTGCGCGACGTGGAGATGGAGGCCGTGCGCCACGGGCCCGGATCCATCGCGCTTCGCGCGCCCGCCGACGTGGCGCTCTACATCTTGAACGAAAAGCGCGCCTATCTGCTGCGGCTGCAGCAGGCCCAGGGCCTGCAGGTTACGGTGCAGATCGACGAGACCTTGGCTGAATCCGGCCATCAGATCGAACGGCTGAGCACCCTCACCGAAGATGAAGCGCGCGCCTTCGCGCCTCAATTGCCCGCCCCGCCGGAGCCCGAAGACGACTTCGACGTCGCCGACGAGGAGGAAGACGAGGACGAAGGCGAAGCGCTCGAGGTGTCCGAAGAGGACGAGGAAGAGGTCGAGGAAGAAGAGAACGAAGGCGGACGCCCGCGCGGTCGCGCTTTTGAAGGCGATGGCGAATCCGCTCGCGGTGGACGTCGGCGTCGTCGGCGCAGGGGTCGCAGGAGCGAGGAACACGAAACGCCTCGACATCGAGGAAGCCGCCGGCGCCGGTGTTGAAGCGGACGGCGAGGACGAGGGCGAAGACGGGGCCGATGACGGGGGCGAAGGCGGCGAGGAAGGCCGCGGCCGGCGTCGCCGGCGTCGCGGCCGCAGGGGCGGACGGCGCGCGCGCGAGGATGTCCGCACGGCCGATCCCTACGGCTGGACCCGCATCCGGGTGCCGCACAGCGACGGCGTCTACACCTGGTTCGACCCCGCCCTAGCCACGCCGACGCCTAGACCGGCTTTCCGAAGCTCCCGTCCCGCAAACGCCGCTGTCTGCGCCGCCCTCCGCGCCTCCGGCCGGTGAAGCCGAAATCTGGGTGGAATTGCCGGCCAGCGAGCCTGCCCGTTCGGGCCGTTCGCGGCGCGGCCGGGGCCGGGGCCGCTCGGAAACGCCGGTCGCCGAGACGGCCGTGACCGAGGCCGCCCAGGCCGAGGGTCTCCAAACACCGCCCGCGACGGTCGAGGCCGCCCCTGTCGAACCGCCGGCGCAAGCCGAAGCGGCCGCGCCGACGCCCAAGCCGCGCCGCAGCCGGGCGAAAACCGCTCAGTCCGCTGCTCCGGTCGGAAGCGGTGGTCGGATTGGCGGCGCCACCACAGGCAGCGGCGCCTGAGCCGCCCCACGCCCCGCAGCGCCTGATCCGGCGGAAATTTCCAGTCCTCCGAGCCA
>CAWDPL010000027.1:0-12971 GCA_963804105.1 uncultured Alphaproteobacteria bacterium
CGGACGGAACCATGCATCTTCCGGCCATGACCATTCCCATGTCCGCCCTGATCAGCCCGCAGCTGAAGGCATCGCTGCAGCGCTACTACCGCGAAATCACGTGATCCGAAGTTCACCACCCCGCGCGCCGACGGCTCCACGCTGATCCACCAGGAAGACGCGGACGTTCAGGACAAGGTGTTTCCGGTGCGCAAGGACGACACCAAGGTCGGCGGCGTTCACGTGCTGGTCATCACGCCCAAGGGCGGCGTGTCGGCGAGGAACAAGCATCGCGTCCTCATCTGGCTGCACAACGCCGATTGCTGGGCCGGTTGCGCCTCCCTCGGCGCCCAGCCCATCGCCTATCTGGGCAAGTTCAAGGTCGTGGCCGTCGATTATCAGGACCCGGCGTTCCCCACGGCCGTCAGCCAGGTGGCCGATGTCTACAAGGCGCTGCTCAAGACCTACAAGCGCCAGAACATCGGCCTTTACGGCTGCTCGCGCGGCGGCTTGCTGGTGGCGCGCTCGCTCGCCTGGTTCCAGAAGCAGAAGCTGCCCACCCCGGGGGCCGCCGGCATTCTGTGCGCCAGCGCCGGTCCCGGGGCGGAGGGCGATTCCTATTACACCGGCAGCGAACTGGGCAACGGCTCGGTTCCCAAGGGTCCGCCTGGCGGCGATCCGAAGCTGGGCCTGGACCCCAACGATCCCATGGGCGCGCCGGAACACTCGCCGGAGATTTTGGCCAAGTTTCCGCCGACCCTGATGATCACCGGCACGCGCGGCCTGGAAATGAGTTCGGCGGTCTACACCCATGAGGCCCTGGACCGGGCGGGCGTGGACTCCGAGCTGCACGTGTTCGAGGGCGGCCGGCATTCGTTCTGGTTCAATTCGACCACGCCGGAATCCCATCAGGTCTACGACATCATCATCCGGTACTTCGATCGCCACCTTGGCCAGTAGCAGGGAGCCAGAATCGCCATGACGAAATCCCAATCGCCCGATCGCCGCGAGGTCCTGTCGACCGGCCTGGCCATGGCCGCCGTGGCCTCTTCCGCCTCCAAGGCCGCGGACACCGGAGGCTTCAAGATGTTCGACGGGCATATGCACCTGATCTCGGACGACACCAAAAAATACCCCTTGGCCACCGGTCCCAGTTCCCCCGGCGCCGATCCTCCCGGCTCGCCTCCAGGGCCGGGTCAGAGCCTTCAGGTCGGCAAGCCGCACATGAAGCCAAACGCCCACCGGGCGCTGCAGTGGATGGACCAGGAGGGCGTCGGCCAGATCGCAGCCGTTCAGCGTCGAGGCAGCTACGGCTTCGACAACAGCTATATTCTCAACTCCTCGGCCGCCCATCCCACGCGCTTCCGTCCGGTAGTGGTGCTGGACGGCGAGGACCCCAAGACCCCCGCCCAACTGCGCGAGTGGGTCAAGAGCCACCACATCTGCGGTCTGGAGAATCACGGGCCCCGCCGTGCCGCATGAATGGCTGGACTTCGACCAGGCGATGAAAACCTGGAGCGAGGCGGACCGGCTGGGACTGACCATGAACGTGCTCTACGCCCCCCAGCGCTTCAACGCCGAGTGCCTGCGGGCCATCGTGGCCGTGGCGCGCAAGTTCCCGCGCGTGAAGCTGGTGGTCGACCATTTCGGTTGGCCCACCCTGGAAGCGCCGCCTATCTCCGGCTTCGCCCATGCGCCGGAGGGCTACACCACCCAGCCCAACATCTATTTCAAATATTCCACCACCAATCTCTACATCCTGCTGGAGGCCAAAATTCCCACGGCGGTGTTCATGCGCGACGCGGTCAACCGGATCGGCGCGCACCGCATCTTCTGGGGCTCGGACGTGGGCAGCGCCGGAGGGACCTATGCGGAAATGGTGCAGATGGCCAAGGACTCCACCGCGCAGCTGACCGAGGCCGAACGGCGCCAGGTGCTGGGCGACACCGGCCGCAAGGTGTTCTCACCCGCCGTTCCGCGGGCTTAACCTGAGGCTGAGTGACGGCCTCTAAGGCCAAGCGCTAACGTGCTCGAAATTTCCGTGAAGAACGGGTGGGAGGATAGAGTGGTTCAAGTGATTTCAAGCCGGCGTCCCGGCACAGGTGCAGCTCTGGCGGCGGCGGTTCTGTTGGCCGCTGGATCGGCCCACGCCGCGACCGTGACCCGCTCGGTGTTCGGCACGGCGGCGGACGGCCAGACGGTCTATCTGTTCACCCTGAAAAACAGCCACGGCATGACCGTGAAATTCTCCACCCGCGGCGGCTCCATCGTCGAAATCGACGCGCCCGACCGCAGGGGGGTGGAGGACAACCTGGTGATCGGCAAGGCGGACTTCGCCGGCTGGGAAAGCGGCGCCAACGCCATCCTCGGCCGTTACGCCAACCAAATCGGCGGCGGCGGCTTCACCCTGGACGGGACCTTCTACAAGCTGTCCGGCGCCAATCCGAAAACCAACGTCGTGATCCACGGTGGCACGGACAATTACTTCCACAAGCTGTGGAAAGGCGAGGCCTTCCAGCACGGCGAAGAGGCCGGCGCGACGCTGAGCCTCGTCAGCCCGGACGGGGAAAGCGGCTTTCCCGGCGAGCTGACCATCAAGGTCAACTACAGCCTGGACGAACACAATCGGCTCAAGCTGGAATATTGGGCGACCACCACCAAGCCCACGGTGATCAACCTCAGCAACCACGCCAACTTCAACATCGGCGGCTATAACTTAGGGCCGGTCTACAACCAGGTCCTGCAGGTGTTCGCCAGCCATTACACACCGACGGACGCGGCCCAGGTCCCCACCGGCGAGATCGCCCCGGTGGCCGGCACGCCGTTCGATTTCCGCAAGCCCACGGAGCTGCTGCAGCGCCTTTATTCCAATGATCCGCAGATGATGATCGGCAAGGGGCTGGACCACAACTTCGTGCTGGACAAGCCGCCCGGCGCCAAGGGCCCCGTGCTGGCGGCGAAGCTGTACGATCCCAAGAGCGGGCGGCGCATGGCGGTCTACACCACCGAGCCAGGCGTGCAGATCTATAGCTCCAACGGCGTGGGCAATGCGCTCGGTCAGAATAATCGACCCATCCGCCAGAGCGACGGGCTGTCGTTCGAGACCCAGCACTACCCCGACGCCCCCAACAAGCCCAACTTCCCCACCACGACACTGCGCCCGGGCGAGACATTCCATTCGGTGACGGAGTACGTGTTCTCCGCCGACGCCAAGACGAAGGCGGCGGCGCCGAAGTCCTAGCGACGGATGCGCCGGTGATCGGGTTTCAACGCACGAGCCTGGCGCTGGCCTGGGCAGCGGTTTTCCTGCTCTCAGGCGCCGCGGCCCAGGCCGCCACCGTCTCGCGCGCGGTCTTCGGTACGGCCGCCGATGGCCGGACCGTCTATCTGTTCATCCTGAAGAACCACCACGGCATGACCGTGAAATTCTCCACCCGCGGCGGCTCCATCATCGAGATCGACGCGCCTGATCGCCGGGGCGTGATCGACAATCTGGTGATCGGCAAGGCCGACTTCGCGGCCTGGGAAAGCGGCGGCAATCCGATCCTGGGCCGCTACGCCAACCGCATCGGCGGAGGCGGATTCACCTTGGACGGGGTGTTCTACAAGCTGGCCGGGGCCGATCCGAAGACCCAGGTCGTGACCCACGCCGGACCGATCGGTTTCAACCAGAAGCTCTGGACGGCCGAGCCGTTCCGGCAGGGCGAGCGGGCAGGGGCCGTGCTGTCCTATGTCAGCGCCGACGGCGAGAACGGTTTTCCCGGCGAACTGTCGGTCAAGGTCGCCTACAGCCTGGGCGAGGACAGCGTCCTGCGCCTGGAATACTGGGCGAGCACGACCAAGCCCACGGTGCTGAACCTGACCAACTCTGCGCATTTCAACATGGGCGGCTATGATTCCGGCCCGGTGTACGATCAGGTCCTGCAGGTTTTCGCGAGCCATTACACGCCCACCGACCAGGACCAGGTGCCGACCGGCGAAATCGCGCCGGTGGCCGGCACGCCGTTCGATTTCCGCAAGGGCGCGCGCATCGGCGAAAGGGTTTATTCCTCCGATCCGCAGATGCTGATCGGCCGGGGCCTGGACCACAACTTCGTGCTGGACAAGCCGCCCGGCGCCAAGGGCCCGGTGCTCGCCGCGCGGATGTACGACCCAAAGAGCGGACGACGAATGGAGGTGCGCACCACCGAGCCCGGCATCCAAATTCACAGCGCCAACGGCGCCAATGGAACTTCGATCGGCCAGAATGGCCGCACCCTGCGCCAGAGCGACGGCCTGTCCCTCGAGACCCAGCACTTCCCCGACGCGCCTAACAAGCCGAACTTCCCGTCCACGGTGCTAAGGCCGGGCGAGACGTTCCATTCGGTGACGGAGTACGTGTTTTCGACGGATCGAAAGGGTAAGGCGCTTAGACGGCGCAGTGTGGTTGCTGTCGCGCGAATATACGCTGATGGCGTATTATTTGTCGACAGTGGTACGCTAATGGCGTATTTATGGCCATGGAGCTTTTCCGGACCTCGTCCTATCAGGCGGGCTTGAAGCGTCTGAGGAAACTCGGGGCGTCAGATGCCGACATCGCCCTCATGGAGGACAGGATCGCCGCCGACCCTAAGGTCGGCGACGTCATTCCCGGCTCCGGCGGCATGCGGAAGGTTCGCTTCGGCTATGCCGCCAAAGGCGATCGCGGCGGCGGTCGGACGATCTACTATGTGTTGGTGGACGCGGACACGATCTACCTGCTCGTCGCCTACCCCAAGGTGGACAAGGAAGACCTTACCGCCAAGGAATTGAAACTGTTCAAGACCCTCGTGAAGGAGCTGATCCATGGCTGATGACCGCACTGAACTGGGGCTCCAGATCGAAGCCGGGCTGCGCGAGGCCATCGCTCATCGTCGGGGCGCACTTGCCCTGGAGGGGCGCGTGGTCAATCCCATGCCCGCGGACCGCGTGAAGGCGATCCGCAAGGGCGTGGCCAAGAGCCCCAAGGAATTCGAGCAACGCTTCGGCGTTCCTGCCCGGACCCTGGAGGGTTGGGAGCAGGGCAAGCGCCTGACCACCGCCGAGCGCGTGCTGTTGCAGGTGATCGAGCGCGATCCGAAGGCGGTGGAACGGGCACTGGCGGATAGGGCGCCGGGGTAGGGCGGGAGACCGGAGTCAAACATTCCGGTCAGAGTCCATTTTCGGCAATATCGCCAAGGGCGAGATTCGACCCTTCTGCGACCTTCGGAACGTCCGGTTTCGGGCGCGCGCAGAGTTGCGGTGGGACGGTCAGCCCTTAGCGCCGAGCGTCTCCAGGTCCTTAGTGGTTAGTTGGACGCTGCCAGAAGCCAATCGGGGAAGAAGCGGAAGAAGCCATCCGACTCCCTGGTCTTCTAGGATTTCCGGCAACTCAGCGAATTGGCCGGGATCCGCGACGAACCGTGAGGCAGGAAAATCCCAGTAAAGTTCGTTGAATGAGGAGCCGATGGCGATCTCGAATTGGTGCTCCCCATCTTCGATGCGATGCGCGACCTCAAAGCCGTTTGCACGACGCGGTATGATGCTGTGACCCTTCATGCCGCTATTCTGTCCGCACTTAGACAGGTTACCAAGTCCCGCTCTCCCCCGGCCAGACATTCATTTGCGAAGCGAGGCGAACCAGTCGCGCGCAAACTGCTCCTGATTTTCGACAGATGATGGGATCACATCCGGGCCTTCGTCGAAGGTTTTGACCAGCCGCGTAGCGGTCTCCCCCGGCGATATCACGTAAGCACTCATGCCACTCCCCATGTCGCGCGCCATTCCAGATGGCCATACGTTGAGGCTGGCGCCATAGCAGAAGGGTATAAGGCCCAGCGGTTCGAGTTTCCGGCGGCGAATGATTTCGAGAGCTGCGAAAAAATCGGGCGCGTCCGCTGTAGCTTGTTGGTCCCGAAAATTGCAAACGAGGCGGCAATCTCGGCCCACGTACTCCGTCGAGAATGTAGCCTTCTCGTCGTCCGCCCCACCCATCAAATGCACCGAAAAAGTGGTCACTTGGCCTCCGATAGCCGGCGTCGGTGGCAGCTTATCGGCGGCGAACTGAGTTCCGCAATCCCCCCAACTGGGACTTTCGGAACGTCCGCTCTCGGGTGTCAGTGCTGCACCCTTAGTTCTCGCCCTTAAGCCCCAACCCGCTCCCGTTCCGCCGCCGCCGCCTTCATTGCCTTCTGCAGCTTCTCGAAAGCCCGCACCTCGATCTGGCGCACGCGTTCTCGGCTGACGCCATATTGGGCGGCGAGGTCTTCCAGGGTGGTGGAGTCTTCCTTCAGGCGGCGCTCGGTGAGGATGCGGCGCTCGCGGTCGGTCAGCTCCTTCATGGCCTCGTCGAGCAGGGACATGCGGATATCGACTGCTCCTCGCTCTCGGCCAGGACGCTTTCCTGGCTGGGCGTGGAGTCATCCACCAGCCAGTCCTGCCATTCGCTTTCGGAATCCGCGCGCATGGGGGCGTTGAGCGAGGCGTCGCCGCCGGCCAGACGCCGGTTCATGGAGATGACTTCCTCGTTCAGCACGCCCAGCTTGGTGGCGATCTGCTCCACATGCTCGGGGCGCAGGTCGCCTTCTTCCAGGGCGCTGATCTCGCTCTTGGCCCGACGCAGGTTGAAGAACAGCTTCTTCTGCGCGGCGGTGGTGCCGATCTTCACCAGGGACCAGGAGCGCAGGATGTATTCCTGGATCGAGGCGCGGATCCACCACATGGCGTAGGTGGCCAGGCGGAAGCCCTTGTCGGGCTCGAACTTCTTGACCGCCTGCATCAGGCCGACATTGCCTTCGGAAATCACTTCGCCGATGGGCAGGCCGTAGCCGCGATAGCCCATGGCGATCTTGGCCACCAGGCGCAGGTGCGAAGTGACCATCCGGTGGGCGGCCTCGGGGTCCTCATGCTCCTTCCAACGCTTGGCGAGCATGAATTCCTCGTCCTTGGTCAGCATGGGGAACTTGCGGATTTCGGTCAGATAGCGTGATAGGCCGCCTTCCGGCGTCATGACGGCGAGCTGATTGACGGCCATGATTTGGGTCCCCTGTCCTCAGGCGCGGCGATACGGACGCCACGTCTCCCCTTTCAATGGTTCAAGATAGGGAAGCGTTGCGCCCGTTTGAAGGCCTATACGGCCTCAGGACCATATCCGATCACCCGAGTCGGGTATTTTTATGTTCACAGCTTCGCGAGCAGGGCTTCCAGCGCCGCCATGTCGGCTGGCAGGCGGCGTTTCGAAGCGCAGGGTCTCGGCCGGTGATGGGGTGGACAAAGCCCAGGATCGTGGCGTGCAGCGCCTGGCGATGCAGGCCGGCCTGGTCCATCGCCTCGCGCACGGACGCGGCGGGCGGGCCGGAGCCATAGAGCGGATCGCCCAGGCAGGGATTGCCCTTGGACGCCAGATGCACGCGGATCTGGTGCGTGCGGCCGGTTTCCAGTTTGCACAGCACGCGCGCGGCCAAGGGGCGTTCCGCCGGGCCGAAGGCGCGCTGGGTGCGGTAATGGGTGATCGCCTCGCGCCCGCCGGCCTGCTCGTGCGGAGCACGGCCATCTTCTTGCGGTCGTGCGGCGAGCGGCCGATGCGGGTGTGGATGGTTCCGCTTGAAGGGGAGGGCGCGCCGCGCACCAGGGCGATATAGGCCCGCTCGATGTCGTGGCGCTGCGAATAGGGCCGACAGGCCGGCGTGGGCCGCGTCGGTCTTGGCGACGACCATGACGCCGGAGGTGTCCTTGTCCAGTCGGTGCACGATCCCTGGCCGCGCCACCCCGCCGATGCCCGACAGCTGGCCGGCGCAGTGGTGCAGCAGGGCGTTCACCAGCGTGCCGCCGTGCGAGCCGGGCGCCGGATGGGCGGCCATGCCCGCGGGCTTGTCGATCACGATCAGGTGCTCGTCTTCGTAAAGGACGGTGAGCGGAATATCCTCCGGCTCCGGCTCAGCGGCGATGGGGGCGGGGACATGGAGCCGGTAGAGCCCGGCCTGGACCTTGGCCGCTCCGGCTTTGACCGGGGCGCCGTCGTGCGTCAGGGCGCCTTGCTCGATCAGGGCCTGCAGCCGCGCGCGCGACAGTTCCGGCCAGCGCGCCGCCAGGGCCTTGTCCAGCCGCTCGCCGGCCTCTTCCGGCGCGATCACCGTTTCCAGCGCCGATCCGCCGTCGGCGTCCTCCAGGTCCGGTTCGACCAGAGGGTCGAGTTCAGGGTCGGGGCTCAAGGCCGCTCGACCAGCTTGCCGTCCTCCCACACCCGGTAGAAGCACGAGCGCGCGCCGGTGTGGCAGGCGCCGCCGTCGCCCTGCGGCTCGACCTTGATCCACACTGCGTCCTGGTCGCAGTCGATGCGCAGTTCGCGCACGATCTGCACCTGGCCGGAGGTTTCGCCCTTCTTCCACAGGGCCTGACGCGAGCGGCTGAAATAGTGCGCAAGGCCGGTCTCCAGCGTCAGCCGCAGGGCCTCCGCGTTCATCCAGGCCAGCATCAGCACCTCGCCGCTCTGGGCATGCGTCGCCACGCAGGCGATCAGCCCATTGGCGTCAAACCGCGGCGTGATGGCCGAGCCGTGCTCCAGATCGACCTTGTCGCCGGCGGAAAGAAAAGGGTTTGAGGCCATGGCTGATCTTAGCTGGAGATTGGTCGCAGAGACAGGGCCGCCTTTCAGAGGCGCATACCATAAGTCATCTGCGGATCGGCGAAGCCGCCTTCTGATCGGCTTGCTCGAGGATGGCGAAGTGACGAGGATTTTCCGTCATCCCGCAAGCGACGCACCGCTTCCGACCAGTCGGGCAGGTCGCGGCCTGACTGCATCCAACGGGTTACGCTCGCCTCATCGGCCCATTCGGCAAGATGGGGCATGGCCCTCCGATGCGCGCCACTGGCCCCAAAGGCGCGCATCGCCAGTTCGTCACGCCAGACGGTCATGGTCCAGAACGCCTGGTCGGCGTCGCGCTGGATGGCCCCTGTCACGAACCCGTCGGCCTTTCGAATTTGCGCGATCGTCCGGTTTGCGTGCAGCATGAAGAAAGGCATGAATCCGACCGAGCGCAGGCGAAAGCGGGTCACGCTGACCAGGGTCACGGCAGCGGTCATAGCGTCACGACCAGCTTGCTCGCCGAAACGCCCTGCCGCTGTCGCTCCAGAGCGACGGGGATCTGCGCCAGCCCGGCGCCACCACCGTCGGAGGGGGAGCTGCGACGAATCGAGCCTCTGCCAGGGCCGTCGGCAAGAAGGCCTCGAAGATCATCGGACCGACTTCGTTGGCGATCAGGGCGCTGCCCCAAATCATCTTGGTCCGGACGCCGCCGCGCCGCGCTTTTTGGTTGAGCGCGATGGCGCCGGCGATCATCCGGGCGAGCGCGGGGATGAGATGGCGAAACCGGCCGCGCCCTGCGGGGACGTCGTCCCAGGACGTTGGCGGCGTCGCCATCGATACGAAGCGATTGCCCTTGCAGGCGGCGACGACGTCGATGCAGGCGACCGCCGACCCGGGCCCAATAGCCAAGGCCCCCGCCATCTCACGCCCACGCAAGGCGCAGATGATATCGGAAATGACGGTCTTGGCGCGATAGTCGAACGCTTCGCGAGCGCCAAGCCGCTTCACATAGTCGAAATTGTGCGGCGATGAGGTGGTGACCACGTCATAGCCGGCCGCGACCGCAAGCTGGATCGCATTGCTGCCCACGCTGGTCGATCCGCCCCAGATGAGCAGGGTCTTGCCGGTCGGTGCGGGCGCCGCCGACGGCGCATTAAGAGCCAGAAAATCCTTCTGAAAGAGACCACAGGCGGCGGTTGATATGGCAAGGGGAATGACCGAGGCCGCCTCGAACGACACGGCGTCCGGCAGGGGCGAGGTCATGTGGGCGAGCAGGACCACGTAGTTCTGGAAGGCGCCCTCAGCGGCGCGGTTGCGTTGCTTGTCTGAGCCGGCCGCGTAGCCGACCACGCGGTCGCCGACGCGAAAGCGCGCCACTTCGCTACCGACTTCAACCACTTCGCCGGCGACGTCGGAGCCGACCACGAAGGGGTAACGCGTCCAGGGCGTAAAGATGTCGCCCAGGGTCTGTTGCAGCCGGTCCACCGGATTGACGGCCACGGCGCGGACTTGCACGACAATCTCGTTGGCTTGCGGCTGGGTGTAGGGCGCGGGGCCGACGGTGAACGGACCGCGCTTTGCATTGATCCAAAGAGCGTTGTTTTCGGACATTGCAGTCACTCCGGATTTGGTGTTGGGGGCTTGACGCCGTCGCCAGCAGTACGAGATGGCGTCTGGACGATCCATGCTATATCGTCCGCGTTACCATCGCTATCGTCCAGGAATGCCTATGGATCCTCTTTCCGATATCCTCTCGCTGCTCAAGCCCAACAGTTACGGATTTCGCGGTCTTGATGCGGGCGGCGATTGGGCGCTCGCGTTTGGGCAAGATGACAGCATCAGGTGCTATGCGATCCAGTCGGGTGGGTGCTGGCTCGCCGTAGAGGGAGGGAGCGACCCTGTGCGGCTCGCTGCGGGCGATTTTGTGCTGATGTCCGGAGGAAAGAGCCATCGCCTTTACAGCGCGCCCGCCGCGCCGCCGACAGACGCCTTCCGCTTCTTCCCCGGGGTTCCGGCTGGCGAAACCGCGGTTTTGAACGGCGGCGGCGGCCTGTTAGGCATAGGCGGGTATTTCGGGTTCGAGGGGATGTACGCCGAACTGCTCCTCGGCATGTTGCCGCCGGTCGTCCACATTCGCGCCGAAGCCAACAAGGCCGCGCTGCGCTGGTCGATAGAGCGGCTCATGCGAGAACTGCGTGAGCCCCAGCCGGGCAGTACGTTGATCGCCGAACACCTGGCGCAGGCGCTGCTGATCGAAGCGCTGCGGCTGCATCTGGCAGAGCATTCCCACCACAACACAGGATGGTTGTTCGCGCTGGCGGACCGTCAGATGCGGGCGGTGATCGCGGCGATGCATGCGGAGCCAGGGCGAAAATGGACGCTGGAGGCGCTGGCGAAGGTCGCCGGCATGTCACGGTCGAGTTTCGCGGTTCGCTTCAAGAACACGGTCGGCGAACCGGCCATGGACTATCTGACCCGCTGGCGGATGATGGTCGCATCCGATCGCCTCGCCCATGGCGGAATGCCCATAGCGCTGGTCGCGCCGACCGTCGGATACGAGTTGGAGAGCGCGTTCGGCGCCGCGTTCAAACGCGTGATGGGCTATTCGCCAAGGCAATTTGCCAAGGCGGCTGCGCAGTAGAAGCCAGTCGTTGAATACATTGGCTGCGATACGCATGGCCTGGCCCGGCGAAGGGTTTTGGCGCAGCTGCGGAGGCCACACCCATCGAGATTGATGAATTGGTGATCGGTCGGAGCCTCCCGCGCAAGCCGGAGGAAAATTATTGAATCACCAAGCCCACCAAGAACATCAAGGAAACACAAAGCTCTTGGTGAACTTGGTGGGCTTGGTGGTGCAATTTTCAGATCGCAGCGCCCCGATTGCGGTTAAGCTGGGCCTGCTGGCGCAAGGGGAGGATCAGGCCATGGCCGTAGCGTCGCTTATCCATCTGTTCGTATTGGCGTTCATCGTCGTCATAGTCGCAACCCCGGTGGCGACGATCTTGAAGCGGCTCGGATTTTCCCCTTGGTGGGTGATCCTGTTCTTCATTCCCTTGGTCAATCTGATCGGCCTGTGGGTCGTATCCAGGGTCCGTTGGCCGAAAATGCCGACGACCTGAAGGCCGCTATTTGCGGCTGCAGAAGGCCAGGAAGCGTTCCTGCAGGGCCGGGTCGGTCTTGAAGTCGCCGGTGAACTGGGTGGTGATGGTCGACACGTGCCGATGATGCACCCCGCGGGTGGTCATGCACTGGTGCTCCGCGTCGATCAGCACGGCCACGCCGGCGGGCTCCAGATGCTCGTCGATGGCCTTGGCGATCTGTTGGGTGAGGGTTTCCTGCGTCTGCAGGCGGCGGGCGAAGATTTCCACCACGCGAGCCAGTTTGGAAATGCCCACCACCTTGGCGCGCGGGATATAGGCCACATAGGCCTTGCCCAGGAACGGCGCCATGTGGTGCTCGCAGTGGCTCTCCACCTCGATGTCGCGCAGCATGACCACGTCGTCATAGCCCTGCACGTCCTCGAACACGCGCGAGAGCTCCGCGCCGGGATCGGTCCGTCGTGGTTGTTCAACACGATCTCCGTGCCGTTGTGCGAGAGCGTGCCGTAGAGGTCGCCGAAGTTCTGATGCGTAAATTCGGTGGTCACGGTGAGGTCGCCGACGTTGATTGGATAAATCGCGATGCCCATGATATAGTTTATGCCCGGATTTGCCGGTGAGCGTCGGGGATGGAGATTGGCACCGGGATGCCGGTGACCTGTTCATCGCCATTGGCGTCCAACTGGCTGAACGGGGTGCTGCTGATGACGGGGAAGAAGTCGTATTCCGACCCATCTGGTCCTCGGATTTTACGCCGATATAATAGACCTCGCCGGGGGTGGAATTGGTGTCCACCACGTATTCATCGCCGAGGCGGCTCAACGAGACGCCGTTGAACTGGCTGCTGGGCCGGGCACGCCGGTCAGGCAGTTGGAAATCGTCAGCGGCGAAGAATCAGCAGGTTGGGATCCGTCGTCACATAAAGGTCAATGTCCGCCTGCGGCCGCGTGGCCTCGGTCGCCGGATTGGCGAAGACGCCCATGCGCGGCACGGACAGCTCCGACGGCTGGAACGTCACGAACGCGGCGTAGGGAGCGGCGGCAACGGTTCCGTTGCTGCTGATCAGGCCGTTGTTGGTCATCACGTAAAAATGCCACTGGTTCGTCATGCCCAGGACCACCGCGCCATTGGCGCCCCAAATGGTGTTGGTGCCGATGGAAACCGCGTTGGTGCCGAGCAGCGGCGCGTTCGCGCCGACGAACTGGTTCAGGAAGGGCTGGTTCGTTGCCGTGATGTAGGTGATGTCCTGGTCGCCGGTCGGATTGGAGACGATGCCGCCGGGCGTGACCGTGAATCAGCCTAGCAATATTTGA
>CAWDPL010000028.1:0-8165 GCA_963804105.1 uncultured Alphaproteobacteria bacterium
TCATCAGGACATCGACCACTTCGTCGGAGGTGATGCCTTCGGGCAAGGTGATAAGGTGACGGACTACGCGGCCGTTCTTCAACTTGTCGAGAATGTCGGCGATGGAGGCGCGCGAGGGGAAGTCGTATTCACCGGCCTTAAGCCGCCTTCCAGCGCCGGTGGCCTCGGTCAGGGCGTCGAACAGAGGGGCCGACCCGATGACCCCTGCCTGCTCAAGGTCGGCGGCGATTTCCGTCACGCTGGCGCCGTGGCGCAGGATCACGGTGGTGTCGGCGCCCTGGCGGGCCTTAGGACCGGGAGCGCGATAGAGCGACAGGGCGGTCAAGGCCCCCAGCATCAAGGCGACGGTCAGCACCGCGAAGGCGCTGGAGGCCATGATCCTGACCCGCCGCCCAAGGGAAATTTGACCGGGCTGGTCGGCCCGGCCGATCGTCACGGGGTCCTGGCGCCGGCGCCTCACGACACCCGCTTGAGCAGAAGCGAGGCGTTGGTCCCGCCAAAGCCGAAGCTGTTGGACAGGGCCACGTTGATCTCCATCGGCTTGGCCTTCTTGGGCGTGAGGTCGATGGGGGTGGTGACGGAGGGATTGTCCAGATTGAGGGTCGGCGGAGCGATCTGGTCGCGCACCGCCAGGGCTGTGAAGGCCGCCTCCACGGCGCCGGCCGCGCCGAGCAGATGGCCGATGGCGGACTTGGTGGATGACATGGTGACCTTGCCGGCCGCCTGGCCGAGCATGCGCTCCACGGCGCCCAGTTCGATCTCGTCGCCTAGCGGCGTGGAGGTGCCGTGGGCGTTGATATAGTCGATGTCGGAGGGATCAATGCCGGCGTGGCCGATGGCCGCGCGCATGGCGCGAAAGCCGCCGTCGCCGTCCGAAGCCGGCGCGGTGATGTGGTAGGCGTCGCCCGACAGGCCGTAGCCGATCACCTCGGCGTAGATCTTGGCGCCGCGAGCCTTGGCGTGCTCAAATTCCTCCAGCACCAGGATGCCCGCGCCTTCGCCCATGACGAAGCCGTCGCGGTCGCGGTCCCATGGACGCGAGGCCTGCTCGGGGGCGTTGTTGAAAGCCGTGGACAGGGCGCGGCAGGCGATGAAGCCGGCGATGCCCAGCTTGCACACCGCAGCCTCGGCCCCGCCGGCGACCATCACGTCGGCGTCGCCGAACTGGATCAGCCGGGTGGCGTCGCCCACCGCGTGGGCGCCGGTGGCGCAGGCGGTGACCACCGCGTGGTTGGCCCTTTGAATCCGTGACGGATCGACACCTGACCCGAAGCCAGGTTGATCAGGGCCGAGGGGATGAAGAACGGGCTGACCCGGCGCGGACCTTTTTCCTGCAATTCGATGGCCGTGTCGGCGATGGCGCTGAGACCGCCGATGCCGGAACCGATGATCACGCCGGTGCGCTCGCGATCATGTTCGCTTTCGGGCGCCCAGCCGGAGTCCTTCACCGCCTCGTCGGCGGCCGCTATGGCGTAGAGGATGAAATCATCCACTCGCCGCCGATCCTTGCTCGACATCACTTGGTCGGGGTCGAACGAGCCGGGGATGTCGGGCCCGCCGCCGCCGCGGCCGTCCGTGCGCGGAACCTCGCAGGCCACCTTGCAGGCGTAATCGGTCGTGTCAAAGGCGGTTATGCGCCCGGCCCCCGATTTGCCGGCCAGGATCGCGTCCCAGCTGAACTGGGCCCCCCATCCCAGCGGGGTCAAAAGGCCAATACCTGTGATGACGACACGGCGCATGCGTTACGGCTCCTCGCCGGCGTAGCTATTTCGAAATTCGCTCGGATTTGGGGCGCGTTCGAAGCGAGTTCCGAATCAGACAGCCACACTAGCAATTCCAAAGCCGACGAGCCGCAAGGCGACGCAGGCTTCAAATACAACAACGCGACCGGCGCCGGAATTTCAGCGACGGTCGCGTTTGACAGGCTCCAAACCAATTCAGGCTTCGAGGCGTTCCTGAATGAACTTCACCGCGTCGCCGACCGTCTGGATGTGCTCGGCGGCGTCGTCGGGGATTTCGATATCGAATTCTTCTTCGAAGGCCATGACCAGCTCGACATTGTCCAAGCTGTCCGCGCCCAGGTCATCAATGAAGCTGGCCTTTTCGGTGACCTTTTCCGGGTCAGCGTCAAGGTGCTCGATCACGATCTTACGGACGCGTTCGAGAATGTCGGACATACGCTCTAAGCCCCTTAGCTTTCTTCGGCCGCCGCAGCGGCAATTGCAGATTGAACGATAGCCGGCCGGCCATCAGAAAAGCATGGCGATCAACCGGTTCGCCACGATGTTCAAAACGGTTCGAGCCCTCGCTAGCACGTTCCTTTTGCGGAAACTAGTTGCCTGTCAAGCTCCGGGTCGCCGCGGGATCGCCTTAATGCGAACCGGCTTGGGCTAAGGCATGGCCATGCCGCCGTTCACATGCAGCGTCTGTCCGGTGACGTAGCTTGCCTCTTCGCTGGCCAGATAGGCGCAAGCCGCCGCCACCTCCTCGCCCTGACCGAGGCGACCGGCCGGAATACGGCTAAGGATGATTTCGCGCTGCTGCTCGTTGAGGGCGTCGGTCATCGGGCTGGCGATAAAGCCGGGCGCCACGCAATTCACCGTGATGTTGCGCGAAGCCGCCTCCTGGGCCAGGGCCTTGGAGAAGCCGATCATGCCCGCCTTGGAGGCGGCGTAGTTGGTCTGGCCGGGATTGCCGGTCACGCCCACCACCGAGGTGATGCCGATGATGCGGCCCCAACGCCGCTTCATCATGCCGCGCAGCGCCGTGCGCGACAGGCGGAAATAGGCCTCCAGATTGACCCGCATCACCAGGTCCCAGTCCTCGTCCTTCATGCGCAGGATCAGGCCGTCGCGGGTCAGGCCGGCGTTGGACACCAGTATGTCGATCGGGCCGTCCGCCGCCGCCTCGGCCTGGCCGATCAGGGCGTCCACGGCCGCCCCGTCGCCCAGATCGCACGGCGCCACGGAGGACCGCTCGGCCAGTTCCCCGGCCAGGGCGTCGAGCGCCTCGCGCCGCGTGCCCGACAGCACCACGTGCGCGCCCTGCTCGTGCAGCGTCGAGGCGATGGCCCGTCCGATGCCGCCGGACGCGCCGGTGACCAGGGCGGTCTTGCCGGAAAGATCGAACATGAAGATCTCCTCGGTCCCCGCTTTCGCGGGATTGAGCGGAAAAAACAAGCCCGCGATCAGAGCGACTTGGCGAAGGCTTCCAGGTCTTCCGGGGCGCCCAAGGCGGTGGCGGATGCATCAGGGGCAATGCGTTTGGCGATGCCGGTCAGCACCTTGCCCGCGCCCAGTTCAGCGAATTGGGTGACCCCGCCCTCGCCCGCCAGCCAATCCATGCTCTCGCGCCAACGCACCCGTCCGGTGACCTGCTGCACCAGAAGCTCGCGGATCAGGTCCGGGTCCAGCGTCGGTCGCGCCTGGACATTGGTCACCACCGGCGCGCGGGGCGCGGCGATGTCCGTCCGCGCCAAGGCCCTGGCCATTTCTTCGGCGGCCGGCGCCATCAGCGGGCAATGAAAGGGCGCGGACACATTGAGCAGTATGGCGCGCGCGCCCAACTCCTTGGCCGTGTCGATGGCCAGGTTGACCGCCGCCACGTGACCGGAAATCACCACATTGCCCACATTATTGTCGTTAGCGACCACGCAGACGCCCAGAGCCGAGCCCGCCGCGGCGGCTTGCTCGGCTAAGGCCAAGTCGGCCTTGGGTCCGATCAGCGAGGCCATGGCCCCCTCCCCCACCGGCACGGCGCGCTGCATGGCCTCGCCGCGCAGGCGCAGCAGGCGCGCGGTCTGTGCGAGTCCGATGGCGTCGGCGGCGGCCAAGGCCGAGTACTCGCCCAGGCTGTGACCGGCCACGAAAGCGGCCCTGGCGACGTCCACGCCGAATTCGGCCTTCAGAGCGCGCGCCGCCGCCAGGCTGACGGCCATCAGCGCGGGCTGGGCGTTTTGGGTCAGGGTCAGGTCAGCTTCGGAGCCTTCCCACATGAGCTTGGACAGCTTTTGGCCCAGGGCGTCGTCCACTTCCTCGAACACGAGGCGGGCGGAGGGAAAGGCCTGCGCCAGGGATGCGCCCATGCCGACGGATTGGCTGCCCTGGCCGGGAAACAGGAAGGCGAGGCTCATGATCTGCAATTCCGTGAAAATTCGGCGCGGAGGGTTAGGGGATTAAGCGCCGATGGGCAAGCCGCGGCGGCGCAAGCGTACGACGCTGGCGCTTGCAGCCCAGCCGGTTCTGCGGTCAATGTCTGCGTCTGCGAGGAATTAGCGAGTTCGCGCCGTCCCGGAGGAATTCCATGCTCAGACGCGTTTTTGTCTTTGCCGCCGCCGGCGCAGCCCTGGCCGGCGCCGCTCAGGCCGCTCTGGCGCCGGGCGCCGCCGCCCCCGATTTCACCGCGCCGGCCTATCTGGCGGGCCAGCCCTTCACCTTCAAGCTCGCCGACGCCCTGAAAAAGGGTCCGGTGGTGGTCTATTTCTTCCCCGCCGCCCACACCTCCGGCTGCAACATTGAAGCGCACCTGTTTGCGGACGCCGCCGATCAATTCAAGGCCGCCGGCGCCAGCATCATCGGCGTGACCGCCGGCAACACCGACCAATTGGCCGACTTTTCCAGGGAGACCGAGCACTGCGCGGGCAAGTTCCCGGTTGCGGCGGACGCGGACGGCAAGATCGCCAAGAGCTATAACTCAAGCCTGGTGTTCCGCCCCGGCTGGTCCGACCGCACCTCCTATGTGATCGCGCCCGGCGGCAAGATCATCCTGGCCTATACCAATTTGAAGCCCGACGACCACGTCGACAAGACGCTGGCCGCGGTCAGGCAATTCAACAGCGCCAGATCGGCGCCATAGGGAGACTGTCCATGTTCAAGCGCGTTCTCGTGCTGGCCGCCGCCCGGCGCCGCCGTCTCGCTCGCCGCCCACGCGGCCATCGCCACCGGCGCCACGGCGCCCGATTTTCACCGCCCCGGCCTATCTGGCCGGCCAGCCCTTCACCTTCAAGCTGGCCGACGCCCTGAAAAAGGGTCCGGTGGTGCTTTATTTCTTCCCGGCCGCGCACACGCCCGGCTGCAACATCGAGGCGCACGAATTCGCCGACGCCTCGGACAAGTTCAAGGCCGCCGGCGCCACGGTGATCGGCGTGACCGCGGGCAACGTCGACCAATTGGCGGATTTCTCCAAGGAGCAGGAGCACTGCGCCGGCAAATTCCCGGTCGCCGCCGACGCCAC
Organism: uncultured Alphaproteobacteria bacterium; assembly: GCA_963804105.1. Classification (GTDB taxonomy): domain Bacteria; phylum Pseudomonadota; class Alphaproteobacteria; order Caulobacterales; family Caulobacteraceae; genus BOG-938. Next base: position 5,233 of record CAWDPL010000028.1, read on the forward strand.
CCTGGCCATCGCCAAGAATTACGACGTGGTCAACGCGAGCCACGCGGACCACACCAACCGCACCTCGTTCGTGATCACGCCCGACCACAAGATCGTCTTCGCCATGACCGATCCCAAGCCGGACGCCCACATCGCCGACACCCTGGCGACGGTTCAGGGGCTCAAGCACTGATCGACGGCGACGGATTGAGCCTTTCTCAATCCTGCTGACGGAGGATGGGCGCTCGTTCGAGGGCCGCCCATGCGCGACATTCCCAGCCTGACCGGCCTGAGAGGCGTCGCAGCCCTATGGGTGATGGCGTTCCACATCGGCAAGGTCGCCGGCGACGCCCACGCGCCGTGGGCCGCGCACATGGGCCTGCTCGGCTTCGGCTGGACCGGCGTGGACCTGTTCTTCGTTCTGTCCGGTTTCATTCTGATGTGGGTGCATGGGGCGGACTTCACGCGTCCGACGACAACGGCCCTTCGGCGGTTCGCGGCCGGCCGGATCGCGCGGGTCTATCCCTTGAGCCTGGCGGTCCTTCTGCTGATCGCGCTTCTGGCCTGGGGCGATCCGGGCTTCGTCGCCTGGTACAAGGCGCAGAACAGCGACAACTTTTCGATTCAAGCCTTTGTAAGAACATCATTTTTATCGACGCGCTGGATCACGGGCGGCGGCGGCGATTGGAACGAGCCCACCTGGTCGCTCAGCGCCGAGGTGGTCGGCTACACGGCCTTTCCGGTCCTGGCCTGGCGCCTGACGCGTTGCTCGCCGAAAGTCGCGGCGGCTGTCGGCGTTCTGGCTCTGGCCGTCTTGGCCGTCTTCGAGGTCCTGACCGGCCTGGCCGGAACCAACCCCATCGACCAGATCCCCGCCCTGATGCGCATGGGCTGCGGCTTCATCGCCGGCATGGCGATCTGCAGGGTGCGCGAGGCGATGGGCGACAGGGCCCCGGCGTGGGCCGGCGCGGGCGCGCTCGGCGCGGTGCTCGCCATCGGCCTGGCGTGCCAGGTCAAGTCGGGCGTGTTGCTGGCGCCGGCCGGCTTCGCCCTTTTGATTTTCTCCCTGTCGTTCCGCCGGGGCGCCTTGAGTGAGCTGCTTTCGTCAAAGACCGCCCTCATCCTCGGCAGGATCTCATTCCCGCTCTATCTGGTCCACCTCATGCCGCTGCTGTGGCTGGCCTCGCACGTGAGCATCGGCGGCCTGAAATCCCGTGAGCACGGCGGGGTTGATCGCGGGCTATGTCGGATTCTGCCTGACTATCGCTTGGCTGCTGCATGTGTTCCTCGAGCGGCCGCTGCACCGCTGGGCCCGGCGCGGGTTTCCCCACACCCGCCCGGCCCGCGCCCTCGTCCAGGCGGCGTAATCCCAAGCGCGCCTTGCTCGCCGCGGCCTTTTCGCGTATCAGCCCCGCTTCCCTGGAGGGCGGTCTTTCGCGGGCCATCCAAAGACCTCGAACACGACGTCCGAGGCGCCGCGAGCGACAAGATCCATCGTCCTGGCCGGACTTCCGCCGGTCAGAACGCCGCCTTCCGCAACGGAAGAAGGACGCCATGGCACCGCACCGCTCTGCGCGAACGCGAGCAGGCCGCCGACGGAATCATCGACCCGTTCGAGCCCATGGGTCCCGCGCTCCACGATGCTTTGCAAGGAATCGTTCCCCGCTTGTCGCGACTGTCGCATCTTTCGCATCACAGCATCGAGAGCGAGCGCGGCGGGTTGAAGCGGCGAGCGGATATCGTGCGCGACGCGCGCCGCAAAACCTTCGAGCTCCTCCGTGCGGCGGGACGTCGCCTTTGCGTACCCCAGCAGGGCGAGGTAGGCCCCGAGTGCGAGGCTGGCGGTGATTGCCACGCAGATCACGTCCAGAATGGGAGACAGGCGGCGAGTTCGCGACAAGGCGGCGCCGGCTTCCACGGCTGCCAGGCGACCTTGCTCCCGGTTCAGCGCGATCAGGTCGGCGAGCTCATCATAAACCACACCGCGTGCCGTGGGGACGGAATCCGTTGCCACCTGCCCACTCGCGCCACCCGCGTCGCCCGCCATGGCGCGCTCGCCAATCCGAGCAGCAATGCGCCTCAGGCCATCGATGTCCGCTCGGGCTTGGCCCCATACGTCGGCCTCGCCGGGAAACTGCGGAAGGGCCTCGTACCTCCGCTGCGCATCCTGGGAGAGCTCCAGCTCGGCCGCCGGCCGTGCTTGCTCTTGCAGGTCCTCCGCGCCTTTCGCCACGTCGCCCAGCGTCATCTCGAGCCGGAGCAGCGAGCGCCGCATCGACCCCAGCTCGACGATGCTCGGCATGGCGTTCTCGGAAACGTCGTGCGACCTGCTCGCTACGGCTTGCAGACTGGCGTTTGCGAAGGCGGTGGCGCCGACGAAAGAGGCCGTCGAGGCCGCGAAGCCGAGCAGCACGGCCAAGGCGTACTGATGGTGAGACGGCGCTCTGCGGCCCCCGGCTTGTCGAGACGCTGAGCTCCCGGTGGGTATCTTCAACGTGGAGCCCCCGTCAATCACGTCCCAATGGCTAATGGCGCCGTGCCCTGGTGTCGAGGGGTGCAGCCCGTCGGCGATGTCGTGCATCCCTTCGTCAACGGGTAGGACGCCGTCAACTCACTCAGGCTGGTCAGTCGGGATGAGCTTCGCCGAAGCTCGCCGGGATCCGTGCCGGGCGCCGTCCCGGTGCTATGCATGGCCTCGACTCATGGGCCTGAAGACCGCCCCTACGCAGCCCGCCCCGTCGAGCGAGACGTTGCCCGCCACGGGCATGGCGTCCACGCCGGGTGACTACGGGTTCCAGGTCGGCGCCCCCTTCGGGCGGTACGTCGTGCTGGAGCGCCTCGGAGGGGGCGGAATGGGGGTCGTCTACTCGGCATACGACCCGAAGCTCAATCGGCGGGTGGCGCTGAAGCTCCTGCGCCCTGACATGACGGGCAGCGGCGGCGCGCAGAGGCGG
>CAWDPL010000029.1:0-94914 GCA_963804105.1 uncultured Alphaproteobacteria bacterium
CAAATCCCGCGTACCGAGGCGCGGGACGCCGGCGTCACCGAATTCATCGTCAAGCCTGTGACCGCCCAGGCGGTGTTCGACAGAATTAATTCGGTGATCTACCGGCCTCGCCCCTTTGTGCGCTCGGACAGCTACTTCGGGCCGTGCCGCCGCCGGCGCCAGGACCCAAACTTCCGCGGTCCCTATCTGCGCGGAGCCGACAAGGAGTTCAAAGGACAGAAGTCCTATTCCTTGGGCGACGCGTAGGCCTCCGCCGGCCAGCGCTTGTGCACCCAGAACCACTCCGAGGGCCGCTCACGCACGCGATCTTCGATGAAGGCGTTGATCCGGCGCACACCTTGTTCGATATCCGCCGCGCGATCGCCCGAGCGCTCCAGAATGATCGGCTCATGGACCACCACGCGGAACCGCGCGCCGCCGGATTCGCTGAACCGACATCGGCTGCAGCACTCCCGAGGACCGAAGGCCAGACGCGTCGGCCCCGGCGCGGTGTGCGCCATGACGCCAAAGACGGGCGCGGCCACACCGCCGTTGAACTTCTGATCGTTCATCAGCGCCACCAATCCCCGCGCCTCAAGGCCTCGAGAATCTCGCGCGAACCGAATCGCGCCCTTGGGCGCGAACAGCTCCACGCCGTAGCGCGCCCGGCTGCTGATGATCCGGCGGTCGATATAGGGGTTGTTGGCCGCCCGGTAGGTCATCTGACAGCGCACGCCGGAGTTGGCGATGGTCATGGGCATGATCTCCCAGTTGGACAGATGGCCCGAGACGAACACCACCGCCTCGCCGCTCTTGCGAATGGCCTCCAAGCGTTCGCGCCCGCCGACCTTCCAGCCGTCCGCTCTCGGGCGGTCAATCGCCCCAGCATCTGAAACTCCGCCGCCATGCGGCCGATGTTTTCCCATTGCTCGCGCAGGACGCGCTCGCGCTGAGCTTCGTCCCACTCCGGGAAGGCGATCGTCAGATTTCGCCGCGCGGTCTTGTGTGCGCCCGTAAGCGGGCCGATCAGCTTCAGCGCCGCCCGCCCACGGCCGAAGCCACATCGATGGGCATGAGGGCGAACAGCCCGCCGACCACGTCGAAGCCCAAGGCTTCCAGCCGCCACATGAAGTCCTGGGTCCAGGAGGATCGGTCTCTGGGTCATGCTTTCTAATTGGCGCCCTGCGCTCGCCTAGGCAATGCCGAGCCTTCGCCTGGCGGGATGAGCGCCTGACAGGCGAGCTTGGCGCCTCCTTTGCGGCGAGTTGGACCATCTGTCCCACCGTGGGACACCTGGACCGAGGAGCCGCCACATGGCGAACGACATCGACCTTCATCTGGGCAAGCGCCTGCGCCGCCGCCGCCGCCTGCTCGGCTTCACCCAACAACAACTGGCCGTCGCCGTAGGCGTGCGCTTCCAGCAAATCCAAAAATACGAATGCGGCGCCAACCGCATCTCGGCCGCCCGCCTGTGGCAGCTGTCGGAGGCGCTGGAAGTGCCGGTGTCCTACTTCTTCGACGGCCTGGCCGAGGCCCAGGACTCCACCGCCAACGATCCTTCCGAAGGCGGGGGCGGCGAAATGTTCGCCCGCAAGGAAACCCTGGACCTGATCCGCGCCTACTACCAACTGGGCGAGCGTCCCCGTCGTCGCCTGCTGGATCTGGCCCGCTCGCTCAACGGCGAGATCGACGCGGCCTAGACTGTCTTGAGCCAGGCGGTTGGCGCCGAGGGGCAATGCCCGCTAAGCCTCCGCCCATGTCCGCAACGACCGCCTGGCCCGACGATCCGCGCTCCGCCGCCCGCCTCGCCGAACTCGAGATCTTCCTCCTCGAGTTGAACGCGGCGGCCGCGGCGCATAACCGTGCCTATGTTCGGCGCGGACCTGGGCGTGGACAACAAAGCCGCCGCCGGCGAGGCCTTCGATCCGGTCACCGCCGCCGATCGCGGCGCGGAGGCCGAGATTCGCCGGCTGATCGCCGCGCGTTTTCCCGAGCACGGGGTGATCGGCGAGGAATATGGCGAGGACCGGCCGGATGGCGAATTCGTCTGGATTCTCGATCCAGTGGACGGCACCCGCGCCTTCATGGCTGGCTTGCCGCTGTGGACCCATCTCATCGGCCTCAGGTTCCAGGGCGAGCCCCTGCTGGGCCTGATCGGCCAGCCCTGTCTGGACGAAGTCTATCTGGGCTCGCCCTCGGGCTCGCGCCTGATCGCCGCGCGGCGCGCGAGCGCGCCCTGAAGGTGCGCCCCTGCCCGCGCCTGACCGAGGTCACCTTGGCCTCCACCGATCCCTACGGCTATTTCAGCGGCGCCGAGCTCGGCGCCTGGAACCAGGTGCGCGCCGCCGCGCGCGTGGTGCGGCTGGGCGGGGACGCCTACATCTTCGCCCAGCTGGCCGCCGGCCGCATCGACCTGGTGATCGAGTCCGGACTGAAGCTGTGGGACATCGACCCGATCGTGCCAGTCATCGAAAACGCCGGAGGGCTGGTCACCGACTGGCGCGGTCAAAGGCTCGGCCGCAGGGGCGGTCAGGTGGTCGCCGCGGGCGACCGGGCATGCCTGGACGAAGCGCTGGTGGCGCTCAAGCGCTCAGCCGGCTGACCTGATCGACCAAGGCGTCGAACGCGCGCCAGAACACCTGGCGCACGGCGTCGGTCTCCATCATGATTTCGTGAAAGGCGCCGGCGACCTCCACGAAGCGACCGTTCGGGGCCGCCTTGGCGAAGCGTTCGGCCGAGGCGCTCAGCACCAGTCGGTCCTCGCCAGCGGCCACGAAGCTCAGCGGCAAGCGCAGCGCCTCGGCGGTCTGGGGGCGCGACAGAACAGCGCCGGCCGTCAGGGCGTAATCGAGCCAGCCCCAGGTGGGTCCGCCCAGCGCCAGATCGGGGCAGGCCTTCAGCTGCGCCATGTAGCGTTCGTAGCGGACGCGGTCATGCGTCAGGACATTGCCGGCGAACGGCTGCGCGAAGGGATCGTAGCTTTGCACCGAGAGGCCGGCCAGCCCGCACAGAACCGCCGCCCGGGCGATCAGGCCCGCCGCCCTGGGCAGGACGCTCACGGAATACAGCCCGATCATGGGCGCGGTGGAGATCAGCCCCGCCAGGCGCGTCTCGCCTTGACTGAGCGCCAGCAGGACCAGCCCCCCGCCCATGGAATGAGCTAGGCTGATCCACGGCTTGGGCAGGTCCGCGCCCAGCTGGTCGAGCATCAAGGCGTAGTCGGACAGGAAGGGGGCGAACCCGCGGGCGTGACCCTTGAGCCGGTTCGGCAAGGCCCGGTCCGACAAGCCCTGGCCGCGCCAGTCGTGCGCCAAGACGACAAATCCACGCGACTGCAGTTCCCCGATCACCTCGAAGTATTTCTCGATCGGTTCGGTGCGGCCGGGGCTGAGGACGACCGAGCCCCTGGCCGCACATTCTGCGGGAAACAGCGCGGCGCGCAGGCGAGTTCCGTCCCGGGCGGCCAGCCAGAAGGCGCGCGCGCCGTCCGGCGCCGGCGCCTCGGCGATCCCGATGAGGGGCGCCGATTCCACGGTTCAGCCCTTCGATCGCGAAAGGATCGGCTGCAGGCGCATGGCCACGCTCATGTCCCCGCTCACCCGCATGCGGCCGCGCATGAGCGCGTTCATCGGGTCCAGAGCCCCGCACGCCAGCGCCACCAGATCGTCCTTGGACACCGACACTGTGCAGTCCGCCGGCCGGTCCTCGTTGCACACCTGGGCGCCGTCGATGAACACCACGCCCTCGCCCCTCAGGTCGAGCTTGAGAGTCTTGTCCAAACCCGGCCGGCCATCCAACGCGCCGCGCAGTCGCTCGGTGATGTCCGCGAGGCTGGTCACGGCGAGTCGGGTTTGACGAAGCGCAAGGTCATTCGATCGCTCTCGCCGATCGCGTCGTACTTGGCGTGATCGAATTTTGGGTCGTCCGGCTTGCCCTTGGGCGCGGACATGCGCCACGGCGGCAAGGTCCAGGCGCCAAAGGGATAGGACTTGCTGTCCTTCGGATTGGCGTTGATCTCGCTGGCGCCGTCGAACCTGAAGCCCGCCTCCTGCGCTAAGCGCTTGACGTAGGCTTCCTGCACATAGCCGTCAGTGGCCAGGACATCCTGCACGCCGCCGGCAATCCCGCGGTTCTCCTCGATCCCCAGGACGCCGCCTGGTTTGAGCGCGGCGAAGGCGTCATGGAAGGCCTTTTCCGCCAGGCCGGCCGGCATCCAGCACGACAGGTCGCGCGCGAAGATAGCCAGATCGGCGCCGCCCGCCGGCGCCACGGGCCCGCTGGTCGGTCCGAAGGCGGAGATGGTCGGCTGACCATAGAGCGCGGGCATGGCCGCGAGCCTCTTGGCGTAGGCGTCCACCAGCTGGGCCTCGGCCGGCCGTGCGGCGGCGTCGACCTGGAACTGGGCGGCGTAGAGCTTGCCCCCGGTGGCGGCCAGGAAGGGGGCGAGAATCTCCGTGTACCAGCCGGCGCCCGGCCAGAACTCCACCACCGTTTGCCCAGGCTTCAAGCCCCAGAAGGTCAGGGTTTCCAGGGGATGACGCCAGGCGTCGCGCGCGCGATCCGCCTTGGATCGCCAATCTCCGTTCACCGCCCAGTCCAGGCTCGCCGGCGCAGGACCGGCAGCCTGACCGGGCGCCGTGGACGGGGCCGCCGCCTTGCGTCCGCACCCGGCCAGGGCCAGGGCCGTCGCGGCGACGCAAAACCCACGGCGGGGAAGGTCGGACAACCGATCGTTCATCAAACAGGAACCTCTAGAGCCTTCTCACTGAAGTTGTTTCAACGTGGGTGGATAAGAAGGGCTACTCAAATAAAAGCGACGACCCCATTTATCCCGGCTGACTTAGTCAAGTCAGCCGGGACAGGGTCTAGCCGGTCGCTTAGCGCGGGAACGCCCTGGGGTCAAAGCGGCCCCGCAACCGTCGCGCACCCTTGCGCGAGCGAGAACGCGATCCCAAATCTCCACCGAAGGCGCTCAAAGCGGGGCCTTCCGAGGCGGGCGGCGGCCATGCCGGCGCGCCCAAGTCGTCAAAATGCAACCTTGCTTAAGCCAAGAAGGATGTTGTCATGCGAACCGTCGATTTTAGTCCCCTGTACCGTTCCGCCGTCGGCTTTGACCGATTGGCGTCCCTGCTCGAAGCCGCGGCCGGCGCCGACACAGCCTCCGGTTATCCGCCCTACAACATCGAGACCGTCGGCGAGAACGCCTACCGTATCGAGATCGCGGTGGCCGGCTTCCGACCCGAGGAGCTGAACATGGAAGTGCGCGAGAACCTCCTGACGGTGCAAGGCCGCAAGGCCCAGACCGAGGACGGCAAGCGCTACCTTCACAGAGGTCTGGCCGCGCGCAATTTTGAACGTCGCTTCCAACTCGCCGACCATGTGGAAGTCACTGAAGCCAAACTGGCCGACGGGCTCCTGGTCATCTCGCTCAAGCGCGAAATTCCCGAGGCGCTCAAGCCCCGCAAGATCGAGATCAAGTCCGCCGACAACGGCCAGTTGCTCGAAATCCGTAGCGGCCTAATCTGATTGGGCGAAAAGGGCGGCGCGCGGCGTCGCCCTTTTTTGCGCGCCGCACCCCTGCCCGTGTTAGTGCCCGCCGCGAGCCGGCGCGGCGCCCATCTTGGGCTTGGGCGCAAGCCAGATGGCGCTGGCTGAAACCACCATCAGCGCCGCCACCACCATGAAGATGTGATTGGTCGACAGCATGATCGCCTGGCCCTGGACTATATTGTCCAGCAGAGAAGCCGCCTGGTTCTGCGCCAAACCCTGCTGCGTCAGCTTATGGATTAACTGATCGGACCCGTTCAGACGATCGACCATCGGCGCGCGCGCGGTGGTCGCCCCGTCGTCCCATGCCGTGGTCGTGATCGAGGTGGCGAAGGCCCCGGAGGTCGTTCGCACGAAATTGAGCAGACCGGCCCCTGAGGCGATCTCGCTCGGCTTGAGCTCGGACATGGCCACCGACATCAGCGGAATAAAGAAGAACGGCATGGCCAGCCCCTGGGCGAGCTGAGGCCCGATCAGCTGGCCGTACGTCACGTCGGAGGTGAAGGTCGTGCGCCAGAACATGTCGGCGGCGAGCCACAGGATGCCGAAGGTGACAAGGCGTCTTGGATCGGTCTTGGTCACGAGATGGCCACGATCGGCGAGAACACCACCGCCAAAACCCCGTTCCATCCTGTCACCAGACCGGACCATGTGGCCGTGTAGCCCATGTCAGCTGCAGCCAGAGGGGGATCAACACCAGGGACGAAGAACATGCCCCCGAACGCCAATGTCATGGCGAAGCAGGCCGCGCTAAATCCTCGATAGCGGAAGATGCGTAGGTCCACGATCGGGTGCTCGGCGGTCAGCTCCCAGATGAGGAAGGCGAAAAAGCCCGCAATGGCGGTGATCAGCAGCCCGACGATGAAGCCGGAGGAGAACCAGTCGAGCTCCTTGCCCTTGTCGAGCATGATCTGCAGGGCCCCGACCCACAGGATCAAAAGGCCCAGCCCCACGAAGTCCACCGGCTTGTGCTCCGTGACGTCCTTGCGCGGCAAGGTCCGCATGGCGAGCAGAGCCAGCAGAATCGGCCACCGGCACATTGATGAAGAACACCCAAGACCAGCCGAGGTTATCGGAAATGGCGCCGCCCAGCACCGGGCCGGGGATCGGGGGCCACCACCGTGGTCATCGCCCAGATGCCCATGGCCTGGCCGCGCAGGTGCGGCGGCGAAAAGACGCTGCAGAGGGTCTGGGACATGGGCAGCAGAGGGCCGCCCGACAGCCCCTGCATCACCCGAAAGAACACCAAGGCGCCCAAGGACGGCGACAGACCGCACATCATCGAGAAGAAGCCAAAAGCCGACCAGCCGCGATGATGAACACACCGCACCGCGCCGAACCGTCCCGCCAGCCAGCCGGTCAGGGGCACGGTGATCGCCTCGGCCACGGCGTAGGACGTGATGACCCAGGTGCCTTCCTGCGGCGACACCGCCAGGCCGCCGGCGATATTGGGCACCGAGACATTGGCGATGGTCATGTCCAGCACCGCCATGAAGTTGGCGAGGGCCAAGGTGGCGACCGCCAGCACCAGGGCCGGCCCATGCAACTGAACGTCGGCCTCAGACGGGCCCGCCGGCCTGGCGTCCGACATGTCAGCCCCCCGTCGTTTCTTGCCCCGACTTGGACACGTCGATGGTGGCTTTCATCGACAGGCCCAGGCGCAGCGGATGGGCGGCCAACTCATCGGAATCCAGGCGGATGCGCACAGGCAGACGCTGAACCACCTTGATCCAGTTGCCCGTGGCGTTCTGAGCGGGGATCAAGGCGAAGGCCGATCCGGTGCCCCCGCCGACCCCGACTACCCGGCCGTGATAGACGACCCCTCCGCCGTAAAGGTCGAACTCCAATTTGACCGGCTGACCCGGACGCACCTTGCGCAGCTGTACTTCCTTGAAGTTGGCGTCGACATACACCTGGCTCACCGGCACGATGCTCATCAGGGTCGCGCCGACGGGCACGCGCTGGCCGACCTCGACCTGCTTCTTGGACCGACCCCGCCCAGCGGAGCGCGAATGACCGTGCGATCCAGATCGAGCTTCGCAGCGTCGCGCGCGGCTCGAGCGGCGGCCACCTGGGGATTGCTGTCGACCGAGCCCTCGACGAGCGCCTGCTGCGCCGCAAGCTGGCTTTCGGCCGCGTCACGGGCGGCCAAGGCCTGGGCGGCGGCGGCGTTGGCGGCGGCGAGATTGGATTGCGCGTTTTCATAGGCCGTCTTGGCCGCGGTCAGCTCTTCGCCGGAAACCGCGCCCGAATTGGCCAGGCCCTCGCGCCGATCGTAGTCGAGCTTGGCCTTGGCTGCGTCCGACGCGGCGGCCGCGACCTGGGCCTTGGCGCGGGCCATGTCGGCGTTGCGCGCGGCGACCTCGGCCGACAGAGCGCCGGCCGTCGCGGTGTCACCGCGGAATCTTGCGCACCATCGCCTCGTAGTCGGCCTCGGCCTTCTGATAGGCCAAGGTTGCATCCGCCGGATCCAACTCCACCAGCACGTCCCCAGCCTTCACCGTTTGGGTCTCGGACACAAGCACCGCCTTCACGGCGCCGCCCACCAGGGGCGTCACCTCCGCCACTTCGGCGCCGACGTAGGCGTCGTCGGTGCTGACGAACCGGGAGGCGATCAGGAGCCACCAGAGGACGAACAAGACCAAGCCGACGCCCAACGCGCCGCCCAGGATCGTGAACAGGCGCCTGCGTTGCCGCGCCCGACCGGCGTTGACAGCGGCCTGTGAAGCTTGGCCGGCGGGACCGGCTTGATCGTCAGCCATGGCGGCGTCCTTAAGGATTCGATCGTTGGGCGCCCAAGGCGGCGGCGTCGAAACCGCCTCCCAGCGCGCGGACAAGGGCGACATCGGCGCCAAGCGCCTGAGCTTGCAGGTCGTTCAACTGACGCCTGCTGGCCACCAGGGCGTTTTCGGACGTCAGCACCGTGAGATAGGTCGTCAATCCGGCCTTGTATCGCAAGGTGACGAGCCGATAGGCGTCCTCGTTCGCCGCCTCCGCCTGCTGGGCGTGCTCGATGCTTTCCTGGGCGCCCACACGGACGGTGATGGCGTCGCTGACCTCATGCAGGGCCTGCACCACCGCCTTGTCGTAGTTGGCCACAGCCTCCTGGTATTCGCCGCGCGCATCGCGGGCGGCTCCGGCGAGCCGTCCGGCGTCGAACAGCGGCAGGCTAACGGCCGGGCCGGCCTGAACCAGTTCGACGTTGTGAGCGAGAATGTTCTGCGGCGTGATCGACAGGGCCATGGCCGAGCCCACCAGATTGACGTTGGGATAGAAGTCGGCGCGCGCCACCTTCTCGCGCTGGGCGGCGGCTTCGACCCTCAGGCGCGCGGCGGCGACGTCTGGGCGGCGGCCGATCAGATTGGCGGCTAGGTTGGCGGGCAGACCGATGGGCGTGGTCTTCAGACCCGCGGTGGGCGTCAGGTTCAGCTCCGCGTCCGGGCCCTCGCCGATCAGGGCCGACAGGGCGTATTTGGCTTCGAGCACCGCGCCCGTCGTCCCGATCAGATCGACCTGGCTGGACTGATGCGCGGCGTCCGACTGGCGGTATTCGGCGCGGGTCTCCAGGCCGTTCTTTAGCCGGTCGGCGACCAGGACGCGGCTGCTTTCGCGCAGGCGAGCGGCGTCCTGGGCCGCCGCGTTCGGCCTCCGCCTGGATCAGGTTGCAGTAGGCCGTGGCCACGGCCGTGGACAGCTGCAGGCGCGCGGCCGCCAGTTCGAACGCCGAGGCGCGCGCGGCGGAGCCGGCGGCCGCCACGGCGGCGTGATTGCGGCCGAAAAAATCCAGCTCATAGGACAGATTGGCGCTGAGCTGGGTGTAGGGCTGGAAGTCCGACGGCAGGAACTGTTTGATCTGCGGAGGCGTGCCCGGGAAATTGACCTTGACGCCCGTCTCCTCGATCGAGCCCTTGGCCGACGCGCTTGGAAGCAGGCCCGCGCCGGCTTGTTCGGCCTGGGCCTGGGCCTGGATCAGGCGCGCCTGCACGGCCTTGAGGTCGGGCGAATTCCTGAGCGCCCGCTCGATCAGGCCGCTCGTTGCGGATCGCCGTAGGCCGCCCACCAGTCTTGCGTCGGCCACGTCGTCTGCGGCCTGGCGAAGACTTGGCTCGCAGCGTAGTCCCCGATGGGACGCACCTTGGCCGCAGGACCGAGGTCGGGGGCGCAGGCGGACAGCACACAGACCAGGACTGTCGACAGAACTGCGGCCGACGATCGGCCGGTTGCGGAACGGAAGGACATGACGGCCCCGGCGAAATATGATAGTGACCGTACTGTACGGTCATAATTTTCCGTTTGTGTGCGCCGCGGCGTGATCGATGTCAAGGCGCAACCCAAGAGTGCAGGGCAAAAAAGCCATGAGTGCGATCCTCAAGCCGTGCCGTGACGAACGGCGCGAACACATTTTGGCCGTTGCGCGCGATGTGTTCATGGAAGAGGGCTACGCGGCGGCTTCCATGTCGGCGATCGCAGCGCGCGTCGGCGGCTCCAAGGGAACCCTCTACAATTACTTCCGATCCAAGTCCGATTTGTTCAGCGCAGTGATTCAAGGCGACTGCGAACGCAGTCAGACGGCGCTGTTTGATCTGGTCTCGAACGAGGGGGACGTGTCCAAGGCCCTCACGACCCTGGGCAAAGGCCTTCTGCGGATCCTTTTGTCGGACGACGTCATCGCCATCCATCGGATGGTGGTGGCTGAGTCCGCCCGGTTTCCCGAAATCGGGGAAGTCCACTACCAAGCCGGGCCGCGCCGGGGCAAGGAGTTGCTGCTCGCCCTGATCGCCAAGGCCCAGGCGGACGGCCAGTTGAAGATTTCCGACCCTTCGCGCGCAGCCGATCAGATCGCCGATCTGATGCTTTCGGAACTTTACCGTCGCCGGCTTTGGAACGTTGAGCCCAAGCCCACCGAAGCGGAAATCGACGCCAACGTCGAGGCGGCCGTGGAATTGTTCATGGCCGCCTACGGCGCGGGCTAGACCTGTCGCGCCGACCGCTATTTTTGCTGCATTGCGGTATTTTTTGCATCGCAACGCTTGGGTCCGCGGCGAGCGCCGTGCTAAATCGCCGCCGCGACGACCGTAGCGCGCATCTTGCAACGAGGCCGCCGAGAGGCGCCGATGATCCCATTTTTGCAATTGAGAACCCGGGCGATCCACCTTGCCGCCGCAAGTGTTGCGGCCTTGGCGGTGCTGGTGATCGGCGTCCTGTTCGCGGTCTTCGCCGGGGCGCCTTCGGACGCCGCCATCGACCAGCACCGCGCCCTCTTGATCGCCCGGCAAACCCGGGGCGACCTGTCCGAGGCCGGCCTGCACGTCCTGCTGTCCCACATGGAGCCCGGCGCGGCGGCCGTTGCCGCGCGTTTCGATCCCAAACGGTTCCAGCCCGCCCGCCCGATCACAAGCTCCGGTCCGCCGGACCCGCGCATGCTGAGTCTCCTGCCCGCATTGGACCCTCGGCAAGCCCAGGCGGTGAACGCCGGTTTCGCCTTCTCCGACGAACCCAATCCCCCGGCCCGCCCCTTTATCCTGAAAGGCGCGAGCGCCCAGGACAAGGCGCGCGCCCTGGGCTGTCTGACCCAGGCCGTCTATTATGAGGCGGGCTTTGAGCCCCTTGAAGGCGCCCAGGCGGTGGCGCAGGTCGTGATCAATCGCGTGCGCCATCCGGCCTTTCCCAAGACCATTTGCGGCGTGGTTTTCGAGGGCGCGGCCCAGAGCACCGGGTGCCAGTTCAGCTTCACCTGCGACGGCTCGCTTTCGCGCCCGCCCTCGGACGCCGCCTGGAAACGCGCGCAGGCCGTGGCCGAGCGCGCCCTGAATGGCTTCGTCATGACCAAGATCGGCGGCGCGACGCACTATCACACCGAATGGGTGACGCCCTACTGGGCGCCGACCTTGACCAAGGTCGCTCAGGCCGGAAGCCAGATCTTCTACCGCTGGCCCGGCGATTGGGGCCTGCCCGGCGCCTTTCGTGGGCGCTACGCCGGCGGCGAAAACCCCGGCGTGAGCCCAGGCGGCGATCCGCTGGCGACGGTCGGCTCGCCGCTCCAGGCCGACGCACGCCGTGTTTCGGCCAGGTTCGTCCTCGCCTCCGCAGCCGATCCAGCTCCGGCCCCCGTCCAGGCGATCCCCGCCCCGATCGCCGACCTCGCGCCCTCTGTTCCGGAATTTAGGCCCCGACGCGACGAAGACCCCGGCCGCCCGGCCTTCTCCAGCCTGCACTGAGTTCAGGCCGTCAGCCCCCAGGCCTCGCGCGCTTGGCCGATGCGCGCGAGCTTGGCCTCGAACAGGCTCCAGTCGTCCTGCGCCGCAATGGGCGCCCAGATGGCCTCGATCTCTTCGTACAGCAACTCCTCCGGATCGGACTTGGCGAAATAGGGATTGGTCAGGCGCCCGGGGGTGCGCGGCTCATAGTCCGTGATCGCGTCGCGAAAGGCCCTGGCCCCCTCGCCTTGGTAGAGAAGACCGCGCGGCCCTTCCAGAGCGCGGGCCTCTGACGCGGGTCCGCCGAACCAGTCGAAAAAGAATGGCTCCCATCGCAGGCCATCCCCGCCTTCGGCCAAGGCCCCAAACGCCGCCGCGGACAGCATCTCGTCCTGCGCTTGCGAGCGAGACTTAACCCCCAGGCGGGCCAGCATCGCGCCGGTCAGGGCCCGACGATAGCGCGCGCCGAAACCTTGCAAGGCGTCGGCCAAGCCCTGGGGCTCGCCTGCGGCGCCCGCCAGGGCGATAGCCAGCTGCTGCAGGTTCCAGAATACCGCCTCCGGCTGGCGCCCATAGCTGTAGAGGCCGGTTTGATCGAAATAGGCCGCCGTGAATTCAGGATCCCAATAAGGCAGGAATTGATACGGGCCGTAATCGAAGCTTTCCCCGGTGATGTTCATATTGTCGGTGTTGAGCACGCCGTGCACGAATCCGGCCGCCATCCAGCGCGCGGCCAGTTCAGCCGATCGCTCGACCACGGCGTCCAGCAGTCCGGCCGCCCGTTCCTCCTCGGCCAGCGGCGCCAGGCTCGGATAATAGACCTCGATCACGTGATCGATCAGTCGCCGAACGAGGTCGGGGCGCTGGAGGAAAGCGTGGCGCTGGAAGGTCCCGAAGCGGATGTGGCTGTGCGACAGGCGGGTGAGCACCGAGGCCCGGGTCGGACTGGGCTCGTCAGACCGCTCCAAGGCTTCGCCGGTCTCGAACAACGCGAAGGAACGGCTGGTCGGCGCGCCCAGCGCCTCCAGCATCTCGCTGGCGAGCACCTCGCGCACGCCGCCCTTCAGGGTTAGACGGCCGTCGCCGAACCGCGAATAGGGCGTGCGCCCGGAGCCCTTCGTGCCGAGGTCGAGCAGGCGCCCGCTCCCCGCCTCGCGCAGTTGGGCGTAGAGGAACCCCCGCCCGTCGCCCAATTGCGGATTGTATGCGCGGAACTGATGACCGTGATAGCGCATGGCCAGGGGCTGGGACTGGTTGCCGTCCAGGGGCTCGAAGCGCGCGAAAGACGAGGCCCATTCCGCGTCGTCGAAGGCCTCCAGGCCGACGCCGGCGGCGGCGCGCTGGTTTCGGAAGCGGAGGATTTCCGCCGGGAAGCGCGCGGGCGTCACCGGATCGGCGAACTCCGGCCCCAGGGCCTGAAATCTGGGGTCGGGACTATATCGAAACGAGGTCGGCATCGCACTCCCGAGGCGGGCGCTCGTGACCGCGGCGCGCAACGCATGTTAGGTCAAAGGCGAGCCGAAGTTTACCGCCGAAAATTAAGCCATGCGCCGACCGACCCTGGAATTTCTGCAGACCGAAGCGGGGTCGGGCCTTGTCCTGGGCCTGGCAGCGCTGGCCGGCGTTCTGGCGGCCAATTCCAGTCTGTCCTGGGCCTATTTCGGCTTCATCCATGCGCCCTTCACCGTTCAGTTCGGCGCCTTCCGACAAACCGCCTCGGTGCAGGATTGGATCGAGCAAGGCTTGATGTCGGTCTTCTTCCTGGTGGTGGGCCTTGAGCTTAAATATGAGGCGCTGAAGGGCGAACTGGCCAACCCTCGGCGCCTGGCGGTGCCGATCCTGGCGGCGGTCGCGGGGATGCTCGTTCCGGCCCTGATGTATCTGGCGATCAACGCCGGCCGGCCGGTCGTTCACGGGGCGTGGGCGACTCCCACCGCGACGGACATCGCCTTCGCCCTCGCGGCGCTGGCCGCCGCCTCCCGGCGGCTGCCCGCCTCGCTCAGGGTTTTCCTGCTGACGCTGGCTGTGGTGGACGACATGGGCGCGGTGGGCCTGATCGGCGTGCTGTTCACCCACGATCTGCGGCCCTGGCCATTGGCCGGCGTCGGCCTGACCCTGGCGGCTCTGGCGGCCATCGGCCGCTGGCGCTCGGCGCCCTTCCTGGCCTACGGCGTAGGCATCGTGCTGGTCTGGGCCTTCAGCATTCAATCGGGCGTGGCCACGTCCCTGACAGCGGTATTGGCGGCGATGACCGTTCCGGTGGAGGCGCACAAACGCGCCAGGGACGGCATGCTTCAGCAGATGATGCACAGTCTGCACCCCTATGTGGCCTATCTCATCCTTCCGCTGTTCGCCTTCGCCGCCGCCGGCTTTTCATTCCAGGGCTTCTCGCCCGCTCTGCTGGAGCGGCCCGCCCTGTTGGGAATCCTGGCCGGGCTGTTCCTGGGCAAGCAACTCGGCGTGTTCACCGCAACCTTTCTCGCCTCAGCCCTCAAGCTTGGCCGAAAGCCGACGGGCGCGACCTGGCTGGAGATCTACGGCGTGGCGCTGCTGTGCGGGGTCGGCTTCACCATGAGCCTGTTCATCGGCAGCCTCGCCTTTCGGGCTGACGGCGCGGTCGGCCAAACCGATATGCGGATAGGTGTGACCTTGGCGTCCTTGCTTTCGGCCGCCTTGGGCGTGGCGGTTCTGGCCTGGGCAGGCGCGCGGCGGGCGGACGCCGCCCGCGCGGATGGGTCTTGACCGGCCTCGCCGCCGCGCGCTTCCTGGGCCGCAGGAGGCCAAGATGCCATCCCAACTCGTTCACGCGATAAGGGCCCTAAGCGCGTCAGCGGCCTCGACCAACCCGCTCGCCTCGCTGCGCGGGCGCTTGATCCTGGTCACCATGGTGCTGGCCTTGACTGCCTCGCTCATGGCGGTCGGCTTGC
This sequence comes from uncultured Alphaproteobacteria bacterium, assembly GCA_963804105.1. Classification (GTDB taxonomy): domain Bacteria; phylum Pseudomonadota; class Alphaproteobacteria; order Caulobacterales; family Caulobacteraceae; genus BOG-938. Next base: position 14,651 of record CAWDPL010000029.1, read on the forward strand.
TCGACGACGCGGCGCAACGCCAGAAATCCGCCATCGAGCAGCAACTGCTTGAGACCGCCAAAGCTATGTCGCTGGCTGTAGACGGGGCTATTCTGGAACGGCAGGCCGTGCTGCGAACCTTGGCGGTCTCGCCCTCCCTGCAGCAGGGCGATCTTAAAAGTTTCGACGCCTACGCGAACGCCAATCCCGCCGGTCGGGGAATTCTGGTTCATTCTGTTCGATCCGAACGGCACGGCCTTGCTTGACACCTTCAGCCCGAGCAATTCGCTGCCTGGTGACAGTTCAATGGATCAGGCGGTGCGAGCGAATTTTCTCGCCACCTGGCCGTCGCCCATCAAATACGCCGAGCAGATCGGCGGGCTTCAGGTGGGCAAGGCCCGCTATGTCGTCCACCTGGACCACCGCGTGACGGTGGCCGGCAAACCGAACTACGATTTGGTGATGGTGGTGCTGTCCACCGGCCTGAAAAATCTGTTCATGCGCCAAGACCTTCCGGCGACCTGGCATAGCGGCATCGTCAACGCCGACGGCGTGGTGATCGCGCAGAACGCGGCCTTTCAGCGCAAAGCGGGCGAGCGTGTCAGCGACGACCTGATGAACCAGCTCAAGATGTCGTCTTCGGGCGTGTACCAACACTCCAGCCGCGCGGGCGTGCTGACCTTCGAGGCCTTTGTTCGCTCCTCGATCACCGGTTGGACCGTGGCCCTGAGTTTGCCGCGTTATCAAGCGGGCGGAGATCTGACGCACTCATTGCAGTGGCTGTCGATCATCGGGGCGGCTCTGCTTCTGCTGGGCGGGGGCCTGACGCTGTGGTTCGTGCGCGGCGTCGCCCGTGCGGTTCACGCCCTGCAAAGCTACGCCGACAATCTTGGGCGCGGCCATGCAGTCCAGCCGCCGCCCACCGGCCTTCGCGAAACCGACTTTATCGCCGATGCGCTGGGCTCGGCGGCTGAACGGCTGCGCGCGCGCGAGTTGGACCTTGAAAAAATCAATCAGAACCTCGAGGCGCGGGTGCAGGAGGCCTCCGCCCAACTCGTCCAGTCGCAGAAGATTGAGGTCATCGGCCGCCTTACCGGCGGGGTGGCTCACGACTTCAACAACCTGCTTACGGCCGTCATCGGCAACCTGGAGCTGCTGCGCCGTAAGGTGACGGACGAGCGCCAGCTGCAATGGGTCCAAAACGCCAGATCGGCGGCGGAGCGGGGCGCGAAGCTGACGGCTCAGCTGTTGGCCTTCGCCCGCAAGCAGACGCTAACGTGCGAGCCGGTTGATGTGAACGCCATGATCGGCGGAATGGGCGAGCTTCTCGCCAGCACCTTGGACAGCGAGGCCCACATCGAGACCCGCCTGGACCCGTCCACGCCCCTGGCCATGGCCGACCGGACCCAACTCGAAATGGTGCTTCTGAACCTGGTGATCAACGCAAGGGACGCGTTGCCGGACCATGGGCTTGTCGAAATCAGCACCAGTTGCGAATTGGTCGATCGCCCCCCCGCCCAACCCGAGCATCCCCCCCTTGGCGATTTCGTGCGGATCACCGTGGCGGACAACGGCGTGGGCATGACGCCGGATATCCTGGACCGCGTGTTCGAGCCGTTCTTCACCACCAAGCCGCCGGGGCGCGGATCCGGTTTGGGCCTGCCCCAGGCGCTGGGCGTCGTCCAACAACTGGGCGGCGGGTTGCGCATCGAATCGGAGATGGGCAAAGGTTCACGCGTGCACGTCTATCTGCCGGTCGCCATGATGCAGGCCCCGCCCGCCGGGCCGGTGCAACCCAAACCCCGCCGCGCCATGGCGCGTTAATCCGGCAAGGCCAGGCCGGCGGCGATTCGGCGAAGGGTGTCGGACGTGACCCCGAAAGGCGGATCTGAGGGGTCGAACCAGCCCACGCGAAGAATCTCCCCGCCTGGGCGCGCCGGACAGGGCGTCCAGCGATCGAACTCGATAGAGCAAAACGTGATCGCCGCGAAACCGCGCTTCGTCATTGTCTATGAGGACCAGCCTGACCGGCCAGAGGGGCCTGACCCCGGCCTCCTCGCTCAACTCCCGTTCCAGGGCTCGTTCGGCGCTTTCGCCGCGTTCCACCCCGCCGCCAGGGAGATGCCAGCCGTGAACATAGGTGTGTTCGACCAGCAGAACCTTGCCGTCATCATCCAGCACCAGACCGCGCACGCCCAGCGTCATGCCCCGCCGCAGACGGAAGCCCATTCGCACGAAAGGGCGCACAATGGGCTCGATGCTGCGTCGCCAGACCATGACTTCCTATATCCCAGCGCGCGCGCCTTGACAGGCGCCTTGCGAAGCCTCGTTCAGACGGCTAGAGCCGTTGGCGCCGCTGGAGAATCCTAATGACCGCGATCCTCGCCATTCTCGCCTTCGTCATCGTCATGGGCGCGCTGAACATCGCCGAGTTCGGCAGTCTGGACTGATCCGGTCGCGGACGCACGGGCGGTGAATCCCGCGCGGGGCGCAGCCCTGGTCACCGGTTCGGGCCGAAGGATCGGTCGCGCCATCGCCCTGGCCCTGGCGGACGCGGGCTTTGACATCGTCGCCCATCATCATCAGTCGCACGCCGACGTGGAGACGCTGTGCGCCGCCGTGTGCGAAAAGGGCCGCCGCGCGCTCGTCGTGGAGGCCGACCTGGCGCAAGAGACCCAGGTCTTGGACCTGATCGGCCGCTGCCAGACGCTCGGACCGCTCACCGTCCTGGTCAACAACGCGGCCCTGTTCGAGGACGACCGCATCGAAACCCTGACTCTGGACCTGTGGCGTCGGCACATGGCGATCAATCTGCAGGCGCCGATCCTCCTCAGTCAGGCCTTCGCCGCCGCCCTCCCTCCCGCCAAGACCGGGGTTATCCTCAACATCCTCGACCAAAGGGTGCTGCGCCCCAATCCGCAGTTTTTCAGTTACGGCCTGAGCAAGGCGGCGTTGTGGTCGGCCACGCGCACCCTGGCCCAGGCCCTGGCGCCGCGCATTCGCGTCAACGGCGTCGGGCCCGGCCCAACCCTGCCCTCCATCCACCAGAGCCCCATCGACTTCGCGGCCGAAGCTGAGGCCGTTCCCCTGCACAATGCCGTGAAGCCGGAGGAGATCGCCGCGGCGGCGCTCTATCTGATTGACGCCCCCTCGGTCACCGGCCAGATGATCGCGGTCGACGGCGGCCAGCATCTGGCCTGGCGCACCCCGGACGTGATCGGACCTTGAAAAGCCCCAAGCCGTGAACAAGCCCCCATTCACTCCCGTGGCCGCGCACATGACCAGCGCCAAGGTGATCGTGCGCGGCCTGACGGTCGAGGCCGAGATAGGCGTCTATGACCACGAGCACGGCCGCCGCCAGCCCCTGGTGATCGAGGTGGAACTGGAGCTGATCCCGGGCCCCTTCGAGCACATCGCCGATACGATCAACTACGAGACCGTCGCCGCCCGCGCCCGCGAGCTCGCCGCCGCCGGCCACCTGAAGCTGGTGGAATCCTTCGCCGAAGCCCTAGCGCGGATCCTGATGCGCGACCCGGGCGTGCTGGCGGCGCGCGTTCGGGTGGACAAGCCCGAAGCACTGGCGCCGGCCGTGGCAGGCGTCGAGATCCGCCTGGTCCGTGGCTGATGAGCCCGCAGGACCCTGTCGTCCTGACCATTCCTCCCCGCCGTTGGGGACCGCGCGAACAATTCGCCCTGGAGGGCGATGTCCTAGTGCGCCTGACCGGACGCAGACAGACACGCTGGCCGCTGGCGCGCCTGCGGCGGTTCACCCTGGGTGTGCGCCGGAGCCCCTACGCCAAGCCCCTTCGCTTCGTGCGCCTTCGTTTCGCCGGCCAGAATCAGACCATCGTTTGCGGCCCGGAGGCCACGGACTACGCCATCTTCGTTTGCGCCTTGGCCCGCGCCGCGGCGCACGCGGCGCCCGACGTCCGCTTCCAAGCCGAAGGCGGTCGGTTGGCGGGTCTGCTGGTCATGAGCGCAGCCCTGCTCGGCGCGGGCGCCGTCGCCATGGCCCTGGCCGCCGTCATGGCGGGCCTGGCGCCGCTGGGGCTGGATCTCGGCCGCCCGCCTGAGCTTCCTGCTGATCTTGGTGTTCGCCGTAACGCCCTGGATCAGCCGGGCGGCGCCGGCGGCGCTCGATCCGCAGGCCCTGCCTCGTGCGCTTCTGAACGGAACCTAACGGCGTTTTCCGATTTAAACGGGTGGCTATAATATCGATGAGCCGCCGGGGGGGACGCCTGTGCCGCAAAAACCACCTATCGTCGCCCCGGCGTTCGGGGCGCTGAGCGAAGACCGCAGCCTGCCCTTCATCATCTACGGGCTCTATTTGCTCGGAATGGCCAATGGCCTGACGATCCTGGTCGGCCTGGTGGTGGCCTATGCCAACAAAGATGGCGCTGGACCCCGGATGCGGTCCCACTATGTGTTCCAGATTCGCACCTTCTGGACCGCCATCGGCTGGTGGATCATCGGCGGGGCCTTAATTCTAACCGGCCTGCCTCTGTCGCTCATCCTGATCGGGGCGCCGATGGTCATGTTCGGCGGACTGATCTTCGCCGTGGGCCATTTGTGGTTCGGAATCCGATGTCTCGCAGGAGTTGTTTATCTCGCGCGAGACGAGGCGTACCCCAGACCGCGCAGTTGGCTATTTTGACGGCGCCTTGGCCTCGATCTGGTCACGAGGCTTACAAAGCGTTATAATTCCCCGGATTTCTGCAAGCTCGGCCCTCGACCCGCCGGACGGAAGATGCCGTTTGGGGGTCAAGCAAACAGGCCGAATGCCGTCAGGGGAGCGTGACATGGGGATTCTGGTTCGCGTTCTGGAGTTTTTCAGCGGCATTGCCGTCGCCTTCGCCGGTTATTTCATCGTGGCCGCCCAGGGCTGGCCTGAGCCCCTGCAAAGCATGACGATCGAACGGGAGGTGTTGGGCGGCCTGATCGCGGTGCTTGGTCTGGCGCTCATCTGGTCGGCGTTCAAGCCCAAGTCGCGGCCACGGTCCGCCGCACAGGCAAAGATCGCCGCCTCCGCCCCTCGGACGCCCCTGAATTTCACCGCCGAGGCGGCCGCCGAGACGGCCTCATCGCCGGAGCCGGACGTCGCCGCGGCCCCTGTGCTTGAGTTCGTCGCGCCGGCCGCGGCGCCCAGCCCGGCTCGGTCCCCTGCGCCCGCTCCCGAACAGGGCGCGAGCCCAGGCGAACTGACCGCCTTGCTGGCCGAGGGCGACCGTCTGTTCGCCGAGGGCCGCGCCGATGAGGCGCTTGATCCCTATTCCCAGGCGCTGGACCTGGCCCGCCTGGCCCACGCCGCCCATCCTGAGGACGCACAAGCCGCCCGCGCCCTGGCCGGAGCGCTGAAGAGCAATGCAGACGTCTATGACGAAGAAGGACGGCTGGACACGGCCATCGACCTCTATGAAGAGGCCCTCAAGCTGAATCGGGGCCTGCCGCCGCCGGCTCGGCCGCCGATCAGCGATCGCTGTCGCTGGTGCTGGAGCGTTTGGCCGATTGTCGTGAAGCGCGCGGCCACCGTTCGCGCGCGGCGGACCTTTATCGCGAGAGCCTGGGCATCGCCGAGAGCCTGGCGCGGTCCGACCCGGGCAATTCACTATACGCCGAGGATCTGGCCGTCACCCGCCGGCGGCTTGCGGAACTGGAGGGCGAGAGCGTCCCGGCCTGATCGGACCCTCGGTCGCGTTATCACGCCGTCAGCCGATCGCCCAGCCAGCTGATGGCGCTGACGATGATCGAGCCCAGCAGGGCCGCGACGAACCCGTGCACCACGAAACCGTGCAGAAACAGCGACGTGGCCCAAAGCATCGCGGCGTTGATCACCAAAAGGAACAAACCCAAGGTCACGATCGTCAGGGGCAAGGTCAGCAGGATGATGATCGGCCGCACGATGGCGTTGAGCAGTCCCAGGATCAGGGCGGCGGCCAAAACGCTGGTCGTGCTGCGCACCTCGATGCCGATGTTCATGGCCGCCGCCAGCCATAGGGCGAAAGCGACCATAAGAAAACGTACGATGAACCCCATCATCGGCTCTGTCCCCTCTTGAGCGTGACAAGCGAAAGTGGATGGCGGTTTCGCCGCCCGTCGCGCTCAACCTATTTGAATGGAGCCTTTTATCCGGTTCAAATGAAATCATTCGAACCGGAAAGGCTCTCACGCTCAGCTCACGTGGAAATCGTGATAGCGGCCTGTTTCGTGGTCGTAAATCTGAACCGCTGAGCCGATCAAGCGCCCGGCGAAATGATGTTTGGAAGCATAGTCATAGCCTGACAGATTGTCGCCCTCCACCGTCAGGTCGATGTAATCCTGGGACCCGTGATGGAACAGGCTGGGCGGCTTGCCGCTGATGCGCGCGCGCGCGCGACCTTCCACCAAGTCCACCTTGTCCACGCCCACCACCCCGCCGAACGGGATCTCCGATCCGGCGTCGTGATCGTGCACGTGGGTGAAGACGCCGGGCGGCCGAGCGAAGCGGCGATGAACGCCACCACGTAGCGATGTTCGGCCTTCATCCCGCTCTCCATCCTCATCCGCCCGGGAAGCTTAGCACCGCGCCAGGGTGATGTAGGCTGCTCGGACTGGCGCCGAATCGCGCACCGTTCCGATCGCAAAGGACGCCCATGCCCGACAATACCGCCCAGACTCAGTCGGCCAGCTACCGCGTGGCGGTCGATGATCCCGCCTTCATGTTGCGCGACGAGCTTCGCGGCGTGCGTTTCGAGCTGGAGTATCTGAAGGCGGAACTGTCGCTGCGGGACTGGGGCGTGCGCTCCACCATCATCGTGTTCGGCAGCGCACGCGCGCCCTCGCCCGAGCAGGCCCGGGCGCTTCGACAGACCGGCGGTCTCGACGCGGCCGCGACCGCGCGCCTTGACCGCCAGCTCGGCTACTATCAGGCCGCCCGCGCCTTCGGCCGGATCGCCTCCGAGCGCGGCGGCGCCTTGGACCCTGTCCACCGCTGGCGCGACAACGTCATCGCCACCGGCGGGGGACCGGGGGTGATGGAGGCGGCCAACCGCGGCGCCTCCGAGGCCGGGGCGCCCACGGTGGGGTTCAACATCAGCCTGCCGCAGGAGCAACAGCCCAACGCCTACACCACCCCGGAACTGACTTTCCGGTTCCACTATTTCGCCATGCGCAAGATGCACCTGGCCATGCGCGCCAACGCTCTCATGGTTTTCCCGGGCGGCTTCGGCACGCTGGACGAACTGTTCGAGATCGTCACCCTGCAACAGACCCGCAAGGCGCCGCCCGCGCCGGTGGTGCTGTACGACGAAGCCTGGTGGCGGCGACTGATCAATTTTGACCTGCTGCTGGAGGAGGGAATGATTTCGCCTGGGGACTTCGATCTCATCCGCTTCGCCGAAAGCGCCGAGGACGCCTGGGCGGCCATGGTCAAACACGGCCTGAAGGCCCATTCCGACGGCTAGAATCCTCCCGCCGTCAGTTCGGCGCGAGCCGCCTTCAGATCCGACCGCATCTTGGAACTGTGCAACATTTCCAAGGTCACCGCCGTGGCCAGCGTTTGGCCGGCGGCGGTGTCGCTGGGGAAATGCATTTCGCAGACCTGGCGGCTGTAGGCGTAGTCGCCCGCACGGGCCAGGATCGCCTGCGCCTCGTGCGGGATGAGATAGGCCAAGGCGACGCCAAGGGCGTAGCCCACATCGGAATGGCCGCTGGGATAGGAGCTGTTGGGATCGTCCTTGGGGCTGATCACGCAGCCCTTGAGGGTCGGGTCCGCCGCCCAGGGCCGCATGCGGTGAAAGCTCGCCTTGGCGGACTGGACGACGGCCGTATTGTCCTTCTGCACCAAGGCCAGCACCTTGGCCGTCGCCGGCAGCCTGGCCAGATCGAATTTCGGCCCCAAGGTGGAGATGAACAGGGTCCAGTTCTGATGGTCTTGATCCCACTGCGCCTGCTGCAGACGCTCGGGCGTGCGATGGGCCTGGATATCGTGCAGTTCAGCCAGTTCGGCGGCCTCGGCGGCCGACCCGTGCGGCGGCGGAGGCGGGATCAAGCGCAAGGGGTCGACGGCGTCCCAGGACAGTATTTGGAGCGGCGGACGCGACGACGCCCCGTTCATGGACTGGGCGCGCGCGGGCGGCGCGGCCAGGCTGAGCGCCAAGACCAGGGCGATCATCGCTTTGTTCACAAAAATCTCCTCCACCTGCGGCAGGCCGCCGTTTCCCTATAATCCTCATCGCAGGTTGTTGCGAATTGGCCTCAAGGCGGCGCTGATCCAACCCGTCAGAGCGCGCGTAACACCTCGGAGTCGGTCAGGTTAAGCGAGGCGATCATGGACGCTGCGAACCTGTTGGACCGCCGCGGTTTGTTGGCCGGCGGACTGGCCGTCGGCGCCGCCGCGTTTGCCGGCCGGGGCCGGGCGGCCACGCCCGGTCTGCCGGCGGCGGGCGTGCTGACTTTCGAAATTCACGGCAAGGGCAGCCGACCTGGGACGGCATCACCTGAGTTTTATCCGTCAAAATACTGATATAAATGTCGAAACTCATGTGGAGATGATGTTTAAATTGGGGCCGGCTTCGCTGTTTCACTATCTTCATCACGCGCGGGAAATCTGGACCGGCGACCGCTTCGACCGCATTGAGACGACCAGCGTGCTCAACGGCCGTAGGCAGGCGGTGCGGGCGCATCGCGTGGAAAACGGCGTGATGATCGAACCGGCGGAGGGCGCTTCCTATTTGGCCGCCGCTGAGGTCCTGCCTCTCACCCATTGGAATCGCCAAATCATCGACGGCCCCCTGTTCAATCCGCAGGACGGCGAGATGTTGCGCGAGCGCGCCACCGACAGGGGCGCCGACACCGTGCAGCTGGCGGACGGCCGGCGCCTGCCCGCCACGCGCTATTCCCTCACCGGCGAAACTCAGATCGATGATTGGTACGACCGCGACGGCGTGTGGGCCGCCTTGAGGGGAAAGATCAAGGACGGATCAGTCCTGACCTATCAGCGGCTTGAGGCCTAGCCGGCGCTCGCGCTCCTTGATGTGCATCAAGGCCGCGGCATAGGCGCATGCGCAAAAATCCCCGACTAAGTTCGCGTTCTTGCGGGTGAATCGACAATCCGCCATGCCAGGGGATGTGCAGCGCTTTGATTTTCGACTCTGCATATGATATTCATTCTCATCTTTACGCCTCGAGGTCCCCGTGGACGGAAGCCTTCCCGCCAAGACCATGATCGATCAAGCCGCTGATGCTTCCTCGGCGGTGGTGCGCCTGAGCGACGCCGGCAAAGGCGACCGCGGCGTGGTTGTGCAGGTGATTTGCGAGACCGGGCCGGCAAGCGGCGGCGTCGAGCAGGCGGAACTGGAGCGACGCCTGCTGGAAATCGGCTTTGTCGAGGGCGCGCGGATCGAACTTCTGCACGAGGGCTTCATCGGCCGCGATCCTATTGCGGTGAAGCTGGACGACATGCGCGTGGCTCTACGACGTCGCGAGGCGCGCGGCGTTCTGATCGCCCTGGACCCGCGCGAGCGGCCGCGCAGGGTTCCCGCGAAGGCCAAGACCGGACCATGACCAAGAGCGTATCGCTGACCGACGCGCGCGTGGCTTTGGTCGGCAACCCCAACAGCGGCAAGACAGCGCTGTTCAACGCCCTGACCGGCGGCCGCCAGAAGGTGGCCAACTACGCGGGCGTGACGGTGGAGCGCAAGGAAGGGGCGCTGATTACGCCCTCGGGCCGTCGCGTGATGATCCTGGACCTGCCGGGCACCTACAGCCTGCGCGCCAGAAGTCCGGACGAGGAAATCACCCGCGACGTGGTGCTCGGCCGCCTGCCCGGCGAAGCCAAACCCGATCTGTTCATCTGTGTGGCCGACGCCAGCAATCTGCGTCTGGTTCTACGCCTGGCGCTGGAGCTGAAGCAGACCCGCCAGCCGATGATCCTGGCGCTCAATATGATCGACATCGCCGAGCGCCAGGGTTTGGCCATCGATATCGAGGCCCTGTCGCGTGAACTGGGCGTGCCGGTGACCACCACCGTCGCCGTGCGCAAGCGGGGCATCGACGCCCTGGTCGCCCTGATCGACCAGGTCGAAGCCAATACCGACGCCGTTCACGGGGATGTGGACTGGCGGCCGCCCACCGCCAAGGATATCCGCGACGCCCACCGCGAGGCCGAACGCATCCTCAAGCTCACGGTGCGCCCGCCCGCGCGGCCGGACACCTGGACTGGCAAGCTGGACAACGTCCTGCTGCATCCGGTCTGGGGCGTGCTCATCCTGCTGGCCATCCTGTTCCTGATGTTCCAGGCGGTGTTCAGCTGGGCCACGCCCGATCATGGACCTGATCTCCGCCGGATTCGCCTGGCTGTCGGGCGAGGTCAATCAGCACCTGCCGCACGGCGTGCTGCAGAGCCTGATCTCCGACGGCCTGATTTCCGGCGTCGGCAGCGTGATCGTGTTCCTGCCGCAGATCATGATCCTGTTTTTCTTCATCATCCTGCTGGAGGACTTCGGCTACATGGCCCGCGCGGCCTTTCTGATGGACCGCGTGATGGGCGGCGCCGGATTGCACGGCCGCGCCTTCATTCCCCCTGCTGTCCAGCTTCGCCTGCGCCATTCCGGGAATCATGGCCACCCGGGTGATCGATAACAAGCGCGACAGGCTGACCACCATCCTCGTGGCGCCTCTGATGACCTGTTCCGCGCGCATTCCTGTCTACACTTTGATCATCTCGGCTTTTATTCCGAGGCGCACCTGTGGGGCTTCGTCAACGAGCAGGGGCTGGTGATGTTCGGCCTCTACGCGACGGGCATCGCGGCGCGCTGGCGGTCGCCTTCGTGTTCCGCAAGCTGTTCTGGCGCGGCGCCTCGGAGCCCTTCATCATGGAGCTCCCGGCCTACAAGATGCCTGACGCCAAGAACGTGGCGCGCTGTGCTGCTGCGGGCGGAGATTTTTCTGAAGCGCGCCGGCACCACCATTCTGTCGATGATGGTGCTGATCTGGTTCCTGTCGACCGTACCGCGCCCGCCTGCCGGCGCCGTGGGACCGGCCATCAACTACAGTTTCGCCGGATCATCGGGCATGGCTCCAGCCCCTGCTCGCCCCATCGGCTTCAACTGGCAAATGTCCGTGGCCCTGGTGCCCGGCATGGCCGCGCGCGAGGTGGTGGTGGGCGCGCTGGGCACGGTCTACGCCATCGGCGGGGATCATCCTGGTCGCTTGGCCGCCGCCCTGGCCGGCCATTGGTCCTTGGCCACCGCCCTGTCGTTCCTGGCCTGGTATGTGTTCGCGCCACAATGCGCCTCGACCCTGGTGGTGGTGCGGCGCGAGACCAATTCCTGGAAGTGGCCCGTCATCATGTTCGCCTACATGATCACCCTGGCCTATCTGGCGGCCCTGATCGTTTACCAAATCGCCATCAGACTCTGAGATCGATCCTTCGCGGTCGGATCCGGCGCCCGAGACGATTTGGCGGCTTGTGCGAAGCCAACAGGTCAGCTTGACATGATTTTGGTTTTGGCGAGGTTCCTGGGTGTGTAATTTGCCGAGGCGACAAACGGAGTCGGTTGAATTAAGTTGCAAAAGGGTAGGTTAATTCTCGTGTATGGGTTATCCGCATAGGGCTGGGCGCCTTATGTGATCATACCCAAGGTCGGGGGCGCCCGGTCGACAACATCTTCGTAGTTGATCTATAGGGCCAGGATTTGCGAAAAGAGGGCAAGGCATCCGTCTGCAAAGTGGTCCGTTCGCCGCTCCCGGTGACGGCGCAATATCCTCACCGAGGGGGCGTATGAGGCGGAAAGTCGTAATTTCTACAGCGGGATCGTCGGGGGATTTGAACCCGTTCATCGCGCTTGGGCTAACGCTGAAAGAGCGCGGCTTGGAGCCGCTGATCGCCAGCCAGATCGAGTTCCGCGGCAAGGTCGAGGCCGAGGGATTGATGTTCCACGCCCTGCGCCCAAGCGTCTCGGACGTGAAGGGCGAGCTTGGCCTGGACGTGCAAACCATCTTCCGCCGCGCCACCAACGGCAGCTCCGGCTTGGCTTTCCTCGTCCGCCGCATCGCCATGCCGTTCCTGCGCCGGGCCTATGAAGACATGATGTCGGCCACCGAGGACGCGGCCCTCGTCGTCACCCATCCCTCGGCCTACGCCGCGCGATTGGCTGCCGACACCCGCGGCCTGATGTGGGTTTCCGCCGTCCTTGCGCCCTTTACGGTCATGTCGGCCTACGACCCGCCGGTGCTGAGCACCGCCCCGGGTCTGGCCACCTTGCGCGAACTCACCGGCGCGCGGTTCGACGCTGCGCTGCTCGCCATGATCAAGCGGATGACCGATCCGTGGACCGCGCCCTTCCGCAGCCTGCGCGCCGAGCTGGGTCTGCCGCCGGTGGCCAATCCGCTGTTCGAGGGCCAGTTTTCGCCCTACGGCACCCTGGCTATGTACTCCAAATGGCTAGGCGACATTCAGCCGGACTACCCGACCAACTGCCAGATCACCGGCTTCGCCTTCTATGACAGCCAGAAGGGCGGCAAGGCCGAGCTCCCTCAGGGTCTCAAGCAATTCCTGGCCGAGGGGCCACCGCCGCTGGTGTTCACCCTCGGCACCGCCGTGGTGATTGAGCCGGGCGATTTCTGGCGACGCAGCCTGCAAATCGCCAAGAAACTGGGCCGCCGCGCCGTGCTGGTGGGGGCCAACAGCGAGGGCCCGGAACTGGGGCTGCGAAACGGCGAGCACCTGCCCCGATGGGCCTATGCCGTACAGTATGCGCCTCACTCGCTGGTATTCCCGCACGCCGAAGCCATCATCCACCACGGCGGGGTTGGCACCACCGCCCAGGCTCTCAAGGCGGGCCGGCCGCAATTGATTGTTCCCTACATGGGCGACCAGCCCGACAACGCCGCCCGCATGGTTCGCCTGGGCGTGGCCCGGACCCTGGCGCCGGGCGCCTACAGCCCCCGCAGGGCGGCTGATGAACTGAACGCCCTGATGTCCTATCCCTCCTACGGCCTGCGCGCCGCGCAGATCGCGCCCTCGGTCGCGGCCGAAGACGGCGCCGGGGTCAGCGCGGACATCATCGAATCCCTGCTTGATCAGGAAGACGGCCAGCGCCGTCGTTCGGGCGCCTAGATCTAGCGCCTGAACGCCCCTACCAGCTCCACATGCGGCGACCAGAGGAACTGGTCGATCAGCCGGACCTGTTCGAGTTTGAACCCACCGTCGCTGAGCATGCGCGCGTCGCGGGCGAAGCTGGCCGCGTCACAGGACACCCCCACCACCACGGCTGCGCCGGACAAGGCGATCTGCCGGGCCTGATCGGCGGCGCCCGCCCGCGGCGGATCGAACAGCACCGCGTCAATACGCTTGAGCTCCTCGGCCAGGACCGGCCGACGAAACAGGTCGCGTGTCTCGGCCGAAATATTCTTCAAGCCCGGCGCGGCGCCCGCCGCGCGCTTGAGGGCGTCGATGGCTCGCCCGTCGGCGTCCGCCGCAAGCACGGGCGCGATGGCCGCCAGGCGAAAGGTGAAGGTCCCAAGGCCACAGAACAGATCGGCGATGCGCCCCGCTCCGACCATGGCTTCCAGCGCCGTCTGGGCCATGGCGGCCTCGGCCTGGGGCGAGGCCTGCAGAAAGCCGCCCGGCGGCAGGGCCACCACGGCGGGGCCGAGCGCGACCAGAGGCTGGCGCGCCTGAAAGACGATTTCCCCCGCCAGGGTGACCCGCGCCAGGTCGGCCTCGCCGGCGATCTCGGCCGCCCGCGTGCGCGCGTCCGCCGACAGGCCGCCGCTGCGGCGCTCCACGCCCGTGACGTCCACGTCCAGCCCGGTCCTTGTCGCCGTCACGTGCAGGGTGGGCGCCGACTTGGGGTGTTCAAGGAACGGCGCCGCCAGCCGACGCAGCGCCGGCAGGGCGGCCACGATGCGTGGATCGGCGATCGGGCAGACCTCCACCTCCACCAGGCTCCAGGACCGGCGCGCCTTGTATCCCAGACGCGCGCCCTGCCCTTTCTCTCCGCGGCGCGCGTGCAGCGCCACCCGTCGACGCGAGCCCGGCGGGGCGGCGAAGGGCGCCGTGAAGTCCGCCTCAAGCCCCTCGCGGGCCAGGGCTTCGCGCACGATCTGTTGCTTCCACGCCAGGTAGGGCTCGCTCGCCCAGTGCTGCAGCGCGCAGCCGCCGCAGGCGCCGAAATGCGGGCACGACGGCTGCAACACGTTCGGCGCTCGGCTCGAGCACCTGTTCGACCTCGCCGCGCTGGCCCGAAACGGACAGGCTCACGCGCTCCCCGGGCAGGACGAAGGGCGCGAACACCGTCTGCCCGGCGAGGGTGCGGCACACGCCGTCGCCTTGGGCGCCCATGTGCAGGACCTCGGCCTCAACACCTCGCGCTCCCTGGTCGATCACGCAGCCTCCTTCGGCTCGGCCGTCGACTCACCAGGCTAGCCCGGCATTAAGGACGCATGAACGAAGATGAACGGGTCGCTCAAGATTCGTTCAGGGTCCCTGGTTCAATCTTCCGCCATCGACGCCGTTGTGGGTTCAGGCCGCCACGGCGAACGCGGGAGACCCAGTCATGCGGACTTTTCTGTTCCTAGCCATCGCCCTGGTTCTGGCGTCGCCGTCGGCGATGCCGAGGGGCGCGGCGGCAAAGAGCGTCCACCCGTCGTCCCCTGCCCTTCTGACATCCAACCCTTCAAGGAGTAGCTCCATGCACAAATCCACCCTCCTGGCCAAGAGCGCCGTCGGCGCCGCCCTGGCCGCCATGACCCTCGCCGCGGCGGCGGCGCCCGGCGTCGCCTCGGCTCAGCCCTACGGCGATCCCTGCGCCGGCGCCAATGTCGGCGGCGGCGTGGTGGGCGCGGCAGCCGGCGCGGCGGCCGGCTCCAATCTGGCCCGCGGCGGCGGCCGCACGGGCGGCGCCATTATCGGCGGCGTGGTGGGGGCTCTGGTGGGCTCGGCCGCAGCTCGCGGCGCAACCGACTGCGCGGCGGCCCCGCCGCCCCCTGCCGGGTACTACGCCGCGCCGCCTCCAGGCGCCTATTATCCGCCCCCTCCTCCACCGCCGCCGGGCTATTATTATGCACCAGCCTATTACGGGCCGCCTCCGGTTGGATTTTATTTTGGAGCCGGCTATCGCGGCTGGCATGGTCGGTATTGGTAATTGCGCTCCCTCGGAGCGCCGCACTGGGAAGCCGTCCGCCTCGCGGGCGGTTTCTTCGTTTAGAGCTAGACCGATTTTCGCGCCCACAGCAGATATTCCACGTTGCCATCGCCGCCGGTCACGGGCTGCGACAGGGTCGCCTGAACCCGCCATCCCGCCGCCTCGACAAAGGCGCCCGCCGCCGCCAGGGCCTGCTGCCGCGCGGCCTCGCGCTTGACGATTCCGCCCTTGCCCACGCCGCCCGGCCCCAGTTGGAACTGCGGTTTGACCAGGGCGATCAGGTCCGCGCCTGGCGCGGCCAAGTCCAGCGCGGCGGGGAGCGCCTTCTCCAGGCCGATGAAGCTGACATCGCACACGATCAGCGACGGCGCCTCATCGATCAAGCCGCGATCCAGGCCGCGCGCGTCAACGCCCTCCAGATTGACCACCCGGGGATCGGCGGCAACGCGGGGATGCAGCTGCCCGCGTCCTACGTCCACGGCGAACACCCGCCGCGCGCCGCCCGTCAGACAGACCTCGGTGAAACCGCCCGTGGAGGCGCCGACGTCGAGCACCACCTCGCCGACCGGTGAAATCGACCACTGTTCCAGGGCGAAGGCCAGCTTCAGTGCGCCGCGTCCGACCCAGCCATGGGCGGGATGGGCGACAATCTCAGCGTCCTGGTCGACCAGGTCGGACGCCTTGCGGATGGTCACGCCGCCGACCCTCACCCCGCCCGCCTCGATCGCCTCGCGGGCCTTGACCCGGCTTTCGACCAAGCCGCGCTCGACCAGCACAAGGTCGATGCGCTTGCGGGCCATGGGTGGACTAACCCAGCGTCTCGATGCGCCGCAGTGCGGCTTGGAGCTTGGCCTGCGCGGCCTCGGCTTCCGCCAGCCGCTCACGGTTCTCCTCCACCACCTCCTCGGGGGCGCGGGCCACGAAGTCTGGATTGTCCAGCTTCTTGCGGGTGCGCGTTGCGTCTGCCTCCAACTCGCCGATGGCCTTTTTCAGCCGGGCCTTTTCCGCTTCCAGGTCGACAAATTCCGCCACCGGCAAGGCTAGGCCGTCGCCCTCCACCACGAAGGGGATGGAGCCCGGCGGCGCCGGCGCGAAGCGAAGTTCGGAGATGCGCAGGGTCGAAGCGATGACCGCTTCATTGGCCTCGTAGATCGCCCGGCGCCCGGGCGCGCATTCGGTGACATAGAGCGGCGGACGCGCGGATGGCGGCACGTTCAACTCCGCGCGCACCGAGCGGCCCTCGGTCACGGCGGCGATGATCAAATCAATCTGGGCCGAGGCCGCCCCGTCCAGCCACGCGGGATCGGCCGTCGGCCAGGGCGCGCTGATGAGCATGCCCGAGCGCTTGGCGCCGAACTCCGACAGCTTGTCCCATAGCTCCTCGGTCAGGAATGGCATGACCGGATGCAGCAGCTTCAGGCAGATATCCAGCACCCAGGCGGTGGTGGCGCGGGTCTCGGCCTTGGCCGCCTGATCCTCGCCGTTGAGCACCGGCTTGGCCAGCTCCAGATGCCAGTCGCAGAACACGTTCCAGATGAAGCGATAAAGCGCAGTGGCCACGTCGTCGAACGCGCAGGCATCCAGCGCCGCGGTCACCTCGCCGATAATCTTGGCGGTCTCTCCGCAGATCCAACGGTTAACGGTGAGCTTGACCGCGCCCGGATCGAACCGCGCGTCCGACACGCATTCGTTCATCTGACAGAAACGAGCCGCGTTCCACAGCTTGGTGCCGAAATTACGATATCCTTCAATTCGTTGTTCAGATAACTTTATATCACGCGCCTGGCCCGACATGGCGGTCAGGGTGAAGCGCAGGGCGTCGGCGCCATAGGCGTCGATCAGCTCCAGCGGGTCCATCACATTGCCCTTGGACTTGGACATCTTCTGCCCGCGCTCGTCACGCACCAGGGCGTTGATGAACACCTTGCGGAAGGGGACCTCGCCCATGAAATGCAGGCCCATCATCATCATCCGGGCCACCCAGAAGAAGATGATGTCAAAGCCAGTCACCAGGACGCTGGTGGGGTAAAAGCGCTTGAGGTCGGCGTTTTCCTTGGGCCAGCCGAGGGTCGAGAAGGGCCAAAGCGCGGACGAGAACCAGGTATCGAGCACGTCCTCGTCCTGGGTCAGGGGCCGGTTGTCGCCATAGTGCGCGCGGGCGGCGGCAATGGCGGCGGCCTCGGTCTCTTCCACGAACACCTGACCGTCGGGCCCGTACCAGGCGGGGATACGGTGCCCCCACCACAGCTGGCGCGAGATGCACCAGGGCTCGATGTTCCTCAACCACTCGAAATAGGTCTTCTCCCAGGCCTTGGGCTCGAACACCGTGGCGCCCTCTTCCACAGCCTTGATCGCCGGCTGGGCCAGGGTCTTGGCGTCCACATACCACTGGTCGGTCAGATAGGGCTCGATCACCACGCCGGAGCGGTCGCCGTGAGGGACCACGTGACGGGTCTTCTCGATCTGCCGCAGCAGGCCCAGCGCCTCCATCTCGGCCACGACCCTCTTGCGTGCGACGAAACGGTCCAGGCCCCGATAGGCCTCCGGGACCTCCTCGTTCAGCCTGGCGAAGGGGTCCAGGATATTGACCAGCGGCAGGTTGTGTCGCTTGCCCACTTGGTAGTCGTTGAAGTCATGGGCCGGGGTGATCTTGACCGCGCCGGAGCCCTTTTCCGGGTCGGCGTAGGCGTCCGCCACGATGGGAATCAGGCGGCCGACGATGGGCAGGCGCACCATCTTGCCGACCAGGGCCTTGTAGCGCTCGTCGTCCGGATGCACGGCCACGGCCGTGTCGCCCAGCATGGTCTCGGGCCGCGTGGTGGCGACCACGATCTCCGACACCCCATCCACCGGGCCGTCGGCCAGGGGATAGGCGAAGTGCCAATAGGCGCCGTCGACCTCGCGCTGTTCGACCTCGATGTCGGAAATGGCGCTCTGGAACTGCGGGTCCCAGTTCACCAGGCGCTTGTCGCGGTAGATCAGTCCCTGCTTGTGAAGCTGCACGAATACCTTGCGCACAGCGGCCGACAGGCCCTCGTCCAGGGTGAATCGCTCGCGGCTCCAGTCGCAGGAAGCGCCCAGGCGGCGTAGCTGGCGCACGATGGTCCCGCCGGATTCGCCCTTCCACTGCCAGACCTTCTGCACGAAGGCCTCGCGGCCCAGTTCGCGCCGGCCGACATTGCCCTCGGCGGCGAGCTGGCGCTCCACCACCATCTGGGTGGCGATGCCTGCGTGGTCGGTTCCCGGCAGCCACAGGGCCGCCTCCCCGCGCATGCGGTGATAACGGGTCAGCACGTCCTGCAGGGTGTTATTCAGCGCGTGGCCGATGTGCAGGGAGCCGGTGACGTTGGGCGGCGGGATGACGATGCTGAAGCTCGTCTCGGCGCCGGACTTGGGCGCGAACACGCCGGAGGACTCCCACCGCCGATAAAGGCGCGGCTCGACGGACTTGGGATCGAAGGTCTTTTCCAGCATCACGGCAATAGGCTAGGCGAACGAACGCGGCGCCCGGCTATAGCAAGGGATCAGGCGGTCGGGCGGTAATTTTTGGTCCGCCGGGCCGATCGGGACGGGGTTCAGCGGCGCTGGCGGGAAATCCGCTCGACTTCCGCCTCCACGGCGGCCTGGACGATGGCGGGTAGGTTGGCGTCCAGCCAGGACTTGAGCAGAGGCCGCAGCAGTTCGCGCGTCACGTCTTCCAGCGAGCGTCCGTCGGCCGGCATCAACACCTGACGCTGCAGGGCGCCGAACGCAGAGGCGGCGGTGGCGGCGGCCGGATGGCTGACAAGGGTCTCTTCATGAAGCGGCTCGGGCGGCGGCGCAGGCGGAGGCGCAGGCCCAGCGGCGGGGAAAACGTCGAGGTCGCCGTGCGTTTCCAAGGTGGCCGCCGGCTCTTCCAGGCGATCGGTCAGTTCAAGAACATCGTCCTCAACCGAGGTGAAGTGGACCGGTTCAGGTTCAGGTTCCGGCGCCAGTTCCGGCTCGGGTCCGGGCTCATGGACCGCGGCGGGCGCTTCTGGCGCGGCTGCGGGGGCCTCGTCCTCGGAGATGATCCGGCGTATGGACGCCAGTATCTCTTCCATCGTCGGTTCTTGGCTGTTTTGATCAGACATTCGGTGGCGCCCGGTCCGGTGAATTGCAGATTCTCAACGGTAGGGTATGCGCGGCAAGCCGATACTGCAATGCAGGTCGAACGCTTGGATTCGCGCGCGGCGTGTGGAGCAAAAAGATCAGAACGCGAACTGAGGCTTAGGCTCGAATCCGGGCAGGAACGGCGGGGTGGCGTCGAACACCTCGCGCCATACCGCATGGCCCTCGCGGCAGGTGTAAAGCCGCGCCTTGCCCACCGGACCCTGGCGCACCACCAGGCCCAGACGCCCGCCCTCCGCCAGGGCCGCGGTCCAGGCCTCCGGCGTTTGCGCCACCGCGCCTTCCGTCACGATCACATCGTAACGCGCATCGGATTTGAGCTTGGCGTCGGGCCCGACCGCCTCCACCTGCAGTCCGATCAGCGTCAGCACCTGCGCCGCGTAAGGCGCTCCGACGGCCAGGGCCTTCTGGCCCGGCAGGGGCTTGACGGCCTGCAGCAGCTTACCGATCTCGCGCGGACGCATGAGGTAGCGGCCGGGCGCATATTCGAGCTCCGCATCGGCATAGGCGACATGCGCCTTGTCCGGCGGGCACAGGGCCTCGCGCGGCGCCAGGCGCATGGCGTCCTGCACGCCCAGGTCGGTCACGTCGCTGGTGCGCACCTGGCTTTCCACCATGGTCAACCGGGCGGCTTGGAAATCGAACGTCATGGACTCAACGACCCTCTGGAAGGCGCTTGCTTATAGGGCCCCCCGCGCGGCCAAGGCAATCGCCCGCCGACCGCCTGCGCGCCCAAGCTGCGCCCGCGCGCAGGATTTTTGCATCCCCGCGGAGATTGCCGCCCGACACGCCTTCTGTTAGGCCACCGGTCATCCCTTGCGGATTAGAGATGATTTCGCGAGCTGCCGGCCTGGTGGCGGAGTGGTTACGCAGCGGACTGCAAATCCGTGCACCCCGGTTCGATTTCGGGCCAGGCCTCCATACTGTTCGAGCGCCGGATCGCCACGCTCGGTTGCGCGGATCGGTCGCAATAACTTCACGCTGCGTCGCCGCGCCGTTAACGGGTGGTTAAGGACATCAGCGCAGGTTAACGAGGTCTTCTGCGAAGACACCCACCATCACAGACTTTCAAGCCCGGCTTCGCGCCGGGCTTTTTTTGTTCGTGGGAACGGTTTTGCGCTCTCGCCCGGAGCACGGGCGCCGGCTTGCGCCCGCCCGCGGGCCAGCGTATAGCCCCCGCTCGATGAGCGCTGATCCGCGGTAGCTCAGTGGTAGAGCAGCCGGCTGTTAACCGGCTGGTCGTAGGTTCGAATCCTACCCGCGGAGCCATCCTTTCCCGATCCGCCACAGTGAGCCGGACGTCTCCACGCCCGGGAGACGGCCTAAACGACCGCCTCGCCGGGCGCGATCTCCTGGTGCAAGAATGATCTTCCACCCGGGTCTATAATGACGCTGGTTGCGCACGAAAGCCCGAAAGGAGCCCTGGATGTCGGAGATCAATATCCATCCCCTGGTCGAAGGCGGCATCGTACAGGGCTCGGAAGATTTCAGCGGCGGCGTGCTGCATTGCCTGTGCGCCGCCCATCCGGTGAAGGTGGAGATCAGCAGCCCCCTCGCCCATGTCCGCCTGTGCGGTTGCACCCGTTGCTGGAAGCCCCCCGGCGCCCGCTTTTCACTGGCGGCCATGGCGCCCGCCGATAAGGTCCGGGCGCTGGAAAACGGCGACAAGCTGACGGTGATCGACGTTGACGCCGTCATCCTGCGTCGCGCCTGCAAGGTCTGCGGGGTGCATATGTACGGGTCGGTGGAACGGCGCGCGCACCCCTTCACCGGCCTGGCGGTCATTCATCCCGAACGCTTCGCCGAGCCCGGCGCGCCAGCCCCGACGTTCGCCGCCTTCGTGTCATCGATCATCGAGTCCGGGGCGCGTCCGCAGCAGATGGACGCGGTGCGCGCCCGCCTGCGCGCGCTGGGCCTGCCGCCCTACGACTGCTTCAATCCGCCTCTGATGGACTACATCGCCACCTTCAACGCCCAGGCCAGTGGCGTCCTGACCGATTGATCCGGATCAGACTTTGAGCGTCAGGGCGCCGCGGCCGCCGCGTCGTCGATAGCTTTCTGGGCCGCCGCATCGCCTTTGAACAGGGTGCGCGCCTGGGCCAGGGCCTGGGCCTGCTTGTCGGCCTCGCCCAGCACGCCGTAGGAGCGGATCAACAGGCTCCAGCCCTGCAGATTGCGCGGATCGGCCTTCAGCTTGGCCGCCATCTGGGCGACCATCAATTCGATGAAGGCGCGCCGGTCGGCCGGCGCGGCGCCGGCCTGGGCCTGTTCGGCGGCCTGCACCTGGCTCTCGGACGGACCGGCCCCTTGAGCCTGCTGCTGATCCTGACCCGACGACGGCTCAACCAATCTGCCGGCCTTTTGCGTGGCGTCGATCTGCGCCTGCAGGGCCTGGGCCGCCTCGCCGGGGGGCAGGTGCGCCTCCAGGGCGCGCCACTCCGCCAAGCCGCCGTTCAGGTCGCCGTTCATGATCGCCGCGCGGCCCAGATTGTAGTGGGCTGAGCCGTCCGCCGGATTGAGCGCCACAGCCTTGCGGAAGGCGTCAACGGCGCCGGGCGTTTCCTGGCCCTGGGCCTGCTCGACCAGGGCCTCGCCCAGCATCTGCCAGACGTCGGCGTTGTTCGGCGCGGCGCGCGAAGCCGATCTGAGGGTCTGCGTCGCCGACGGAAGGTCTCCCGAGGCCGCCTGGGCGCGCGCCAGCAAGAGGCGGCCCTCCAAATCGCCCGGCCGCGATTTGACGACCGCGCTCAGCACCGCGGCCAGTTCGGGCGGGGTCAACTGGGTGGGGTCGGGCGCGCTGCGCCAGGTGTTCAGACGGGCGGCGAACGGCTGATCGGGCAGGCCGGGCGAGCCCAGCAGCATATAGACGCCCACCGCCGCCAGCGGGGCGGCCACGGCGGCCGCGATCACCCACAGGCCCAAGGTCTTGGAGGGCGGCGGTGCGGCGGCGTCCCCGGCCTTGGCTTCATCCGCCGCGGTCAACAGGCGGCGCGCCGCCTCCGCCCGCGCGGCCTTGCGTTCTGCCTCTGCCAGCAGGCCCCGGTCGGCCAGTTCGTCGATCTCGTTCAACTGGCGGCGATAGACGTCCACCGTCGGGTCCGCCAAGGGCCGACGGGCCGACTGGGCGGCGCGGAGCAGCACAAGGGCGACGGCAAGGGCGGACAGAAGCGCCGCGGCGATCCAGAATTCGATCATCGGCTGTCCATAGACGATATCCCCCGCGCAAGCCAAGGCGGTCCCGGTCCGCCAGATTGTGTTGTCGGCGCCACATGTGCGTAGATTGCGCCAGATGCGGCCATGCGGTGCTTGCGGGAACAGGGCTTTGAAGAAAGAGTGGCCCGGTGAGAGGGTCTCATCACCGGGCCGAGGCGCCGCGAGTGAGGGGAATAGGCTCACGGGGTATCCAGACGAATAGCAGCCAATCATGGCCGTTCGTTGACAAGAAAATAACTCGAAGGGGTGCGAAGGGCGGTTTCTGTAAGGGAACCGCCCTTTTCGTTTTAAGGCGCGGATTGGGCGCACGGATGAGGCAAGCGGGATTTTTCCTCTCGTCGCTCGGTTTGCTCCGATAAAAGGGCGCGATGACCGCCGCAACGCCCTCTCCCGTCCTGTCCGTCCAGGGCCTGTGCAAGACCTACGGCCGGACCGTGGCCGTGAACGACGTATCCTTCACGGTCCGCGCGGGGGAAATCGTCGGCCTGGTCGGTCCCAACGGCGCGGGCAAGACCACCATCAT
The DNA here is from genome assembly GCA_963804105.1 of uncultured Alphaproteobacteria bacterium. GTDB lineage: Bacteria > Pseudomonadota > Alphaproteobacteria > Caulobacterales > Caulobacteraceae > BOG-938. The sequence goes on from CAWDPL010000029.1 coordinate 37,640, forward strand.
CAATATGGTGCTCGGCGTGTTGGAGCCCACGGCCGGCGTCATCTCCATCGGGGGCATGGACCTGGTCCAAAAACGCAGCCAGGCCCTGTCGAACACCAATTTCGCCGCGGTCTACGCCCCGCTGCCCGGCAATCTCACGGTGGAGCAGAACCTGCGGGTGTTCGGCCTGATCTACGGCGTCAAGGCGCTCGGGCCAACGCATCGAAACCCAACTGAACGAATATCGACCTGCAGCGCTTTCGACGCGCCAAATGCGGCGTGCTGTCCTCGGGCGAACAGACCCGCGTGACCCTGGCCAAGGCCATGCTCAACCGGCCGAAGTTGCTGCTGCTGGACGAACCCACCGCCTCCATCGACCCCTCCACCGCACGCGAGATGCGCGCACGCATCCGCGATTACGCAACCGCCGAACAGGGCGGCGTGCTGTGGACCAGCCACAACATGTACGAGGTCGCCGAGGCCTGCGACCGGGTGCTGTTCCTGGCCCAGGGCCGGATCGTGCTGCAGGGCGAGCCGAAGGCGCTCATGCGCGAGCACGGCGCGCAAACGCTGGAGGATTTGTTCGTCAGCGTCGCCGCCCAATCGCTCGAGGGGTCGGCGGCATGAACCCGTCCCGCATCGCCGCCGTGGTCTTGCGGCAAATCTACCTCTATCCGCGGCAGCCCGATGCGCGCTTCTGCCGATGGTCGCCTGGGTAGCCATAGACATCGTTCTGTGGGGCTTCATCACCCGCTATCTGAACAGCGTGACCGGCCCGCGCTTCAATTTCGTGCCGGCCATCCTCGGCGCCGTACTGCTCTGGGACTTCTTCACGCGCGTGATGCAGGGCGTCACCATGGCGTTCTTCGAGGACGTCTGGTCGCGCAATTTCCTCAATTTCTTCGCCACTCCGCTGCAGATGTCCGAATACCTTGTGCGGCCTGGTCATCACCGGCGTGTGACCAGCCTTGTGGGCCTGGTGGTCATGCTGGTGCTGGCGACCACGCTGTTCGGCCTGTCGTTCTTCGCCTACGGCCTGGCGCTGATTCCCTTCGTCATGGTGCTGTTCCTGTCCGGCATCGCGCTGGGGGTGTTCGGCGCGGCCATGGTGCTGCGCCTCGGTCCGGCGTCGGAGTGGTTGGTCTGGCCGATCCCAGCGCTGCTTTCGCCGTTCGTCGGCGTGTTCTATCCGCTGTCCGACTTGCCGGCCTGGATGCGGGCGATCGGACGCTTCCTGCCCCCTCCTATGTGTTCGAGGGCATGCGCTCGGTGGTGGCCGGCAAGGCGCGCCATATGGTCTCCTGGCCATAGGATGCGGACTGGCCGTGGCTGCCTGTTGCTCGCCGGTGCAACGTTCACCCCGGTCTATCGTTACGCCGTCCGCAGGGGCCTGCTCGCCCGCTACAGCGCCGAGAGCGTGGGCTGAGACCCCACTCATTTCGCCGAATTCATCAAGGGTTCATCATGACGGGCCCTTGGTAAGCGCGGCCCTCCTCGGCCATTTAGGGAGTTGAAACATGAAGACGATCATCGCCGCACTCATAGCCGCGAGCGCCATCGCATCCTTGGCCGGCTCTGCCGACGCCCGGCCCCACCACCACCACCAAGTGTGCACCTGGCGTCACCATCACCGCGTCTGCTACTGGCGCTGACGACACCCACGCGCTTCGGCCAGAGACGGCTGGAGCGCGTTTTAATTTTTCCGCCGGGTCTGACGACGCCATAGGGCGGCGTATTCGCCGTCGTGCTCCAGCAGCGCCGCGTGATCGCCCTGCTCCACGATCCGCCCGCCCTTGATCACCAGGATCAGGTCTGCGTCCGCCACAGTGGACAGGCGATGAGCCACCACCAGCGTGGTGCGGCCCTGGCGCGCCCGGCGCAAGGTGGCCTGAATCGCCGCCTCGGTGCGGCTGTCGAGCGCGCTGGTGGCCTCATCCAGGATGAGCAGGCGCGGATCGGCGATCAGGGCGCGGGCCACGCCTACGCGCTGACGCTCGCCGCCCGATAGTTTCAGACCTCGCTCGCCGACCATGGTGTCGATCCCGTCGGGCAGCCCGCGGATGAAGTCGCCGAGTTCCGCCGCGTCGGCGGCGGACCACACCTCCTGATCATTGGCGTTCGGCCGTCCGAAGCCGATGTTTACGCGAATGGTGTCATTGAACAGGGCCACGTCTTGCGGCACCAAGGCCACGGCCTGCCTCAGTGAAGCTTGGGCCAGATCACGCAGGTCGCAGCCGTCCAGCCGCACCACGCCCTCCTGCGGATCGATCAGCCGCATGGCCAGGCGCACCAGGGTGCTCTTGCCCGCGCCGGATGGCCCGACCACGGCCACCGTCAGTCCAGGCGCCGCCCTGAACGACACATCGACCAGTCCCTGCGAACGCGCGGTGTGACGATAGCCGACCTGATCGAACACCAGTTCGGCGCCGCGCGCATCGGCGGGCGGCAGAGGGCTCGCGTGAGGCGCATCGGCCACCGCCGGCTTTTGCCGCCACAGGTCGACCATCGCCTCCATGTCGATGATCGACTGGCGAATTTCGCGATAGGCGAAGCCCAGGATGTTCAGCGGGGCGTAGATGTTCATCATCGTCAGGGTGACGGTGGTGATGGCGCCCACGGGAAATTTGCCCGAAGCAGCGTCCGTGGCGGCCATCAACGCCATGGCGGCCAAGCCCACGCTCATGATCGCGGCCTGCACCACGTTGAGCATGACTAGGGATGTGTTGGCTTTCACCGCTGCCTGGGCGTAGGCCAACAAGGCTTCGTCATAGCCCGCAACAGCCCGCGTCTCCGCGCCGAAGCTCTTGACGGTCTCGTAGTTGAGCAAGGCGTCCACCGCCCGCCCGGCGGCCTCCGAGTCCGCCTCGTTCAGCGCCCGCCGGTGGCCGATCCGCCAGTCCGACACCATGAAGGTCAAGGCGCCGTAGACCACCACCGTGACCAGCACCACCAAGGCGTAGCGCCAGTCATAGACGTGAAGCAGAGCCCCGGCGGCGAGCAACAGCTCGAAGGCCGTCGGCGCCATGTTGAAAGCCAGGGTCCGGATCAGATACTCGATCGAGCGCGCGCCTCGGTCGATTGTTCGCGACAGGGCCCCGCTGCGCTTGGTCTGGTGATAGTCCATCGACAGGGACAGGGCATGACCGAAAGTCTCGGTCGCCGCCCGCCGCTGGGCGGCCTGGGACACCACGGTGAAGATGGCGTCGCGCGCCTGCGGCGCGGCGGCGGCCAAGAAGCGCAACAGGCCCCAACCCAGGATCAGGGCTGTAAAAGAAATGCCCAGCGTCGCTGCGTGGCCCTTGCCGTCGGACAGGCGATCGATCGCTTGACCGAGCAGAAAGGGCGTCCAGACGCCCAGCACCTTGCCCGCCATGGTCAGCGCCAGGGCGGCGGCGGTGCGCAGGCGAAGCTGCGGCGCCTTTGAGCGCATGATCAGCCGCCACAGTTCGGCCAGCGCCCGCGCCAGGCTAGGCTTGCCGACGGCCTCCGTCTCCCTGGTGCGATCGCGCGACATGCGCCCGGCGCCCCGGCCGTTCAATGAGCCGGCTCCCGCAACGCGAACAGTACGGTGCTCTGCACTCCGCCCGAAGGCGTGGTCCAATCCAGGCGCCAGCTTGTCCCGCGCCGTGTCACGCGCAACACGCCGGCGAAGGCCGGCGACGGACTGACGTCGACGACGACCTGCGCCGCGCCGGTCGGGCTAAGCACCTGGATCGACCGCGCGCCTGCCGGCAGGGGCTTGGGCAGGCTGAGGAAGAAACGGCCGTCGGCGCCGGACGCGCCCTCTTCGGCCGTCGTCCCGTCAACCATGACCCTGAGGGGCTGGTTGGCGCCGGCCGAGCCGGACACCACAGCCGCGCCCGCACCGTCGTAATCAATCGCCGCGATGGCCGGCCTGCCGGCGGGCTGAGCCAGCGACACCGCTCCGGCGCCGGAACGCAGCACCGCCGCCGCGGGCGCTTCCCTGGGCAAGATCGCCAGATAGCCCTGCGCCTGATCCCTCCGGCCGTCGGCCTCTTGCGACAGGCCGTAAATCGCCGGACCGCCGGGCGGAGCCGTCAGAACTCCACAATCCGGAAGCATCGGCCTGGGCCTCCACATGCAGTCCTCCGGGAGAGGCCAGACGCACCGTCGCCCCCGGCAAGGCCCGGCCCGACAGAATCACCGCCCCGTCCGGCGCGCGCATCGCCCGCCGCACTTGCGGCGGCTCGCGATAGCCGCTGTCGCCTGCATCCGTGGAGGATTGCGTCGTTGGACCGGACACGTGGGACCAAGGCGTGGAGCGTCCGCAACCGGCCGCCGCCAGCAGCAGGCCGGTGAACAGTGCAGCGAAGGTGGAGATTCTCGACGAACGCACTGAATTCCTGTCTCGTTCGGGCGACCAGTCCGACGCTCGCAACCCTACGCAAGCGCGCCTGGCGCGTATAGCCTCCAAGCGGGCGCCGACCGGCGCGAAAAATTCATCAACCGCCAAGGGCGCACGGGCGAAGATCATCTCGGTCGGTCGATCCGAATCGGCCGTGCGCCCAGCATCGCCGGGGAGAAAAAATGACTCAGCCAGACGCCACGGTCTCAGCCGGTCCCAGGGCCATCAACTCCGTATGCGTGTTCTGCGCCTCCTCCGACGGCGTCGATCCGGCGTTCCTGGACGGCGCCGATCAGTTGGGCGCGGCGCTCGCGCGCGACGGCGTGCGACTGGTTTACGGCGGCGGCGGCGTCGGACTGATGGGCGCCTGCGCGCGCGCCGCTCATTCGGCCGGCGGCCGCGTTCTCGGCGTGATGCCGACCTTCCTGCGGAGCCGGGAAATGGCGTTCGACGCGGTGGAAACCGTGTTCGTCGCTTCGATGCACGAACGCAAGGCGATCATGTTCGAGCAGTCCGACGCCTTCGCGGTCCTGCCAGGCGGCGTTGGCACGCTGGAAGAGGTGATCGAGCTGTTGTCCTGGCGGCGACTGGGCCTGCACGCCAAGCCCATCGTGTTCCTCGACCCCGCCGGCTTTTGGACGCCGCTGTTCGACCTGTTCGCCCACACGGTGGAGCGGGGCCTGACTCCGGATTGGTTCATGGACACCTTCAGATCAGTCCAGGCGCCGCATGAGGTGCTGCCGGCCATTCGCGCCATGCTCCATCCCGGCGAGCCCTCGGGCGCGGGGACGTCGGCGCTCACCTGAGAGAGGGCTTAGTCGTCGCGGTGGACGCGCTCGCGGCGTTCGTGGCGTTCCTGAGCTTCCAGGCTCAAGGTGGCGATCGGCCGCGCTTCCAGGCGCGCCAGACCGATGGGTTCGCCCGTTTCCTCGCAATAGCCGTAGGATCCGTCTTCAATGCGGCGGAGCGCCTCGTCGATCTTTGAAATGAGCTTTCGCTGGCGGTCGCGCGTGCGCAACTCCAGTGACCGATCCGTTTCGGAAGATGCGCGGTCGGCCAGATCGGGATGATTTTCCGTATCGGCCTGAAGATGCGAAAGCGTCTCGCGCAATTCGCGCAGGATATCTTCTTTCCAATCAAGCAGTTTTTGCTTGAAATACTCCAGCTGCCGCTCGTTCATGAACGGCTCGTCCTCTGATGGACGGTAATTAGTGACTTCTACTTGCACCGCGGCCGCCTTCATTGACGCCCTCTAGCTCTGATGCCTGTCGATCTAGCCGAGCGCAGCGCTTATAGCAAATCGCGCACGGCATTCAATCGAGGTCGCTTATTAGTTTAGGCCGCACGCGAACGCCCAAGCTTGGCCAGTTCCACCGCGGCTCGGGTCTCGATCTGGTCCAGCACCGCATCCAAGCGCGCATCCTCGGTGACGGCGCGCTCCTCGCGCACCGCGCCCACCAGCCGGTCAAGCATGGCCGAGGAGGCGCCGCCGTCGATCAGGGCCAGCTTGAGTTCGTCCAGCAGATCCAGGATGCGGCCCGCGCGGCCCACCGCGCGCTTTCGCTTGCTCAGAGGATCGTCCACGCCCTGCAGCGCCAGCAGAGCCGACAAGGTGATGACGCCCTCCAGGCTTTCCAGCCGCCGCGCCTCCTCCGTCGAGCCGGGTTGCTCCGCAGCGGTCGGCGCGAAATTCCCGCCTGTCGCTGGTCGGGCCTGGCGCGTCGGGCCGGCGGAGGTCGCGCCGTTCGGGCCGCTGATTTTCATGGCGTCACCTGGACCAATCGGACGGGCGGCGCACCACACGCTCCGCGCCGTCCAGCCAGTTTCGACGGCGCTGCTTGCGGTATGGTTAATGCCCGGCAGTTCTTGCCCGGCGCATGCATGCGGGTCCACCGAGTCAATATCACATCACTGTTTTTGTTGACTTATTTTATGGGGCGAGTTGGCACATTCATCGCATGGCGCATTGTCGATCGGCGGTCGCTCCGCCCGAAACCCAGTGCGGAATTGCCTATGCGTCGATTGACTTGGCCCCGGCTCCTGATCGTGACGGCGTTTTTTGCCGTCTTCGGCCTGAGCCCCTCCCTCGCCCTGGCCAAGTCGCGCATCAAGGACATCGTCGACTTTGAGGGCGTGCGCGAGAACATGCTGGTGGGCTACGGCATCGTCGTGGGCCTGGCCGGAACCGGCGACACGCTCAACAACTCGCCCTTCACCCGGCAAAGCCTCGAGGCCATGCTGGAACGCCTGGGCGTCAATACCCGCGACGCCACCTTGAACACCAAGAACGTGGCGGCGGTGATGGTCACCGCCAAGCTTCCGCCTTTCGCCGCCACCGGCTCGCCGGTGGACGCCACGGTGTCGGCCCTGGGCGACGCCAAGAGCCTGCTCGGCGGCACATTGCTGGTCACGCCGCTGCTGGGCGCGGACGGCGAGGCCTATGCGGTGGCTCAGGGCACGGTGCAGACCGGCTCCGTCTCCGCCTCCGGCGCCTCGGGCAGCTCTATCACCCGAGGCGTGCCGACCTCCGGGCGCATCGCCGCGGGCGCAGTGGTCGAGCGCGAAGTCAATTTTCAACTCGCCAGCATGGGCCAGCTGCGTCTGACCCTGAAGAACCCAGATTTCACCACCTCGCACCGCATCGCCGACGTCATCAACGCCCGTTTCCCCAACTGCGCCGTATCGGACAACCCGACGATCGTCACCCTGCGCCCGCCCGCGGGCATGGACATGGTCAACTTCATCACCATCGTCGAGCAGATGGACGTGGAGCCGGATTCCCCGGCCCGGGTGGTCATCGACGAGGTGTCCGGCGTGATCGTCATGGGCTCGGACGTGCGCATCTCCACCGTGGCCATCGCCCAGGGCAACCTCACCATTTCCGTGCAGGAATCGCCCCAGGTCAGCCAGCCGCTGCCCTTCAGTCAGGGCGGCCAGACCACCGTCACGCCCAAATCCACCGTCTCGGTGGACGAGGAGAAGGGCAAGCGGCTGCTGATGATCCAGGAAGGCGCCTCACTGTCCACCCTCGTGGCCGGGCTCAACGCGCTCGGCGTAACCCCGCGCGACATGATCTCCATCCTGCAGACCATCAAGGCGGCGGGCGCCTTGCAGGCCGACATTCAGGTGATGTGATGACCGCCTTCGCCGTCCTGCCGCCCACCGCCGCTCAGGCCGCCGCCGCGGCCATGACCCCGGCCCAGCAAAGCGCCGCCCGCGCCAAGATCGCCGAGACGGCCCGCAAGTTCGAGGCTTCCTTCCTGTCGACCATGCTGCAGTCCGTGTTCAAGGACGTGGACCTGGGCGGCGGCGAGGGCGGGGAGCAATTCAAGTCGATCATGATGGACGCGGTGGGCAAGCAGATCGCCGCCGGCCGCGGCGTGGGGCTGGCCAAGTCGGTGCAGACCGAGATGCTCAAGCTGCAGGGACTGAGCTGACATGGCGCTCGACGCACCGGACGCCGCGACACGGATGGCTCAGCTCATCACCTTGACCGAGCGGCTGACAGCCTTGATCGCGGAACAGGTCAAGGCCTTCGAGGAACGCCGTCCGCACGACGCCGCCCTCAACGCCGCCGAGACCGGACGTCTGGCCAATCTGTATCGCCACGAGAGCCTGCGCGTGCAGACCCAACCGGCCCTGCTGGCGGGCGCGCCCGACGACCTGCGCCTGCGCCTGATCGCCGCCACCCGCGCCTTCGACGCGGTGCTCGCCCGACATGGCCGCGCCGTGGAGGCCGCCAAGACCATCACCGAAGGCTTGGTGCGGGCCATCGCCGAGGAAATCTCCCGCCAGCGCGGCGCAGTGGCGGGCTATGGGCCAAAGGCGGTTCAATCCCTGCGGCCGGCCACCTCCCTGGCCTTGAACCGGCGCGCCTGAGCGGCTCTTTGAGCCCATTGACCTGATCGCGTCCGAACGCCTTAATCGGCCGCAAAATCAGGGAGGACGACATGCGTACAATTTGGATGACCGCCGCGGCGGTCGCCGTCTTTGCGGCGGGCGCGGCCAGGGCTCAAGCGCCGGAGACGGCGCCGTTCGCCAGCTCGGCCGATGTGGCCGCGATCATCGCCAAGGCGAAGGCGGAGGCCAAGCCCGGCGCGGCCAACACGATCGAGAGCATTTTCGCCCTGGCGCCCTATGGGACCTCACTGGAATTCCACCAAGGCGTGGGCCAGGCCGCCATTCACGAAAACCAGGCCGAGCTGATCATCGCGGTCGAAGGCACGGGAACGGAAATTCTCGGCGGGCAACTTGTAGATCCCAAGCGCACCAACGCCCACAACCTCAGCGCCAAGTCCATCCAAGGCGGCGTGTCCCGTAAATTCGCCAAGGGCGATATGTGGTTCGTGCCCCAGGGCGTGCCGCATCAGCTGATCGCCGACGACGGCGGTTGCTCGGTGATCACCCTGCACGTCCCCCGGCCGGTCCCCGCCGCGGCGCCCTGATCCGGCGCTATGGCTTCGCGCCCTTGGACGGCAGCCCGAAAGCGAACACCTGGCCCTCATGGGTTTCCACGAACACCTTGCCCGTCGCCACGACCGGCTCGCTGAAGTGCGTCCAGCCGGTGATCAGCTTGCCGCTGTTGTACAGCGGCTTGCCGGTTTCCGCGTCCAGCGCCCACAGCGCCATGGGGCCGATCGGGGTGGCGCGGAACAGGTCGGCTTGCGGACCCTTGACGCCGAACTTCACGCCGTTCTCGGCGGGACGCTGCAGCAGGGGCTGATCGCCCGTCTGCACGGCGTAGACCACGCCGTTGGCGATGACCGGCGGATCGGGCGTGATCAGGTCAGGCGATGTCCATTCGGCGCTCAACTTCACCGCGCCGCCCTGATCGGTCAGTTCAAAGGCCATGATCGAGCCGTGGGGAACCGGACCGTTGGCGTACTTGAAGGCCGGTGCGTCTTTGGAAGGCGGCCCGCGCATGGGGATGTAGACGAAGCGCCGCCCGCTCGCGGTTACATAGGTCGAGGTCGCGCCCCAAACCCCCTGCCCCGGTTCGGTGCCCGATGCGGCGTCATTGCCCAGCAGCGGAGACTTGTAGAGCGGGGTCGAGTGATCGGCGCCGCCCAGACTGTCCACGTCCAGTACATAGAGCACGCCCTCCTTGCCCGCGCCGGCGACCACCATGCGCTTGCCCAGGGGAAAGACCGTGGAACTCGCCGAGCCCAGGTCCAGATCGTAGGTGTTCAGACGCTTGAAGTTGGCCGGGGTGTAGGAGTCCAGCAGGCGCGTCACCCTCGGCGCCAGCTTGATGTAGCTGAGGCCGTAGTTGCCGGACGCCGGATCGACCGGGCCGTCGGCCGTCTGAGCGATCACGCCGCGATCGGCCTTGACCACGCCCCCGCGCCCCCAGGCGCCGTTGGGCCGTCCGCCGCTGGTGTAGTAGCGGGTGAGCGCCGGATGGGTCAGGTCATGCACGTCCATGGCCGAGATCGAGGCCGGCTCCAGCAGGACGATGTCGCCGCCCGGTTTGAACGCATCGGCCACGGCCGCCGCGGCCAGATTGGAATGCGGATCGAGATTGCCGCAGCCGCGTCCGCTGGGAACATAGATCACGTCGTCGATCAGATTGAGGCTCCAGGCCCGGGCGTAGGGCGCCAGCATCGGAGCGGGCCGCATGGCGTCCGAGCCGTCGGCGAGATTGACCGCGCGCAGCTTGCCGTCCGACGGGATGAAGAAGATCAGGCCCTTTGCCCTGTCGATCACCGGAGTGTCCTGGGCGGCGTTGGCGCAGGAGGTGTCGGCCGGATGCTGGGGCTTTTCGGGGTTGGCGTAGGTCTTTTGCCAGACCACCTTGCCGCTGTCGGCGTCGAGCGCGAACAGGGTGTCGTCCGCGCCAAGCAGGAAGACGAGGGTCTTGGCCGCGCCCGCCACATTCACGCCCTCGACCACCAGGGGCGCGGTCAGGGTCGACAGGGCCTCGTTGTTGGGAGGCGTGCTGAGCTGGGTGCTCCACAGGAGTTTCAGCTTGGAGACGTTGGTCTTGTCCAGGGTGGTCTCGCCCCGGTTCCAGCCTGTGCGTTCCTGGTCGTAGCCCCAGGTGGTCCAATCGCGCGCTGGCGGCGCGCTCGCAGCCGCGGCGGCGGTCTGGGCGAAACTCGCCAGGGGCGCCAGCGACAGGGCAAGCGCGACGCAACAGCCGAAAAGACCAGATCTGGGCATGCGCCCCCCTATGTTTCAGGCCCGGGCTATCAACGCCGGCCGAGCTTCCGATTGAATCCGAGCTTACAAGGCCAGCCCGCCCCACGCCAACCCCGACGTCTTGACGCGGCGCGCCGATCAGCGCGCTGAAAGAGAGACGTCGGCCTGGGCCCCTGTCGCACGCGCCAGAGGTCCAGAGGCCAGATGGGCGTAGAAAAAGCGCTTGGCCAATTCGATCAGCGCCAGGAACCCCGCGAGAACGACGGCCAGGAACGCAAAATAGAGCGGCGGCGGATGAACAAACTGGAACCACTGGCGGACGCCGGGCAGGAAAGGCAGGGCCAGGGTGAGCGCCGCTCCCCCCAGGGCGAGCGCAGTGACGGTGCGGCCGGGACGGCTGGCGAACAGACTTCGCCGCGTGCGCACGGCGAAGATCATCAAGATCTGGGTGATCAGGGACTCCACGAACCAGCCCGTTCGGAATTCCGATTCCCCGGCATGGAACAGCAACAGCAGAACAGCGAAGGTGATGAGGTCGAAAACCGTGCTGATCGGACCCATGATGACCATGAAACGCTCGATCAGCCGCATATCCCAATGTATGGGGCGCTCGACCGCCTCCGGGTCCACATTGTCCAGCGGGAGGCCCGTCTGGGCGATGTCGTAGAGCAAGTTTGTCAGCAGAACCTGGATCGGCAGCAGGGGCAGGAACGGCAGGATCAGTCCCGCCAGCACCATGCTGAAAATGTTCCCGAAATTGGCGCTGCTCGCCATTAGGATATACTTGCCCGTGTTCACGATCGTGCGCCGGCCCTCCGTCACGCCGGCATGCACGACCCCAAGGTCGTGTTCCAAAAGGATGATCTCCGCCGCGGCCTTGGCGACATCCGCGCCGCTGTCGACGGAGATGCCCACATCAGCCGTGTGCAGCGCAGGCGCGTCGTTGATGCCGTCGCCGAGGAAGCCGACGGTGCTGGCCCATGCGTTTCAAAACCGTGATGATGCGCAGTTTCTGCTGGGGCGTCACGCGGCAGAACAGGCGCGTCTTGGCCATGCGCCCCCTTAGGGCCTCGTCGCTGAGCGTAGCCAATTCCGGCCCGTTGATGATTTCGCCGGGATCGAACTTGAGGGTCGCGCACACATGCCGCGCGACCTGTTCGTTGTCTCCCGTGAGCACCTTCACCGCTATCCCCGACTGGGCCAGCGCGCTGAGGGCCGCAGCGGCCGATGCCTTCGGCGGAATCCAGAAACACGGCGAACCCGGCGAAGGTCAGTTCGTTTTCATCCGCCAGATCGACTTTCGATTGATCCCTTGGCTCGGATCGACTGGCGATGCCCAAGAGCCGGAAGCCCTGGTTGCTGAGGTCCAGGAAGAGCGACTGCAGCCGTTTCCGCCCCTCGTCCGTCAGCAGCTCACTGTCGCCGCCCGGGCTTTCCGCGTGGGTGGACAGCCGCATGACATCTTCCGGCGCGCCCTTCACGATCAGGGTCCGTCGTCCATCCAGTTCGAGAAGACAGAGACACGGCGGCGTTCGAAATCGAACGGAACCTCGTCGATCTTGCGCCAAGGCGAGGCGTCAATCTCCGTATGGGCGAGGATCGCATCGTCAAGCGGGCTTTTCAGGCCGCTTTCGAAATGGCTGTTCAGCCACGCGAGGGACAGGACACGCTCGCTGTCCTGACCGCTGCAATCGATATGACGATCCAATACGATCTGCGCTTCGGTGAGGGTGCCGGTCTTGTCTGTGCACAGGACATCCATCGCTCCGAGATTGTGGATCGAGGGGAATGTCTTGACGATCACCCGCTGATGAGAAAGGCGAACAGCGCCGCGGGCCAGGGTGATCGTCATAATCATCGGCAGCAGTTCCGGGGTCAGCCCGACGGCCAGCGCCAAGGCGAAAATCAGCGACTGAAGCCATGGACGATGGAACGCCATGCTCTCGGCCATGACCAACAGAACCAGCACGAAGGTGATCCGTAGGATCAACATACTGAAACGACGCAACCCGATCTCGAAGGAGGTCGGCGGCGGCCTAGCGGTCAGAGCCCCGGCGATCTGACCGAACGCCGTTCGACCGCCGGTTGCGCACACGACCATTTCCGCGCCGCCTGAGATCACCGACGTGCCGGCGAGCGCGACATTGCCAGCGTCGTTGATCGTCTCGCTGGGCTCGCCCAGCGCGACGGCCTGCTTCTCAACCGGATAGGCTTCCCCGGTCAGGAGAGCCTGATTCACAAAGAAATCGCGGCTCGACAAAAGGACGCCGTCGGCCGGCACAAGGTCACCTGCGGCAAGGCGGACAATATCGCCGGGAACGACCTGGGCGATCGGCAGGCTCGCCTCTACCCCGTTACGGCGAACATCCGCGCGCAGGGCCACCTGGGCGCGGAGCGCATCAACCGCGTCTTGCGCCCGGCTCTCTTGCACAAAATCGAGCAGCACCGACAACAACACGATGCTCGAAATGATCACGAAACTGGCCACGTCACCCGTCGCCGCCGACAGGCCGCTGGCGACCAGTAGGATAAGGACGAGCGGATTGGACAAACGCCTCGCTAGCCCAAGCCAAGCAGGCGCACGTTTGGGAGCGGCCGCGTCATTGGAGCCGAACGTCACAAGCCGCTCAGCGGCTTCCTTCGAGGTCAGTCCGCCTTCGGAAACACCCAATCGGTCAAGAAGGGCCTTGGTCGGCAGCTTCCAAAAAGCAATCTCGGTCATGGGGAATCTGCTTTCGTGAGACGAGTTTGGCCCCGTAGACGATGGCGGCTACGGGGGCATTGACCAACCAAGCGCTCACAGCCCGGGGAATAGCATGCCCGTGCGGCGCCGGTAGGCGTCATAGGCCTCGGCGCCCAGTTCGGCGCTGAGAAAGCGTTCTTCCAGGCGCGCCTTGATCCAGCAGCCCAGGATCAACAGTCCGAGGCCGGCCAAGCCGCCGGCCGAGCCCTTCAGCGCCGCCGTGGCTGCGGCGGCGGTGAGGATGCCGGTGTAGATCGGATGTCGCACCAGGGCGTAGGGGCCGGTGTCTACGATCCGGTGGTCGCTCTTGCGCGTGACCGAGGCGGACCACAGGCGGCCGAGATATATCCGCGCCCACCAGCAGAAGGCGAAGCCCGCGACGGCCGCCGCGACCAGGGCCCACTGGACGGGCGCAGGCGTCATCCATAGCCGGGGCCCGCGAAGGCGCGGGACGAACAGCAGCGCCGCGCCCGCCAGGGTCAGGACCCGATAGGGCAGCTCCGACATCAGCGGGGGCCGGGCCTGGGTGCGGTTGGCCCAGAACGCGGCGATCCACCAGCTCACGACCCAGGCGACCCACGCCCACATGATCGCCGCAAATGGACGCATCCGGCTAGCGTCCACCACCTGCGGGCACGCTGCGCGGCGGCGCGGCGGGGCCGGACACGCTGTACAGGTCCTGGCCCAGGGCGAAGGACAGGATGTTGCCCCCCGCCGCCACCGCCACATACTGCCGGCCGTCCAACGTGTACGTCATGGGCGCCGCGCGCCAGTTGGCGCCGGCGCGGAAGATCCACAGGGTCTTGCCGGTGAAGGCGTCCACCGCGGCGAACGCGCCGCCGGTCTCGCCGTGGAACACCAGGCCTCCGCCGGTGGACAACACGCCGGAATAGTTGGCCTCCTGTGCGCCGGTCAGCGGCTTTTCCCACACGATCGCGCCGGTCGCCGGATCGATGGCGCGCAGATATCGCAGGCCGGGATCGGAGGCGTCGCGGTCGCCGTCATAGCCGCGCCCGACCTTGCGGTAGATGCTGCAGTCCTCCACGGCCATCACGTAGAACAGGCGCGACTTGGGATTATAGGAGGAGGCGTACCAATTGGTGGCGCCGCGCACGCTGGGGCAGGTCCTGACGCCCTCCACCGTCGGCTCGTTGTTGGGCAGCCACAGGGGCGTCCCGTCGGGCCCTATGCCGCTGGCCCAGGTCAGTTTCTTGACGAAGGGTTTGCCTAGCAGGAACTGGCCGGTGGCGCGGTCCAGCACATAGAAGAAGCCGCTGCGATTGGCTTGCAGCAGAAGCTTGCGCTCGCGGCCGCCGAACTGGGCGTCGGCCAGCACCAGGGGCTCGTTGGCGTCCCAGTCGTGCAGATCGTGCGGTGAGAACTGGAAGTGCCATTTGACCGCGCCTGTCTTGGGATCCATGGCCAGGACGGAGCCGGTGTACAGGTTGCTGCCGCCGCGCTGATCGCCGTTGGTGGCGGGATAGGGATTGCCGATCGCCCAATACAGCGTTCCGGACTTCACGTCATAAGAACCGGTCGTCCAGGTGGCCCCGCCGCCGGTGGGCAGATCGCGGCCTTTCCAGGTTTCCGACAGGGGCTCGCCCGGATTGGGTATGGTCCACAGCCGCCAGACCTGCTCGCCGGTGGAGGCCTTATAGGCCGCCAGGAACCCACGCAGCGGCGAATCCCCGCCCGCCACCCCGGCGATGACCAGATCGCCCACCACCAAAGGCGCAGCCGCCCCGTAGTACTCGCCGGGATATTTCGGATCGGGCAGGGAAACGGCCCACATGACAGCCCCGGTGACCCGGTTCAGCGCCAGCAGATGGGCGTCGTTGGTGGCGACGAACAGCCGGTCGCCCAGCAGCGCGGCGCCGCGATTGGGACCGCCCACCGTCGGCGCCGAGAACCCCGGCGCATGGGCCGGCGCCGCGCCGACCTTGGGCGCGCTCCTGGGCGTGCACCAAATGCGGCGACCGGTGCGCGCGTCCAGGGCGCACACCTGGGCCGCGCCAGTCACATACATGACCCCGTCGGCGACCAGGGGCGTGGTCTGCAGCCCCTCCCCGCCGGGCGTGAAAGACCATTGCAAGGTCAGGCCCCGCACGTTCGACCGGTTGATCTGGTCGAGCGGGCTGTAGCGGTTTCCCGCCAGGGTTCCGTCATAGGTCGGCCATTGCCCCTTGGCTGGATGCAGGATCGCCGCGACAGCCTGGGCGTCGGGCTCCGCGCCTTGCGATTGCGGCCCGGGGGGAACGCCGCCGAGGCTGCTCAGATAGGCCAGCAGATCACGGCGCTCCTCCGCCGAGGCCCGGAGCGGCGGCATGTAGGACTTGGCCTCGCGCTCGACCGAGACGTAGTCCTTGTCGGTCAACAGATGGAAGCGGCCGTCGAAGGTCTGCAGCTGCAGATCGTGCTCGCCCTGATCGCGGGCGAAGCCGCGCAGGCGCGCGCCGCTCTTCAGGCGCACGTCGACCACGCTCCATTGGGTGTCCGGACAGAAGGCCCAACCAGGACAACTGGGCAGGCTTTGGGTTCCCATCTGCGAAGTGGGATCGTCCAGGTAGCGCTCGATCTGGCCAGGGATCAGGCGCACCGCGACGTCGGACAGATCCGGCCCGTTCACGCCCCCGCGGCCGCGAACCATATGACAACCCGAGCAGCCGGCCCCGCCGAAAAAAAAGCTTTTCGCCCGCCGCCGCCTGTTCCGGCGAATGCGCCTGAAGCGCCACGGTGTTCTGCCCGCGCAACCAGGTCGTCAGGGCGTCGAGTTGGGCCTCGCCGAAGGGAAAAGCCGGCATGCCGCCGGCCGTGCCCGAGCGGATAATGGACTTGATCTCGTCGTCGCCCAGCAGGCGCAAATGGGCGCTGTTGACCAGGGATGGGGCGCGATCGCCGCCGGTCAGGCCGGGGCCATGGCATCCCGTACAGGTGGATTGCACCAGGGCTTCGACGGCCTTCGACTCGTCCGACGCGGTCGCGGGGCTGGGTTGAGCCTGGACGCGCCGAACGCCGACTCCGATCCCCGCCAAGGCCAGGACCGCCAAGAGGGCCGCGGCCCAGCCTAAGTTCCAACGACGGCGCGCTCCCAACGGCGAAGCGACCCGGGAACGCATGTCCCCTCCCATCACACCTTGTTCTCCTGAGGCCGGCGCGAGCGTTATCAATGCCGGTGTCGCGCCATCGGCACAAGGGTCGAGGTCATCCGGTCAGGCCGAGAGGCGGGCGGTCAGTCGCCGCGACGCCCGCAATCGCGCATGGTCCTGATCCAGGACTCGCGCTTTAGCTCGTCTGAGAACGTCAGTCCGAACAAGGTCTCACGAACGGGCTTGAAGCCGGCGAAAGCCAGCATGCTGCGTTCAAAGCCCCGCACGCCGAATGCGCCGAACCACCAGCGATACATCATGGGCGGCATTCCCATGGTCACGACAACGCGCGCGGACTTTCCGGCCAGCAGTTTTCTGGGAAAACCCTTGGCCTGATACTCCATGGCGAAGCCCGGCCTCAGAATCTGCTCCAGAAAGCCCTTTAGCAGCGCGGGCATGGTCCCGTGCCAGAGCGGAAAGAAAAACACCCAGTGCTCGGCCCAACGCAAATCCCCCGCCGGCTGAACAAGGGATGCAGGCAAGCTTCCGCCTTCGAAATCCGCCTGGGTGCGCAGGAGCGGAAAATCCAGCTTGCCGACCTCGATGCGCCGCACCGAATGGCCCGCCGCCTCGGCGCCTTCGGCGTAGGCGTCGGCCAGGGCGTGGAGCAGGTGATGCTGGGCGGGATCGGGATGACCTTGAATGATGACGATGCGGCGGGCCATGAAACTGTTCTCGAGCGCGGGGCGCGGGGCGGCGCGCCCGATGTAGGAATGCTAGCCCCCGCCAAATGGAGCGCCTTGACGGTTATCAAATCGTCGCTCGCAGCATATCGCCTCGAAGACTTGGCCGTCTCGCCAGTATGTTCCCATAATGTTCTTGCTGCACTGGGCGTTTTAAGGCCTACATAGGAAGGTTGCGCCCGCCCCTCCCCGGCGGGCTTTTCGAGCCTTTGCATGTCCGATCCGACCCGCTTCATCCGCGTGCGCGGCGCGCGCGAGCACAATCTGAAGAATGTCAGCCTGGACATTCCGCGCGAACAGCTGGTGGTGCTGACCGGGCTGTCCGGCTCGGGCAAGAGTTCGCTGGCGTTCGACACCATCTACGCCGAAGGTCAGCGCCGCTATGTGGAGAGCCTGTCGGCCTACGCCCGCCAGTTCCTGGAGCTGATGGGCAAGCCGGACGTGGACCTGATCGAAGGCCTTTCGCCGGCCATTTCCATCGAACAGAAAACCACCTCCAAGAATCCGCGCTCCACCGTCGGCACGGTGACCGAAATCCACGATTACATGCGTCTGTTGTGGGCGCGGGTAGGCGTGCCCTATTCGCCGGCCACCGGCCTGCCGATCGAGAGCCAAACCATCAGCCAGATGGTCGACAAGATCACGGCGCTGGAAGAAGGAACCCGGCTTTACCTGCTGGCGCCCCTGATACGCGGGCGCAAGGGCGAGTACCGCAAGGAAATCGCCGACTTGCAGCGCCAGGGCTTCCAGCGCCTGAAGGTGGACGGGACCTTCTATCCCGTCGAGGACGTCCCAGCGCTTGAGAAGCAGATCAAGCACGACATCGACGTGGTGGTGGACCGCATCGTGGTCAAGCCGGGTCTGGAGCAGCGCCTGGCCGACAGCCTGGAAACCGCCCTGCGCCTGGCCGACGGCATCGCCGTGGCCGAATGGGCCGACGCCGATGAGGGCCAAGAACCGCGCCGGCTGCTGTTTTCCGAAAAGTTCGCCTGCCCGGTCTCCGGTTTCACTATCTCCGAGATCGAGCCGCGGCTGTTCTCCTTCAACAGCCCGCACGGCGCCTGCCCGGTGTGCGACGGCCTGGGCGCCAAGCTGGCGTTCGACGCCGATCTGGTTGTGCCGGACAAGGACAAGACCCTGCACAAGGGCGCGGTGGCGCCCTGGGCGCGCGGCCCCTCCCCGCTCTACACCCAGACCCTGCAGGCCCTGGCCCGCCACTACGGATTTTCGATGGACGTTCCCTGGTCCAAGCTGCCGGAGGACGCGCGCCAAGTGATCCTGTTCGGCTCAGGATCGGAGAAGATCAAGTTCACCTACGACGACAACGCCCGCAAATACGAGGTCAACAAGACCTTCGAGGGCGTCATGCCCAACCTGGAGCGGCGTTGGCGCGAGACCGACAGCGCCTGGGTGCGCGAGGAGATGGCCCGCTATCAGTCCGACACGCCGTGCGAGGCCTGCGGCGGGTTGAGGCTCAAGCCCGAGGCCCTGGCGGTGAAGATCGCCGGCTCGTCCATCGGGGAAGCGGGGCTGCTGTCCATTCGCAAGGCGCGCGACTGGTTCGAGGGCCTTCGTTCGAGCCTGAGCGACAAGCAGCTGGAGATCGCCAGCCGCATCCTCAAGGAGATCAACGACCGGCTGCGCTTCCTGGTGGACGTGGGGCTGGACTATCTGACCCTGTCGCGCGGCTCGGGCTCCCTGTCCGGAGGCGAAAGCCAGCGCATCCGCCTGGCTAGCCAGATCGGCTCGGGCCTGACCGGCGTGCTCTATGTGCTGGACGAGCCTTCCATCGGCCTGCACCAGAGGGACAACGCCCGTCTGCTGACCAGCCTGAAGGGCCTGCGCGACTTGGGCAACTCCGTGCTGGTGGTGGAGCACGACGAGGAGGCGATCCTCACCGCCGACCATGTGATCGACATGGGACCGGCCGCCGGCGTGCATGGCGGGGCCGTGGTGGCCGAGGGCCTGCCCGCCGACATCATGGCCAATCCGGCCAGCATCACCGGCCAGTACCTGACCGGCGCGCGCGAGATCGCCGTGCCGCTGGATCGGCGGCCGATCAACCGCAAAAAGGTCATCACGGTCGAAGGCGCGCGCGGCAACAATCTGAAAAACATCACCGCCGAGATTCCGGTCGGGGTGTTCACCTGTGTCACCGGCGTCTCGGGCGGAGGCAAATCGACCTTCACCATCGAGACCCTGTACAAAGCCGCCGCGCGCCGCCTGAACAACGCCTCGGACGCGCCCGCGCCTCACGACCGGATCGAGGGCCTGACCCAGTTCGATAAGTGCATCGACATCGACCAGTCGCCCATCGGCCGCACGCCGCGCTCCAATCCGGCGACCTATATCGGCGCCTTTCAGCCGATCCGCGACTGGTTCGCCGCCCTGCCCGAGGCCAAGGCGCGCGGCTACGGCCCCGGTCGCTTTTCGTTCAACGTCAAGGGCGGGCGCTGCGAGGCCTGTCAGGGCGACGGCCTGATCAAGATCGAGATGCACTTCCTGCCGGACGTCTACGTCACCTGCGACGTGTGCAAGGGCCGCCGCTACAACCGCGAGACCCTGGAGATTCTGTTCAAGGGCAAGTCCATCGCCGATGTGCTGGAGATGACGGTCGAGGAGGCCCACGACTTCTTCAAGGCCGTGCCATCCATCCGGGACAAGATGGCCACGCTGGAGCGCGTGGGCCTGGGCTACGTCAGGCTCGGCCAGTCGGCCACCACCCTGTCGGGCGGCGAGGCGCAGCGGGTGAAGCTGAGCAAGGAACTGTCGCGCCGGGCCACCGGCCGCACCCTCTACATTCTCGATGAGCCCACCACCGGTCTGCACTTCGAGGACGTCAAGAAGCTGCTGGAAGTGCTGCACGAGCTGGTGGATCAGGGCAACACCATGGTGGTGATCGAGCACAACCTCGATGTGGTGAAGACTGCCGACTGGATCCTCGATTTCGGACCGGAGGGCGGAGACGGCGGAGGGCGCATCGTCGCGTCGGGCTCGCCCGAGCAGGTTGCGGCCTCGCCGGACAGCTGGACGGGGCGCTATCTCGCCGCCGTGCTGGAGCGCCACGAGCAGAGGCGCCGTGAACGGGTCGCCGCGCTCAGCGCCAAGCGGGCCTAAGTTCTCGGCGCCGTCCAGGCTGCGGTGGGCGCTCACCGCGACGCCGGCCAAGGTCGTCGCGCCCAGGGCCAATAGCAGGGACTGGAAGGCGTAGAACACCATCGGCAAGGGTGCGAACACCTGCGCCACCACGGACGGCGGCCTCAAGGCGTCGCCGATCTGCTCTAGCGTTCCCCCGGACGCAACCATGGCGGCGCCGCTCAGGCCTAGGCAGACGCAAAACAGCAGAACCGCCACCACCGCCATCAGGCCTTCGGCCAGGACGAAGGCGGCCAAGAGCGTCCAGGTCTGGCCGCGGGTGCGCGTCCAGGATGGTGTGACCACCAGCCGCCCAGCCTGGAACGTCATCGGCCAGGCGAGAGCCAAGCGCACCAGCCCCCACACAAGGGCGCACACCGCTCCTGCCAGCCCCAGGAGTTCGACCAGCGCGCCCGCCGCATCGCCTGCCGTGGCCGCCAGATTGGCCAGGGCCCCGATCAGGGCGCCGGCGAACGCCAAGGCGCCCATGGCCATCAGGTCCAGGCAAAGGATTAGGGTGAGGATCGCCGCCTCGCTCCGCCCAAGCCGAAGGAAGCACCAACGCTTGTCCTCCGGCCGAAGATAGGCGCGATAGATCGCGGCGATCATCATCGCGCCGAAGGGCATGAGGGCGAGACCTCCGGCCAAATAGCCGGGCGCCGTGGACTGGTAGGCCGTGAGAACGGCCTGGGGATCGATGGTCTTGGCGTTGATGGCCGCGTCCAGCGCGGGCATGTATCGGCCGCTGATCGCGGTGGTCAGGGCCAGGGAAGCCAGCCGGCCCAAGAAGACCACTCCCGCCCAGGCCAACACCGCCAGCGGCCGCTCGCGCACGAGTCGAAATCCCGCCAACGCCGCGGCCCATGGGGCGAATGAGGGCATGTCTATCCTTGAGTTTCGACCTTACGTCCCGCTTGTAGGCGAGCTTGGCCTGAGCGCCTAGGCCGCAGTGGACGGCGGCGGCGCGGAAAAGGCCTTATAGGCGGCGACCGAGGGGCCGACAGCGGCAGCCGTCAATGCCGCCGTCAGCCAAAGCAACAGCATATGGCCCGCGATCCAGACGGCCAGGACAGGGCGCGGCATCTGGGCGATAGGCGTACTGACCAGATGCACCAGACCGATCAAGCCTGCCGGACTGCCGGGATTTATGGAGGCGGTGACGGCAAGGACGGCCGCGAAAATCGCAAAGCCGACCAAATAACCTAGGGTGATGAGGGTAAAGGCGACAAAGTAGGCGCCGAACAGGGACCAGAAGTGACCCTTGGTCAGCCGCCACGAGCGGGCAACGCCGATCTTTTTCTCTGCGACTGTGGCGACGAAGGTCAGGGAAAGCCGCACCCCGACGAATAGGAAGAGCCCCCCGAGCCCCAAGACAATGAACGGCACGGGAACAAACGTCGGGTAGCCGTGCCAATGCTGGGCCGCCCATTTCAGACCGATGGCCGCCATGATCGCAAGGACGACCACCGCGATATAGAAACCGATATAGACGAGGCCAAGCAAGAGCATGGCGCCGAGCAGCCGAAACTCATCGCCGCCGAAGCGCAAGCCGCCCCACTTCCGTACCGGAGCGGTCAAGAACGTGCGCAGGATAGATCCGTATACGACGGCGTAGATCACCAGCGACGCCAAGATGCCAATTGCGTAAGCCGGCGCCAGAGCGCCCAGCGCCGCGAATACGGCATGCGAGTTGCGGACTGGCTCGGCTCGCATCGTCTGAAGCTGCAGATAAGGCTGCCATGCCACGGTGTAGAGCAGCCCCCATTTGAGCATGAAGATGACGATCAGCCCCAGAGCCCACGCGGCCACCGCTCCAGGCATTCGTCTCACCAGACCGAATCCTAGAAACGCAGCCTCAGTCGGTGAAAACTTGGCCATTGTCGCCTCCCACACCCATTGTTGAGCTAATTGGCCGAGAAAAACCTCCGATTGTAAAGCCGTGATGACGCTCGCGCGGTCAGGCGTTGGCCGGGCTCGCCACCGGATCGGGCGCGTCGTAGGCCTGATAGGCGCGCACCAGCGGGCCCAGCAACACGGGCAACAGCAGGCCGATGCAGACGGCCGTGACCACCTCGCCGAACACGACGGCCGGCCCGAAGGTGGCCTCAGAATTGAAAAGATCGCCGGGCCTGGCGATGACGCCGTGGGTGCCGATGGAGGCCAGTTCGGTCAGGATCATCACCAGCATCAGGGCGACGAAGGCCACCACCAGGAACAACCCGATGGACAGGATCAGCGATCCGGCCAGGGGCCAGAAATGTCCGTTGGTGGAGACCCAGGATTCCTTCAGGCTGATGCGTTTGCGGTCCACCGCGATCACAGGCGCGAGAGACAGTCGCACGATCACGATCAACGGAAGGCAGAACAGGGCGATGGGCGCCAGGAAGGCGAGGAAGTTGGCGACCGAGGGGCTGAGGGCCTCGGCGATATTCTCCGCCAGGCCGAACATCATGCCGGTGATCACGGTGAACACCCAATAGATGACGCCATAGCCGACCAGGAGCATGAACAGCCGCCGTTCGTCCGCCCCCAGTCGGAAGGTGACCTTTTGATCGATGCCGATGCAGGACCTGAGCGCGGAGGCGTAGACGATGGACGCACCGAACAGCTCCATCAGGATGGTCACCGCCAAGGCCGGCACAGCCGGCAGGAGCAACGGCAGAACTTGGCTCATGTCAGGCCCGCGCGCCATGGCCTGGAAAGCGCGCAGGGCGTCGCCGCCGACCAGGGCGCCAAGCACGCCGGTGGCGAGATTGAAGACAAAGGTCACCGCCGCCCAGGACGCCACCGCGCCCGGCCGTTCACGCGTGAACCGGAAGCCCTCGAACGCAGCTTCGGTGAACGAGAACTTAGGCATCAAACGATTCCCCCGCCGAACCTGAGTTCAGCATCGGTGGATGTTTGTTCCTCCACCGCATTTGTAAAGATGGCTCGCGCCAAGTGGTTCATCATATGCGTGAATTTTTATTGCATGTGATAATTGCAGCCCGATGAAAGGCGCGTCTTTTTCACCCGTTCACGTGGTCGGCGGCGGCTTGGCCGGGTGCGAGGCGGCCTGGCAGATCGCCCAGGCCGGCGCGCCCGTCGTGTTGCACGAAATGCGGCCCGTGCGGGCTACCGCCGCGCACCAGACCGACGCCCTGGCGGAGTTGGTCTGCTCCAATTCATTCCGTTCGGACGACTGGGCCCACAACGCTGTGGGCCTGCTGCACGCGGAGATGCGCGGCTGCGGCTCGCTGATCATGGCGGCGGCGGATGTTAGTCAGGTGCCCGCGGGCGGCGCCCTGGCGGTGGACCGACACGGCTTTTCCGGCCGGGTGACGGCGCAGATCGAGGCCCATCCGCTGATCGAGGTGCGCCGTGAGGAAGTCGCCGGTCTGCCGCCCATCGAGTGGGACAGCGTGATCCTGGCCACCGGCCCGCTCACGTCTGCGGTCCTGGCGGACGCCATACTGGACCTGACCGGCGAAGGCGCCCTGTCCTTCTTCGACGCCATCGCTCCCATCGTCCACGCCGACAGCATCGACATGGACATCGCGTGGCGCCAGTCGCGCTACGACAAGGAGGGCCCAGGCGGAGACTCAGCGGCCTATATCAACTGTCCGATGGAACAGGCCCAGTACGAGGCCTTTGTCCAGGCCCTGCTGGACGGACCCAAGAGCGAGTTCCGCGAGTGGGAAAACGTCCCCTATTTCGACGGCTGCCTGCCCATTGAGGTGATGGCGGAGCGGGGCCGTGAGACCCTGCGCCACGGCCCGATGAAGCCGGTGGGTCTGACAAATCCGCGCGATCCTACGGTCAAAGCCCACGCCATCGTCCAATTGCGCCAGGACAACGCGCTCGGCACACTGTTCAACATGGTCGGCTTTCAAACCAAGCTGAAGCACGCCGCCCAGGTGGAAGTGTTCCGCACGATCCCCGGCCTGCAGAACGCCGAGTTCGCGCGCCTGGGCGGACTGCACCGCAACACCTTCATCAATTCGCCCAAACTGCTGGACGGGACGCTCCGGCTGAATGTCCAGCCGCGCCTGCGTTTCGCCGGGCAGGTGACGGGGGTGGAAGGCTATGTGGAAAGCGCCGCTGTGGGCCTTTTAGCCGGCCGCTTCGCCGCCGCCGAACGCTTGGGCGCGCCGATCAACGGGCCGCCGGCGACCACAGCGCTCGGCGCCCTGATCAATCACATCACCGGCGGCCACCTGGACGGCGCGGCGTTCCAGCCCATGAACATCAACTACGGCCTTCTTCCTCCCATGGAGGCGCCGCGCCATGCGCGCGACGGCGGCAAGCTGCCTCTGAAGGAGCGCGGGCGGGCCAAGAAACGGCTGATGAGCGAGCGGGCGCTGCGGGACCTGGAGGGCTGGCTGTCGGGCGTTCAGGCGCAGGCGGTCGGATAGATCGTCCGCTTGCTCAGAAATTCATCACCATGCGCACGCCGACCCGGCGGGGCGGATTTATCGTCCCCTCGGGATAGGCGCTGAGCGGCGAAATCTGCGTGAGGGTCCGCTCGTCGAGGATGTTTTCGGCGTAGGCCGTCACGCCCCAGCGATCGTGGACCTTGGCCAGGGTGACGTGCGCGCCCAGTTCCGACCAGGCGGCCGACTGGAAGGTCGGCGCGCTCTGATCGGTTTCCAGGAAGTACTCCTTGGACTGGAAGCGATAGGACATGCCGACCGTCACTTTTTCGTCTCCCGCAACGGGGATTGCGTAGTCCGGCGGTCAGTCCGACCTGCCATTTCGGCGCGCGGCTCAGCGTGTTTCCGGCGATGCTGACCGTCTGCAGCGGGATATTGGCCCCGAAGGCGAACAGGGCGTTGGGCGGCACCTCCGGAAGTTGACCGCTAGTGAAGTGGGCGTCCAGATAGGTGGCGTTCAGGCCCAACTGCAGGTTTTCAACAGGGATCGCCGTGGTTTCAAATTCCGCGCCCCTCACCAGGGCTGAGGCCGCGTTTGCGATGTTGACCCCGCCGGTGGGGACCGGCAGGCGAACCTGCAGGTTGTCGTAGTTGTATTGGAAGATGTCCGCATTGATGCGCAGCCTGCGGTCCCACATTTCCGATTTCACGCCGGTCTCGTAGGCGTTGATCGTCTCGGGACGGAAGGCCGGCGCCAGGGCGAAGGCGTTGAACCCGCCGGATTTGAAGCCTTGGCTGAAGCTGGCGTAGACCATCAGGTTGCGGCTGAGCTTGTAGTCCAGCACCGCGCGGCCGGAAAAATTGTGGAAATCGGCGTTGGCGTCATAGGTGGGCGGCGCGGTCACGGCGTAGCCGGCCGGAACGACCTTGGCGAGCGCCGGCGAAAAGCCCCCCGCGAGGGTCACCACCTGCTGGGTGTCGGTGAAGGCCTTTTCGTCGTAGTTGTATCGACCGCCCAGCCTTAAGGTTAGGCCCTTGACCAGTTCATAGCCGACATCCGCATAGGCGGCGCCCGCGTCGGAGGTTTGGAAGGCGCGGAAGGTGGCGTCGGTGCCGAGCTTGAAATAGGCGGCGTTGTTGTAGATCTCGAAGGGATCCACGGCGTTTTGCTCGTGAATGTAGTAGAGCCCCGCCATCCACGTGAATTGGCTGCTGGCGGAGGGCGAACTGACGCGGATCTCCTCGCTCAACTGGCTGTTGCGCAGCCGCGCATCGTTGTAGGAGCGCAGCGCCGGAAAGCCGGTGAGGTTCGCCGGGCTGGCGTTGTCGGAGTTGGCCAGCCCGTCCACATCGAAGGTGCGGTATCCCGCGGTGGAGTTCAAGGTGAAGGCGTCCTCGCGCAGGTCCGCGACCACCGTCACGGCATTGGTCGTGATGTGGTTGTTGACCTCTTCACTGGCCTCGAACTGGCTGTCGCGCAGGGCCGATTGGAAGTCCGGCCTCAGGATGTAGGGACTGTCGGCCGGACCGCCGGTCAGATTGGCGACGCGGAACAGGCCGGGCTGAAAGTGCTGGTCGAAGGTCTCCGCGATTAGGTCGACGGTCAGACGATCGGTGGGCAGCAGGCGCAACGCCCCGCGCAGGGTGAAGTCACGCCCGTCATTGACCGGCTTGCCCGACAGCACATTGACGCCGAAGCCGCCCAGAGTGGTGTAGGCCGCCGCGATCCGCCCCAGCACCTTGTCGCCCGAGATCGGCCCGGACGCCACGCCCTGGAGACGGACATCCTTCAAGCTGTCGCCGTCGGCTTGGACCTGACCCTCGAACACATCGGTCGGACGCTTGGTGGTGAGCACGACCGCGCCGGCGGTCGCGTTGCGTCCATAAAGCGAGCCTTGCGGTCCGCGCAGCACGTCGATGGAATTCGACATCGACCAGATCGCTGGTCGGAACGCTCAGCCGCGCCACATAGACGCCGTCGATGTAGATGGCGACCGGCTCATCCGACAGGAACTCGCCGCCGCCATTGGCGCCGCCGATCCCGCGAATGCTCAGCGGCGCGCCGCCGTATCCCGCCGAGGTCGTGGTCACCAGGCTGGGCACGCGCGCGGTCATGTCCGTCAAAGAGTGGACCTCTTGGTTCGCCAACGCCGTCGAGGACAGGCTCGAAACGGCGATGGGAACATCCTGCAGCCGCTCCCTTCGCCTTTGAGCGGTGACAATGACTTCGGCAAGACCCGTACTCGCCGGTTGGGCGTTGGAGACGGCGTCGCCGGGCACAGGCGGGCGATCAGTCGTTTGGGCGAATGGCGCGCCGGGGAACCCGGCAAGCCAAACCATCAACAGCCCTCCGATTTTCCAGCTTGAACTCATCACGCGCGCTCCCCTACTGTTTTCGACCCTGGCAACCTTCAAGTAATGAAACGAAACGGCACTTCGGTCCGGGCAAAAATTATTTCAATTAATAGAATTATTGGAAGCGATCTGGGAATAATTTGGCGTTTCACGTCATCGTTCTGCGTTTAATAAATCTTATACTGCTTTTTCTAGCTTAGAATGACAGTGCTAATTTCTCTTTAACGAATTTTCGTTGTTGCTTTGTTGTGTTCAAATGGCTCGCGTCATAATGGGGCGGAATCCCAAAGGCGCTACCAACGCCTGTCAGCGTCCGCCGAACATATCCAGATTTACCGCGTCCGCCATGGCCACATAGCCGTCATCGGTGGGGTGCAGGTGGTCGAACCCCGTGAAGCCCTCGCGGAATTTTTTGGGGTCCGCCGGATCGCGCACCACCGCGTCGAAATCCACCGTCCCATCGAACTGATCGGTGGTCCGGATCCATTGGTTGACCGCTTCGCGGATCGCTTCCTTGGCCGGCGTGTAGGTCGCCGCGCCTTCGAACGGCGTCAGGGTCGCGCCGATCACGCGCAGACCCTGAGCGTGGGCCCGGGCGATGATCTGCTTGTCCGCGAAGATGATGTCGTCGGCGGTGACCGATTCGGCCGCCGCCCTCTCATTGGGCGCCGTTACGCCCGCATCGACCGTGCGTTGGATGTCGTTGATGCCTTCGAGCAGGATCACCGCCTTGACGCCGGGCACGCTCAACACGTCCCGGTCCAAGCGCGACAGCGCGCTGGGACCGGTGACATTGTGCAGCAGCCGGTTGCCGCCAATTCCGGCATTGACCACGGTCCAAGGCTTGTGCGCGGCGACCAGGCGCTCGGCCAAGCGATCGGGCCAACTGCGGAAGGCGTTGGTGGTGGACTGAGCGCCTTCGGTGATGGAGTCGCCCAGGGCGACGATAACGCCTCCCGCCTGCGCCGGTTCGACATCTACCCGTGTGACGAACGCCGGCAGACGCATCAGCTTTTCCGATTGGGCGGGCGCCGCGCCGGCGTCGGGCCCAGGGCTGACGAACTGCCAGGCGGTGTGGCCCAGCTTGGGAACAGAGCCGGGCAGGTAAACCGAGACGATCAGGGTCTCCAGCGCCCGGGTCGGCATGTCCACCGGATCGCTCAGCAGGGGCGCGCCGATGGGCGCCTCCGCGCTGGTCCTGCCGCCGAACGTCACTGCATGATCGTCGCTCGCCACGATGGCGCCGTTCACGCCGGCCTCGCCCACATGGACCGATCCGATGGCGAGGGGCTCTTCGCCGCCCTCGTTGGATATGCGGATGCGAAGGCGCCGACCGGCGGCGGACACCCGGACCAGTTCGCGCACCGTCACACCGGCCAGGTCGGGCGTCTGGAAACTCGGAACGGCGGGAACCGGAGAGGTCAGCAGTTCGGGCGGCATCCCCAGATAGGGCTTGCCGTTCAGAAGCGGCGGCGGGGGCGGCACAATGGGATCGGGACGCCCCGGCGGCGGCGGCGAAGGCGGATAGCCCCAAGCGCCGAGCCAGAGGTTGTTTTGCGAGGACGATTGTTGAGCCAAGCCTGGGCCGGAGAAGGCCAGGACCACCAGACCGGCCATGGCCGTCAGGCGCCAATTTATCATGTCGTCCTCCCGTCGCAGAGTCGGAACCGCCCCGTCCAGCGGCATACCAGCAGGTTCGGCGGCCTTATCCAAGCGCCAGTTGTCGCCGGCTCGGCGCCAAATCAGATCGAGCCCTTGAGCACCGCCCATACCAGGCGCAGTTGCTTCTCCAGAAGGGCGGGCGTGCGTCCCCTGGCGTAGGGTGGCGCCAAACAGGCGTAGGCCACCGCCGGGAAAGCCTTGACGGGCAGGACCTTCAGCGCGAGGCGCGCGCGCCGCACGGCCTGGCGGGTCAAGCACCGCATGCGCTCGGGCGACAGGCTCGGCGGCAGGCGGTCCGGCGCGATCAGACGCCGCGCGGTCGCCAGGCCCCAGGCGCGTCCGGCGGCTTGTACGGCCAGGAACTCGGTCGGTTCGCCCAGCAGCGCGGCCGCGGACTGCATTACGGCGCCGCAGACGTCATCCAGATAGGCGAACAAAGCGCCCTCGTCCGTGAACGGCGCCTTATGCGCATCTTGCTCGCGCGCGCGGATCAGACGGTCCAGCGTCGATCGCTCCAGACCGCCTCTCTGCACGGCGATCGCCAGGGCCCGCGCCACCGGATGAGCGCGCACAGCCCTTCCCTCGAACATCTCATCCAAAGCTTCTGACCACCAGGCCAGGCGTATCTCCGCCATCAGGGGCTCGGAGGCGACCTGGGGCGAGCGGGCCAGCTCATGATCGAAGGCGTACAGCGCGACAACGTCGGCCCTGGCGTCCTCATCCGCGATGAATCTGGCTGGCCAACCAGCGGTCAGGATCGTCTTTGCGGACGGTCTGGTCCAGGTCCAGGGCAAGCGCTTGCGGCATGGACGCTGGCATAGGACCCCCGACAATTGGCGCAAGAAAAAAGGCCCGCCGTTGCCGGGCGAGCCTTCTATTTTCCCGCCTTCAGTCTCAGCCGAAGATCGTCTGGCTCATGGCCATGGAGGTCAGCATCGGCAGCGACAGCAGGGTGTTGATGCGGCTGGCGAGGGTGGCGATCTTGCCGGCCTTGGCCTTGGCGTCGGCGTCGGCTTCCTTGATGCCTAGGGCGATCTTTTGGTTCGGCCAGATCACGCCCCACACATTGAGGAACATGATGATGCCCAGCCACATGCCCGTGCCGAGCAGCGTGTAGTGCACATCCACCGCCGCGCCGGAGGTGTTGCCCAGGATGCCGAGGCTGAGGGCCTGCAGCGTATAGTGGCGCACGCCCGCGATCGCCAGACCGGCCAGCACCGTGACCAGGGCGGCCCAGCGGAACCAGAACAAGGCTTCGGGCGCGATGTGCTTGGTCACCGCCGGCTTCATCTCGGCCGGGATGTCCGGCATCTTACGAATCTGCACGAAGTTGAAATAGTAGAGCAGGCCGATCCACAGAATGCCCGAGACCACGTGGACCCAGCGCAGCACCGCTTGCCAGAAGATCTCGTCAAAGCCTCCCGGGGCGTGAACGCCAAAGCCCACGATCATGATCAGGGCCAGGATCGAGCTGACGATCATGGTGTTGCGGAAATTCAGAAGTAGCGCGGACATGACTGGCCCCTTTTCGGATGCATTCGCCGGAATTTCAGTCCCCTCCCAGAACGGGACCGGCGGCAAGGTGCAACCAGAGCTTTTCTCCCGCAAGCCCTAAATGGCGATCAGGGCGCAGGCTAGACGGCGGCCTTCGACGGCCAGGACATTGTAGGTGCGCGCGGCGGCGGGGGTGTCCATCACTTCGAGCCCAATGCCGGCCGCCTGAAGGACCTGACGCACGGCCGGCGGCGGCGGCGCGGGCTTGGCGCCCACGCCGAGCAGCACGAACTCCACCTCGCGCGGACCCAGCGCGACCACCGCTCCCAGGTCATCCGGCCCAATCTCCGTCAGGGACCTGGGCGCCCAGGGCAGCGCCTCGTCCTGCAGGATCAGCAGAGAGCCTTCGCGGCGCAGGCCGGAAACGCGAAACCCTCCCCCGCCGTAGGCGTCGATCGACGGCGGCCGACGCAGGGCGGCCATGTCAGGGCCGGGGAATCGCCGCGGCGCCCGGCGTGGTTTCCGCCTCGTCGCCGCGCTTGACGCCCCACACCAGGATGATCGGCAAGGCGACATAGATCGAGGAATAGGTGCCGACCACGATGCCGAACACCATGGCGAACACCAGGGGGAACAGGGTCGGCCCGCCCATGAACAGCATGCCGGCCAGGGCCAAAAGGGCCGTCGAGCCGGTGATCAGGGTCCGCGACAGCCGCTCATTTTCCGACAGGTCGATGATCTCGCGCAGAGGCGTGCGCTTGTACTTGCGCAGATTCTCCCGCAGCCGGTCGAAGGTGATCACCTTCTCATTCATCGAATAGCCGATGATGGTCAAAAGGGCCGCGATCGAGGTCATGGAAAACTCGATGTGCAGGACCGACAGCATCCCCACCGTGAGGATCAGGTCGTGGAAGATGGCGATCACCGCGCCCAGGCCGAACTGCAGCTGGAAGCGGAACCAGATGTAGAGCAGCATCAGACCGATGGCCAAGGCCAAGGCGGTCACGCCCGACACCATCAGCTCGCCCGACACCTTGGGCCCGACCACTTCCACCCGGGTGAACTGAATGCCGGGGAAGGTCTTGGCCAGGTCCGTCTTGACCGAATTGGCCGCCTGCATGGCGTCCGCGCCGGTCGGCGTCTTGAACCGCAGCAAGGCCGCGTTGGGCGAGCCGAAGCCCTGCACCTGGGCGTCCTTGACGCCGCTGCGGCCCAGTTCAGCCCGCAGTTGGGCGAGCGGCGCGGGACCGGCCGTGGCCGTCTCGATCACCGTGCCGCCGGCGAAATCGGTGCCGAAGTTCAGGCCCGTCGTGGCCACGCTGCCAACCGAGGCCAGCACCAGAGCGCCGGAAACGACGGCCGCGAACGGCGCCAGGCGGGTGAACTTGAAGTGCGTCTGAGCCGGAACGAACTTGATCAGCGGCCAGCCTTGCCGGCGGCCTTGCGGATCGATGATCGGCAGGGCCTTGGGCTTGGCCCTCTTGAACCACAGGCCCAGCAGCACCTGGCTGACCACGATGGCGCTGAACACCGAGGTGAACACGCCGATGGACAAGGACCAGGCGAAGCCGCGCACCGGGCCCGCGCCGAACTGGAACATGATGGCGCCGGCGATCAGGGTGGTGACGTTGGCGTCCATGATCGACACCATGGCGCGCTGGAAGCCGTGATCGGCGGCGGCCAGGGGCGAATGGCCGGCGCGCGCCTCGTCGCGGATTCGTTCGTAGATCAGCACGCTGGCGTCCACCGCCAGGGCCAGGGACAGGATCATGCCCGCGACGCCCGGCAGGGTCAGAGTCGCCTGGGTCAGGGACATGGCGGCGATCAACAGCAGACCATTGACCGTCAGGGCGGCCACGGCCACGCCGCCGAACAGCAGGCCGTAGGCCAGAACGATGAAGGTCAGGATGACCAGGAAGCCGAGCACGGCCGAGATCTGGCCCGCGCGCACTGCGTCCGCCCCCAACTCGGCGCCCACGCTGCGCTGTTCCTCCACCTTGAGCGGCGCGGGCAAGGCGCCGGCGCGCAGCACGATGGCCAGCTGATTGGCGCTGTCGGGGGTGAAATTGCCGGAAATCTGGCCCGAGCCGCCGGGAATGGCGCCCCGGATCACCGGGGCGGACACGATCTTGTTGTCCAGCACGATGGCGAAGCGCTTGCCGATGTTCTCGGCCGTGACCTCGGCGAAACGGCGGGTGCCCAGCCCGTTGAAGCGAAAGTTGACCACCGGCTCGCCCGACTGCTGGTCGAAGCCTTGGCTGGCGTCGGTGAGCATCTCGCCAGTGACCACCGACCGGCGCTTGACCACCAGCGGCGCCCCGCCTTCCTGGTTGGGCAAGGCCATGTCGTCGGGCGGAATGCGGCCGGCGGCGATGTCCTCGGCGCTCACTTCATCATCGACCATCTGGAAAGTGAGCTTGGCCGTTTGGCCGATCACCGCCTTCAGCTTCTCTGGATCGCTCTCGCCCGGCGCCTCGACCACGATGCGGTTCGTGCCCTGACGGGTTATGCTGGGCTCGCGCGTGCCCAAAGCGTCGACCCGGCGGCGGATGATCTCGATGGACTGGTCCACCGCCTTGGAGGAACTCCAGGGCCATGGCCTGGTCCGACAGGCTTAGGTTGATCACGCCGCCAGGCTGGCTGCGCACCACCACGTCGCGCGCGCCGTTGGGCTGCAGCGCGCCCAGCGGAGTCAGCGCCTGGAAAGCGCCGTCGGCTTGGCCGGGATTGGCCAGGGTCGCGGTGACCACGCCATTGGACAGGCTAAGGCCCGTGGTGGCGATCTGCTTGCCCGCCAGGGTGGTGCGGGTGTCCTCCAGCAGGTTGTTGAGCTTCTCCGCCTTCAGGGCGTCGGTGTCGACCTCGAGCAGAAGGTAGGAGCCGCCCTGCAGGTCGAGGCCCAGGTTCAGCTTGGCCTTGGGCAGCCAGCCGGGCAGCGAATCCAGCGTCTGTTGCGGGATAAGGTTCGGCGCGGTGAACGCCAGGCCGAACAGCACCGCGACGATGCAGAGAATGACCTTCCAGCGAGGCAGCGCGAGCATGGCGGGGGCTTAGGAGGTCTTGGCGTCGTTGGCGACCACGGGCTCGCCGCGCGTACGCACTTCGGAGACCATGGAGCGCACCACCTTGATGGTCACGCCCGTGGCGATCTCCACGCCCAATTCGGCGTCGTCCACCTTGGTCACCTTGCCGATGACGCCGCTGTTGAGCACCACGGTGTCGCCGCGCTTGAGCGCCGCGATCATGGCCTGATGCTGCTTCACGCGCTGCTGTTGCGGGCGCAACATAAGAAAATAGAACAGCACGCCCATGACCGCCAGCATGGGCAGCGGCCCGGCGAGCAGGTCCGTGAGACCGCCTCCTGAGGCGTTGGCGGCGGCGGTTTGGGCATAGGCCGGGGTCCCGAACATGCGGTCTCCGTTGGGGGCTGGTTTAAAGTCGGCGGAAGCTAGGCGTTGATCTGATCTTTTGCAATGCGTTGCGGCTCTGGTTTAGGAGCTTGGTGATGAGCGAAGACACAACGCCCCTGATCCGCCGCATCGCCGAGGCGCTCGAGCGCCTGGCCCCGGCGCGCCCCGCCGAGCCCGAATTCGCGGGCGCGCGCCTTTATCGCTACGCGGCCGACCGCGACCTGTACATTCCCGCCGCCGACTACGCCCTGCCGGTGGACTTGCTCGTGGGGGTGGAGCGGCAAAAGCTGCGTTTCAGCGAGAACCTGTCCCGCTTCGCCGCCGGGCTGCCGAGCAATCACGCGCTGCTGTGGGGCGTGCGCGGCACGGGCAAGAGCTCCCTGGCCAAGGCCGCGTTCATGGCCATGGCCGCCGACCATCCCTCGCTGCGGCTGGTGGAACTGGACCGGGACCATATCGGCGCCCTGCCCGAGCTGTTCTCCCGCCTGCGTGGTCGGCCCGAACGGTTCGTGGTGCTGTGCGATGATCTGTCGTTCGAGGACGGCGCGGCGGCGGCCAAGACGCTCAAATCCGCCCTGGAGGGCGGGGTGGAAGGTCCGCCGTCTAATGTGCTGTTCGTCGCAACCTCAAACCGCCGCCATCTGATGCCGCGTGGCCATGATGAAAGCAAAGGCCTGATCGCCGCCGCCGAGGACGCCGAAGAGGAGGTTTCGGTTTCCGACCGTTTCGGCCTGTGGCTGGGCTTTCCGCCCATGGATCAGAACGCCTATCTGGAAGCCATCTTCGCCTACGCCGATCGATTCGGCCTTCACGCCCCCGATCTGGAAACCCGCGCCCTGCAGTGGTCGCAGTTGCGCGGCGCGCGCTCGGGCCGCGTGGCCTGGCAATTCATCCGTGACCTGGCCGGGGAGTTGGGCAAGCCGCTGCCGCTCTGATCACTGCACCGGCAGGACCAACATCGGGTCGATCGGGCGGGCCTTGTCCTTGGGCGTGGGCGCGTAGCGAATTTCGAAGTGCAGCTGCGGACGATCCACCCCGCCGGTCTGGCCCACCAGGCCGATCTCCTGGCCCTGGGTCACCGGCTGACGCATCTTGACCTCGATGGAGGCAAGGTGGGCGTAGGCCGTGACCCAGCCGCCGGCGTGCTTGATCAGCACCAGATTGCCGAAGCCCTGCACCGCATTGCCGGCGTAGACCACCTCGCCGTCGGCGGCCGAGCGCACGCTGTCGCCCTGGGTGGCGCCGATGTCTATGCCGTCGCTGCGCACGGCGCCTTTCTGACCGAAGGTGTTGATCAACTCGCCGCGCACGGGCCACTGAAACAGGCCGCGTCCGGCCGCGGCCACCTCGGAATCACCCAGCGCGCCTGACGGCGCCTCGCTCGAGGCTTCAGGTGCGGTCGCGGGCTTGGCCGCGGCGGGCGCGGCCGCCGTTGGGGCGGCTTGGGCCGGCCGCGCGGGCGGCGGCGTGTAGGCCGGAGCGGGAGCGGGCGCCGGAGCCGGAGCCGGGGGCGGAGGAGGAGGAGGCGGCGGAGGCGGCGGCGGATTGTAAACCGGCGTCGGACTGCAGGCGGACGTGGAGCTCTCAGCCATGGCGCGCGGCCGGGGCGCGGGAACCATGGTCGGTTTGGGAACGCCCCTGTCCTTGGCGTCCTCCGGCAGATAGATCTTCTGGGCCGGATGCACGCCCTTGTCGGCGCTGAATTTATTGAATTCCGCCAAGGCCTTGGGCTCCAGGCCGAAGCGGTGGGCGATGGAATAGAGAGTGTCCCCGCTCTCGACCTCGTAGTAGCGCTTGGTCGGCAGCTTGATCTGCGAGCCCAATTTCAGCCGGTAGGGCTTCTTCAGCCCGTTCAGCTCGGCCAGATCGGCCACGTAGATCTTGGTCCGGTGAGAAATGCCCACCAGGGTGTCGCCCCGCTTCACCGTGATCGGCTCGGGCGTTTCCGTATGCGCCTTGCCCGAACCCGGCGCCCTCTGGGCGATCATGCGCACCGGCGGCTCGGGCGGCGGTACGCAGGCCGGCTCGGCGCGCGGCGCGGCGGCCTGCTGGGCGCCCGGCGGCGGGGCGAGGGGCGAGAGATTCCACTGGCTTGGTCGGAGCGGCCTGAGGCGCGTTTTCCGGCGGCGGAGAGGACGGCGGAGGCGGCGCGGGGGGCGCGGGCGCGGGCGCGGGGGGCAACGAAGTGGGATAGAGCGGCGTCGGGGTCTCGCAGGCGCTGAGCAGAGGCGCACAGGGCCGTGGCCGCCATGGCCTTAACATAGACGTTCTTCATCGTCGCTCCCACGGCAGGCGCCGGAATCGCGTGAGCCCCGCCGGCAGTTTCGGCGGCGGAAGGCCCGGCGCCAAGAGCGGGATGTGAAAATGTCGGCGTCGGCTTTTCGCGCAAATCCCGCTCAAATGACGAAAATCCATTCTCAAAGTTCCCGCGCGACGCCGTCGAGCAGGGGCACGAAGCGCACGTCGCATAGGGCCTCTGTCTTGAACCCGCCATGGCCGTCGCCGACGTAGCGTTTCAGGGTCTGCACAGGGCCTCGCCCGATGGGCGCGACAAGCACCCCGTTAGGTTTCAGTTGTCCTAACAGCGTCTTAGGTTCACCCGGCGCCGCCGCTGTGACCAGAATGCGGTCGAACGGCGCCTGTTCGGGCCAGCCCTCCCCGCCGTCGCCGAAACGGGTGAACACATTGGTCAGGCCAACTGCTTTCAGCCGCTCCTCCGCTTCCGCCAGCAGGGTGCGGTAGCGCTCCACGCTGTAGACGAACCGCGCCAGCCGGGCGAGCACCGCCGTCTGATAGCCCGAACCCGTGCCGATCTCCAGCACGCGCGAACGGGCCTCCACCTGCAGGGCCTGGGTCATCAGTCCGACGATGAAGGGCTGGCTGATCGTCTGGCCGCAGGCGATGGGCAGGGCTAAGTCCTCGAACGAGCGCTCGCGAAACAGATCCGGCACGAACAGATCACGCGGCGTCTTCTCGATGGCCGACAGCACCTTGGGATCGGTCACGCCCTGCGACCGCAGGCCGAGCACCAGCCGCGCCAATCGCGTTTCCGCCGTGTCTTCGTCCTGGGCCATGGGCGCCAATCTCAGGCCTTGGGAGGCGCGCCGCCCAACACCGCCTTCAGGGCGTGCAGGGTCGGCCGGTGGGTGAGGTCGATATGCAGGGGCGTAACCGAAATGCGCCCGTGACGCACGGCGTAAAGATCGGTGCCCTCCGGCGCCTCGTCCTGGCGCCCGCGAAAGCCCATCCAGTAGTAGTCGCGTCCGCGCAGATCGGTGCGCCGTTCGGCATGGGCGTCCATCAGTTCGCGAAAGCCCTGGGCGGTGACTTCGACCGAATTCGACCTGTTCGGGCTCCAGGTCCGGAAAGTTGACGTTGATGATCACGTCCTTGGGCCAGCCGGCCTTGAGCAAGCGACGGATGATGCCCGGCGCAAAGGTCTCGGCGGTGTGATAGAGCGCCTGCTCGCTGTCGTGGAACACCTTGAGCGATTGGCTCAAGGCGATGGAAGGGCATCCCAGCGCCATGCCCTGAAAGGCGCCCGCCACAGTGCCGGAAACCGTCACGTCCTCGCCCAGGTTCTCGCCGCGGTTGACGCCGGACAGCACCAGGTCCGGCCGCGCGCCCTCGATCAAATCCTGGAACGCCAGCATGACGCAGTCCGACGGGGTGCCGAACACCGCATAGCGCCGCTCGGTCAGTTGCCGCACGCGCAGGGGCGCGGACAGGGTCAGGGCGCGGCTGGCGCCGGACTGCTCCATCTCCGGCGCCACGGTCCATACGTCATCGCTCAGATGCGCAGCGATGCGCTCCAGCGCCCGCAAGCCCTCGGCGTGAATGCCGTCGTCGTTGGTGAGGAGGATGCGCATTAAAAATCGTCATCCTCGGCCAATGAGGGCGGAGCCCGAAGCCGAGCCGAGGATCCGACGCCCCGATCAAAGGTCTCCTCTCCCCCTCGATGGGGGAGAGGTTGGGAGCGGGGGTGGAGGCGCAAGGCTTGGGGGTGGGTCACAAGAGGCGGCTGCGTCTCCTGCGTCATAGCCGGAGACCCCATCGATCCACCCCCATCCCTGCCCTTCCCCCATCGAGGGGGAAGGAGCACGTTCTGGACAGCTCTCATCCATTCTCCCCGATATGGCTGACGCCGCCCATGTAGGGCTGCAGGGCCTGGGGAATAGCGATGCGGCCGCCCTCATCCTGGTAGTTTTCGAGCAGCGCCACCAAGGTGCGGCCCACCGCCAGGCCCGAGCCGTTCAAGGTATGCACGTGGCGCGCGCCCTTCTCGCCGGACTTTTTGCAGCGGGCGTCCATCCGCCGGGCTTGGAAGTCGCCGCAGTTGGAGCAGGAGGAAATCTCGCGATACACCTCCTGGCTCGGCATCCAGACCTCCAGATCGTAGGTCTTGCGCGCGGAAAAGCCCATGTCGCCCGTGCACAGCAACATGGTGCGGAACGGCAACTCCAGCCGCTTGAGCACCTTTTCGGCGCACTCAACCATGCGCTCGTGCTCGGCCTGCGACTGCTCGGGCGCAGTGATCGACACCAACTCCACCTTGTAGAACTGATGCTGACGGATCATGCCGCGCGTGTCGCGCCCCGAGGCGCCAGCCTCCGAGCGGAAACAGGGCGTGAGCGCCGTGAGCCGCAAGGGCAGTTCGGCTTCGTCGAGAATCTGGCCCAGCACCATGTTGGTCAGCGAGACCTCGGCGGTGGGGATCAGCCAGCGACTGTCGGTGGTGCGGAACAGGTCCTCGGCGAACTTGGGCAACTGGCCGGTGCCGAACGCCGCCTCGTCGCGCACCAGCAGCGGCGGCGAAATCTCCGTGTAGCCGTGTTCGCGGGTCTGAATGTCCAGCATGAAGGCGCCCAGCGCCCGCTCAAGCCGCGCCAGCTCGCCCTTGAGAAACACGAAGCGCGCGCCCGAGGTGCGGGCCGCCGCCTCGAAGTCCATCAGGCCCAGCCCCTCGCCCAGGGCCACATGGTCCTTGGGATTGGCGAAGAGCGGCGCATGGCCCCAGCGGCGCTGCTCCACATTGCCGTGCTCGTCCACGCCGTGCGGAACGTCATCGGCCGGCAGGTTCGGCAGGGCGGCGAGCAAGGCTTCCAGTTCCGCGCCTAGGGTCTTTTCCGCCTCGCCGTGAGCCGCCATGTCGCCCTTCAGCGCCTCGACCTCGGCCATCAGCCGCTGGGCCTCGGCCTCGTCCTTGCGGCCCTTGGCCTGGCCGATCAGCTTGGAAGCCTCGTTGCGGCGGCCTTGCGCCTCCTGCAGCGCGGTCTGCGCCGTGCGCAGCTCGCGGTCGATCTCCAGGATCGCCGGGGTCTGCGGCGCAAGGCCGCGCAGGGCCCAGGCGGCGTCATAGGCGGCGGGGTCGGCGCGAAGGGCGCGGATGTCGTGCATGGCGGCTCGCCTGGACGGAGAAAGAGCCGCTTCCTTTAAGGCGCGTCGGCGCTCAGGCCAACAGCAAACCCTAGGCTCCCGAAGCCGCCTCTTCCTTGCCGCGCCTGAACTCGATCAGGCGCACGCACCAGATCGACACCTCGTAGAGCAGGCAGATGGGGATGGCCAAGGAGATCATGCTGATGGGATCGGGCGGGGTGACCACCGCGGCCAGGGCGAAGACGCCGACGATGGCGTAGCGACGCCCACTGGCCAGCATCTTGGAATTGACCAGTTCGGCCAGCCCCAGCAGGGCCAGCACTACCGGCAGCTGGAAGCACAGGCCGAACGCCAGCAGCAGCGTCGTCACCAGGGTCAGATAGTCCGACACCTTCGGCAGCAGCTCCACCGACACATTGCCCGCGCCGACGATCTGCTGGTTCAGCGAGAACCACAGAACGAAAGGCAGCATGACGTAATAGACCAGCGCCGCGCCGAGCAGGAACAGGAAGGGCGAGGCCACCAGGAACGGCAGGAAGGCGTAGCGCTCGCGCTTGTACAGGCCCGGCGCCACGAAGCGGTAAAGCTGCCAGCCCATCACCGGGAAAGCCACCACCAGGCCGGCGATGCCCGCCAGCTTGACCTTGGTGAAGAAGAACTCCAGCGGCGCGGTGAACACCATCTTCAGCGGTCCCGCCGTAGGCATAGGCAGCACGCCGACCAGGGTCAGGAGCATGTCGAACGGACCGTGCTTGCCGCCGTGGGCCTTCTGCTCGGCCAGAAGGCCGCCGGCCACCTCGAAGGGGTGCAGCAGGAAGACGTAGATGTCCTGCGAGAAGAAGAAACAGACGAAGAAGGCCAGCACCAGGGCGACCATGCTGACGATGATCCGCTGCCGCAGTTCGATCAGGTGCGACATCAGCGGGGCGCGCGAGGCCTCGATTTCGGACTCGTCAGGCTCGTGGCTCATGAACCGGGCTCCGTCGGCGGCGGGGCCTTGGGCTTGGCCTTTTTGGTCGCCGGTTTGGCCGTCGAGCGCTTGGCGGCGGACGCCTTGGGCTTCGCCGCGGATTTGGCGGCCTTGGCCGAGGATGACTTGGGTTTGGCTTTCGCCGCGGGGGGCAGGATCGACGGCTGGGCTTCGGCGGCGTCCAGTCCACCGGCTGCGCGGAACTCGACGCTCGCGCCGTGATCAAGACTGACCGTGGATTGCTCCATCAGGCCCGAGACGTGATCCTTGAGCTCATTGACGGGCTTGGCCGCCGCCGCCCGCATGGCCTCGACTTCCTTGCGCAATTCATCCAATTCGGACTGGCGGGCCATCTCGTCGAAGCTGGCGCGGAACTCATTGGCCATGCCCCGCAGCTTGGCCATGAACTGGCCGATCTTGCGCAGCAAGGCCGGCAGGTCCTTGGGACCCACCACGACCAGGGCCACCACCACAAGCAGCATGATGTGGGTTGCGCTCAGATCAGGCAGCATGGGACCTCAGGCCGGGCCGACCGGGCGCCGGCGGATAGGGATTTTCGTTGAGCCGAAAGCGCCGAGGCAAGGCCTCAATGCTGAACGTCTTGCTTTTCCGCTTCCGCGTGCGGCAAGGGCTGAGACGCGGCGGGCTTGGGCGCTTCATCTTCGCCCTTCAGGCCGTCCTTGAAGGCGCGAATGCCCTTGGCCGCGTCGCCCATGATGCCGGAAATCTTGCCCTTGCCGCCAAACAGCAACAGGGCGACCACGCCGAGGATCAGCCAGTGGATTGGTCCGAACGTACCCATTGAGGTTTCTACTCCGCTTGCCGACGCTTCGCGGCGTCGGCCGAATGTCGTTTGTCACGTCAATATAGGCCATCGCAAGCCGCACCGCCAAGGAACCGCGTCAGCAATTGCGATTATCGACGATCGCTACTCGCCCTCGCCGAGGAAATCCTGGTGGAATTCCGGCTCCTCGCCGGGCTCCAGGGGATCTTCGTCCTCGGGCGGATGCGTGGGATCGGGCACGGCGAAGCCGGCCGGCGTGTTCAGGTCCAACAGGCCCGCGGCCTTCATCTCAGCCGCGCCGGGCAGATCGGCCAGGCTGGGCAGGCCGTAGTGCTCTAGAAAGCCGTCGGTCGTGCCGTAGGTGACCGGACGGCCCGGCGTGCGGCGGCGGCCGCGCATGCGCACCAGGCCCAGCTCCAGCAGCACGTCCAGCGAGCCGCGGCTGGTCTGCACGCCCCTGATCATTTCCATCTCCGCGCGGGTGACCGGCTGGTGATAGGCGATGATGGCGAGGATTTCCTGGGCCGCCCTGGACAGGCGACGAGGCTCCTCGCGCTCCTCGGTCATCAGATAGGCCAGGTCCTCGGCCGTCTGAAACCGCCAG
The DNA here is from genome assembly GCA_963804105.1 of uncultured Alphaproteobacteria bacterium. Taxonomy (GTDB): domain Bacteria; phylum Pseudomonadota; class Alphaproteobacteria; order Caulobacterales; family Caulobacteraceae; genus BOG-938. The sequence continues at coordinate 78,840 of CAWDPL010000029.1, forward strand.
CGGCCGGCCACACAGGCCAGCTCCACGCCCCTCCCCTCGTAGCGGCGGCCCAGGGCCGCGAGAGCGCCTTCCACGTCCGCTCCTTCCGGCAGGCGGCGCGCGAGGTCAGCCAGGCTCAGCGGCTCGGCAGCCGCGAACAGCAGGGCCTCAATCGAGCGTTCCAGCGCCTCTTCGCTCAAGACTCAGCCTCCAGCCGCAGGCGCGAGCGCAGATAGAGCTCGGCGAAAGCCTCGAGCCTGGCGTGCTTCCAACACGCCTTCCTTGACCAGTTCAAGACTGGCCGAAAGGGTCGAGGCCAGGCACGAAGCGCGGCTTGGTTCGCCCGCCCCTCGCCGCGGCGAGGGCGCGATGCCCGCGAGCGGCTGCCAGGCCTTTAACTCCGGCATCAGGGCGCGCAGACGCTCTCTGGCCTCCTCAAGGGGATAGGCCTGGGGCGGCGCGGGCCGGTAATGACGATCGGCGTGGCTTTTGCGCTGATCGGCATAGGCCCGCATCAGGCCGTAAAGATCGCCCTCCAGGCCGCGCGAGGAGATAATGCGGATGGCCTGGGGATCGCCGCGGGTGAACACGTCGCGGCCCAGCTGCGGGCGCAGGGCCAGGGCCTCCGAAGCGCGGCGCATGACGTCCAGCTTGGCCAGGCGGAAGGCCAGGCCCTTGGCCGCCTCCTCCGCCGGAATCTCCTCGGGCGGCGCGCGCTCGGGCTTGGGCAGCAACAGGCGCGATTTCAGATAGGTCAGCCAGGCGGCCATCACCAGATAGTCCGCCGCCAAGGAGAACCGTTGCCGTCGGGCGCTCTGCACGAAGGCCAGATATTGCTCGGCCAGCTTCAGGATAGACAGCTTGAGCAGGTCCACCTTCTGGCTGCGCGCCAGGGCCAACAGGACATGCAGCGGACCCTCATAGCCGTCCAGATCGACGATCAGGGCCTCGCCGTCCTCGGCCGCCGCGCCGGCGGCGGCGAAATCGAAGCGCTGCTGGAACGGCTCCTTGCTCATGCCGCTGGCCGTCCGCCCAAGCCCAGATTGGCCAGATGCGCTTCGGCCGCCTCGGCGTCGAACGGCTGCACGCGCCGGGCGCTGGCGCGGGCGTTCGACGCGCGTTCCGCCGCGCGGCCGGACAGCTCGCCGGTCCCTTCGGCGGTGGCCGTCATCTCCGCCATATCGCCGTTGCAGTGCAGGATCACATCGCAGCCGGCCTCAAGCGCCCGCCGCGCCCGCTCATCGAAATCTCCGCCGAGCGCCTTCATCGACAGGTCGTCGCTCATCAACAGGCCGTCAAAGCCGATGCTTCCGCGGATCACAGAGCCGATGGCCCTGTGCGACAGGGTCACGCAGGCCTCGGGATCGATATCGGTGAAGGTCACGTGGGCGGTCATGGCCATGGGTGCGTCGGCCAGAGCTCGAAAAGGTTGGAAATCGGTGGCCTCGAGCACGTCCAAAGGCGTGCGCACGATCGGCAGTTCCAGATGGCTGTCGGCCCGCGCGCGTCCGTGACCGGGAATGTGCTTGATCACCGGCGCGACGCCGCCGGCCATCAGCCCATCCAGCGCCGCGCGCCCGAGCATGGAAACCTCGGCCGGCTGGGACCCGAAAGCGCGATCGCCGATCACCGCGTGCGTCTCGGGCAGGCGCAGGTCCAGGCAGGGCGCGCAGTCCGCATCGAACCCGAGGGCCATCAGTTCATGCGCGATCAGGCGGTGGTTCAGTTTGACCGCCTCGGCCGCGCCCTGGGGATCGTCGGCGTAAAGCGCGCCGAAGGCTTGCGCGGGACGGCGCAGGCGCGCCAGGGGCGGCTTGAGCCTTTGCACCCGCCCGCCCTCCTGGTCGACGAACACCAACGCCCTGTCGTCGTCCACACCGGCGCGCAGGGAATTGATCAGCGCGCGCGTCTGATCGGCGGTTTCGATATTGCGGGCGAATAGGATGAAACCCCACGGCCGCACCTCGCCGAAGAAGGCCCGCTCATCGGGAGTAAGGCGCGGCCCCGAGCAGCCGAAAATACCGGCCAGGCGGCTCAAGCCCCCGCCCTCCCTTGAAAGCCGAACCTCACTTCACGATGCAGGCGCGGCCCGCGGCTTTCAGCTTGCCGCAGAAGGCCTGAGCTTCGGCCTTGGAGGCGAATCCAGTCACCGCGGCGCGATAGAGCGTCTTGCCGTCCTTGCTCACGGGCTCGAAATGCTTGCCCTTGCCCGACATGTCGGAGGCAAAGGCCCCCGCCAGGTCGCTCCAGCCCTTGGCCGCCAGGGCTTCGGACGAATAGGCCCCGATCTGCACCGACGCCGCGCCCGAGACCGCGGCCTCAGTCGCGACCGGCTTGGCCGTCGGGGCGGCGTTCTGATCCAGGATGGCGCCGATCTCGTCGGTCTGGGGGGCGGGCCTGGCCGTCGCCGTCGCGCGCAAGGCCGTCGCCGGGTTGCGCGAGGCCTGCGGCCCGGTCGGCCGCGGTTGAGGCTGCTCCGGCGGCGGCGCGAAGGTCGGCGCGACCAGCGGGGTGGACGACGATTCCGCCTTCGGTCTTGTAGATTTGCAGGCCGGCGGCCTCGTCGCTGGGCTGTGAACCCTCCGGCGCGGGCGCCTTGATCTGGGCGACCGGCGTGCCCACCGGCGCGGCGCCGTCAGTCGATCCCTTGACGCCCGAGCGGTAGAACAGCACCAGGGCGACCACCATCAGCGCCAGGACCACCAGGCTCATCACCAGGGTCGTGGGAAAGCCCCGCCCGCCACCCGACTGCGAATGCCTGGCGTCGAACGCCAAGGGCGCGTCGGTCTGCGGCGAATAGGCTCCGCGTTCGTGGTCGCTCATGCTTGGGCTCCGGCGATCCGACTCGATCCATGGCGGGTGATTCGCGAGCTATTTTAGTCCATCGCGCGGCCGGACGCGCGAAAGACCGTTCAGCTGTTCCACAGGTCCAGGTTGAACAGCTTGCGGTGTTCCTCAATGGCGAAGCGGTCGGTCATGCCGGCGATGTAGTCGCACACCGCGTGGGCCCTGCCGGCCGGACCGTCGGCCGCCTTGACCCGGTCGGCCCAAAGGCTTGGCAGCACATTGGGCTCGTGCAGGAACAACTCGAACATCTCTCGCAGGAGGCGGCGCGCCTGGCTGCGCGTGCGATTGACCCGGTAATGCCGATACATGCGCGTCTGCAGAAACTCGCGTAGGGCCGACAGATCCTCGGCCATGTCCGGCGAGAAGGCTACCAGGGCCTTGCCCAAGCCCCGGACGGCGCCCGGTAAATCCACGCCGCTGTCCTTGGCCCGCTTCAGGGTCTCGCCCATCACATCCTCGACCATGGCGCCGATCATGCGCCGCACAGCCTCCAGCCGCAGAAGCCTGGGCTCCAATCCCGGCAGGTCCGATCGCACCGCGCGGATGATCGGACCGATCAGCGGCGTGTCCGCCAACTCGTCCATGTCGAACAGGCCAGCCTGCACCCCGTCGTCCACGTGCCCGCCATGGTGGCCGCGAAAAATGTGTCCCAGTCGAACAGGACATAGCCTCCCCAGCCCACGCTCCACACCCGGCTCACCGGAGAAAAGACGCGCTCGCGGCTGGGCTTGAAGATGGTGTCCCATCCCAGCGTGGTTTCAATCGCGTGGACGATCGGGGTAGTCTTGCCGGCTGCGGCGACAGACTGCCGGTACGCGTCCTGCTGGCGCGCAAGCACGGCTTGAATCTCGCTCAGTGTGCGCCGCTTGCCGGTGCTCACGCCTACCGGCTCAACCAGGTCGGCGGCAAAGTATGGCCCGCTGATCGGAAGGTCGATATACGCGCTCGCCGCAGTGGATTGTTGCTTGAGGCAGGTGCAATAAACGGGGACTGAGCCCGACGCGCCATGCGTCTCAATCAAGTCAGGCTGTTTCAGCGCAGTGCCCGGCCGGTTCCACAAAAAGTTCACCGAAAAGACAATCGTGGGCGGCAGCGCGGAAGTGGCTGTCGAAGCCAGTGGCGTTGCCAGCAGCACCAGGTCGCCGTCCTCGCGCGCGCTCTGCATGCGCCAGTTGTGTCCCTTCCACGCAATGCGCAGCTCTGTATAGGTTCCGTCCCAGGCGTGCGGCCCCGGAACCACCTGCTCCGCCCCAGCCGCGAGTCTGCCGATCAGCGCATCGCCCAGATATGAGTCGCCGCCCTCGGTAGTGTTGTGCTTCAGACCGGCATGAATCGCCAGTCCTTCCGGCAGCAGCACCTGGGTGGTCACACTGTGGACATCCCAGGTGTTCCAGCCTTGCGCCAGGCGCTGTTGCACCTGGCGATATTGAGCAGACATCGGACCTGCTGCGTCCCTTGTGCCGGCCAGCCTTGAATGCAGCTGAGGCGCGGCAACAGCGGCGTCCTGGGCGCGACCGCCATGCGTGAACAGCAGACCCGCGCAGAGACACGCGGCGAATCGGACAAGCGCTTTTCTTCCGGGTTGCATTGCGACCTCGCGGGCAGCCAATCAGCCTTCGTTCGCATGATAGACGAAGAGCCGCGCAGCCATGCCCTCTCGATGGCCGGTGAACACGGCCAGGCCCTACCCCGGATAAGCTCCGGCAATATACCCGTGCAGGTCCTGGATGGTCTTCTCCTGCCCGGAGATGACCCACTTGACCAGGTCGCCGATGGAGACGATGCCGACGACGGTCTCCCCGTCCAGCACCGGCAGATGGCGAATGCGATGCTGGGTCATCAAAGCCAGGCACTCATCCACGGTATGCCGGATGGTAACCGAAACTACCGGGCTGTTCATGATCTGCTGCACCTGGGTTTCCTTGGAGAGATGGCCGGCCAGCACGCCCTTGCGCGCGTAATCGCGCTCGGAGAGAATGCCGGCCAGGCGTTTGCCAGAGACAACCAGCAACGCGCCTATGTCGTGCTTGGCCATCAGCTCCAGCGCCTCATAGACCAACTGCTCGGGTGCAATCGACAGCACATTTTTTGGGCCCTTGTCCTTCAGCACCAATCCAATCGTGTCAGTAATCTTCATCGGTTCCTCCTGGCAGTTGGAGCAACGCGGCGGCGTCAAGTATCGAACGCTTCGCCGTCGATGTCGTCGCGGAACAGCAGTATACCCCCATCCGGATTCGGCGGGATAGCCTTTTGGGATCTCGCTGAAAAACTCCGGCTTTCGATCAGTCGTCCATCGGCGAGGCCGACCCACGGGAGATGAAACGGGCGGAGAGAGCAGCGGCACACACATAAATGCCCCTCTGCCTCCCATGAATGCCCCTGCTCGGTGCAATGACCGCGTGCGGGTCCGGCCCGGGACCCGGTTCAGCGATTAGACTGACAGGAGCAAACGGAAGGAGACCCCGGCGATGACAGGGCGATGGGGACGGAGAATGCAGTCGGCAGGTTGGCCGGCGCTGAGTTTGGGGATCTTGCTTGCAGCCGGAGGCTTGCTCACGGCTCATCCCGCGGCGGCGCAGACTGGGGTCACATCTGCCGAGTCGGAGTGGCGCGCCGATCTGGACACCTGGCGCGCGCTGCGGGGCAAGCAGATTGACGCGCCCGACGGCTGGCTGACGCTGGTGGGGCTGGAGTGGCTCAAGGGCGGCGCCAACTCCGTGGGGGCGGCCGCGGACAACCAGATTCAGCTGCATGCGCATGCTCCTGACCACATTGGCATGATTACGGTGAGCGGCAAAAATGTGCAGCTGCTGGCCACCATGGACGGCTACCCGCCTGGCCTGATGATTGACGGCAAGCCAGCGCAGGATGGGCCGCTCGCGGTAGAGGGAGCGAAGCCATCCGTCATAACATGGCACGGCCTTACACTGGTGGTGCTGGAGCGCGGCGGCCGTTATGTGCTGCGCATCAAGGACGCGGACTCCGACACGCGCACCAGCTTCCACGGGCTCAACTGGTATGCGCCCGACCCCAACCTGAGCATTGAGGCGTCGTGGACTCCCTTCACGCCGCCGCATGTGGAAGCGATTCCCACGGTGCTCGGAACCACGCTGAATCTTCCCGCGCCCGGCGTTGCCACCTTCACCATCAACGGCCGGCAATTCACGCTGGAACCGGTGCTCGAGAGCCCAGGCGACAAGTCGCTCTTCTTTATCGTCAGCGATCAGACTTTGAAGACCACCACCTACCAGGGCGGAAGGTTTCTCCATGCACCGTTTCCCGATCATGGGCTCGACCAGCCGGGCAAGCTGATTCTGGACTTCAACCGGCTTGAGAATCCGCCCTGCGCCTATACGTCGTATGCAACCTGTCCGCTGCCGCCGGAAGGGAACCGGCTGCCGGTGGCCATCGAGGCCGGCGAGAAGCGCTACACGCCGTGAAGACGCGGACGCCGCACCCGCCTGCGGCCGTTCCTATAAAATTTAGAAAAACAAGCGTCGATCGCAACGGCCCTCACCCAGCCCCCCTCGATCCGGCCAAGGAAAGCCCATGCCTCCCAAGATTGAAGATCTCCGCATTCAATGGACCAAGGTTGTTCTGCCCCCGGTTTTTCTGGAAGAAGACCTGCCCATCTCCGAGGTCGCCACAGCGACCATCTTCAACGCGCGCACCGATATTTCCGCCATTCTGAACGGCCGCGACTCGCGCCTCCTGGTGCTGGCCGGGCCGTGCTCCATTCACGACACCAAGGCGGCGCGCGAGTATGGCGCGCTGCTCAAGTCGGCTATCAAGGAATTTCGCAGAGACCTGCAGATCGTCATGCGGGTCTACTTTGAGAAGCCGCGCACCACCATCGGCTGGAAGGGGCTGATCAACGACCCGCATCTCGACCAGTCATACAAGATCAACGACGGCCTGCGCCTGGCGCGCCACCTGCTGCTCGACCTGGCCGAGATGGGCGTGCCGACGGGCACTGAATTTCTGGACATGATTTCTCCCCAGTACATTGCCGGGCTGGTGAGCTGGGGAGCCATTGGCGCGCGCACCACGGAAAGCCAGGTGCACCGTCAGCTGGTCTCCGGGGTGTCCTGCCCGGTGGGTTTCAAGAACGCCACCTCCGGCGATGTGCAGGTGGCCATCGACGCCATTCAGTCCGCCGCGCACTCGCACACGTTTCTGGGCAACTCGAAGCATGGGCAGTCGGCGATTTTTGTGACGACCGGCAATCCCGAGTGCCACATCATTTTGCGCGGCGGGCGCAAGACGGTGAACTACACCGCGGAGAGCGTGGCCGAGACGGCAGAGAAGATGGAGAAGGCCGGCGTGCTGCCCCGGATCATGATCGACTTCAGCCACGCCAATAGCAACAAGGATTACCGGCGTCAGGCGCTGGTGTGCCACGATGTGGCCGCGCAGATTGCCGGGGGGGACAGGCGCATTCTGGGCGTGATGATCGAGAGCAACCTGGTGGCCGGCGCGCAGGCGCTCACGCCAGGGCAGCCGCTGGATTCGCTGGTCTACGGGCAGAGCATCACGGATGGGTGCATTGACTGGGCGGAGACGCACAGGCTGCTGGAGGAACTGGCTGCGGCAGTGCGGGCGCGGCGCTCCGCTTGACCGATTGAGGGCCGAGCTGTCTCTTGGGAGCCTCCGCAGCAAACTTTACGGAATATGGAATTCAACGAGCCCGCGGTAGGGCCGGGGCTGCCCGTTTTCCATGATCGGCCGGAACTGCCACTGCCGGAGCGCTGCATCGCAGGGGCCCCAGAGCTTTGGCGGCCCGTCAGCGACTATTTTTTCCAGCACACCTCCATCAATGTCGACCGCAACCCATAACTTGAAGACCGAGTTCGGCGGAAACGCACCCGCAGGCACCACGGGTTCAGTCACATTGGAAGCCATATGACGCATCTCTGTATCCGTCAATGGCTTCGCCGGACCCCATGCACGGGTATTGACATCGAAGGTCAAGATCCCCTCTGCCTGGACAGGCGTTCCATCTTTCATTGCCGGCCTGAACTTCCAGCTCTTGAGGTGCCGGATCGCTGAATCGTTGGTGCGTTCGTTGCATGTCGCCACCGGCAAGATCTCACGCAGTTTGCCTTTGGTGTCGATTGCGACGTAAAAGCTGGCCTTGCCCGTCTCTGCGCCGTCGAGCGCCTGGGGCCAGATGATCTGCGGAGTCTCCACAGCGAGGCTGCGCAACTCCAGCTCCTGAAGGGTTGCGCTGACTATGCGCTGTTCTCGGGGGGTTGGGCTCGGAATAGCAAACATGCTATCGTCCGGGTCCTTCAAATCCTCCAGCGTTGTAACCTGGGCGGTGAAGTAATCTCCCCGTGAAACGGTGTAGATCAGACGGCGGGCGATTCTCTGTCCGTGAAACGCTTTGTAGTTCATGAAGTCCACCGTGTGGCCAGGCACTCCCACGGTCTCCTTCAAACCGAACGCGTGCATTACGCACATTTTGTGGCCCGGATCGAAGCAAGTGGTGCCTGACTCGGACGATGCGCCATTTGCTTTGGTCAGCAGCATTCCACCCGGCTTGTATTCGTCAAGGAGAGGTTGCGGATCAACCATTGCCGTGGCCAACGCGTTCAATTCGATTGGGAAGAAATTGTCGGAATCGTGCTCGAAGACCCTGCCTCCATTGACGATCAGCGTCTGGGCGAAGCCATCCGAGACAATTCTGCGCCGCCACTTGTCCGGCCTGACCCAGAACATCTCGATCGTTGCGTCCATACCGTCCGAGATCGTAGCGCGCAGATGAAAAGGCACACTGCCAGGCGCTGTCAGGGTCCCCTGGACAATCTTTGGAGCCGATTGCGCTGGCAGGAAGCGAATGGCAGCAACGAATACAAAGAGAACTGCAAAGGATTTGTGGAGCGAACGCATCGGGTGACCCCTGTGCCGGGGCGCATGGAGCGCCCCAAAATCAGCAGCGCCGCAATTCTATCAGCGCACCCCAATGCATCCGCGCGCAGCAGGGAGCACTGCGCGCGGCCGCAGGAGTGAACCCGTTATGATGGATTGCGAGTTCCCCACGAGGCCCCGCGATTCCATCCATGCCCCCCACCATCTTCATCTCGGCAGGCGAGGCCAGCGGCGAGCATTACGGAGCTCTGCTGATCGCCGCGCTGAAGAAAGGCTTCGAGGGCTCCGCCCAAACGGCCAGTTTCTTCGGCATGGGCGGGGAGCGCATGGTGGCCGCGGGACTGGACCGCGTGGTCCGCGCGGAAGACATGGCGGTGATGGGCATTACCGAGGTGGTGCGCCATCTGCCGCGGATCTATGGCGAGTTTCGCAAGCTGAAGCAGGCTATCCGCAAGCGACGGCCGGATGTAGCGGTGCTGATCGATTTTCCGGATATTCACTTCAAGCTGGCTGAGGAACTGCACCGGCTGGGCGTGCCGGTGGTGTTTTTTGTGAGCCCGCAGCTGTGGGCGTGGAAGAAGCACCGCATCAAGCTGGTGCAGAAGTACGTGACGCGGATGCTGGTGATCTTTCCATTTGAAGAGCAGTTTTACCGGGAGCGGGGCGTGGCGGCGGAGTTTGTCGGGCATCCCCTGGCGGAGTTGCCGCTGCCTGCTGTGAGCCGCGCGGAGTTTGCCGCGGAGAACGGCCTGGACCCGACGGCTGCCTGGATTGGGCTGCTGCCGGGGAGTCGGCCGAAAGAGATTCGGGAAAATTTGCCGGAGATGCTGCGGGCAGCGCGGGAACTCAATGCGCGCCCGTCTGAAGACCCGGCGGAACGAAGTGATGCTTTGAAAGGGCACGGCTTTAGTAGGAAAAAGCATGGTATCGATGGCCGTCATCGATTATTTGCAAGACAAGGCGAAAGCGTGTTGTTGATTGAATCGGATACCAGTAATCCGGATGTCTGGAAAACCTATAAGGATAGTGTTGATGCTGAATTGGTTAATCTTGATGAGGCGGACGGCTGGATACAATTAGTCAATCTTTGCGATAGCAAACCGGAGTGCATAGTGGTGATTAATTCAGCGGCGCGGAATGACAAAGGTGTTAGCGCTTATGGTAAAACACTGAATAATACCTTGCCCGAATTAAAACGCGAACTGGTGACGCTATGGGTGATTAACCGGCAGCGGGATAGTCTGGAACTGCTCAAAGGCTACATGGAAGACATTCCGGATACGCTCGTGCATGTGATCAGAAACGGCTATTTTGGGAATGAAGGGAAGTTTGAGCTTTATAACGATTCCAATACGCGTCATGTCGTCGAATCGCGGGGCGGACAATCGCTTAATTTTCCGGAATTGGCGGATCGGGTGAGCGACGACATTTACAGCAAGCGCTTGAGTATCGCCAAAGCCTTAAAAGAACTGCCGATAGGTAACCGGGCGGAACTGTCCCGCTGGAAAACCGAAGTCAAAAAAACCCTTGAGGCTGTGATTCATGACTGATCGGCCTCAGAGTCTGGATGACAGCTTTGCCATGCTGCTCGGTAAACAACCCAGTGACGCCGAACGCCAACAACTTTACAAGGTCAGGGATGCACTGGAGTTAAAAAATAATGACGCCCTGTGGTTGGTGCTGATGGCCTTACAGTATTACCAAGACCAGTATGAGCGGTTCCCGAAAGCAATATCCTTAGCCGCCAGTGAGACCTTGGCCTGTTTTAAGGAAACGGCGGATACGCTGCTTCAAGCTTCCGCCGAAGCCACTAAAGCGGATTTAGCTAAAGCCGTGGCCAAAACCGCTCAGGATGTGGCGAATCATACCGCCAGTAAACAGATGTGGCAGTGGGCGGCGGGTTATCTGGCAACGGCTTTCCTGACCTTTGGCGGATTCGGCTGGTATTTGCACAGCCAAGCTTATGCCGCCGGGTACAATTCGGGTTACGGGGTCGGATATACTGAGGCCAAGGACGAAAAAGCCGCTGCGGCCTGGGCGAATACGCCGGAAGGGAAAGCGGCTTATCGACTGGCGCAAGCGGGCAGCATGGCCGCGCTGATTCATTGCAATCAACCGGGCTGGAAAGCTGAAAACAACATGTGCTATCCGCACTCGGTCACCAAAAAGGATGGCTCAACCGAGATTTACGGTTGGCGTTTACCTTAGCTATCTATTGGCTTTGCCTTTCCAATCAAAATAACGGCATTTCAAGCCCGTGGCGGCGATTTATCCAGTCTAGCCATACAAACCACCGCCCAAAGCAATAAAAACCAAAATACGGCCATTTTCGTGGGCTTTACAAATAAAGGTCATTTGTCACGCCGAGTAAGCGATAAAAATAAGAAATTTGTTTATTTGTTTATTACTTTGTTCGTTCGTTTATTTGTTAACAAATTAGTTTGTTTATTATTTTATTATGTGCTATACTGAACCCATCACCTCAAAGGAGAAATCCTCATGCAAACCACCACGATACAAACTGGCCGCCCTGCCGAATTTGCGCCGGAAGCCATCATTCAGGCCGGTCATGAACTGCGAGACGCTGGCCGCAATATCACGGGTTTTGCTTTACGCCAGAAAGTGGGTGGTGGCAATCCCGGTCGTCTTAAACAGGTTTGGGATGAACATCTGGCCAGCCAGTCTGTGACCAGAGCGGAACCGGTGGCGGAATTGCCTATTGAGGTGGCCGAGGAAGTGGCTATAGTCACTAAAACACTCACAGAACGCCTTTCCATGCTGGCCGTTGAATTGAACGACAAGGCGGTCAAAGCGGCAGAGCGCCGGGTTGGGGAAGTGGTCAGAGCCGCCGGGGATCAGCGCGAACAGGCCGAACGTGAATTAGCCGATGCATCCAGCACGGTCGATGATTTGGAAACCAAACTGAATGAAGTCAGAGCCGAATCGGAAGCTTTTGAAAAGCGCCTGGCCGAAGCTCAGGCTATTAGCCAACAACAAGCCGTAGAACTGGCGCAATTACGGGAACGCCTGGCTTTAACCGAACAAACTGCCAAGAGCGCCGGTGAACAACACGCCGTTGAACTGGAAAGAATCCGGACGGAACTGGCCGATCAGAAAAAAGCCGTTAAAACTTTAGCCGCTGAGCGAGACCAGGAACGCGCAGAACTGGCGACCGTAAAAGCCCAAGCCGCCGCAGCCGAAGAAACTCACCAAGAACAACGTAAGCGCACTGCTGAAGAAACGCACCGTGTTGCCGAACGCTTAACGAAGATCGAGGCCGATAGAGACAACGCACACAAACAAGCAGCGACAGCCCGCGAGGAAGCCGCTAAATTACGCGGACAGCTTGAAGCAACACAAACCCAAGCCGCCGAACTGATACAGGCGCTTAGCAGCCATCAGCCGGCGAAAACCACTGGAGCAAAGAAAACAACACCTAACTAAAAATCTCTTAGTTTTTAATGCCGAAACAAATGGGTTGACATTCCAAGTTTCAAGGTATAGAATTTTAACGTAGTTGTATAATGGGGTATTTTAGATTTCCCTTTGATTTAGCTAGAAACGGCCTTCACCTCTCGTGAAGATCAATAAAGTGGTCTGATTCAATTATTCCGCGATGATCGAATAGAAACTAACTATTCGTTTTTTGCCGAGGAAGAAATATTCCCTTAATGCAATCGGGATTGATAATCGATAATTGAATAGGGTTGTGCGTTTTAAACCCGGCGTTGGGATAAAGTTCTTCACCTTCCCAGAAAGCTGCTCTAACAGAATCGAATTTAATAGCCATTTTTGTTTCGGCTAATTCAACAGCGAAACGAATAACGGCACAATCCAATTCGCGTTTTTTAAAATCGAAGTCATTTTCACCAAACGGTGAATTAGCAGGTAACTCTTTACCAATCTCATTCAAGCCAAGGGTCATCTGATCATAAGCATCATGAAAAAAGTCTAACCATTTCTTATCAAGCAGGTCTAAACAAACGCCAAGATCAATGACTGCGCCAATGACAAAGGGCTTTTTAACGGTAGATTGCTGACGTTGACTGGATTGTTCAGCAAACTGGTAGGCCCGTTCCGGGCTACTTTCCCAAAAATAAATACCGTGTCCCAACCAATCATAGCTATTCTGACTATGGCGAAGTGTCAGCCTACCATTTAAAACCTTCTTACCAATTTCTTCATCAAGACCATGAAAGCCGAGAACATAGGAAGGTTTTGATGAATACAACTTATTTTTCCTGCCGACGAGCCTTATCTTTTTTTATCGTTTCAGCTGAAAAAAAACGTTCAACGTAATCGCCATTGTTATCCAGAATGTTTGCTTTGATCAAAAGCTTTGCCCGTTGCTCTTTTGTGCGAAAGTTAGCATCGCTACGAACAGCTGTTTCTGAATGAACCGTTTGCATAGGCAAACTCCTAAAGCAATGACTGGTATTAAATATGGCTAGAATAATTTACATAGCTTTTTTCATACTATAAACCCTTTTAAGGATGGAATCAATGGTAGTTTTTTATCCGATTTTCTCCTGGCGTAAATAAAAAGTCTATGTTGAAGGGATTGGCAAAAAATAGCCTACTTGGGTTTTTTGAAATAGGTGTGCTGGCTCCCGGCAGGGCCGCCGGAGGCATCTAAATGCTTGGCCGCTGCCAAGCTGGGCGCGAAGCGCAAACATTGCGTATAGAGGTAGGGAATAGCTTTGTTATCAGCTGTGTTTTTATGCATAGTAAAAAGTTATCCACAGCTATTTAGTGGCAATAGTTGTGGTTAAATAATGGTTAAATATGGTTAAAGCTCTCGTAAAGACTATGTACTATGTTGATTTAGCATGGGAAAAACGAATACAGATACCGGTCAAAGGTCAATAGTTACCCGGTCAAAGGTCAATAATCTCTCGGTCAAAGGTCAATAGTTACCCGGTCAAAGGTCAATATCTTGTCAGGCATAACAGGTTGATATCAAATCAATGACTTACCAGGCCGTTTTATTCCATATTTAGGTCAGGTGATTCTATTAAAACCCGGTCAAAGGTCAATAGTTATATGATATTGCTATGTTCGTTGAACGCTGACTAAATCGCCTTCTATGTTCCAATCGGATAGGAAATTTACATTTTTTAGAGATTGTAAAGCTGATTCTACAAGCTCTTTCAGATGGCTTTTGTCTTCGGTCGTAAGTCCAGCTCCCTTCTTGATGGTTTCCAATTTTATAGGGTATGGCTCTTTATGGCTCGCAAGATAGCCGTGCAACCAAGTAGCTAGACCAACAGGTAGTTCTAACCGTTGTTCCCACTCCATACGTGAGAAATGCACATCACCGAACATTTCAACAAGTTGTGGAGCAATTTGCACTCGCCAACGGGGGAGATTTGCCTCTTTTTCCATGTCTCGCCATTCGAAAGCAGGAATCATGGAAAGGGTGACGCCTTTTTTAAGGCGTTTGCTATATACGGATAGGCCAGTGGCTACCATTCTTTGTAAGGATTCCTTTAACCTTGTATAACTTTGTCCTTTTAAAGGCCAATGAATGGCTTTGCAGAAAGCGTAAGGAGTGAATTCAACGAAAGCCCCTGCTTGCTGTTCTTTTGCTAGGTGAATAAGTTGGAGCCACACTGTTTCGTCGTCTTGCCGTAATTCTTCGCCTCTGTACGTGATTCGTCCGCCGCCAATCATAAATATCGTAGCGTCTTTAAGATTTTCACGAGGTTGCTTACGGTTTTTTGCGGTAAACAAAGCAGATCGTAATAGTTCGTTTGGTAGACATCGTATTTCGTCCGGCCAAAAGGGCAGAAATTCCTGCCGTGGTACCGGATGTATCTTTTTTGTTAGTGCTTGTCGTTTTTCTGCGTCCTCTGCTCGTTTCCGCATGGCAGGAGGAATAATGTCATTTATGTTTTTTGCCATAATTCGATTTCGTCCTCGTATCGATGTGATATGTATCTCGACTTGCGTATTGAGATTTCATGCTTTCCGCAAGCCATCGATACTTAAACCGTGCTCGACCGCGCGATAGATCGCCATGTTAATGATTGCCGCTCGTGATTGACCAAGCTCATCGGCCATTGCGTCAATTTTTTCTAGGAGTGCTGGAGCAATAGTTAGGCTGATTTGCTGTTTATTGCCTTTCTTCACTCCCTTGGGCTTAGATTCGGCATCCGGTGCTCCAGAAATGAACTCGTCGGCAGTTTGTACATGTCGTGGTTTTGCTTTTGTGATCGCCATTTAATTCACCTTAATATGCATTAAAATAATATTATTTTAATATTGAAACAACATTTCAATAAGTGTATTTAACTCGTTTTTTGCTTTTTTGTCGCCGGGTTTGATTTCCAGAACCGATAATCCTTGACCAGCCGCATTAGCAAATGATTTTCGGCGACGGATCGGTGCTGATAAATACTGAAACTGGGGTATGTCGGCTACTGCCTCTGCGGCTTCGGTGTTATCTGTAGAGACGTCGCCTGGATCGGCGCAATTCAAGATTGCAAAAGCGCGTAGGTTGTCCCTCACGCTACGGGCCTCATCAACTAGGACCGCTATGTCATTTAATGCCCAAACATCGTAACTGCGCGGTTGGAACGGTACTAGAAGAACATCTGATAGCACTAACGCAGCCCGGAGGGCTGTTGAGTCGCGTCCCCCGGCATCAATAACAATGTCGTCAAATTTTGCCGATTGCTGTTGAACTTGAGCGCGTAGCGTTGGCCCATCAGGATATGTTGCACATGCTATGCCTGGGGTATGACCAGCATCCGCTCGAATACTGATCGCCATCTGCGCAGTGCCTTGGCGATCTCCATCAATTAGCCACACATCCCGACCGGCCAGCGCTCTTGCAATTGCCAAATTCACAGCGATAGTCGTTTTGCCGACTCCACCTTTCGTATTGCCAACAGTGATGATCATAATCAACCTTTTTTAATATTAAAACAATATTGATATTGTATAAACTTGATATTGTTTGTCAATTGAAAACATGCTCAATGTTTCGAGATGGTGTATCAGACTGAGCAATAAGTGATTTTTTTAGGGTTGTTATGTTGTACATGCTATGTCCGGAGTGTAACCTGCATCCAATCAAATACTGATAGTCGTCAGTGGGTAGTGCCTTGGCGATCTCAATCAATCAGCCAAACAATCAGACAGTTCGTCGCCCTTACGATTGCCAAATCCGACAGAGATAGCCTCCATTTTGCTAAGAAAAGAGCATCATAAGCACTGCTTTTAATATTCAAACAATATTAAAACAATATTAATTACAAATTAAAATAGCACTGTTTCATGATAAACGCATTAGAAGCTCTGACTGCACCACTTGAAAATTCTATGAAACCGTTGTGTCGTTTGTTTAAATTTACCCAGCAATTCTTTAAAGAAA